>NZ_CACRYJ010000028.1 GCF_902703175.1 Occultella aeris | reverse complement strand
GGCCGGGTTCGGGCGGGCCGGTGCGGGTTGGTGTCGGTAGGGCTCGCGCTGCGCCGGCGGGGTGGCGCCGGGGGCGCCATAGCCGTAGGGCGCCGTGGGCGGGACGGCCGACGGCGGTGCCGCGGCGGGTGCCGACGGCGCCGACACCGTGCCTGCGGTGGGCGCCGGCGGTGTCACCGGACTCGACGGAAGCGGGCCGGCAGCCGGGACTTGATCCGGATCGGGCAGCACTTCACCGGGCGCGAGCGTCTGGTGGCCCTCCGGCACGGGCATCCGCACCACCTCGTGCGCGGCCCGTGGGCGCACCCGCGTCTCGCCCGGATCCGGCGGTTCGGGGGCCGGGGCGGCACCCTTCGGCACCTCGAGCGGGGTGACCTCGAATCCCAGCTCGCGTTGCACGTCCTGCAGCGCTTGGGCCATCGCGATGGAGCTGTCGAACCGGGCATCCGGGTCGTAGGACAGCCCTCGTCGGAGCAGCGCCCGCAGCGAAGGGGGCACGTCTGAACGTTGCATCTGGGCGACGAAACCGGTGTGGATCCGCCCGGTCAGGTGGGAGGCGCCGTTCGGACCGCCGGGCACCTCGTGCGGGGACCGGCCCTCGAGCAGCGAGTACAGCGTGGCGGCCAGCGAGTACCGGTCCGACCGGGTGTCGGACGTCGGCGGTTCGGCGAGCGTCTCCGGTGCCGCCCACGGCAGGCTCAGGCCGATGGAGTCCGAGGTGTCGAGGTCCTTGGCCCCCGCCCCTACAGTGGCGTACACCTGCGCCCGGGCGATCGTGGCGTCCGGGAAGTCCTCGTCGATCGTGGAGATGCCGAAGTCGGACAGCACAGGCACGCCGTACTCCGTGAGCAGGATGTTCGCCGGCTTGATGTCGCGGTGCACGATCCCGGCGCGGTGCGCGGCCTCGAGCGCACTGCTCAGCCGCACGCCGAGCGTGAGCACGTCCTTCACGGACAACGGGAAGTTCCGGTAGTGCTCGCCGAGGCTGCCGCCCGAGCAGTACTCCATCACCAGGTAGGGCTGACCGTCGCCGTCGACATCCGAGGAGTAGATGGAGGCGATGTTGGTGTGGTTGGACAGCCGGGCCATCAGGTTCGCCTCGGCGCTGAACTGGCGCCTGCTCGCGTCGGTCAGCGCGTCCGTGCGGAGCACCTTGATCGCCACGTCCCGGCGCGGCATCAGCTGCTGGTACAGGTACACGTCCGAGAACCCGCCGTGCCCGATCGGGTACTTGTAGACATAGCCGGAGATCTCGGGCGGCGGCTGGATGCGCTGCTCGGTCATGTACCTCCCCCGGGGACTCGTGTCAGTTCGAACCGTGCGGCGGACCGGCTAGATTGGGCTCGCGTGTCCGTCGATGACGCGTCCGATCATATGGGGGAGAACACCGATGGGCCTCAGGCGCACCTCGATGGCGTGCGTCGCCGTGCTCTCGCTGGCCGCGTTGGCCGGCTGTGCCAACTCGCCGACCACCGCCCTCGGCCCGGAGCCCACCCCCGCCGTCGACCCGGATGGGGCCACGGCCGACCTGCAGACCCTGCTCACGGAACTGTACGGAGCGTTCCTGGTCTCCGGCGACGACGCCACCACGATCATCTCGGCGGGCGCGACCCCGACGGTCGCCGTCGCGGAGCTCGATCAGGCCCTGGAGCTGGGTGACCAGGTGGAGGCGTTCGCTGCCGCGACCAGCGCCGAGCTCGTGCGCCTGGCGACGCAGTCCCCGACCACGCCGACCGGCGTGAGCGTCGAGATCACCGGTACCACGGTCGTCGGTGAGGAGAACTCCCGACCGGTTGCCGCCGTCGACCTCATCACCACGATCACCCAGCGTGGCGGTGCCACCCGCGAGGCCGAGGCCGAGTTCCTGATCGGCTGGGGCGACGACGGACTGACGGCGGTGTGGGCGCTCGCGCGCGACGGCACCGACATCGTGCGGGACTCGGGGATCGGGCTGAACTCACCCACCGGGGCGGTGGACCGGTTCCTGCGCCTGGCGCTGAACGAGGAGTGGGAGGCACTCGAGCAGCTCAGCGGCGGCGTGAACGCGAGCGACACCGAGCTCGCCGTGTTCGCGTCGGTGGCCCGTGCGACGACGGGCAGGTACCACGTGCTCGAGCTGCCGCAGGAGCGGGCGGGCAGCACGCACGTCGTGTACCTCGTCGGGGAGTCCAACCAGGTCATCGGCCGGTTCGAGGTCGTCCTCGGCCGGGACCTGCGGGTGGTCTACTTCCCGACGACCTGAGTCGTGGAGTCGAGCGTGGCCACCATGGTCGTCGCGTCCCCGTTGCGCCCGACCTCGGTGAAGCCGAGCGACTTGTAGAGGCGCAGCGCGGGGTTGCCGTCCTCGACGCTCAGGCTGATCCTGCGGATGCCCTGGTCGCGTGCCTTGGTCATCAGGGAACGGACCAGACCGGTGCCGATGCCGCGGCCGCGCTGGTGCGGCACCACCGCCATCGACAGCTCCGGCACGTCCTCGGCGACGAACCCGTAGCCCGGGTTGCGCGCCGGGAACTGGCGCAGCCAGGCGGCGCCGATCGGGATCTGCAGTCCGCTCGGGCCGGCGAGGTCGACGGCGATCACGCCGATGTCCCCCGCGCGCTGCCAGCCGGCCACATACAGCGAGGTGGACTTGTCCTTCAGGATCTGCTTGCGGGTGAATCGCTCCTCGCCCCGCCAGTTGAACGCCTCGAGCAGCATGTCCACCAGGAACTCGGAATCCTCAGGCCCGGCCTCGCGCACGCCCACCGGTCCCCGCCGGGACTCCTCACTCATCGATGTCCTTCCTTCACTGCCACTCGGATACGGATCAGGCGGGACGGATCAGACCGGTCTCGTAGGCGTAGACCACGGCCTGGACGCGATCGCGTAGCCCCAGTTTCGCCAGCACTTTACCTACATGCGTCTTTACTGTCGCCTCGGACACGAACAGTCGTTCGGCGATCTCCCCGTTCGACAGGCCCTCCGCGATGGCCAGGAGCACCTCGTGCTCGCGGTGGGTCAGGCCCGAGAGCGGCCCGTCGGCGGCGTTCCCGGCCGCGCCGGAGGAGTCGCCGGCGGCGCCCTCCGGCATCTGGGTGGCGAACATCTCCAGCATTCGCCGCGTGATCCTGGGGGAGACGACGGCGTCCCCGGAAGCCACGGTGCGGATCGCCCCGACGAGTTCGGCCGGTTCGGTGTCCTTGAGCAGGAACCCACTGGCGCCCGCCCGCAGCCCTGCGAACGCGTACTCGTCGAGATCGAACGTGGTGAGAATGATCACCTTCGTGTCCGGTTGCTCGGCGACGATGGACGCGGTCGCGTCGATCCCGTTCACGCCAGGCATCCGGACGTCCATCAGCACCACGTCCGGGCGCAGCGAGTGGGTCATCCTGACCCCGGCGGCGCCGTCGGAGGCCTCCCCGACGACGGTGATGTCATCCTCCGCCTCCAGGACGAGGCGGAACCCCATCCGCAGCAGTGACTGGTCGTCGACCAGCAGCACCGAGATCCCCGTCATGAATCCTCCTCCGTCCGTTCGAAGTGCAGCACGGCGCGCAGCCGCCAACCGCCGGCATCGGGGCCGGCCTCGATGGTCCCGTCGTACACGGCGGCCCGCTCCCGCATCCCGACCAGGCCCTTCCCACTGCCGGCCGGCCCGGTCTGCCCGCTGCCAGCATCATTGCGCACACTGACGGTGACCGCGTTGTCGCGGCGCGCGATCGTGACCGAGATGTAGGACGCTCCCGGGGCGTGCCGGAGTACGTTCGTCAGCCCCTCCTGGACGATCCGGTAGACCGTCAGCTGCAGCCCGGCGTCATCGGGCAGCGCGGGACCGGTGAAGGTCAGGTGCACCGGCAGCCCGGTGGCCCGGAACCTGGCGACGAGGTCGCTCAGTGCGGGCGTTCCCGGCTGTGGGGCCATCGGCAGGGCAGCGGTATCACCGTCGGATCCGGCCGCCTCGGCGGTGCTGGACCCGGCCGGCCCTGTCGAGCCGGCGGGCCCGGGCACCGCGCGCTCGGCCGGGTCCTCCCGCAGCACACCGAGGATGCGCCGCATGTCCGCCAGGGCGGCCCGGCCGGTGCCGGACAGTTCCCGCAGGGCTTCCGCGCTGCGATCGGGGGACCGGGTCAGGCTCGCTCCGGCGCCGTCGGCCAGGGCGATCATGACGGACAGACTGTGTGCGACGACATCATGCATCTCCCGGGCGATCCGGGCGCGTTCGGTGGCCGCGGCGAGCAGTTCCCGTTGGTCCCGCTCGAGGGCCAGCTGGTTCGCGCGATCGATCAGGCGCTGCACGTGGTCACGGCGGTTGCCCACGCTGGTGCCGATCGCGAGGGCCACGAGGGTGAACCCGGCAGTCACCACGATGCCGGCGAGCGCGTTCGCGAGTGGTGTGAGCTCGGGGTCGAGGCTGGTCAACTGCCCCCAGATCAGCAGGGCCGCGGCGACTGCGGCGTTCGCCGAGATCAGCGCGAGCCAGGCGATCCGTGGCGGGTAACTGGTAGCGACGGTGTAGATGGCGAAGGCGAGCGCGAGTTCGAAACCGCCGCTGGAGCCGGTCGCGCCGATCGCGATCACCGAGAGGGTGGTCAGCGCCGCCAGGACCCGCAGCGGGGTGTGCCGCCGCCAGAACAGGGCGACACCGGCGAGCACGGCGAGTACGGCGAGGAGGATCCCGTCCGAATCGACGAAGAACGCCGAGACGAGGGCGGGCACCAGGAACCAGGCGACGACCACGCGATCCATGGCCACCGGGTGTGCCGCGAAGTAGCGACGGATCGGTCCGAGCCGGCGGGCGTGCAGTTCCGTGAACGGAACCTCGACCTGGTCCGCGCCGATCCGGCGGGAGGTGCGGCCGCCGGAGGGTGCGGACACGGCCGGAGGCGCCGGCGGGAGATCTCCCGCCGGCGCCTCCTCTGGTTGAGTGCTCAGGCGTCCCTCCGACGCAGGAGCACTGCGGCGGCCGTCAGCGCGGCGACCACCCAGATCATGAGGACCCCGAAGCCCTGCCACGGGGTCAGCACCGCACCGAGCTGCTCACCGATGATGATCCGCTCGCCGGCCGCACCGGGCAGGTACGGGGCGATGTCCTGGATCCACTGGATCTGGATCGAGCCGAGGATCGGCAGGAGCAGGAGCATCCCCAGGACGGTCGCGATCCCGGCGGCAGCGTGTCGCATCAGGGTGCCGATCGCGAAGGCGAACAGGGCGATCGCCGTCATGTACAGCGGCACGCCGAGCAGGCTCTGCATGCTGGCCGAGTCGCTCAGGTCCACCTGGAGGTCGTAGGCGGAGAGCATCGGTGTGGTGACCAGGACGGCGATCGCCACCCCGACGGCGCCGAGCACGAACGAGGTGATCGCGACGATCGCGCCCTTGGCCGCCAGCACGGGCAGCCGGGTGGGCACCGCGGTGAGCGTGGACTTGATCTGGCCCGTCGAGTACTCGCCGGTGACGATCAGCACGCCCAGCACCGCGACCACGATCTGGCCGAAGTAGTAGCCGAACGAGGCCACGCTGGTGCCGATGACGGTGCCCGTACCTCCGAGGCCCGCCTCCTCCATGCCCCCGCCGCCCTGGGCGATCTGCGTCATCCCGAAGCCCATCAGGAAACTGAAGCCGACCATGACCCCGACGGTCACGATGGCCACCCAGACGGTGGACCGGAGGCTGGTGAACTTGATCCACTCCGAGCGCAGGATGCGCGGGAAGCTCAGGTGGTAGCCGTTCGCCTCGGTGGGACTCACGGGCGCGGTGGCGGTAGCGGCGGTCATCGGTTCGCCCCTTCGGTCTCGGCGACGACGGCGGGTGCGGTCTCTTCGCCGGCGCCGTGGGAGTGGTACTCCACGTCGTCTGCGGTCAGGGTCATGTAGGCCTCCTCGAGCGAGGCCCGCATCGGTGTGAGCTCGTGCAGCACGAACCCACCGGCGGCGGCTGCCTCACCGATCTGCTCGGCCGAGAGTCCATCCACCTTCAACAGCGACGGCTCAAGGGAGGTGACGGTCACGTCCGCGCCCTGCAGCCGGGCCACGAGGGCCTCCGCCTGCGGCGAGCGGACCCGCACGCTCGACTTCGTCACGGCGTCGATGACGTCCTGGACGGCGCCGGTGGTGATGATCCGGCCCCGTCCGATCACGATGAGCTCGTCGGCGGTGATCGCCATCTCGCTCATCAGGTGCGAGGACAGGAACACGGTCCGGCCCTCGTCGGCCAGGTAGCGCACCATGGTGCGCACCCACTTCACGCCTTCGGGGTCGAGACCGTTGACCGGCTCGTCCAGGATCAGGGTGCGCGGGTCGCCGAGCATCGCCGCGGCGATCCCGAGCCGCTGGCCCATCCCGAGGGAGAAGCCACCCACCCGCTTGCCGGCCACGGCGGCCAGGCCGGTCATGTCGATGACCTCGTGCACCCGAGCCTTGGAGATGCCGTGCGTCGCGGCCAGACCGCGCAGGTGATTGGTCGCGCTGCGGCCGGAGTGCACGGCCTTCGCCTCGAGCAGCGCCCCGACCTCGCGCAGCGGTGCCCGGTGCTGGACGTAGGGCTTGCCGTTGACGGTCACCGAACCGTGGGTGGGCCGGTCCAGACCGACGATCATCCGCATGGTGGTGGACTTCCCGGCGCCGTTCGGCCCGAGGAACCCGGTCACACGACCGGGGTTGACGGTGAAGGAGATATCGTTGACGGCGACTTTGTCACCGTATTTCTTGGTCAGGCCGTGGGCCTCGATCATCGGGCCAGCCTCGCTTCCGGGTCGACGGTTTGGGGTGCTGGGCTCAACGCTAGGACCTCGCGCGGGCCACGCCCACCTGCGCCAGACGGATCTTCGCGCGACCTCCTCTCGCCCACTCGGGTGAGAGCCTCATCCGATCGGCGGAGATCGCCGAACGGCGCGTGGCGTTCGGGAACACGTGCGGGCATGCGGACGTTCTACGGGTGGAACCATCTTTGGATCACGAGCCGGTCCGCCGGGTGCGTGCCCCTAGGATGGGAGATCACGGCCCATGCACGTCGGGCCGGCCGCGAAGGTGGCCGGGGCGGCGCGACCTTCGGAGGCATTGAATGGCAAATCCCTTCTTCACGAACTCCGCGGAGTTCGGCAAGAGCAAGCCGAGCTACCCGCCGGTGAACCCGTACGGGCAGCAGGCCCAGCCCGGCTACGGCCAGCAGAACGCACAGCCCTACGGCGCGACGGCGACCCAGGGCTACGACCCGCAGTTCGCGTCCGTCGAGCAGTCCTACTACGGTCCCGACGCCGGCCCGGCGCAGACCGGTCGGCTCACCTACGACGACGTGATCATGAAGACGGGCGGAGTGATCGCGGTCGTCATCGGCGTCGCGGTCCTGGCCTGGTTCGCCGTTCCGCTCGAGATGCGCATGCCGGTGATGTTCATCGGCCTCATCGGCGGTTTCGTGCTCGGCCTCGTGAACGCGTTCAAGCGGAGCCCGAGCCCGGCGCTGATCATCGCCTACGCGGCGTTCGAGGGCGCGTTCCTCGGCATGATCTCCGGCGTGTTCGAGACCATGTGGCCCGGCATCGTCATCCAGGCGGTCCTCGCCACGTTCGTCACCTTCGCGGTGACGCTCGCGCTGTTCAAGAGCGGCAAGGTTCGGGTCACGCCGAAGTTCACGCGGTTCCTGCTGATCGCCGGCGCCTCCTATCTCGTGTTCTCCCTGGTCAACCTCGGCCTGATGGTGTTCGGCGGCATGGACGGCTTCGGCCTGCGCAGCCAGGAGGTCTTCGGGATCCCGCTCGGCCTGATCATCGGTCTGTTCGCGGTCGGTCTGGCCGCGATGAACCTGATCTGGGACTTCGACTCGATCAGCAAGGGCATCCAGAACGGCGCCCCGGCCAAGATGGCCTGGACCGCTGCCTTCGGGATCACGATCACCCTGGTCTGGCTCTACCTGGAGTTCCTGCGGATCCTCGCGATCCTGCGCGGCAGCAACTGATCCGGTATAGCCCGCCGTAGCCCGTCACCGGCGCGTCACCCCACCCGGGGTGGCGCGCCGTTGTCGTCACCGCCGGTGCCGAGTGCACCGCTACGGTAAGCGCATGCCGCTCTTCGACCTGCCGCTCGCGCAGCTCATCGACTACCGTCCCGACGTCGCCGAACCAGCGGACTTCGACGAGTTCTGGTCCGGGACCCTCGCCGAGGCACGGACCCACACCACCTCCGTCGACGTCGCCGAGGTGGACTCCGGACTCACCCACGTGGACGTCTTCGACGTCACCTTCCCGGGGTTCGCCGGGCACCCGATCAAGGCCTGGTACGCCCGCCCCGCGGGCGTCGCCGACGATCTGCCGATCGTCGTCAACTACATCGGCTACAGCGGTGGACGTGGGCTGCCCCACGAGCAGTCCCTGCTGCCCTCCGCGGGGTACGCCTACCTGAAGATGGACACCCGCGGCCAGGGCTACTCCGGCAACGGCGGAGACACCCCGGACCCGGTCGGCAGCGATCCGGCGGCGAGCGGCTACCTGACCCGCGGCATCGCGGACCCGGCCCACTACTACTACCGACGCGTGTTCACCGATGCCGCGCGCGCCGTCGACGCAGCACGCACGCTGCCCGGCGTCGACCCGGACCGCGTGATCGTCTCCGGAGGCAGCCAGGGTGGCGGCATCGCGACGGCGGCCGCGGCCCTGGTCCCGGACGTCGCCGGCGCGATGATCGACGTACCGTTCCTGCAGTACTTCCGCCGCGCCGTCGAGATCACGGCGAGCCTGCCGTATGCGGAGATCACCAACTACCTCGCCGTCCACCGGCCGGCCGTGGACCGGGTCTGGGAGACGCTCTCCTACTTCGACGGCGTGAACCTCGCCAAGCGCGCGCAGGCACCGGCCCTGTACTCGGTCGCGCTGATGGACCCGGTGTGCCCGCCGTCGACCGTGTACGCGGCCTACAACGCCTACGGCACGGGCACGGGGGTGCCGGCGGCCGTCTCGAAGCAGATCGAGGTGTACGGCTACAACGGCCACGAGGGTGGCGCCGGGTTCCAGGTCGCAGCGCAGCTGCGCTGGCTCGCCGACCTGCTCCGGTGACGTCACCGCCCGGGGCGAGGTCCGCCGTTGGGCGTTTAGGCTGGCACCGATCACTGACACCGAATCCGAGAAGAGGATCCATGACTTCCCTGCCCAGCGCCACCGGTTCGTTCGGCGACAAGCCGGCACTGAGCTTCCCCGAGAACGCGGCGCCCGCCGAGCTCGCCGTCCAGGTCATCAGCCAGGGTGACGGCGCCCTCGTCGAGGCCGGTCAGACGATCGACGTCAACTACCTCGGGCAGATCTGGGGTGGCGGCATCTTCGACAACTCCTACGACCGCGGCTCCTCGATCCAGTTCCCGATCGGCGTCGGCGCCGTGATCGCCGGGTGGGACAACTCCCTCGTCGGCCAGCCGATCGGCTCCCGGGTGCTCGTCTCGATCCCCCCGCACGAGGGGTATGGCCCGAACGGCATGCCGCGCGCCGGTATCAAGGGCACGGACACCCTGGTGTTCGTCGTGGACATCATCGGCGCCTCCTGACGGCATCGACAGCGCGAACGCCGCACGGGCCGCCCGGACCAGATGGTCCGGGCGGCCCGTCCGTGTATGCCTGGCTACTTGCGCAGACCGAGCCGACGCAGCACTCGCCCGACCTGTGAGCGGATACGGCGGGTCACCGGGACTGCGCCGGACGTGGCGTGGTCCCTGACCGGTTCGGCGTCGCCGTCCACCGCGTCCTCACCACGGACAAGGATCACCAGGGCCTGCGGGAAGAGGACGTTCGCGGGCACCCACTCCACGATCGAGAAGCCGGCCGAGCCCCAGACCCGCTTGACGTACTCGACGGGCGCCGCTGCCCAGCCGTAGTAGTCGCCGGTGCGAACCTCGCCGCCGCCGCTGCCGGCGAACTGGATCTCGCCCCGGTCGAAGCCTGCGCGCGCGGCGTCGACATCCTCGAACGTCGTCGCCAGCGACGTGGCGAAGTCGTCGGCCTCGCCCGCCTCCACGGCCGCCCGGGCACCGGCGACCTGACCCATGAACTGGTCGTCCAGGACCGTGATCGCCACGACCCCTCCCGGCCGCACGACGCGCGCGAACTCCTTCGCCCACGCTTCGTGCGCGGGGCCGGACAGGTGCGAGAACACGCTGAACGCCACGGCGAGGTCGAACCTGCCCCGCCCGAGGACCGTGGGTGGGAACGGGTCGACGGTCATCGCGTTGATGCCGGGCAGCGTCACGTTGACCAGCGTGGTCATCTCCGGATCCACGTCGAGGGCGTGGATGTGCGTCGGCTCGGTCTTCGCGAGCAGGAACCGTGAGATGCGGCCCCAGCCCGAGCCGAAGTCGATGATGTGCTTAGCGTCGGCGACACCGGATCCGGTGTGCTTCGTGGCCATCTGGTCGACGACCTTGACGAACGTCTCGGCCTCGCTGTAGGCGGCTTCGTAGGAGAGGCCGACGAACTTCTGCTGGATCTCCTGCGGCGGGTTCGGAGGGGTCGCCGCTGCGACGTCGATCGCCTCCGGCAGGGCCTCGAGTGACGGCGCTGATGAGAACTTCAGCACCCGGTCCGAATGGGGGGAGTCTGCCACGTCTGGCCTTTCCTCGTCGAAGAGCGTTCGGCGCCACAGTAGCCGGTCGCTGCGCCCCGGACCGGACATCGGCACGGCGACCCGCCGCGCCGCCCGGGCCATCGCCGGCACGGGCGGCGCTCGGCCGGATCAGGAGACCGAGGGCGGCGCGATGTCCGTCTGGGCCGGCAGCTGGTCCTGGCGCAGGATCCCGATCGGGCAGCTCATCCCGTTCGGACCGTGGTTGCAGTAGCCACCCGGGTTCCTGTCGAGGTACTGCTGGTGGTAGCCCTCGGCGTAGTAGAAGGTGCCCGCGTCGACGGCCGGGGCGAGCTCGGTGGTGATTTCACCGAAGCCGTGCTCGCGGACGACGGTGTTGAACGCCTCCCGGCTGGCGCGCACCAGCGCCTCATCGGCCGCGTCACTCCAGTAGATCGCCGAGCGGTACTGGGTGCCCACGTCGTTGCCCTGGCGGTTGCCCTGGGTCGGGTCGTGGTTCTCCCAGAACTCGGCCAGGATCCGTTCCAGCGAGATCTGCTTCGGGTCGTAGGCGACGATGACCGCCTCGGTGTGCCCGGTGCGGCCGGTGCACACCTCGTCGTAGGTGGGGTTGGGCGAGTAGCCACCCATGTATCCGGCGGCTGTGGTCACGACGCCGGGCAGGCGCCAGAAGATCCGCTCCGCACCCCAGAAACACCCCATCGCCAGGTAGACCGTCCGAGTGCCTTCGGGCCAAGGGCCCTGCAGCGGGGTACCGAGCACGGTGTGGGTCGCCGGGACCTGGTAGAGCGGGCGCTCGTGGCCCTCCATCGCGTCGTCGCGGCTGACCATCGCCGTTCGCATGCGTGCTCCGAAGATCATCCCTAGTGCCTCGTTTCCGTCGCTGCGCCGATCCGGCGCGTTGTTGACAACACTGCGCTCACGTCACCTGTTCCGGCCCCGGCGGGCCGTAGTCTGATGGCCGGAACCTTGGAAGGACACCATGTCGAACGATGACCGCGGCGGTGCCGCAGACCCTGAGGTCGGGCACGTTCCTGAACCTAGCCCGGATGTGCCGGAGGACGTCGATGGGCAGAACGTCCCCACCGATGAGCCCGAGCAGAGGGCGCCGGTGCTGAAGACCTATAAGGGGCCGGTACCGCCGCCGGTGACCGCTGCTGCGGCGTGGTCCTGGCGTCTGGTGGTGATCGTGGCTGCCGTTGCGCTGGTCGGCGTGGCCCTCGTCCAGATCAAGACCGTCGCGATCCCCGTTCTCGTGGCCGCCCTCCTGACCGCACTGCTGTCGCCGGTCACGAACTGGCTGAGTCACCGGGTCCGGTTGCCGCGGACGCTGGCGGTGGTCGCGACCCTGTTGCTGGTGGTGCTGTTCCTCGGGGGGCTGCTGACGCTCGCGGGCAGGTCGGTGATCAGCGGGTTCGCCGACCTTGCCGACACCGCCTGGGACGGGATCGAGACCGGGATCGCCTGGCTGAGCTCGGGCCCCCTCGCGCTCAGCGAGGAGACCATCAACTCCTACGTCGATGCACTGCAGCAACAGCTCTCCACGAACATCGACTCGATCCTGTCCGGGGCGTTGTCGGTGACCACGTCCGTCGGGCACGTGCTGGCCGGTGCGCTGATCGCCCTGTTCTGCCTCTTCTTCTTCCTCAAGGAGGGCACCACGATCTGGGGCTGGATCGTCCGGCTGTTCCCCAGGGTCGCGCGGGAGCAGGTCGCCGGCGCCGGGATGCGGGGCTGGACCAGCCTGAGCGTGTACGCGCGGACGCAGATCGTCGTCGCGTTCATCGACGGTGTCGGCATCGGCCTGGGTGCCTGGCTCCTCGGGGTGCCGCTGGCCCTGCCCCTCGGCATCCTGGTCTTCCTCGGCTCATTCATCCCGATCATCGGCGCGGTGCTCACCGGCGCCGTTGCCGTTGCCGTCGCCCTCGTGGACCAGGGACCGTTCCGGGCGCTGATCATGCTGGCGATCGTGCTCGGGGTGCAGCAGCTCGAGAGCCACTTCTTCCAGCCGATCCTGATGAGCAGGGCGCTGAAGCTGCACCCGGTCGCGGTGCTGCTAGCGGTCGCGACCGGCACGCTGATCGGCGGGATCGTCGGGGCGCTGTTCGCGGTGCCGATCGTGGCCGTCGTCAACGCGGTGATGAACTACCTGAACCACCCGGGCGCCGCCGACCCGGACCTGATAGAAGTGACGGCGAAGACATGAGGGCGGGAGCATGACCGTCGACCTCGCGAGGATCCGGGCTGCTGCCGCCGAGCTCGAGGGCGTGATCCAGCGGACCCCGATCCAGTACAGCGGGGCACTCAGCGCGATCGCCGGCACCGAGGTCTGGCTCAAGTGCGAGAACCTGCAGACGGGCGGCTCGTTCAAGATCCGCGGTGCCTACACCCGCATGCTCCGGCTGTCCCCGGAACAGAAGGCCGCCGGGGTGCTCGCCGCGAGTGCCGGCAACCACGCCCAGGGGGTTGCCCTCGCTGCCCGGATGCTCGGCATCCCCGCGACCATCTACATGCCCGTCGGAGCGGCCCTGCCGAAGCTGGCGGCGACCCGCGGTTACGGGGCCGAGGTCCGTCTCCACGGCGCGACCGTGGGGGAGGCGCTCCTGGAGGCCCGCGCGGAGGCCGAACGGACCGGACGTGAGGTGATCCACCCGTTCGACCACGAGGACATCGTGACCGGCCAGGCCACCATCGCGCTGGAGATCGCGGAGCAGGTCCCGACCGTGCGCACCGTGCTGGTGCCCACCGGCGGCGGCGGCCTGCTCGCAGGGGTGGCGACGGCACTGCACGAGATCCTCGGCACCGGCATCGAGGTGGTGGGCGTCCAGGCCGAGGGGGCGGCAGCGTACCCAGGCTCGATCAGCGCCGGGCACCCGGTCGCGTTGGCCACGATGAAGACCATGGCCGACGGGATCGCGATCGGCGAGCCCGGGAGGATCCCGCTCGAGATCGTCCGCCGCGAGGTGCGGCAGGTGGATCTGGTCAGCGAGGAGGACCTGAACCGCGCGATGCTCCTGCTCGCCGAACGGGCCAAGCTGGTCGTGGAGCCATCGGGCGCCGCGGGGGTGGCGGACCTGCTCGCCCGGCCCGGCGTGCATGAGGGGCCGATCGTGGTGATCCTCTCCGGCGGCAACATCGACCCGTTGGTCCTGATGAAGGTGCTCCAGCACGGGATGGTGGCCGCCGGGCGCTACCTGCAGGTGCACGTGCGCGTGCCGGACACCCCCGGGAACCTCGCCGGGCTGCTCCGGGACCTGGCCGGCCTCGGGGCGAACGTGCTGGACGTGGCGCATGTGCGCACGGCGGCGGGCCTCGCCGTGGACGAGGTGGACATCGCGGTCGAATGTGAGACCAAGGGGCCCGATCACTGCACCGACGTGGTCCGCTCGCTCACCGACCGCGGCTATCGGGTGCGGTAGGCCGCAGACGCCGCTGCCCGCCGGACCGGGTGGTCGAGCGGGCAGCGGGGCGTCGCCGGGCCGGGCCCGACGGGCGGTCAGCCTGCGAAGGGCTTCGCCTTGGTGATCTTGACCTTGACCGTCGTGCCGTTCGGAGTCTTGTACTCGACGGTCTCGCCCGTCTTGTGACCGAGGATGGCCGTGCCGAGGGGAGAGCTCGCGGAGTAGACGTCGAGGTCGGTGTCGCCGGCGACCTCGCGGGATCCGAGGAGGAAGGTCATCTTCTCGCCGCCGACGGTGGCCGTGACCACCATGCCGGGCTCGACGATGCCGTCGTCGGCCGGGGCTTCACCGACCTGGGCGCCGCGGAGCAGCTCGTCGAGCTGTCGGATGCGGGCCTCCTGCTTCGCCTGCTCCTCGCGGGCGGCGTGGTATCCGCCGTTCTCCTTGAGGTCTCCCTCTTCGCGGGCCGACTCGATCTTGTCGGCGATCTCGGTCCGTCCCTCGCCCACGAGGTGGTCGTACTCGGCCTTGAGACGGTCGTAACTGTCCTGCGTAAGCCACGTGGTTTCGGACACGGTTCCTCCTTCATCTACGTTCGAGCCCCAGCGCATGACCACGACAGTCAGGTCACAGGCGGGCGAGAGTTCCATTTGCCCGGGCTGGATGCCGTTGCG
Source organism: Occultella aeris (assembly GCF_902703175.1). Lineage (GTDB taxonomy): Bacteria > Actinomycetota > Actinomycetes > Actinomycetales > Beutenbergiaceae > Occultella > Occultella aeris. Next base: position 108,037 of record NZ_CACRYJ010000028.1, on the reverse strand, counting down.
GACCGCACCGGGGCGGTGGAAAAGGTCAATTATACCTGTCGGGCGCATTCTCGTGGCCAATGGATAGTTCGATCCATGCCCTGAGACCTCGGATCGAGCGGTGCCACCGACCCGTCACGATAGGCTGGCTGCGGCCGATCAGGGCCTCGATGGAGCCGAATCGAGAGGGGGCGCGCCATGAGTCACGTGGCACCGCCGCCCGGGCCCGATCCGGCCCGTCCTCACGATCCCGGTGGTGCCGCGACGCCCGGGACGTCCGAGAGGTCGGCGGCGCCCCAGTGGATCCCGCCGGGCCCGCCGAGCCCCTACGTCCAGGCCCAGCCGGCGCCGCGGCCGGGCGCTCACTTCCCGGAACCCGCTCGGCGTGTCGCAGCGCCGTCCGGCGCGGCGAACGGAGGGTGGTCGCCACCGGGCGGAGCCAGACCGTCGGCACAGCCCCAGGGCCCGACACAGTCCTACGGGTACCGCTACCGCGACATGCCCGCCTACCCGGCGCCGCACTTCCCCCAGCAGGCACCACCACCGCCGCGCCGACGTGGCGGACCGCTGCCCGGCTGGGTGATGGCCCTCGGCGCCGTCCTGGTGGTCGCCCTCGTGGTGCTCGCCTCGCTGGTCTTCATCCAGGACCGCAACGCCGGCCCGACGGCGGGTCCCGACCCGGGCACGATGCCCACCGACGACGGGTACGGTCGCCCGAACACCGAACCCGACGGTCGCTTCACCGGCACCCACCTGAGCGAGCAGCTCAACGCCGCGCTCGCGGCGCGGGACCGGGACCTGTTCTTCAGCTACGTGGGCGGCGACGCCGTCGCACCGCTGTCGCTGTGGTGGGACAACATGGAGATCCTCGGCTGGAGCCGCGGCGTGTTCTCGATGCAGGGCCTGCAGAACGCCAACTACCGGGACAACACGGCCATCCAGAGCGTCCAGCTCGGCGCGGTGACCGCGGGCTCGCCCACCATCCCGACCGACTCCGACCACCCGGACGCCGGCCGAGCCTACGCACCGGTGAACGACTACCGCGCCACGATCGCCGTCAGCGACGACGGCGCGAGCGGGCTGATCACCGGCTGGGAGGTCGAGGACGACCCGGCGCCGTGGGACCTCGAGCCGCTCTACGCCGTGATCACGGAGCACTCGGTGGTGGCCGGCTACGAGGACGAGTCGGAACTGGTCGACTCCGTCGCCGAGGCCGCCGAGGAGAGTGCGCGATGGGTCGTCGAGCGGTACGAGAGCGAGACGGGGGTCGCGAACGCCCAGCGGTTCCTCTCCTTCTACAGCGACGACATGGACCGCTTCAACAGCTGGTTCATCAACCCGGACGAGATCGACGGCTGGACCGGGGACCGGGCGGGCACCCTGTTCCCCCAGGCGCGGCCGTTCCCGAGCGCAGGTGTGCCGGACGACATCGCCTCCGGTGGCTGGGACGCCACGGCCGGCGGCATCGTCACGGTCGGACCCAACGGACTCGCGTACGGGATCGCGGACACCCAGGACACGATCACGCACGAGTTCATCCACGCGATCCATGAGGTCAACGTGCCCCGGGCGGCCTACGCCGGGCCCATCGTCACCGAGGGCTGGGCCACGTACAACGAGTCGCTGTTCCAGGGGCACGGCACCTACGCCACCCGGCTGAGCTACACCGGCCGGGTGCTCCGGGGCTGTGTGGAGGACATGGACGGCTCGTTCCCGTCGCCAGGGGACTTCGACGATGTCGACGACGTCAGTTGCGCCTACGCCCTCAGTGGCAGCGTGTACGCCTATGCCGACTCGCTCGGCATCGATGTGTTCGAGCTGTCCGACACCGCCCTCGAGACCGGGGACTCCCTGACCGAGACGGCGGGCGAGATCGGGGACGTCGAGCTGACCGAGGACGGTTGGGCGGGCTGGCTCGGGTCGAACTTCGGCTAGCGCCTCACATGCCCGACCAGCAGACCCCGCCCGCACCGGCCGCGCTCCCGCCACCACGTCGGACGCGGTCGAGCGCCGGCCGCCTCGTCGTGTTGCTCTTGGTGCTGGTCCTCGGGGTGCCGGTCATCGGGTTCACGCTGGTCCGCCTCGCGGTGGGCCCGGGGCCTGATGGCGCCGGCGGCGGTCCGACCGTCGGCAGCCCTTCGCCGCCGACCGACCGGACACCAGCGGCCGACCCGTACCCGAGCAGCGGGTCGTTCACGGGCTCCGACCTGGAACTGGCGCTCAACGTCGCCCTTGCGAGCCGGGACCGGTCGGCCTTCTTCTCCCGCGTCGAAGGTGCCGCCGTCGAGCCGCTGAACCTCTGGTGGGACAACATGGACCGGATCGGCTGGTCCGAGGGTGCTCTCTCGATCCTCGGGCCGGAGTCCGTCGGGTACGCCGACCACACCGCAACGGTCACGGTGACCCTGGGGGCGGCCATGACCTTCTCGCCGAGGGTGCCCTCCGGTACCGATCATCCCGACGCCGGGCTGACCTACGTGCAGAGCCTGCGGTACAGCGCCACCATCCGGGTCACCGACGGCGGCGCCGACGGCGTGATCAGCGAGTGGGGCACCTACGAGCAGGTCGCACCGTGGGACGTCGAACCGCTGTACGTGGTGCAGACCGAGCACGCCGTGATCGCCGGGTACCAGGACGAGTCGGCGCTGGTCGACCGGGTCGCCACCCTGGCCGAGTCCGCAGCGGCCTACATCATCGAAGCGTACGAACACGAACGCGGCTACGCGCCGGTGCAGCGGATGCCGCTGTTCGTCAGTGAGGACGCCGCGCGCTTCGATCTCTGGTTCTCGTCCTCCGAGCCCGCGCCGATCTCCGACTGGTGGCCGGACCGCTCGGGCACGAACTTCACCCTGGCCAGTCCTGCCGCCACGGCAGGACTCGGCGCCCACGTCGCGACGGGCGGGGATGCCGGTGGTGTGGTCACCATCGGACCGAGCGGGATCCTCCACGGGGACACGTTCCTGCGCTCGACGATGGCGCACGAGTTCGCGCACACCGTGGCTGCGGCGATGCTGCCGGACCGGACCGGACCGGCCGGGACCGCACGGTGAGCGAGGGTTGGGCGACGTTCCTGGAGGGCCGGTTCGAGAGCGACGGCAGGGAGTTCGCCCCGAACGGCGTGTTCGGCAACTGGGACACCCCGATCGGGGCGCGGATCAGGCAGTGCTACCCGACCCGGTTCACGGGCCGGTTCCCGGTGGACACCGACTTCGTGGACGTGGAGACCTCCAACTGCGCCTACGCGATCGCGGCGACGGTCTACTCCTACGCGACGACGATCGGGATCAACTTCTACGCGTTGGCGGAGACGGCCGAACGCAACGACCAGACCCTGCCGCAGGCCGCGCGGACGCTCGGCGGGCCCGAACTCGACGAGACCGGCTGGGCCGCGTTCGTCGCCGAGCACTGGGGCTGAGCCCACTCCGGCCGGTGCAGCCGCTCAGTCGGTGAGGGTGCAGGCGCGGACCAGGCCGGTGGTGGCCAGTTCACTGGTCGCCACCTCGGACGTGATCCGGACCGTGCCCGCGGACTGCGGGCCGATCTCCACCTCGAGCAGCCCGACCTGGCCGTAGCCGGTGCTGAGTGCCTCCAGCGTGCACATCGCGGTGCGCTCGGCCGGCTTCGTGACGTCGAAGGTCACCCGAACCGACTCGGCGTCCACCACGTGGAAGCCGACGTCGCGGCTGTCCACAGAGGGAGCGAACATGTCGATGGCGATCCAGACCAGGATCGCGATCCCGGCGGCGGCCAGCGCCCCGATCAGGACACGTGCCCGCAGACGGCGCGCACCGTCGTCGGACCGACGACCGTAACGGTCCGCGAGCAGGGCCGACGAAGGTTCGTTCTCGGCCCGGGCCGGTGCCTGCACCACGCGTACCATCCTTAGACTGGGGGTCGCCCGCGCGCGGAGTTCCGCCGCGCGCCTTCGTGCCCATTGTCCCACCGCCGATCCCAGGAGGATCACTTGGCTGCGCAGAACCTGCGGCTCATGGCCGTGCACGCCCACCCCGACGACGAATCGAGCAAGGGCGCGGCGACCATGGCGCGGTACGCCGCCGAGGGCGTGGAAGTCCTCGTCGTCACCTGCACCGGTGGCGAACGCGGTGACATCCTGAACCCGCGACTCGAGAATGATCCTGAGGTGCTCCGGGACATGCCCGGCTACCGGCGCCGGGAGATGGCTGCCGCGGCGGCCGCGCTCGGTGTCTCGCAGCGGTGGCTCGGCTTCGTGGACTCCGGCCTGCCCGAGGGAGACCCGCTGCCCCCGCTGCCGCCGGGGTGCTTCGGCCTCGAGCCGCTCGAGGTGACCACCGAGGCCCTCGTCCGGGTGGTCCGGGAGTTCCGACCGCACGTGATGACCACCTACAACGAGAACGGTGGCTACCCCCATCCGGACCACATCATGACCCACCGGGTCTCGGCCGCGGCCTTCGACGCCGCCGCCGACCCGGACGCGTTCCCGAGTGCCGGCCCGGCCTGGGAGATCGCCAAGCTGTACTACGACCACGGCTTCTCCCGCGCCCGGGTCACCGCGATCCATGAGGCGACCCTGGCCGCCGGCAAGGAGTCGCCGTACGCCGACTGGCTGGAGCGCTGGGGGGACCGCGACGACCGCGCGGACAAGGTGACCACCCGGATCGAGTGCGCCGACTACTTCGACCAGCGCGACCGGGCCCTGCTCGCCCACGCCACCCAGATCGACCCCGACGGCTTCTTCTTCGCGGTGCCGCGGGAGATCGAGCGGGAGGCATGGCCGTTCGAGGAGTACGAGCTGGCCCGGGCCCGGCTCGAGACGGCCGTCCCCGAGACGGACCTGTTCGCGGGTATCAGGGAGACGGCGTGATGGCCTCGGCCGTGTCGATCCTCCCGCTTGTGCTTGCCGACGACATCCCGGACCCGAGCGTCGTCACGCCGGGCGTGGGCGGCTTCGCAGTGTTCTTCTTCCTCGCCGTGGTGCTGTTCTTCCTGGCCAGGTCCCTCGGCAAGCACATGCGGCGCGCCCGGACGAACGCCGCCACCCAGGAACGGGCCGACGGCGCGGCGCCCGGCACCGCCGACCCTGCTGAGCCCGCAGGCACCGCCGATCCGCCGGACGGCGCGAGGCCATGAGCACGCTCCCGGTGGCCGTGGCGCAGCTGAGCGCCGGTGCCGACCACGAGGAGAACGCCCGCCTGGCTGTCGCGACGATCGCGGACGCGGCCGCCAACGGGGCGAAACTGGTGGTGCTGCCCGAGTACAGCGCGGGCTGGGCGCCGCGGCTGAGTCTCGACCTGGCCCAGCCGGCCGACGGTCCGTTCGTGCGGGCCGTCGTCGCCGCCGCGCGGGACGCGGGCGTGCACGTCGTGGTCGGCACGATCGAGACAGGTCCGGTCGCAGGCGGCCCGACGGCGGCCCCGGGCCGGGCATCGAACGTCGCCGTCGCGATCGGTCCGGACGGGCGCGTGCTGGGCCGCTACGTCAAGGTGCACCTGTTCGACGCATTCGGAGTTCGCGAGTCGGACGTGCTCGCTCGCGGCGAACTCGGGCCGCAGAACACGCTCGTCCTCGACATCGACGGGTTCCAGGTGGGCATCGCCACCTGCTACGACCTGCGTTTCCCGGAGACGTTCCGGGTCCTGGCCGACGCGGGCGCGGACGCGCTCGTGGTGATCGCGGCCTGGGCCGCGGGTGACGGCAAGGTGGCGCAACTGCAGACCCTGGCCCGCGCCCGAGCCCTCGAGAACACGAGCTACCTGCTCCTGGCGAGCCAGAGCGGTCCCGGCCGCAGCGGGCACAGTGCTGTCATCGACCCGCTGGGGGTGCCGGTCGCCGAGGCGGACGCCGCGGACACGGTGACGCTGCGCGCGGACCTGGACTCCGCCGTCGTGAGCAGCGTCCGCGACGCGGTGCCCAGCCTGCGGCACCGCCGCTACCGGGTGGTGCCCGCCGACGTGGCGGAGGTCGACCACTAGGAACGGTCGACCACGAGGGCAACTACTTCTTCTTGCCCTTCCCCTTCTTCCCCTTCTTGTCCTTCTTGTGCTTCTTGCCGTGGCCGCCGCCACTGTCCTCGTTCTCGTGGGCCTCGTAGCCAGGGTCCGCCATGGTGGCGGCGAGGCGCGCCTTCTCCTTCTCGAGGTCGAAGTCCGCCTCGGGCCAGGACAGGTCGAGGCCGACCAGCGCCTGGTACAGCAACTCCGTGACCGCGATCCGTGCGTACCACTTGTGATCGGCCGGAACGACGTACCAGGGCGCCGCCTCGGTGGAGGTGCGTTCGAACATCTCCTGGTAGGCGTCCTGGAACTCGTTCCACTTGAGCCGCGTGTCCACGTCGCCGGGGTTGTACTTCCAGTGCTTGTCGGGGCGCTCGAGCCGTTCCCGCAGCCGTGCGCCCTGCTCCTCGTGGGAGACCATCAGGGCGACCTTGATCACGGTGGTGCCGGAGTTGATCACCTGCCGGTCGAACCTGTTCAGCTCGGCGTAGCGGCCCTCGTTCTCCTGCGCCGGCTCCAGCCCGTCCACCTTGACCACGAGCACCTGTTCGTAGTGGGACCGGTCGAACACGCCGATGCGCCCGGCCGGCGGGAGGGCCCGGCGGATCCGCCAGAGGTGGTGGTGCTTGCTCTCGGTCTCGGTGGGCACGCCGAACGACGCGAGGGCGACACCCTGCGGGTCGAGCATTCCGAGGACGTGCCGCACGATCCCACCCTTGCCGGAGGTGTCCAAGCCCTGCAGCACGAGCAGCACCGACCGGTCGCCGCCACTGCGACCGTGGGCGAACAGTCGCTCCTGGAGATCGGAGAGTTCCTCACCGCGGGCGGCCATGGTCGCCTCGGCCGCAGCCTTGCCCGCCGACCAGCCGGGCGTGGTGTCCCGGTCGAGGTCCGCGAGCGCGAAGTCCCGGCCCGCGCGGAGCAGCTCCACAGGTGATTCGTCCCAGTCAGCGTCCTTGGCCATGCGGATCTCCCTCGGCGGCGCGGCGGTGGTGGGCACAGCCTAGTGGCGCGCCGGTCACACCGCTGAGAACGCCGCCAGTGCGATCGCGATCGCGTGAGCGGAGTAGCCGATGACGGTCCCGGTGTGGAAGATCTCGTGGAATCCGAACCAGGTGGGGCTCGGGTTCGGACGCTTGAAGCCGTAGGCGGCCGCGCCGAGGGTGTAGCCGAGCCCGCCGACGATCACCAGGAGGGCGATGGCCGGCCCGCCGTTCGTCCAGAACGCCGGCAGGAAGCCCACCGCCACCCACCCGAGCGCCACGTATACCGGCACGTAGAACCACCGCGGTGCGCCGAGCCAGAAGATCCGGGCGAGCAGGCCGGCGACCGCGCCGCCCCACACGAGCCAGAGCAGCAGCGTGGCCGTGCCGGCCGGCAGGAGCAGGACTGCCAGCGGTGTGTAGGTACCGGCGATGACCAGGAAGATGTTCGCGTGGTCCATCCGCCGGAGCACCGCGAAGGCCCTCGGTGACCAGGTGCCGCGGTGGTAGACCGCGCTGGTGCCGAACATGATCACCGTGGTGAGTGCGAACACGGCGGTACTGATCTTGGCCGCCGGCGTGGTCGAGCCGACGACCAGAACGATGCCGACGACCAGCGCGATCGGGGCCATGATCGTGTGGATCCAGCCGCGCAGGCGCGGCTTTGCCTCGGGTGCCGGGACGGCGGGGGAGGCGACGGGGGTCTTGGCATTCACCGGAGGCGGGCGCCGGTGCGCTCTGGTGCGTGCCATGGAGGCCCTTCATCGTCTCGGTGCAGGTTGGGTCGGACCGTCGGAGGCAACAGTCCTTACGCCATCGTAGGTTACGCAAGCGTAGGTCCGCGCACCGGTCGAGAGTTGTAGCGTGTGCCTGCACCCCGAAGGTGCGAGGGACCATCGGGGTGCAGGCACCCACGCGAGGAGGAGCGGAAACCGAGATGCGGCCACCGAACTTCCTCTACGGCATCTACGAGCGCAAGCTCGCGAACCAGTTGCACGGCCGACCGGTACCGCATCACATCGGCGTGATGCTGGACGGGAACCGTCGCTGGGCACGCTCGGTGGGCCTGGAGACGGCGCAAGGTCATCAGGCCGGGGCGGACCGGATCACCGATCTGCTCACCTGGTGCGAGGAGGTGGGTGTCGGGGTCGTCACACTGTGGATGCTCTCCACCGACAACCTGCGGCGCGACCCCGCCGAGATCACCGACCTCCTCGAGATCATCGCCGCCACGGTCGCGAAGCTCGCCACAACCCGACGCTGGCGGTTGCGGATGGTCGGGGAGCTGGACCTGCTGCCGGAGGAGATCTCCGACCGGCTGCGCGCGGCCGAGGCCCTCACCGCGGATGTGGACGGGGTGCACGTCAACATCGCCGTCGGCTACGGCGGGCGCCACGAGATCGCGAACGCGGTGCGCTCGCTGATCAAGGAGTACACCGAGCAAGGACGCTCGCTCGAGGACCTCACCGACGCGGTCACCGTGGACAAGATTGCCGAGCACCTCTACACCAAGGGCCAGCCCGACCCCGACCTGGTCATCCGCACCTCCGGGGAGCAGCGGCTCGGTGGCTTCCTGCTCTGGCAGAGCGCGCACAGCGAGTTCTACTTCTGCGAGGCCTACTGGCCGGACTTCCGCCGGGTGGACTTCCTGCGCGCCCTGCGTTCCTTCGGTGAGCGAGAGCGGCGCCTCGGTCGCTGACGAGAGGGCGGGTCACTGCGAGCTGCTGAGGGCCCGAATGTGTCCGGGAGGTGAACTCTTCGCGGTTCGCCGCGCCACGCCGCGTCGCTCCCACGTGTAGCTCCGGTGCGGTCGTAGCGTGGTCATCACTGGGTGGCACTCCGGTCACCCACCGGGAGGCCAGCCCATGGAGCACACGCTCAGGTGGGAGAGGGGCCGCCGGCCCCTCGTCGGGCCGACCGCCCTCACCCCGCACCCGCAGCGCCGCAACGCGCAGCGGAGCAGGTCCATCTGGAGGAGCTACCAGTGACCCGTGAGTCCCTCGCGTTCGACGATCCGATCCCCGGCACATCGAAGGGCGGTGAGGGACTCCCCGGCGTGCTGCCGGTCCCCGATCCCCACGCCCCTGACGGCACCGACGGCGCACGCGTCACGTATGTCCTCGACACCTCGGTGTTGCTGTCCGACCCGCGCGCGATCTACCGGTTCGCCGAACACGACGTGGTGTTACCGATCGTCGTCATCACCGAGTTGGAGGCCAAGCGCCACCACCCCGAACTCGGCTACTTCGCCCGCAGCGCGCTGCGGATCCTCGACGACCTTCGGGTCAAGCACGGCAAGCTCGACGAACCCATCGCCGTCGGCGAGGCGGGCGGCACCGTCCGGGTCGAGCTGAACCACTCCGACCCTTCGATCCTGCCCTCGGGCCTGCGCCTGGGTGACAACGACACCCGGATCCTCTCCGTCGCGGCGAACCTTCGTTCCGAAGGGCTCACCGTCCGGGTGGTCTCCAAGGACCTGCCGATGCGGGTCAAGGCGTCGGCCGTCGGGATCCGGGCCGAGGAGTACCGGGCGCAACTGGCGGTCGACTCCGGCTGGCGGGGCATGTCCGAGGCCTCCGTCACCGAGTCGGAGATGGCCACGCTGTTCGGTGAGGAGCACCTCTCGATCGCGGACCTGGCGATCGGGGACGGCGTCCGGGACCTGCCGTGTCACACCGGGCTGGTGCTGCACTCGCCGCGCGGTTCGGGGCTCGGGCGGGTCACGCCGGACAAGCAGATCGCGCTGGTCCGTGGCGACCGGGACATCTTCGGGATGCACGGGCGCAGCGCCGAGCAGCGGATCGCGATCGACCTGCTGCTCGATCCGGAGATCGGCATCGTCTCCCTCGGGGGCCGGGCGGGGACGGGGAAGTCCGCGCTGGCCCTCTGTGCGGGGCTCGAGGCCGTGCTGGAGCGGCGCGAGCACCGGAAGGTGATGGTGTTCCGACCGCTGTACGCCGTCGGTGGCCAGGAGCTCGGCTACCTGCCGGGCAGTGAGGCCGAGAAGATGAACCCCTGGGCCCAGGCCGTCTTCGACACCCTCGGCGCGGTGGTCTCCTCGGAGGTCGTCGAGGAGGTCATGGACCGGGGCATGCTCGAGGTGCTCCCGCTCACGCACATCCGTGGCAGGTCCCTGCACGACGCGTTCGTGATCGTGGACGAGGCGCAGTCCCTCGAACGCAACGTGCTGCTCACGGTGCTGTCCCGGATCGGGCAGAGCTCGAGGGTGGTCCTCACCCACGACGTCGCCCAACGGGACAACCTCCGGGTGGGGCGTCACGACGGGGTCGCCGCCGTGATCGAGGCGTTGAAGGGGCACCCGCTGTTCGCCCACGTCACCCTGACCCGCTCCGAGCGGTCCCCGGTCGCGGCCCTGGTCACCGAGCTGCTGGAGGGCATCGAAACTTGATCTCCGGCGCCGACCTCATGCGCGCTGCGCATGAGGTCGGCGCCCGATCGGGCGACACGCACTGTGTTCCATGTCACTGAACCTCGCAATATCTCAGATGTGAGATATCGTGACGCCATGACCGTGATTGAAGAGACCGATACCTCCGTCGCCGAGATCGGCACCCTGATCCGTGGGGCTCGTCAGAACAAGGGCTTGACCCAGAGCCAGCTCGCCGAGCGCCTGAACACCTCGCAGAGCGCCATCGCCAGGATCGAGCAGGGCAGTCAGAACCTCTCCGTCGAGCTTCTCACCCGGATCAACCGCGCCCTGGAGGCCGATCTACTCTCCATCGGTGCGCCGCGCGCCTCGCACCTGCGGGTGACCGGCGGTCAGCAACTCTCCGGCACGATCACGGTCAAGTCGTCCAAGAACGGTGCCGTCGCCCTGCTCTGCGCCTCGCTGCTGAACCGGGGCCGGACCCGGCTGCGCGGCGTGGCCCGGATCGTCGAGGTCGACCGGATCGTCGACGTGCTCCGGTCCATCGGGGTCAAGGTCACCTGGTCCGCCGACGGCCATGACCTGGACATCGTCCCGCCCACCAACCTCGACCTGGACGCGATGGACGCCGACGCCGCGAAGCGCACCCGCAGCATCATCATGTTCCTCGGACCGCTGCTGAACCGGAACCCGGACTTCGAGCTGCCCTACGCCGGCGGTTGCGATCTCGGCACCCGGACCGTGGAGCCGCACATGATCGCACTGCGCCCGTTCGGGCTGGAGGTGGTGGCCACCTCCGGCGCGTACCACGCCACCGTCGCACCGGACCGCCCGCAGGACATCAAGGTGGTCCTCACCGAGCGCGGTGACACGGTCACCGAGAACGCCATCATGGCAGCGGCCCGGCACCCGGGTGTGACCACCATCCGCAACGCCAGCTCGAACTACATGGTCCAGGACCTGTGCTTCTATCTCGACCTGCTCGGGGTGCGGATCGACGGGGTGGGTACGACCACGCTGACGGTGCACGGCCTCGCCGACATCAACTCGGACGTCGACTACGCCCTGGCCGAGGACCCGATCGAGGCGATGAGCCTGCTCACGGCCGGGATCGTGACGCATTCCGAGATCACGGTGGCTCGGGTGCCGATCGAGTTCATGGAGATCGAGCTCGCCACCCTCGCCGAGATGGGTCTGCGGTACGTGCTCTCCGCGGAGTACCCCGCGGCGAACGGACGAACCCGCCTGGTTGACGTGACCGTCCAGCCGAGTGACCTGAGGGCGCCGATCGACAAGATCCATCCGATGCCCTTCCCCGGGCTGAACATCGACAACCTGCCGTTCTTCGCCGTCATCGCGGCCTGTGCCTCGGGGCACACGCTGATCCACGACTGGGTCTACGACAACCGGGCCATCCACCTGAGCGTCCTGACCCGCCTCGGCGCGGACGTGCGCCTGCTCGACCCGCACCGCCTCGACATCAACGGCCCGACGCACTGGTCCGGCGCCGAGGTGAGCTGCCCGCCCGCGCTGCGTCCCGCCGTCGTCATCCTGCTCGCCATGCTTGCCGCGAAGGGCACCTCCGTGCTGCGCGGGGTGGACATCATCGCCCGGGGCTACGAGCAGCTGCAGGAGCGACTGATCGAGCTCGGTGCCCAGATCGAGACATTCCGGGACTGATCCGGCGAGGCCACTCGTCCGCCCGGTGCGTACGTCATCGGTCGCTGCGGCCGAGCGAGAGGCGCGCACACCTACCCGGCATCGATCACGCACCGCCGTGGGCGGGATCCGGGTGGGCGCCCGGACCCCGCCGATGGCCGTCGGCCGCTAGTCGACGCGTCGGGCCCTGATCAGGAACCGCTGGCTGCGAACCTCGAACGCACCCGTGTTCTGGACCTGCTCGTGGATGCGGGCGAGCCCCTCACGGTGCCGGGTGACGTCGAAGTCAGGAACCTGCCAGGGCACGGCCCGGAGCTGGAACACGACTGCTCCAACGTCGAAGAAACGGGTGACCACAATCGCTTCGCGGACCTCGACCTCGTCGAGCCCTGCCGCTGCGAGGTCGGTGCGTAGGTCCTCGATCGAGGTGGCCGCACCTATCGGGGGTGCAGGCGGGACACCCAGGGCCTCGTTCAGCTCGACGTCGTTGCGTGCACCGACCTGTTGCGACAGCAGCCGGCCGCCAGGGGCAAGCACCCGGTGCGACTCGGCGGCCTCGAGGTGACCGTGGCGGTTGAGCACCAGGTCGAAGGCCTGGTCAGGTACAGGTAGCGATTCGTCGTGCCGTTCGACCACCTCCACCCCGAGCGGCCGCAAGCGCCGCTGCGCGACCTCGACGTTCGGACGGTGCGGCTCGATCGCGACACTCCCCTCAGGTGGGCACAGCGCGCTGAAGAACTCCCCACCCCCGGTGTCGACGTCGAGCACCCGATGCGCGCCGGTCACGAGCGACTGCGCCAGCGGGCAGTAGTCCCAGGGCAGATCACCCCCGCCGGTGCGATCGCGTAGGTACGAGAAGTCCCATCCGGTGATCGGGACAGCGGCGGCGGACTCGACCAGGTGGTCGAAGGTGTGACGCGGTGATTCAGACATGGTTCGAGTGATCCCTTCGTGATGATGGCGCGCTGACACGACCGCCTAGGAGGGCGGCGTGGGGCCAGCCGTGCATCGGCACGGTTCGGGATGGCCCGCAGCGCGTGGAGCTCTGGCGTGCGGGCTAGCTAGCTCGTCGGATCACCCGTCGGTTCTAGCACAAGCCGACCGCGGTCACCGCAGGTAATCCCCGCCCCGCTGACCAGGCAGGACGGTTGACCACGCGGTTCCAGGCCCGCACCCGGGCCCCGTCGAGCCCATCCGGTCCGGGCCGGCACGGGCCGGCGCTCGACGTGCGCGCTCGCCCGATCGGGTGTTGGCTGTCGCCTGAGATCAGTCGATGACGCGATCTTTGGGGAGGTCTGGTGCGACGAATCCGAATGGTCGCGGCGACCGCCGGAGCAGCACTCGTGGCGACCCTCGCCGCGTGTGCGCCCGACGATGGCCCGCCGACGCTGAACTGGTACATCAACTCTGACAATGGTGGCCAGGCGCAGATCGCTGCCGAGTGCACCGAGGCGGCGGACGGTGCGTACACCATCGAGACGGTGCTGCTGCCGCGGGATGCGGCCGCGCAGCGCGAGCAACTCGCCCGACGTCTCGCCGCGGAGGACAGCTCGATCGACCTGATGAGCCTGGACCCGCCGTTCATCCCCGAACTCTCCGAACCCGGCTTCCTTGCGCCGATCCCGAACGATGTCGCCGAGGCCGTCTCGGAGAACGTGGTGCAGGGCTCGCTGGACTCGGCCACCTGGAACGACGAGCTCGTCGCGATCCCGTTCTGGGCCAACACCCAGCTGCTCTGGTACCGCGAGTCCGTGGTCGAGGAGGCCGGGCTGGACATGTCCCAGCCGGTGACCTGGGACCAGCTGATCGAGGTGGCCACCGACCAGGATCTCTACCTCGCGGTCCAGGGCATCAAGGGGGAGTCCCTCACCGTCTGGATCAACGCGCTGATCGCCTCGGCCGGCGGTGAGATCATCACGAATCCCGGCTCGAGCGCCGAGGACACCGAACTCGGCCTGGAGACCGACGCGGGGCGCGAGGCCGCGCGGATCATGGGGCAGATCGGCAGCGACGGCCTGGGCGGGCCGGGTCTGCCGACCTCCGACGAGTCCGCGTCGCTGCGGCTCTTCCAGGGCGATGACGCCTCCTTCATGGTGAACTGGCCGTTCGTGTGGACCTCCACCCAACAGGCGGTCGACGACGGCCTGCTCGAGGAGTCGGTGCTCGACGACTTCGGCTGGGCGCTCTACCCGGCGGTCGCCGAGGGCACGGACTCCGCGCCCCCGGTCGGCGGGATCAACCTCGGCGTCGGTGCGTTCAGTGAGCACACCGACCTGGCCTTCGAGGCCGCGCAGTGCATCGTCACCCCCGAGCACCAGGCCTTCTACATGGTCAACGACGGGAACCCGGCCTCGAACACCGAGGCGTACGAGGATGCCGAGGTCCAGGAGACCTTCCCGATGTACGAGATGATTCGGGACTCCCTCGAGCAGGCCGTGCCACGGCCGCAGACGCCGCTCTACAACGAGATCAGCACCGGGTTGCAGGAGACCTGGTACCCGGTCTCCGACGTGAACCCGGACACGTCTCCGGAAGCGGCCACCGAGCTCATCACCGCCGTCCTGCGAGGGGAGCGTCTGCTGTGAGTCACAGTGCGAGCGGGCCTGCGACCGGTCCCGACGTCAAGGTGCGCGCCTCGCGCCGGAAGCCGCGCGCGAGCGACCGGGCCCGATCCGAGGCCCGGCTCGGTCTGATGCTCGCGGCGCCGGCGTTCATCGTCATGGTCGCCGTGACGCTCTACCCCATCGTGCAGGCGTTCATCGACTCCCTGTCCCGGATCCGGCTGACCGCCCCCGACGCCAACGAGTTCGTCGGGTTCAACAACTACGCGGTCGTGCTCACCGACCCGGTGTTCTGGTCCGCGATGGGGGTGACGCTGTTCATCACGGTGGTGACCGTCATGGTCGAACTGGTCATCGGCTTCGCCCTCGCGCTGGTCATGCACCGGGCCATCCAGAACCTGCGCGGCGCACTGCGCACGGCGATCCTGGTGCCCTACGGCATCATCACGGTGGTCTCGGCGTTCGCGTGGTTCTACGCCTTCGACATCAGCTCCGGCTACGTGAACTCCTGGTTCGACTGGGTTCCGGGGGTCAGCGAGGACCTGAACTGGTTCGCGTCCCAGGGGACGAGCCTGTTCGTGATCATGGCATCGGAGATCTGGAAGACGACCCCGTTCATCTCGCTGCTGCTCCTCGCCGGCCTCGCGCAGGTCCCGGGGGAGCTGGAGGAGGCAGCGAAGGTGGACGGGGCCACCAGTTGGCAGGTGTTCAAGCGCGTGATCGTGCCGAACATGAAGGCCGCGATCATGGTGGCCGTGCTGTTCCGGGCACTGGACGCGTTCCGCATCTTCGACAACGTGTTCGTCATGACGAACGGCGCGAACGGCACCACCGTGCTCTCCCTGCTCGCCTATCGAACGTCCATCGGGCGCCTCGAGATCGGACTCGGCTCCGCCGTCTCGGTGCTGCTGTTCCTGTCCGTGGTCGCCATCTGCTTCGTGGCGATCAAGCTGTTCAAAGTGGACCTCTCGAGTGCGCGAGGAGGCAAGTGATGGCTCTCACCGGACGCCAGAAGATGTGGTGGGCCGTCATCACGGTGCTGGTACTCGTCTATGCGCTGTTCCCGGTGTTCTCGATCCTGGCGACGTCGTTCAAGCTGCCGGGCGACCTCACCTCCGGCAGGTTCCTGCCGACCACCTGGACGTGGGAGAACTACTCGCAGATCCTCAGTCCGGACGGCTCCGCCCGCGACCTGTTCCTGCCGGCCCTGCGCAACTCCATCGGCATCTCGCTGATCGCGACGCTGATCGCGGTGGTACTGGCCACCGTGGCGGCGTATGCGATCGCCCGGCTGGACTTCCCCGGAAAGCGGCTCGTGCTGACCACCGCGCTCGGGGTGTCGATCTTCCCGGTGATCTCGATCGTGACGCCGCTGTTCAACATCTGGCGCTCGATCGGGCTGTACGACACCTGGGCCGGGCTGATCATCCCGTACCTGTCGCTGACGCTGCCCATCTCGATGTGGACGCTGGCGGCCTTCTTCCGGCAGATCCCGTGGGAGCTGGAGCAGGCTGCGCAGGTCGACGGAGCCACCCCGATGCAGGCGTTCCGTAAGGCGATCGTCCCGCTGGCCGCGCCCGGCGTGTTCACCACGGCTCTGATCGCGTTCTTCATCGCGTGGAACGACTTCGTCTACGGGATCTCGCTGACGTCCACCAGCGCCGCTCGACCGGTACCCGCCGCACTGGCGTTCTTCACCGGGGAGTCCTACTTCGAGGATCCCACGGGTGCCATCTCGGCGGCCGCGGTGGTGGTCACCATTCCGGTGATCGTGCTGGTGTTGCTGTTCCAACGACAGATCGTGGCCGGACTGACCCAGGGAGCCGTCAAGGGCTGACCGCCCTGACGCGAACGAGTAGAAGGAGACATCGGAGATGGCTTCGATCACCTTGAACCACATCGTGAAGAAGTACGGCGACGGGTTCCCGGCCGTGAACGACGTGAGCCTGGACATCGCGGACGGAGAGTTCGTGATCCTGGTGGGCCCGTCCGGTTGTGGGAAGTCGACCCTGCTGCGGATGATCGTGGGCCTCGAGGACATCACCTCCGGCGACCTGGAGATCGGCGGGAAGCGGGTCAACGACCTCGCCCCACGCAATCGGGACCTGGCCATGGTGTTCCAGAACTACGCGCTCTACCCGCACCTGACGGTCTACGAGAACATCGCGTTCCCGCTGCGGCTGACCAAGGGCCAGTACACGGACACCGAGATCGACAACAGGGTCCGCAACGCCTCCGCGCTGCTCGAGCTGGACGAGCACCTCGACCGCAAGCCGGCCAACCTCTCCGGCGGCCAGCGCCAGCGGGTCGCGATGGGGCGCGCCATCGTGCGCCAGGCTCAGGCGTTCCTCTTCGATGAGCCGCTCTCCAACCTGGACGCCAAGCTGCGCGGGCAGATGCGTACCGAGATCGCCCGGCTGCAGCGACGGCTGGCCACCACCACCGTGTACGTCACGCACGACCAGACCGAGGCCATGACGCTCGGCGACAGGGTGGCCGTGCTCCGGAGGGGCGTGCTGCAGCAGGTCGCAAGCCCGCGTGCCCTGTACGACCAGCCCGTGAACCTGTTCGTGGCCGGGTTCATCGGCTCACCCCCGATGAACTTCCTGCCCGGCCGCGTCGACGGAACCGATCTGGTGCTGCCGTTCGTGCGGGTGCCCCTTGACGACCGTCTCCGTGCGGCCATCGGGGACCGGGAGCTGGTCATCGTCGGGATCCGACCGGACGCGTTCGAGGACGCCGACGTGGTGGCGCAGGACAAGCGCGGCAGCGGGGTGACGTTCGATGCCGATGTGGACGTCACCGAGTGGCTCGGATCCGAGTTGTACGCGTACGTGCCGTTCGAGACCGACGCCGCGGTGCAGCAGCAGCTCGAGGAGCTCGATCGGGAACTCGACGGCGAGGGCATGAGGACCCAGCTCGTGGTGGCACTGGACTCGCTGAGCACCATCCGTGACGGCGACTCCGCCACGCTCTGGTTCGACCCGGCGTCGGTGCATGTGTTCGACCCGGAGAGCCAGGACAGCCTCACCCGCGACGACGAGAAGGCGGCCGCCATCGACGCCGAGGCCGCGCAGGCTCGCCAGCGTGCGACCGCGCGGGCGAAGGAGCGTGCAGCGCGCGAGGACGCCACGGCATCCTGAGGTGAGTCGGGCGGAGGTGAGCCGGTTCGGACGGCGACCGGCCGCCGTCGGGCGTCAGATCTTGCCGATGGTCTCCACCACGGACGCGCGGCCGTCGGCCAGGGTGTACTCGACGCCGACGATCGCGCACCGTCCCTGACGCACGCCCTCGGCGAGGCTCGCCGAGTAGCCCTGCAGCATCCGGACCGTGGCGCGCACGTGCTCGCGGCGCAGCTCGTCGGCGTCCGGGATCCGCACGGTCCGTTCGCCGTCGCCGAAGAACGAGGAGATCGACCAGGACGGGTCGGAGCGCGTGACCAGGCTCGGGATGACCCGGTCCACGATCGCGCGCACGAAGCCGGTCGGCAGCTCTCCGGTGGCGAGGGCGTGGCTGGCCGCACCGACCGCGCCGCACTGGTCGTGGCCGAGGACCACGACGAGCGGGGCGCCGAGGATGTCCACCCCGTACTCGATGGACCCGAGCACCGTGGTGTCCACCACGTGCCCGGCCGTGCGGACCACGAACATGTCACCGAGGCCGCGGTCGAAGATGATCTCGGCCGCCACCCGGGAGTCGGAGCAGCCGAACAGGACCGCGAAGGGGTGCTGCTCGGTGGAGACCTCGGCGCGCCGCTCGACACTCTGGCTCGGGTGCTGCATCCGCCCTTCGACGAACCGGGTGTTCCCGGCCATGAGTTCGGCCCAGGCCTGAGCCGGGGTGGGACGTCGGTTCATCGGGCGCCATCCTCGAGTTCGTTGCGGTTCGGTGGGTTCGCGCCGGCCCTGGAGACCGTGATCGCCGCGATCGCCGCCGCGTGCACCATCACGGCCCGCAGCGTGTCGGCGTCGATGGCGTGCAGCGCCTGCCGTCGGCCCGCGCCGAGCAGGCCGGCGGTCCAGAGCGCGTCGATGAGCCCGCCCATGTAGGAGTCGCCCGCGCCGACGGTGTCCACCACCTGCACGCGGGGTGAGGTGACGGTGACCTCGACCCCTGCGCTGGTGAGGGCGAACGACCCTTCTCCGCCGCGGGTCAGGACGACAACCGCTGGTCCCGACGCTGCCCAGTCGCGGATCACGTCCTCGGCGTCGCGGCCCGGCTGGAGCCAGGCCACGTCCTCGTCGGAGACCTTGACCAGGTCCGCGCCCGCCACGAGTGCGGAGATCGTGGGCAGCACCTGATCGGCGGTGCCCATGATCGAGGGTCGGGCGTTGGGATCGTAGCTGATGGTCGCGAACTCGCGGGCTGCCGCGGCGAGCTCGGCGACCGCCGCGCCGCCGGGCTGCAGGGTGGCGCCGATGGAGCCGAGGTGCAGTGCCACCATGTCGGCGTCGAGCAACACCTCCGGCACCCGCCAGTCGAGGTCGAACGTGTAGCTGGCGGCGCCGTCGGCATCGAGCGTGGCGACGGCGGTCGAGGTGCGCTCGGCGCGGTCGGAGCGGGGCACCAGGCGCACCCCGTTGCCGGTGAGGTGGTCGCGGATCAGGGCGCCGTGGGCGTCGTCACCGAACCAGGTGGCGAGCTCAGCGTCGCGGCCGAGCCGGGCCAGGCCGAGCGCGACGTTCGCGGGCGAGCCGCCGGGGTGCTCGCTCACCGAGCCGTCGGCCGCGTGCACCACGTCGACCAGGGCCTCGCCGATCACCAGCGCGTGCGTCATGACTCGGTCTCCTCATCCGCGTCCAGGAGGGTGTCCGCGCCGGTGTCGGCGGGGGATTCGACGAGCGAGACCGTCGCGTCGCCCTTGGCGGCGGCGAGCCGGTCCCGGGCGGCGTCCAGCCACCGCTGGCAGCGGTCGGCCAGGGCCTCCCCGCGCTCCCAGAGGGCGAGGGAGTCCTCGAGGTTCGCAGCGCCGGACTCGAGGCGGCCGACGACCTCGACGAGCTCGTCCCGTGCTTGTTCGTAGCTGAGTTCGGCAACGTCCGGGTTGTTCACGGCGTTCATCCAATCACCTCTTCGCCGGTGCGTGTGTCGGCGGTCCGCACCGTGACCCCCAGCCGCCCGGCTGCGACCAGCGCGGAGAGGTCCTGCCCGACGGTGACGTCGTCGGGAGAACGCACCACCACGCCGTCGTCGGTGCGCAGCACGGCGTAGCCGCGCTCCAGGGTCGCCTGTGGGGAGAGGGTGCGTAGCGCCGTCCGGAGGTTCGCCAGGTCCGCATCGGCGCTGCCGAGGCGGCGCGCGATGGCGGCCCGCCCGGCCGTGCGGGTCTGTTCCAGCGCGCGCAGTCGGGGCGTCACGATCGAGGCGGGGTCGGCCAGCACCGGGCGGTTGCGGAGCAGGGTCAGGCGCTCGCCCTCGGTGCGCAGGCGCCGGTTCAGCGCGTTCGCCATCCGGTCCCGGGCCTGGGCGATCCGGGCCAGTTCCTGGCCGACGTCCGGCACGATCCGCTTGGCGGCATCGGTGGGGGTCGAGGCGCGGTAGTCGGCGACGAGGTCCAGCAGCGGCGCATCGGTCTCGTGACCGATCGCCGAGACCAACGGGGTGGTGCACTTCGCGGCGGCGCGGACCAGGGCCTCGTTGGAGAACGGCAGGAGGTCCTCGACGGAGCCACCGCCGCGGGCGATCACGATGATCTCGACGTCGGGGTCGGAGTCCAGGTCGGCGATCGCTCGGCTCACCTCCGGCACGCAGTGCGGGCCCTGGACGGCGACCTCGCGGATCTCGAAGTGCACCTGGGGCCAGCGGGCCCGGGCGTTCACGAGCACGTCGTGCTTCGCCTTCGCGTCCGCTCCGCAGATCAGCCCGATCCTCCCCGGCAGGAACGGCAGCGGCCGCTTGCGCTCGGTGTCGAAGAGACCCTCGGCGGCCAGGACCCTCTTGAGGTGTTCGATCCGGGCCAGCAGCTCGCCGAGTCCGAGGGCGCGGATGTCGCTCGCCCGCAGGCTGAGCGTGCCGCGCTTGGTCCAGAAGCTCGGCTTGGCGTGCACCACCACGTGGGCGCCCTCGCTGATGGCCTCCCCGCGGGCCCCGAGGAGCCGCTTCAGCATGGTCACGGACAGCGACATGTCCACGTCGGTGTCCCGCAGGGTCAGATAGGCACTGGCCGAGGCGTTGTGGCTGTTCACCTGGACGAGTTGGCCCTCGACCCAGACCGGGGCCATCTTGTCCACGTAGTCGGCGATCTTCGCGGCGAGCAGCCGCACCGGCCAGGGCTGTTCCGCGGTGGTGTCCAGCGCCTTGGCGGGAAACCCGCCGGGGCCGTTCGGGGGACTGCTCATGCTCCTAGGGTGCCTTACGGCGGGGACATCGGCGTCACCCGGGTGGGTGCGGCCCGCATCGACTCGACCGGGCCCGGCCGCCGCCGGGGGCCCAGAACGTAGACTCCCTCAGGTGACCTCCTCTCCCGGACGCATCCTGCTCGCCGCCCCGCGGGGCTACTGCGCAGGTGTGGACCGGGCCGTCGAGGCGGTCGAGCGGGCGCTCGAGCACTACGGGGCTCCGGTGTACGTGCGCAAGGAGATCGTGCACAACAGGTTCGTCGTCGAGAGCCTCAGTGCCCGCGGCGCCGTGTTCGTCTCCGAGACCGACGAGGTGCCTCCTGGGGAGCGGGTCATCTTCTCCGCCCACGGTGTCTCGCCGGCCGTGCACGCCGAGGCGGCGCAGCGCCACCTGGTCACGATCGACGCCACCTGCCCCCTGGTGACCAAGGTGCACAAGGAGGCCGTGCGCTTCGCGAGCCGCGACATCGAGATCCTGCTGATCGGACACGAGGGTCACGAGGAGGTCGAGGGCACGGCGGGGGAGGCGCCCGATCACGTCCACCTCGTGACCGGCCCGGACGCCGTGGACGAGGTCACCGTGCGGAACCCGGAGAAGCTGGTCTGGCTGTCCCAGACCACGCTGTCCGTCGACGAGACGATGGAGACGGTCCGGCGCCTGCGCGAGCGGTTCCCCAAGCTCGCGGACCCGCCGAGCGACGACATCTGCTACGCCACCCAGAACCGCCAGGTCGCCGTGAAGAAGATCGCCCCCGACGCGGACGTGTTCGTCGTCGTGGGCTCCGCGAACTCCTCGAACTCTGTGCGCCTGGTGGAGGTGGCCCTCGAGTCCGGTGCCCGCGCCGCGCGCCGCGTCGACACCGCCGCGGAGTTGGACCCGGCCTGGTTCGACGGTGCCGGCACGGTGGGCCTGAGTTCCGGGGCGTCGGTCCCGGAGGTCCTGGTCCGCGACGTCATCGCCCGGCTCGGCGAGTGGGGCTTCGGCGAGGTGCAGGAGGTGCGCACGGCCACCGAGGACCTGATCTTCTCGCTGCCCCGGGAACTACGAGCCGACCTGAAGAACGCCGGGCAGGGTCGCGCGCCGGGGCGGAGCACGGCCATGGACGTCGCCCCGCTCTGACAGGCTCCGACCAGCCCACGACGGGTCTCCTCAGGCGGCGAGAGCGGCTCTGGCGCAGCGGATATCGGTGATCACGTGGTTCACCACGCCGGCCCGTAGGGTCGCGAGCACCGCATGTTCCTTGCCGGGACCGCCACCGATCGCCACGCGCATCTCCACGTTGCGGAGCTGCTCCTCGGAGATCCCGACGATTCGTTCCTCCAGGCCGCCCACCGCGTTGCCATCGGCATCCAGCAGCATCGTCCCGATCTCGGCGACGACGCCCTTGTCCTCGTACTCCTCGCGCTCACCCAGGTCGAGCAGCTGACGTGCCATCCAGGAGGCCTCCGGCCAGCCGCCGACGGTCAGGAACGCCTTCTGCATGTGGTCGAACCGGCGCATCGTCCGCTGGATCGACGGGTGTTTGAGCAACAGCGTGGCTTCCGGGTCCTTCATCAGGACCGCCGGCGCATACAGCGGGTGGGTCGCACCACCGGTGAGGCGGCCGATGTTGGAGATGACCTCGATCCCGTCCTCCAGGCGCGGCGCACCGACCCCGGTCAGCTGGACGACGTCGGCAGATGGGAGGTGCTCGATCAGGCGGGACGCGAGCACCAGGGTCCGACCCGGCGCGAAGCCGAGGATGTCGTCCTCCGCGACGTTGTCGACGATGAAGCGGGCCGCGATCCGTGCGATCGCGTCCCGGGCCTCGACGACGTCGGAGGAGTGCGTGGCCACCACCAGCGCCGCGCGCAGACCGTAGCGTTGGGTCAGTTGCGCCGACAGCCCGACGTCCACAGGTGCGGACACCGTGGGGCGCACCTCGATCAGACCGAGGGCGCGGGCGCGCTTGACCATACGTGCGGTCGCGAACCGCGACTTGCCGATGTCGGCGGCGATGTCGTTCACCGATCGTCCATGCGCGAGGTTCTGCATGGCGACGTAGACGTGCAGGACCTGCTGGTCGATCGTCAGTTCCCTGCTCATAAGTGCACCGTAGGGCACGGCTGAGCAACCCATCTAGGCTCGGGCGATCCGCCTCGACCCGACCCAGGGAGATCCAACGCCATGCACTGCTCCGCCGACCGACCCTCGCGACGCACCTCCCGGCATGAGCGGGTGGTGGTGGCATGAGCGGGCCGGTCGTGACCGAGGATGAGCTCGACGCGCTGGCTACGGACCTGCGTGCGGGTCGGGAGATCGCCGTGGCTGGTGCGCTGTTCGACATGGACGGCACGCTGGTGGACTCGGTCCCGGCTGTGGAGGCCTCCTGGCGGATGGTGGCCGACGAGTTCGGGGTGCCGCGGCTGCCGGCGACGCTGCACGGCTTGACCGCCCAGGCCGTCGTCGTCGCTGCGGGGATCCACCCGGACCACAGGGAGCGGGCGGCGGCGCGCCTGGTCGAGATCGAGTCTCGGCCCGGCCAGGAACTGGAGGCACTGCCTGGGGTTCGGACCTTCGTCTCCTCGCTGCCCGAGGATCACTGGGGTGTGGTCACCTCCGCGCCGCGTGACGTCGCCCGCGCGCGCTACGGCGCGGCACGTCTGCCGCGCCCGGCGTTCTTCGTCACCGGTGACGACGTGACGGCCGGCAAGCCCGATCCCGAGCCGTTCCGCAAGGGCCTGGCCGCCCTCGCGGCCCGCGGCTGTGCGGGTGTCGTGGTCGCGCTGGAGGACACGGTCGCGGGCCTGCGGTCCGCCCGCGGCGCGGGATGCCTTGCCCTCGGGGTCCCGGGTACCTGTACCGCGGTGGAACTGGCGCCTCATGCTCACCTGGTGATCGACTCCTTCGAGGTGCTCCGGACCGGGGCGGTGGATCCTGGGTTCAGCCTGCTGGTGACGCTGCGCTGATCAGACCCGGGCCTTCCGTTCGTCGAGCACCTGGCGGTACCACTGTTGCGCCTGGGCCGGATCGTCCGACGTGGTGCCGTCGGCACCGAGGGCGACGGCGGCGCGCATGTCCTCGAGGGTGCGGAGCATCCACACGTGTACGTCGAGGCCACGGGCCTGGATCGCCTCGACCGTCTCCTTGGTCAGACCGGGGAACCCGCACGCGAACCTGGTCGAGCCGGTGTACTCGAGCAGGCCGGCCAGCCCGCCGTCGAACCGTTCGGCGTCGGCAAGGGTCTTGACGATGATGCACCGGCCGATCTGCGGCATCAGCTCGGCCGCCTGACGGAGCGCGTCAGGGTCGAACCCGGTGACGATCGTGCGTGCGGCGTCCTCGTGTCGCGCGGCGAAGAACTCGGCCAGGAACGGCACCGTCGCCGGGTCCTTGACCTCGAGCTGGATGACAGTGGAGGTGGCGTCGTACATCTCCGCGAGGCTGACCACCCCGCGCCCGGAGTCGAGCACGACGGCCTGCAGCTCGGCCAGGGTCAGCTCGGCGGCGGGGCCACGCCCGCGTGCTGAGTCGTCGCCGGCGGTGCGGTCGAGGGTCGCATCGTGCAGCAGGAAGAGCTGCTGGTCCTTGCTCAGCCGCACGTCCAGCTCGATCTCGTCGACACCCACCTCCTCGGCCAGTGCGTAGGACTCGAGGCTGTTCTCGGGCTTGTGGGCCATCGCACCGCGATGGCCGACGATCAGCAGGGTCATCTCAACCTTCCACTCGTTCTTCGTACTGGCTACGGATCCGGTCGATCGCCGGCTCCAGATTGCTCTGCATGGTCGTCAGCGCGGACTCCGGGTCGTTGCCGCCGGAGTAGACCGCCTGAATGACGCTGTTGGCCTCCGGCACGCACTCGGGTACATACCGCCGGACGACGTCGGGTCCTTGCGCGATCTCCAGCTGGTCGATGGCGACCTGGTAGTTCGGGTTCTCATCCGCCTTCTGGCGTACCTCGTCGGACTCCAGCGCCGCCTTGGTGGTCGGCAGGTAGCCGGTGCCGAGGGTCCAGTCGACCGACGCCGCGCCGGTGCTGAGGAACTTCAGCACCTCCCAGGCAGCCTGCTTCCGTTCGTCCGACGCGTACCGAAGGATCGACAGCCCGCCGCCTCCGGTGGGCACGCCGGTGGTCGCCTGCTGTGGCAGGAAGCCACAGCCATACTCGAACTCGGCGGCTTCGTCGATGCCGGTCAGGGAACCGGTGGACTGCAGCAGTGTGGCTGCGGCACCTGAGATGAAGTCCCCGGTGGGGTCGGCGGCCAGGTAGCCCAGGCCATCGTCGTGGATGAAGGCCCGGTCGTACTCCAGCGCGGCGATCGTCTCCTCGCTCGTGAAGAGCATGTCCAGGCCGTCGGAGTAGCCACCGCCGAACGCCCAGGACGAGCCCTGGAAGTACCAGTCGTCGGTGCCGCTGTAGGCACGCATCGCCACATCGGTGCTGTTCCTGCGGTAGCCCTTGAGCTCGATGCCCCAGTCGCGGTACTCCTCGTAGGTCTCCGGCGCACGGTCCGGCAGGCCCACGTCGGCGAAGATGTCGCGGTTGAAGTAGAACAGCGGCGTCGAGCGGCCGAACGGGACCCACCAGACATCGTCCTTCACCGTGCCCTCGGCGATGAACTTCTCGTGGAATGCGTCGGTGCCGAAGTTCTCGTCGAAGTATCCGGTCAGTGGTTCCAGGGCTTCGTTGAGGTAGAACCTGTTCCAGACGACGTCGCTGAGTACCGAGATGTCCGGGACCTGCTTGGCCTGAAGGCTCGCGGCCAGCTTCGACTCCACGTTGTCGTAGCCCTCGAAGATCTGGATCTCGCAGAAGATGTCCGTCTGGGCCTCGTGGAAGGCGTCGATGTTGCGCTGCAGAACCTCCGCGTTGTGCGAGGTCCAGTTGCTCCACAGCACGACCCGCTGGCGGTCCCTGAACTCGTCGGGGACGTCCCCGCTGGGTTGGCCGTAGACGGTGTCCTCGGCGGCACCGGTGCCACCGTTGAAGCACGCCGCGAGGGCGGGTGTGGACGCTGCCACGAGGCCGGCGCCGAGCAGTTGGCGGCGGGTGAGCCCTGATCGGGCGCGGTCACGGCGGTGTGGTCGGGGGTGCATGGGTCTCCTAATGGTTTGGGGATGGACGTGCGGGGCGTGCCGTGCGGTCCGGGTCAGCGGCCTCCACCGGCCGCCGCCCCGGTGAGCCCGGTGACGATGTAGCGCTGCGCGAAGAGGAAGACGAGCAGCATGGGCAGCACGACGATGAGCGTCCCGGACATGAGCACGCCCCAGGCGGTGACGCCGTCGTTGGCCTTGAGGTACATCAGGCCGATCGGCAACGTGCGCATGTTCACGGAGTTCGTGATGATCAGCGGCCAGACGAAGCTGTTCCACTCGTCGATGACGGCGACGAGCGCGACGGTTGCGATGGCGGGCACCGACATCGGCACCACCAGCGAGCGGAGGGTGCGAAAGTGTCCGGCGCCGTCGAGCTCGGCGGCCTCGAACACCTCTGGGGGCAGGGACATGAAGTGCTGCCGGAGCAGGAAGGTACCGAACGCCGACGCGACCCCGGGCAGGATCAGTCCCGCGTACGTGTTGATCAGGCCAAGGTTTCCGATCGTGATGTAGTTCACCAGCAGCGTCACGTGGCCGGGCACCATGAGGGCCCCGAGCATCACCAGGAACAGGCCCTTCTTCCCAGGAAAGGGTAGGAAGGCGAACGCGTAGGCGGTGAACACCGCCAGGATCACCTTGGCGACCGAGCCGATCAACGTCACCAGCACCGAGTTCTTGATGAACGCGTCGAACGGCGCGACCTCCCACGCGGTGCGCAGGTTCGTCCAGGTGAACTCGGACGGGAAGAACCTCATCGGCCAGGCGTAGATCTCAGCGTTCGTCTTGAACGCCGTCGTCACCAGCATGTACAGCGGGATGATGAACGCCAGGGCTGCGGCGGCGAGCAGGAGGAAGCCCCACCAACTGCGGCTCAGTCTCCCCGGGCGCCCCCTTCGCTTGGTGCGAGCCGGGGGCGGCGCCGCGACGTCGGAGCTGCGCGGGCGGCTGCTTGTGGTGGTCGGCGCCGACATCAGTAGTGCACCTTCCTCTCGACGAACCGGAACTGCAGGATGGTGATGGCCATCAGGAGCACGAACATCACGGTGCCGGCGGCCGCCGAGTAGCCGACGTTCGACCGGTTGAAGGCCTGGTCGTAGATGAACCAGCTCAACGTGGTCGTGGCGGAGGCCGGACCTCCGCCGGTCATCACGGCGATGACGTCGAAGGCCTGGAACGCGCCGATCGTCTGCGTGATCACCAGGAAGAACGTCGTCGGGGACAGCAACGGCAGGATGATGCGCCGGAACAGCTGCCATCGGCTCGCGCCGTCCAACCGGGCTGCCTCGAGCACATCCGAAGGCATGCCCTGCATCCCGGCCAGGTAGACGATCGAGACGAACCCGACCCCCTTCCAGATCGAGACGATGAGCAGTGCGGGCAACGCCCACGCGGCGTCCGTGATCCAGGAGGGCGAGCTGAGGCCGACGGCGTTGAAGAAGACCCTGGCCAGCCCGTAGTTCGGGTCGAAGATGAACAGCCAGACGGCGGCGATCGCGGCACCCGCGATGACGTGCGGAGCGAACACGATGCCGGTGACCAGGGTCGTGCCGGGAAGCTTCATCGAGAACAGGGACGCGAGGGCGATGCCGAGGACAAGGCTGACGCCCACGACGACCACCACCCAGATCAGGGTGATCCTCAGGACGTCGCCGAACGTGTCGGAGGTGAACAACTGGACGTAGTTCTCCAGGCCGATGAAGACCGGCGCCGGACCGATGAAGTCCCAACGGGTGAGGCTGAGGTAGAGGTTCTCAAGCACCGGCCAGTAGGCGAAGACGCCGATGAGCGCCAGATTCGGGAAGGCGAACAGCGCGAACAGCGCGACGCCCCGCCTGTGCCGTTTCCGGTAGTTGGCCGACATCCGAGGTGTCGCGGGTGCCTTGGACGTCGCAAGTCCTGTCATCCGGAGCCTTCCTTCCACATAGCACCATCGCCCTCGAATCGAGGCGGGAGAGGCAAACCGCAGGGAACGCTAGTTGCGGTCAGGAAGGCCCCACGGACCGTGCTCATATGTGCACGTGTCGGCCGTGGAAGCGAGCACATGGGAAGGGCCGCCCGCGCAGTGGCGGGCGGCCGGTGGGCTCACCGGATCGACGTCGGCGCTACGCCCCCGTGGCGCGCCGGCCGCCGCCGAACTCGTCCGATTCGTCCTCGGAGCCGGATTCGAACAGGTCGAGCAGGTCGTCGGAGTCGGAGGCGAGCACGAGGTCACGTTCGGCCCGTGCACGTGCGTCGGCGGACCCACCACGCCGCCTCGGCCCACTGGTGAGCTCGGGGGTGTCGTACGCATCGGCCTTCTGCACCGGTACCGCGAGGATCTCCAGCGGCGGCGGCACGTCCAGGGCCGGATCGAGGCCCTGCAGGGCGCTGAACCGCCGCGCCTGGGTGACGACCTGGGAGTCCACCGAGGCGTTGAGCTTGTTGAACGCGTCCACGGTCGAGTTCAGTCGCTTGGACACAGTCTCCAGGTGCTTGCCCATGGTGCCGAGCCGCTTGTGCAGTTCCCGCCCGACGGTGAACACCTGCTGCGCCTCGGCGGCGAGCAGCTCCTGGCGCCACGTATAGGCCACGGTGCGCAGGAGTGCGACGAGGGTGGCCGGAGTGGCCAGCACCACGTTCCGCTCGAACGCGTACTCCAGGATCGTGGGGTCCTGCTCGAGCGCCGCGTTGAGGAAGGTCTCGGCGGGCAGGAACATGACCACGAACTCCGGCGTGTGCTCGAAGTGTTCCCAGTACGCCTTCGCGCCGAGACTCTCGATGTGCGTGCGCACATGCCGGGCGTGCGCACGCAGGCGCTTGGCGCGAACCGCGTCGTCCTTGGCCTCCATCGCCTCGAGGTAGCCGCTGAAGGCCACCTTCGCGTCCACGATCACCTGCTTGCCCCCGGGCAGCTTCACGACCAGGTCCGGGCGGAGCGCGCCGTCATCGGTGGCGACGGTCTCCTGCTCCTCGAAGTCGACATGCTCGACCATCCCGGCTGCCTCGACCACCCGGCGCAGCTGGAGCTCGCCCCAACGGCCCCGCACCTGCGGTGCCCGGAGCGCCGTCACGAGCTGGCTGGTCTCGCTGCGCAGCGACTCCGAGGACGTACGCATGTGGTTGACCTGCTCCGACAGCACGGTGTGCGCCTCGAGCCGGGCCTTCTCCGCGCTGGTCATCTCGGCCTTGACCTCGCCGAGGGTCCGGCTCAGCGGTTCGACCAGAGCCTTGACCGCCTCCTCGCGCTTGGCCAGTTCGGCGTCGCCGGCCTGCTGGGCGCGCTTGAACCGCTCCTCGGCCTGTGCCAGGAACGCCTGCGTGTTCGCATCCAGGGCCTTGCGGGACAGCGCCTCGAAATCGTCCGAGAGACGCTTGGAGTCCGCGCGCATCTCGTCGAGCCGCTCCTTCGTGATGGCCTGTTCCGCCTCGAGCCGCTCCCGGGCGGCCGCACGCTCCGCCTCGAGGCGGGCCTGGGCGTCGGCCCGTTCGGCATCCAGACGCTCCCGGGCGGCCCCGGACTCCTGTTCCAGCCGCTGCGTGAAGTGTTCCTGCTGTGCCGCGAGCCGTTCCGCGAATCCGGTCCGCTCGTCCTCGAGGCGGGCGGCGTGGGCTCGCTCGAGAGTGGCGACCTGTTCGGCACCGGCGCGCTCCAGCGCTTCGACCCGCTCGGCGTGGGTACGTTCCAGGGTCGCCACCTGGGCCTGCGCGGACCGGCGCTCCGAGGCGAGCCGTTCGCGCAGACCCGCGCCGCCGGCCCGTCCCGCGAGCCATCCCGATACCGCGCCCACGAGCAGTGCCGCGATGGCCAGAAGAACCCCGATGACGTCCATGCAGACCACTCTCGCATCGGTCACCGACAATGAGCGGAACTGACGCGCTCGCAGGCGAAGGCGCGGTGCGCCGCCCCGACCCCATACCGTGGACCGCATGTCAGCCCACCTGCCGCCGTCCGAGGGTCCGGTCCGGCCGAACCCGTTCGCCCCGCCGCAACCCGGAACGCCGCCGAGGGACCCCTTCGCACCGCCGCAGCCGGGTGCGGCAGGCCCGCCGGCCGCGGCCTATCCGCACCCGGGAACGGTTCAGCAGCCCGCCGCGCCCCAGCTGCCACCCGATCCGAGCGCCGCGTTCTCGATCCGCGGCCTCTGGAAGCGATTCGGTGACAAGGTCGCCGTCGCCGGCGTCGACCTCGACGTCCCGAGTGGCTCGTTCTACGGGATCGTCGGCCCGAACGGCGCCGGTAAGACGACCATGCTCTCGATGGCCACCGGCCTGCTGCGCCCCGACTTCGGCACCGTCAGCGTGCACGGCGCCGACTTCTGGTCCGACCCGGTCGCGGGCAAGAAGGCACTCGGCGTCCTGCCCGACGGGGTGCGCCTGTTCGACCGGCTCACCGGCGAGCAGCTGATCACCTACGCGGGCCTGCTCCGGGGGATGGACCGGGCCGTGGTCGCCGAACGCACCGCGGACCTGCTGCGCGCCCTCGACCTCGCGGCGGACGCGAAGACGTTCGTCGTCGACTACTCGGCCGGCATGACGAAGAAGGTCGCGCTGGCGTCCGCGCTCATCCACGCGCCGCGGATCCTCGTCCTCGACGAACCGTTCGAGGCCGTCGACCCGGTCTCCGCGGCGAACATCCGGGACATCCTCGGCGAGTACGTGCGTAGCGGCGGCACGGTCGTGGTCTCCTCCCACGTGATGGACCTGGTGCAGCGCATGTGCGACCACGTCGCCATCATCGCGGCCGGGCGCATCCTCGCCGCCGGCACCGTCGACGAGGTCCGGGCCGGGCAGAGCCTCGAGGACCGGTTCGTGGGCCTGGTCGGCGGGCGGCAGTCGGCGGAAGGGCTGTCATGGTTGCGCTCTTCGTAAGGCTCCGGCTGACGCTGATGGCGAACAGCTTCAAGCGCAGCGTCTGGCAGCTCATCGGGTTCATCCTCGCGGTCCTGTACGCGGTCTGGATCGTGGGCGCGGCGATCTTCGGCACCGTCACCGGGGTCTCCGCCGCCCCGCACATCACCGCGGACGTCGTCACGATCGTCGGAGCTGTGATCGTGCTCGGCTGGTGGGTGATCCCGCTCTTCGCGTTCGGTGTGGACGCCACCCTCGACCCGCAGCGGTTCGTGACCTACGGGGTGCCCCGGCGCACGCTGGTCGCAGGGCTCGCCGCGGCCGGCCTGACGTCGGTGCCGGGCTTCTCGATGGTGGTCCTGGTCCTCGGCATGGCGCTGGCCTGGGCGGGCGAACCGCTCACCCTGCTCGCCGCACTGGTCGGTGGTGTGCTCGCGGTCGCGCTCTGCGTGGTCGGTTCCCGCGCGATCACGACGGCGTTGGGCCCGTTGCTGGAGTCCCGCCGCTACCGGGAGGTGCTGACGATCGCGGCCTTCGTTCCGATCGTGCTGGTGGGGCCCGCGATCGCATGGGGCGCCGCTCGCCTTGAGGAGTCCGGTGCGGACCTCGACGCGATCCCGGCGCTGCTCGATCAGGTCGCGTCGGTCGTCGCGTGGACGCCGCTCGGCGCGCCCTGGGGGCTCGCCGGAGCGGTGCACGACGGCGTGTGGCCGCTGGTGCTGGTCCGGTTGCTGATCGCCGGCCTGACCCTGGGCCTGCTGTGGTGGCTCTGGGACGTCTCGCTGGCCAGGTCCCTGGTCACCCCACCGACGACGGGTGCGGGGAAGGGCCGGTCGAAGGGCCTCGGCTGGTTCGACCGGATGCCCGCAACGCCCGCCGGCGCCGTCGCCGCCCGGGCGCTGACCTACTGGTTCCGCGACCCCCGCTACGCGGCGTCGATCGCGGTACTCCCGCTCCTGCCCGTGATCCTGCTCGTCGCAGGCGGTGGCACGGCGTCGGAGATCGTGCTGATCCTGGCCCCACTGACCGCCTGGATCCTCGGCTACTCGATCTCCGCCGACATCGCCTATGACAGCAGCGCGTTCGCGCTGCACGTCTCGACCGGGGTATCAGGGCGAGACGACCGCACGGGCCGGGCACTCGCCGTCGGGCCTCCCGCGGTGGCGGTCGTGGCGATCTTCGCGGCGGTCTCACTCGGCTTCGCCGGCCGGTGGGACCTGGCCCCGGTGGTGCTTGGGGTGAGCCTCGGTGCGCTCGGGGTCTCGCTCGGGGTGTCCAGCGTGACGTCCGCCCGGCTGCTGTACCCGGTGCCGAAGCCGGGCGACAGTCCGTTCAAGCAGCCCCAGGGTGCGGCGATGGCCACGATCGTGTCGCAGTTGGTCGGGTCGCTGGCGACCGTGGTGGTGTCCCTACCGTTCATCGGGCTCGCGATCGCGGCGCTGATCACCTCGAGCGCGCCGCTGGGCTGGCTCACGTTGCTGGTCGGCGTGGTCGAGGGCATCGTCGTGCTGCTGCTCGGCATCCGGTCGGGTGCCCGGATCTTCGACCGCCGTGCCCCCGAGCTGCTGCAGCAGGTCATGTCCTACGCGTGAGCGGCCCGTACACTGCTATTCCGTGGCTCTCACTATTGGCATCGCCGGCCTGCCCAATGTCGGCAAGTCCACCCTGTTCAACGCGCTGACCCGCGCGACCGTGCTCGCGGCGAACTACCCGTTCGCGACGATCGAGCCGAACATCGGGGTGGTCCCGCTCCCGGACGAGCGGCTCAAGGTCCTCGCCGGGATCTTCGGCAGCGAGCGGATCCTGCCGGCGACCGTGTCCTTCGTGGACATCGCCGGCATCGTCAAGGGGGCCAGCGAGGGAGAGGGACTGGGCAACAAGTTCCTCGCGAACATCCGCGAGGCGGACGCGATCTGCCAGGTCACCCGGGCGTTCGCGGACCCGGACGTGGTGCACGTGGACGGCAAGGTGTCTCCGAAGGATGACATCGAGACCGTGAACACCGAATTGATCCTGGCCGACCTGCAGACCCTCGAGAAGGCGATCCCCCGCCTCGAGAAGGAGGTCAAGGGCAGGAAGACCGACGCCAAGGTGCTCGAGACCGCGAAGGGTGCACTCACGCTGCTCGAGGCGGGCACCACGATCTCCGCCGGCGGCACCGCTGCGGGCCTCGACCCGGAGATCGTCGCCGACCTCGGCCTGATGACCGCGAAGCCGTTCATCTACGTGTTCAACACCGACGACGACGGCCTCGCCGACGAGGCAATGCAGGCCGAGCTGCGCGCGCTCGTCGCACCCGCCGACGCCATCTTCCTGGACGCCAAGTTCGAGGCCGAGCTGGTCGAGCTGGAGCCGGACGAGGCCGCCGAGATGCTCGCCGAGAACGGCCAGGACGAGGCCGGCCTGGACCAGCTCGCCCGGGTCGGGTTCGACACCCTCGGGCTGCAGACCTACCTCACCGCCGGCCCGAAGGAGTCCCGGGCCTGGACGATCCACAAGGGCTGGACGGCCCCGCAGGCCGCCGGCGTGATCCACACCGACTTCCAGCGCGGTTTCATCAAGGCCGAGGTGGTCTCGTTCGCGGACCTGGTGGACGCGGGGTCGATGGCCGAGGCCAAGGCGCGCGGCCGGGTGCGGATCGAGGGCAAGGACTACGTGATGGCCGACGGCGACGTGGTGGAGTTCCGGTTCAACGTGTAGCCGCGCTTCTCGAAACGTCGCGTCGAGACGTCGCCCGATGCGTGGGCGGGCACCGTGTGGTGCCGGGTCGGTCCGTGGGTCGAGACCCGACTGGCCCTATCTCCGCGTCAGACGGTGTCGATCTGCAGGAACCCGCGGAACTCCGCAGTACCGGCCTGATCGTTCAACGCGGCGTTCCAGCGCGCGATGTCGACTTCCGAGACGTCAGCGTCGAGCGGCAGGAACACCCGCACCGCGTTCGGCCACTGTTCGAAGAAACCGGCTGCAACAGAGGCCGTCAACGCCTGTGCGATCGAGTCCCACACCGTCCTGCGGAACTCGCGAAGGCCGGGTGCTGTGCCGGGGTCGACGCTCGAGACGGAGCAGCGTCGCTTCGCCCGCTCTGCCTCGGCGCGGATCGGCTCCAGCGGGTCGTCGACTCCCTCTGCTCCGAGGATGTCCAGGTCCCACTCGCCGAGGTGCCATTTCGCGTCGATGGCGAACTCTGGGTCCTCGGCGATCAGGTCGTCGAGATGTCGCCGCGAGTGGGCGAAGGCCACGATCGACGTGGCGTCGGCATCGGTCGCGATGCCGACGCCGACCACGTCGCCCGCCGGCAGCTGTCCCGCAACCGCCGCAATGGCCTGCTCAAGCGCCGATCCGAGGCGATCGGACCAATCGCGTGCCCACGCGGAGAGTTCAAGATCCATGGCTCCATTGTCGCCGCTCGCCGACGCGCGCGACGCTTTCCGACCGCGGCGACGTGATGCGGCGGATCGAGCCGACGTGTTCGCGATCGACCCGTAGCGTTGCACGTTCAGCGTCTGCCGGGCCACGATCAGCGCGCCCGAGCCGAACTCGAGGGGAACCATGTCGAACAACGCCGCTGTCGATCTCATCCGGTCACTGACCGAGGCCATGAATGGACCGTCGTTGGCCCGAGAGATGCGCGGGCCCGTGGAGGACTGGGAATCGCTGGCGATGATCCTGGAGTTCGGCGACGGGTATCGCAGTGTGCACGGGTACGCCTACTCGCCCGGTAGCGCCATCACAGCCGTGGCCTGCGACTGGGCGAGCATCGAACCGGAGGTGCAGGCGTACTTGGGGGACCGGTACGAGCCCGGTGACCCGTTGCCCGTGAAGATCCTCGTGCAGTTCGACCGGGCGACAGGCGAGTACAAGGTGACGTTCGAGGACACGGATGAGGAACGTTGGGCAGTGAAGCCGGCGAACTACAGGCAGATGCGCGAACAACTGCGGCCGAAGTTCGACTGACCCGGTCGTGACCGACCCGCACTACGGTGGCGGGAAGTGACCGACCCTCGACATGGATGGTGACCGCACATGACCGAGCCGCAGACCACGCCACCCATCACGGACGCGCTCCGAGCCGAGGCACGGGCGAACCCTGGCTCGTGGGTCTACGCGGTCGATCCCGAGTTCGATGTGGGCGGTAGTGTGCCGCCGCAGGGCATCGTAGGTGCATGGCGTGCGGACGAGAACGGCGAACTGAGCGAGGGGTTCACCCCGAATCCTCGATACGTCCCGTCTCCGCTGGCGCGAGGGTGGGCCGCGCCGGTCAGCAAGCTGGAGCGCGTCCTGCAGCTTGCGCTGGCCGGACATGTGCCGGGCGAGCAGATGGACCGCGAGTTCGCCTCGGCCGACGTCGTCATCCTCAGTCGTCCCGAGGGTGGGATCTTCCTCGCTCCTGCCGCTGACGGCGGTCGTCTCGCCTACGCCTTCACCGACGCAGGCAAGGCGACGGCGTCGGGCTACACCGAGCACAGTGTGATCCGCGGCATGGAGCTGGCTGAGGCCCTGCCGGAGGGTGTGCGGATCGCGCTCAACCCGGGATCCGAGGTCTCGGTCATCATCGATCCGGCCGACATCAGGAGCACATGATCAGAGTCCGCGGGCGGCTGCCACGGCCCGTCCGGAGTTCGGTGTCGGCAGTCGTGAGACAGTGAGACAGTGGCGAAGCGATCACCGGCAGCCCAGGCGTGGCTGGACGCTCTCCGCCCTGCGACCCGTGCCCGCGGGATGCGGTTCGTAAGCGGGACCGCGTTCAGTCTCGACGACGTCTACATCACCGCCGTCGAGGCGCACGTGGTCCACCCGAACCGGGACCCCGAACGCCTGGAGATCAACTGGGCCGTGGACATCAAGCCGCGCGCTGTCGACGAGATCCTCTGGGCCGCATTCCTACCCGATGTGGTGATGGGTCCGCAGAAACGGATCAACCACCACATCGCCGGTGCCTTCCAGGTCCGGCCGATACGGATCGCCAGCGCCTCCCGGGAAGTGGACGTGGGAGGTGCCCCCGACTGGGATCCGGTGCTTGACGAGTTCGACCGGGCCCGTAGCGGCTTCATCACCACGCATCCCGCGGTCGCCGACTTCGTCGCAGTGCTGGAGCAGGACGGCGGAAGTCGTCCGTCGGGCCAGGAACTGGTGCGCACGATCGCCGCCCTGATCGCAGCCGACCGCGCGGCGGATGCCGCACGCATCGCCGACGAGGCGACCGCTCGCGGCGAGCGCGGTCCGATGTCGTCGACGGTCGATGTGCTGAAGTACTTGTCCGCGTACGCCAAGGGTCCGGAGGCCTACGCGGCGTTCACCGCAAGCTTGACGCCCACGCACAACCTGCAGGTTCATCACGAGTCGCAGCGCAGCACCTCAACCGATCTGGCCCGTGAGCATCACCCCGGGAGGCTCGGCCACCACCTCTCGTCCATGGACGGCTCCAACCCGTGGGCAGTGGTTCTGGCTGCTTGCCCACCTGCCGGGGCGCCGGATGATCATTCGACATCGTTGTACATGCAGGCCGCCGGGACCGCGGAGGCCATGGTGCTCGAGTTCTGCCGTCCGGGAGGAGCCGCCCTCGGGGCAGTTTCCGTGCGCTCGGTCGTTGGTCGCCCGAACACCGACCAGGATCGGCCCGAACTTGAGATCGTGCTGCCGCGCAGCACGGAGAGGATCGCCCGGCACGAGGTGTTCACCGCGGGCGAAGCAGCAGAGCTGTTCGAGTTGTTCTACCGGACCGACTCGATCGCCGCCGGCTACATGCTCCGGCCGGTCGAGGGATACCTCGCCGACGGCGGTCGCCTCGACCTGCGCGACACGACGGTCTGAGGCGAGTCGATGGCGCGCCCGCCGGAGACAGCCTCCACGGCTGTGCCACGGTGATCTCATGAACCTGTCGACCCCGACCTTGGAGACCGAGCGACTGCGCTTGCGCCCCTTCGCCGACACCGACGCCGACGACCTCTTCGAGCTGCAGAGCAATGCCCACGTGCTGCGCTACTGGGATTCTCCGCCGTGGACGGACCGGGCCTCGGTCGCGCGCTTCATGGCCGGATGCCGGGCGATGGCGGAGGATGGCAGCGGCGTGCGGGTGGCGATCGAGCGCAGATCCGACCGGGTTTTCGTCGGTTGGTGCACCTTCAACAGCTGGAACCCTGATTTTCGAAGCGGCTCCCTGGGCTACTGCCTCAACGAGGCTGCCTGGGGCCACGGCTATGCGACCGAGGTGGCGCGCGTCCTGCTCCGATGGGCCTTCGACACGCTCGATCTCAACCGTGTGCAGTCCGAGACCGATACCCGCAACGTGGCATCGGCCAGGGTGCTCGAGAAGCTTGGCTTCGTGCGTGAAGGGACGCTGCGCGAGGAATGCATCGTCAACGGTGACGTGTCCGACACCTGGGTCTACGGCCTGTTGAGGCGTGAGTGGGCCTGACCCTCGGAGATGGCGGGCCCGACGTGCGCGAGATCGGGATCCGCGCCCTGTCCTTTCGCTGGTCGGACGCTGAGCGCCAACAGTTCCGGTCCCCGCCGTACCCGTTGCCGGCCGGGCTGGCCCCCTTGATCGGGCAACTGGATGCCGCGCTGCCTGCGGACCATGAGGCCTTGCGGCAGCGACTGCTCCGGGCCGCGGAACTCTCGCCCGGGGCGTATGTGCCCTCATCGGCATACCGAGGGGCGTATGCCCCTTCGTCGGCCGGAGGCGGATCCAGAGTGATGGCGCGCAGTGGGCTGCCGAGGGTGCTGCTGGACCTCCTGTTGCACCGCGTCCTGACTCCGGCCGACGGCGACCGGCTGGTCGAGGCGGCCGAGCGGACGGACCTTCCGACCATGGACCGCGGGCTCGTGGTCCGGGACCTGCTGCTCCGGCTCGTCGAGGTGAACCTGATGACCGGCGGCGTGGCAGCGGCCGAGCAGGTCGCGGCACGCATGTCGCCCGAGTGGGAGTACCTGGGATGGCGTGAGATCGCCTCCTACCACGCCGCGAACGGCGATGCCGACGCGTTCTTCCGCAACTGGCGCCGATACGACGCGCGCCAGGACCGCGCCGAGGTGCAGCGTCTGAAGACGAGACTCGTCCAGGGCGTTGCTATCCGCGGGGGCTGGCGGGCCGCCGTCGCCGTATGCGGCGACAAGCGGATCGGCGACGGTTTCCTCCTCCACGCGTTCGAGCCCTCTGCCCACGGGTACGACGACCTCGTGACGTTGTTCAGCGGGGATGCCGCCGGTGTGCTCACCGAGGTCGACGAGCTGCACTGCCTCGTGGCCGCCGCCGTCGCGGATTCACGGCCCCGGCCGCTGGCCGACCACCGTGGCGTTGACGACCTGCTCACCCGGATCGGCGCGCTGGACCCGAACGAGAGCAGGCAGGCGATGCGTGCCCGCGACCATCTTCTGGGCACGCTGTACTTCGCGATCGGCAGCGAGGACACCCTCGCCCGCCTCCGCAGGCAGATCCGCACGCCCCGCCTGCGCAGCGAAGCGAGGCGCCTGTTCATTGGTCAGCCGGACAGCGGAGCTCGTGTGTGAGTATGAGCGGTTCCGCGTCGATCTCACGCCGACGGCGGACGGCGTTGACGCGCGAGCCAGGTGTGATTGGCGATCGCACCGGTCACCGCCTCGCGGTACCTGTTGGCGTCCGGGCCGCGGTACAGGTCCCTCTGCGAGAACGGAGAGTTCTCCCGGTGCGGGCCATTGTCGTGGATTCGCGTGGCGAGGTCTGAGAGATAGGCGTGGCCGCCGCCGCGGTAGGCCTCGAGCTCGGACCCGTCCAGACGGATCAGCGCGGAGTCGTCGGCCATCGAGGTGATGACGTACCTGGCATCGAGATAGAGAACGCCCAGCTGCTCGACAAGGAACCAGGCCCCGGGCTCGTGGTCCACGTAGTGCATGGCGTCGCGTTCCTGCGCGATCCTGGTCGCGTCGCCCCACTGCTCGACGGGTGGGATCGCACCGAGCGGTCGTCGCATCGCGTCGTTCATGACGTAGTACCCGAAGGTCGGGGCCGAGTCGCGGAACAGGGTGAAGCAGATGATCCGCTTGCAGGTGGTGCACGCGAGCTGGCTCTCGACCCGCGCCATGAGCCCGGACGCGTGAAGTGGCCGCAGGTCGATGAGCCTGACCCAGTGGGCATCCTGGGTGAGGAGACCGGCCCTGAGTGCCGCGGCGAGCGATCGGGTGGTGCCGTCCACGTCGACTCCGCCGTCCGAGTCGGACCTGCGAACCAGGAGATCACTGCAGGACGGGCAGTCGTCGTCCTCGGGGCGACAGGCAAGACCGGGCCTGTCCACGGTGATGGTGACGCCGACGAGGTTTCCCGCATCGTTCCAGCCGCGGTTGCCCCTGAAATTGAACCGTGCGTATCCGCCGTCGACCGCGAAGTACGGCACTCCTATCCCCGCGAAGTGGAGCGGAACGCCCATGGCCTGCTTGAGGTCCTTCAGGGTGGCGTCGTTGCCGACACCGGCGATCCACTCGGACAGGTCGAGCCCGGGCGGACCGAGCAGCGCCGGGGCGAGGTGCAGGAGCACGGCTACCACCGAGTCGTCGTGCAGGATCATCTCCACGCCGGGGGCGAACAGCAGCCGTCGCGACCGAATGGCGGGTTCGCCGACGGGCCGCTCGTTGACCGCGACCGGTTCGCCTCCGAGCGCGTCGACCAACCGACGTGTGGCAGGGTCGGCCTCGGGCAGGCTGAGCGCGTCAAGCACCGCCGGAAACCGGGTAGCCGTTCGCCATCGTTCCACCCGACCATTATCCGTCCGTCGAGCTATGGCAGTCGGCGCGGTCAGACGGCCGATGAACCGTAGTCTCGGAGGCGTGGAGTTGACGAAATTCGGGGTTCGGCCCGCAGTCGAGCGCGATCGGGACGCCGTCTGGGTCCTGGTCCAGCAGTTCGCCGTGTCCTACCAGCCCGATCGTGAGCACTTCGACGCGGCGTTCTCCGCTGTTCTGAGCGATGACAACATGGTTGCGCTTGTCGCGGTCGGCGACGGTCGAACGGTGGGGTACCTACTGGCGAATCACCATCAAACGTTCTTCGCAAACGCCCCGGTGGCCTGGGTCGAGGAGGTCATGGTTGCCGAGTCCGACAGGGGTGTGGGTGTGGGCCGTGTACTGATGGAGCGTGCGGAGGCATGGGCCAAGGAGGCCGGCGCGGCGTACGTCGCCCTCGCAACCAGGCGGGCCGCCGAGTTCTATGGCGCGCTCGGTTACGAGGAGTCGGCCGCCTTCTTCAGGAAGCGGCTCCACTAGCATCGGCTGCCTCCAGCGCCGTCAGAGCGTGGAGACATGCGCTAGTTCGTGGCGGTGTGATCGGGTCTCGCTCGGGCGTCGGCGAGCTGGCCGGCCCGCCGGGCGACCTGCTTGCGTACCCGGCTGTTGGCCGATCGAACCTGACCACGATGATCGGGTGCGGTCAACCCGCGGCCGCGGAGGATGGTCATCGAAAGGAGGACCACATGATCGGCACACTCAACGCCCTGGTCGACCTCGTCGAGAGGAGTCTGGGCGAAGTGATCGACGTCGCCGTGTTCGCCCGCGAGCACGGCACGACCGAGTACCACCTGCGCAGGATGTTCTCGGCGCTGGCGCAGATGCCGCTGTCGGAGTACCAACGCCGCCGTCGGATGACCCTCGCCGGCGCCGACCTCGCGGCCGGTGATCCGGACCTGCTTGCGGTCGCGGTGCGATACGGGTACGGATCGGTCGAGGCGTTCGGGCGAGCGTTCCGGGCAGTGCACGGCACGAGCCCTGCGGATGCACGCCGACACGGTGGTCCGCTCAGCACACAACCCACGCTCAGGTTCCGCCTGAGCGTCGAAGGGAGCACACCGATGGACGTCACCATCACAGCCCGACCCGAGTTCGTCCTCGCCGGGCACGCAGCGCAGGTTCCGCTCATCTACGACGGCGTCAACCCGCACATCCAGGAGCACATCGCCGCCATCGCGCCCGAGGAGCACGGACGACTCAAGGCGCTCGGGAACACCGAGCCCGCCGGCATCCTGGCGGTCACGTCAGGTACCGAACCGGACGCGCCGGAAGGCTCGCTGCTCACCTACCTCCACGGGGTCGCACTCGAAGCGGCCACCGCGCCGCCGGGCGATCTCGACGTCATTGCGGTCGAGGCAGGGACCTGGGCCGTCTTCTCCTCCAGCGGTCCGTTCCCGGAAGCGCTGCAGCGACTGTGGGCGGCGACGGCGACGGAGTGGTTCCCCTCCAACCCATGGCGACTGCGTCCGGGACCATCGATCCTGCGCTACCTCGAGCTCACCGAGACCCATGCCACCTGTGAACTCTGGCTGCCTGTCGAAAGCGCCTGAGGCGAAACCATGGGACGTCCTCGACGGCTGGGCTGCCCTGGCGGTCGTGACCTTCACCGACGAGGCGGCAGCCGGTGCAGGACGACCCCCTCGACCCGACCCGCCCGAAGCGTGGCCGTGAGATAGGTGCAGTGCGGCTGGCGGCGTCGGTCGGTCGGCGAGCCCGGGTTGAGCAGGCGCAGCCCGTCGGCCTCGGTGTCCCATGGGATGTGGCTGTGCCCGAACACCAGCAGGTCGAGGTCCGGGAACGCCGCCCGCATCCGGGCCTCTCG
This sequence comes from Occultella aeris, assembly GCF_902703175.1. Taxonomy (GTDB): domain Bacteria; phylum Actinomycetota; class Actinomycetes; order Actinomycetales; family Beutenbergiaceae; genus Occultella; species Occultella aeris. The sequence continues at coordinate 66,677 of NZ_CACRYJ010000028.1, read as the reverse complement.
TCCGGTGCGCGGCCCGCTCTCGTGGACCACGCCGATCCGCACACCTGCGACGACGGCGCGCGCCACTTCGGGCAGCCGCTCGCGCAACTCGGGACCGTCGTTGTTGCCCCAGCAGGCCAGCAGCGCGCGCGACCGTTCCGCCAGCTCGTCCAGGAGCGCCGGGGTCACCCAGTCCCCGGCGTGGACGACCAGGTCCGCGGCCTCGACCTGGTCCCACACCACGCCGGGCAGGTCGCGTGCCCGGGCGGGGAGGTGTGTGTCGGCGAGCAGCAGCACCCGCACCGGGCCGTCGTGGTGACCGGCGCGGAACATCTCGACGTCGTCGACCATTGGGAGCAGCCCCTCGCTGTCGGTGTGCTTGCCTGGGACGGCGTCGATCATCCGCCGGTACTCGCTCAGCGGCGCCGTTGTCCACCGAAACCTACCCGGTGCGAGCACCCCCGACCGGCCCGGACTCGGCCGGACCACCGCTCTCGGCGCACCAGGTGGCTTGCCGTACCTGCTGTGACGACCGGCCGGTGGGCGCGCCAGGTGACGAGCCCGCCCGATGTGCGAGACCGTAAGCGCATGAGGGCACGCGGGCAGACGGCGGTGGGCACGCCGGAACGGGCAGCGTTCCCGGCCAACGTGCTCGAGCGCATCGACCGACTGCTGCACCGGATCGGAGTGCGGCTGCTGTCGCAGAGTTGGATCCGCGCGCTCGTGTGGCTGTCGATGATCGCCGTACTGATCGTCAACGCCTCGACCATGCCGGCGATGTACGGAGCGGTGGTCGCGATCGCGATCGTGGTCGCCGTGCTGCATGCGGCGACCCTCGTGTGGGCGCTGGGGAGGCCGTGGTTCGCGGTCGGTGCTGCCACGGTGGCGGTGGCGGCGACGACCCTGCTCACGGCCATGGGGCACGGGGATCGGCCGTGGCCGATGCCGGTCATCACGACCGTGACCTGTGCGCTGATGGTGTTCATCCTCGCGGTGCGGGAGAAGTGGCTGTTGCCGGTGGCAGGGGCGGTGCTCCCGGTGGTGGCGGCCACGTTCGCCGCGCTGCCGTGGCACACCGGAGGATGGGGGCGGTTCGCGACCAATGTGATCACGGCCATCTCCGTCTGCGCGCTCGTGGTCATCTTCGGGATCCTCATCGGCCAGTGGCAGCAGAGCCGTGCTGAGCTGCTCAAGCAGCAGGAGATCGCGGCCACCGCACAGGAGCGTCGACTGCTGATGGAGGAGCGGAACCGGATCGCCCGGGAGCTCCACGACGTGGTGGCGCACGGGTTGTCGGTGATCTCCATCCAGGCCTCCACGTTGCAGTACCGGATCGAGGACGTCCCCGCTGAGGTCGTCGCGGAGCTCGACGACATCACCGACTCCGCGCGGAGCGCGCTGGTCGAGATGCGAGGGCTGCTGGCCGTGCTGCGGCAGGAGGACGGCGAGAACCTGCTCGCTCCGCAGCCGACGATGAGCTTCGTCCCGACCCTCATCGAGAGCACACGCCGAGGCGCGGAGTCGGTGCGCCTGCACGTCGAGGGTGAACTCGACGACCCGCGCGTCTCCGAGGCGACCTCGCTGAGCGTCTACCGAATCGTGCAGGAGGCGCTGAGCAATGCGCTGCGGCACGCACCCGGCAGCGATATCGAGGTCAGCATCGCGATCACCCCGGAGCATGTGTTCGTCGAGGTGCTGAACTCGGCGCCGACCGCATCGGTCCGTGCCACCGAGGGCCATGGGTTCGGCCTGCGCGGCATGCACGAGCGCGCCAGCTTCGTCCGGGGCTCGCTGACCGCCGAGCCCACGCCGGAGGGCGGCTTCGTGATCCACGCGGTGCTGCCATGCTGGCTGGCGGAGGAGCCCATCGACCGACAGAGCGAGCCCGACGACGGAGCCCCGGCTCCACCGTCGGAGATCGAGAGCTGAGTTCGGTCCCGAGGCCCGAGAGGTGAGATCCTCGTCCTGAGCCCCCGATCAGAACGGAACACACGTGGACCACGACGAGATCCGGGTTGCGATCGTCGACGACCAGGCGATGGTCCGGGCTGGGTTCGGCGCGCTGCTCAACGCCCAGGAGGGCATCACGGTGGTGGGGGACGGCTCCGACGGGGCCGAGGCCGTGGAACTGGTGACCCGCACTCGGCCGGACGTGGTGCTCATGGACATCCGTATGCCCGAGGTCGACGGGATCGAGGCGACCAGGCGGATCGCGGCGCTGGAGGACGTCGAGCCCCGCATCATCATCCTCACCACGTTCGACCTCGACTCCTACGTGTTCCAGGCACTGCGGGCAGGTGCGAGCGGATTCCTCCTCAAGGACGCGCCCGCCGCCGACCTCATCCACGCGGTGCGCGTGGTGGCCGGAGGGGACGCGCTGCTCAGCCCTTCGATCACGCGATCGGTCATCGCGGAGTTCGTGTCGCAGCCGGCACGCGCGCACGCCGACGCCGCTCGGTTCAGGGAGCTGACCGACCGGGAGCTGGCGGTGGCGAAGCTGGTCGCGAGGGGCCTGTCGAACGCCGAGATCGCGGCCGAGTTGGTGCTCGCAGAGCAGACGGTCAAGACCCACGTCAGCCGGGTGCTGATGAAGCTCGGGCTGCGGGATCGGACCCAGATCGTCGTCGCGGCGTACGAGGGCGGGCTGATCGTCGTCGGGTCCTGAGGCGCTGCGTCACTCTTGGGTACTACTCAAGGTCGAACCGTGCGGGTGACGACACCGGGGCCCTTGAGACCCGACCATGGCTATATGACTGACACCATGGTCTTGGACGCGCCGGCGGATCAGGCAATCCCGGCCGCAGTTCCGCGCGTGCGCAAGGAGCGGAACACCCGGCACCTCAGCGACTTCACGGATCTGACCAAGCGGGTCAAGGCCGAGGGGCTGATGGCCCGCTCGCACGGGTGGTACATCTCCCGGATGGTTGCGTACCCGCTGGTGCTGGGCGGTCTGGCCTGGGCCTCGGTCATGATCGGCGACAGCTGGTGGCAGCTGGGCATGGCGTTCCTGGTTGCGGTGCTGATGACGCAGATCGCTTTCCTCGGTCACGACGCCGCGCACCGTCAGATCTTCACCTCCCCGAAGCTGAACGAGTGGACCTCACTCGTGGTGATCAACCTGTTCGTCGGTATGGGCCTGGGTTGGTGGCAGATCAAGCACAGCAAGCACCACGCGACGCCGAACCAGGCCGGCCGCGACCCCGACGTCCGTCGTGGCACCGTCGCGTACACGCCCGAGGATGCCCGCAACCGCTCGACGGCGTTCCAGCGCTGGCTCTCTCGTTACCAGGGTGTGTGGTTCTTCCCGATCATGACGCTGGCGGGACTGCAGCTACACCTGGCCGGGTTCCAGCGGTTGCTGAGCCGCGAGCCCGTTGACCGCCGATGGACCGAGATCGCGTTCATCGTGATCCGGCAGGCGACGCTGGTCACGTTCGCGTTCCTCGTGATGTCGTGGCCGATCGCCTTCGCGTTCATCGCTGTCGAGGTGATGGTGTTCGGTTTCTACCTGGGCATGTCCTTCGCCCCCAACCACATCGGGATGCCGATGGTGCCCAAGGAGGTCCGCATCGACTTCCTCCGCCGTCAGGTGCTCATGAGCCGGAACATCAGTGGTGGCCGTCACGTCGACACCTTGCTGGGCGGGCTGAACTACCAGATCGAGCACCACCTGTTCCCCTCGATGTCGCGCCCCAACCTCCGCAAGGTCGCCCCCATGGTCCGCGAGCACTGCGAGAAGCTCGACATCAAGTACCACGAGACCTCGCTTGCCCGGTCCTACGTGGAGGTCGGGCGGTACATCAACCGTGTCGGCCGCGGGAACATCGACGTCTGGGCCTGCCCGCTCGCCGGTTCTCTCAGGGCCGGGTTGGTGTAGCGGCCGGGATCCGCCACAGGCCGAGGCGATGTCTCGGAAAGACGGAGTGGACGACGGCGTGGCCCGGGTCGACCAAGGCCCGTCGCCCTGGGTGGTCGTGGCGCTAACGTGGCGGAATGCTCACCGACTTCACGCGTGACCATGCCTTCACGATCGCCTGGTTCGGGCTCATGGCCTTCGTGTGGTGCGGGTGGGCCCAGGAGGACCCGCCACCCCGATGGCGGTGGTGCCTCGGCGTCGCGTCGGGCCTGGGTGCGATCCTGGCCGGCGGCTTCGGCTACTCCGTTGCGCTGCACTGGGACGACGGCTCCGCGCTGGAGGGTCGGTACGAGTGGTTCGGTGCGGTGGTCGGTCTCGAGGTGCTGCTCGCCGGCGCCGGATGCCTGGTCCTGGCACGCCGGTCGCAGAGCCGCTGGATGGCATGGTGGGTCGCGCTCGTGGTGGCGCTGCACTTCATCCCGCTCGCGTTCTTCCTCGGCGACTGGTCCTTGGCGTTGCTGGGGCTCATGCAGGCCGCCGCGCTGTTCGGATTGCTGCCCCGCCTGCGCCGGACCGACGAACCCACCAGCCGCCTGGTCGGCCCAGTCATGGGTGCCTCGCTGTTGGTGTTCGCGTTGCTCTCCTGCGTGGTGTTCGTCGCGCGCATCGGCTCGCCCTGGTGAGTCGTGCGCTGCCGCGGAAGCGCCCCGACTCAGGGGTCGCTTCCGATGACACGCAGGGCGCCGGGGGCGACGGTCTCCAAGTACCAGGTGGCCACCAGCTCCGGAGGGTCGCGCGGATCCTGCTCGAGCCACCAGGTCAGGGACCCGAGCGCCGCCGCGGCCAGGATCATCGCCACGACCCGGGGGGGCACCCGCGCTCCGTCCTGCGGGACCGCGGCCCGACCGATCCGCTGCTCGAGCAGGCCCGCGAAGTAGATGCGTAGGTCGGTGCGCAGCCGCTCGGAGCCGCCCTCGCCGAGCACTCCGCGGTAGAAGGGAGCCTCCCGATCGAGGTCGGTGAGGAAGGCGATCAGCCACGCGGGCGGCGCTTTCCCAGGTCGCCACGGGTCGGCCGCATCCTGCAGCAGTGGGAACTCGCGGACCGGCCGGAACGTCTCGCCGACGACCTCGACGAGCAGGTCGTACTTGCTGCGGTAGTGGGCGTAGAACGTGGTCCGGTTGACCAGGGCCCGCTCGGTGAGGGCGGTGATGGAGACGGCCTCATAGCCGCGTTCCGCGACGAGGTCCGCCAGGGCGGCGCGCAGCATCCGCCGGGTGCGGCGGACCCGCAGATCCCCGTCGTTACCCGACACTCCGGCCCCTTCCGTCGTGGTACCCGACACTGCGCGGGTACTGCCCTTGAGTTCGCGCGGCCCACCCGTGACGGTGGTCCGAGCATCGCAGAACGGTGCGGTGGGAGCCAACGAGAGGGAGCAGACATGGGAAGTCTGGACGGGCGCGTGGCGGTGGTCACCGGCGCGGGCCGAGGGATCGGCCGGGAGGAGGCGCGCTACCTCGCCGGCCAGGGTGCTGCCGTGGTGGTCAACGATCCCGGGGTGGCTCCGGACGGCGGCGGTGGCGACAGTTCCGTGGCCAGGCAGGTCGCCGACGAGATCGTTGCCGCCGGCGGCCGGGCGGTGGCGAACACCGACAGCGTCGCCGACTGGTCCGGCGCCGCCCGGGTGGTGGCGACCGCCGTCAGGGCCTTCGGCGACCTGCATGTGGTCATCAATAATGCCGGGATCGAGCGGGGCGGCGCGCTCGGCCGACTCAGCGAGGCTGCGTTCGATGATGTCGTGGCGGTGAAGCTGAAGGGCACGTTCGCGATCAGCCACTGGGCGGCGACGTACTTTCGCGAGCAGCATGCGGCGGGAGCCCGGGCGGACCGGAGCATCATCAACACCGCTTCCGGGTCAGGTCTGCTCAACCCGCTGCCCACGCAGACCAACTACGCCGCAGCCAATGCGGGGGTGGCCGCGATGACCACCGTGCACGCACTCGAACTGGGCGTCCTCGGCGTGCGGGTGAACTGCCTGTCGCCCTCGATGATCCGCACCCGGCTGACAGCCGCCGTCCCCGGCATGCCCACCGCGCCGGCGACCCCGGGTGCGTTCGACCCGAACCACCCCGCGGTGATCGCGCCCGTCGCCGCGTACCTCGCGGCTGCGGACTGTCCGCTAACCGGCCAGGTGCTGAGCGTGCGCGCGACCGCGGTGACGATAAACCGCGGGTGGTCCGCGGGGGAGACCATCAGCTCCGGCGCCGAACCGTGGACGGTCGACCGGCTGGCCATCGCGGCTCGTGAGCTGACGGTCACCGACCCGTACGAGGACCTGGCCGCCTCGCTCAGCGGTGCCCTCGGTCCGATGGACACCGCGCAGGTCCGCGCGCTGGTGGCTGCCCAGGTCGTCTGAACCGGGCCGAACCGCGCGGCACGCCTGCCCGGGGCGCGGACCTCCGGGGGGCTTCGGAGGTGCGGGCCGGGTAGGCGGGCGCTGGAATAGTGACGACATGGACTCCTTCGTCGAGTGGCTTGCGGATGACCTGCTCCGGCGGCTCGGCGCAGGGCGCCGGCTGGTGGCCGTCGACGGTGTCGACGGGAGTGGCAAGACCTCGTTCGCCACCCTGCTCGTCTCGCACCTCGAAGAACGGCGACCGGCGATTCTCATCCACGCTGATGCCTTCCTCAACCCTGCGGCGGTCAGGCACGCCAAGGGGCGCACGTCGCCAGAGGGCTACTGGATGGACAGCTACGACTACCCAGCGCTCAGGGAACAGGTGCTGAGTCCTCTGAGCCCCGGAGGAACTGGCTGGTACCGCCCGGCGGTGTACGACCTCGACACCGAAACGTCGATAACGGTCGAGACGGCGTTCGCTCCGCCGGACGCCGTCACCGTGGTGGAGGGCCTGTTCCTGCACCGCGACGAACTCGCCCCGGTGTGGGACGCCTCCGCCTTCCTCGATGTGCCCTTCACGGTGAGCGCCGCGCGGATGGCGGTGCGCGATGGCAGCCACCCAGATCCCGAGCACCCGACGATGCGCCGCTACGTCGGTGGTCAGCGGCTGTACTTCGCGGCGGCGCACCCGTGGAGGCGGGCCACGTACGTCGTCGACAACACCGACTACCCAAGCCCATGCCGGATCGATCCCGAGATGGCCACAGCCGCACGCTCCCCTCAACATCCCGGCCAACGGTGATTGCGTCCCAACCGGGACGGCTGTCCCACGGCCGGGTGCCCGGTCGGAGCCGGGCGGCGTATTGCCCCGATACTCGCCTCCGCCTCCCTAGGTCGGTCTATCAGCCGAGTAGGCGTGCCTTGGCGGCGTCGAACTCGGCGTCGGTGAGTGCGCCGGAGTCACGCAGGGACGCCAGCCGCTGCAGCTCATCGACCAGGTCGCCGCCGACGGGTGCCGCGGACGCCGGCGCCTGCTGTGCGACGGCGTTCTGCGCAGCGGCGTTCAGCTGCGCCTGGGCTTGGGCAGTCTCGTACTGTTCCTGCTCGTACTGGGCCTGCGCCTGCCGTTGTCGTCGGTTGGCCATCCCGCCGCTGACGGCGGTGGCTGTGCCGGCCACCACGGCGGTGCGTGCGGCGAGGCCGATGAGGCCAGGTCGTCCGAATCTCCTCATCAAGGGCATGTCGGTTCTCCTTACTGTTCGGATGCGAGTGCATCGGTGATGGCGTTGACGATCGGTGCAGGGATCCGCTCGGTGCGCAGGACAACGCCACCGGAGGCGTCGAGCCGGTCCGCGAGGGTCCGAGCCCAGGAGAGCTCCAGGGCGACGAGTGCGGCAGAGGCGCCCGGTGGGATGAGCTCGGCGAACTCGGCGATGTCCTCCTCGGCGACGAGACCCGTCGCGCTGAGGCCGGAGTCACCCAAGCCGTAGTCGTCGATCTGGTCCTCGACCTCGGCCACGGTGATCTCACCGGACTCCGATCGGGACACGATCACGAAGTCGAGCAGTCGCACCGAGCCGTTGTCGATGAGTTCCGTGAGTGCCGAGACGACGCCCGGACTTGGCCGGTCGCCCTCGAATCCGACGAGGTAGAGCTCGACGGGGCCGTACGTGAACTGTGTCATGGGTTTCCTTCCTGGGATGTACAGATGTCCGTGCCGTTCGTGGAAGTGCCGGTCACGAGTGCAGGCTGGGGCTACCTCCCCTCACCGGCGGCTGCGGGTGCCACGGGCTCATCCGCGGCCAGGGCGGAGAGCGCGGCACGGTTGGTGGGATAGACAGCCCGACCGCCGATGAGGTCGAGCCTGGTCGCCCGCTCGAGGGTCGCGGCGCGGACGCGGCTGAAACCGACCGAGACGCCCTGACCGTCGAGCCATTGCAGGAGTGCCTCGAACGACTCGGCGCCGGTGACGTCGACGTCGGTGACCGCCTCCATGTCGACGACGAGATGGCGGACAGCGCCAGGCTCGGCGCCCGTGATCGCGCTCTTCACGGCCCGGCTGAACACGTCCCCGTTCGCGAAGAACAGCGGTGCGGCGAGCCGGATGACGATCACGCCCGGAGCGGTTGTGCTCCCTCTGGGGGCGTCCGTCAGCAGTGACTCTCCGGGTTCACCGGAGGCGGCGAGCACATCGATCGCCGGGTGCGCGGCCCGCTTGGCGAGGTTGATGAGGGCGAGGACGAACGCCACGACGATTCCCGCGATCGAACCCACCACGAGGGTGACGACGAAGCAGACGGCGCCGATCGCGAACTCGAAGTGGTCCTTGCGCCACAGCGCGGCGAACTCGCGGATCCCGAGCAGCGGGATGATCGCCACGCCGACGATCGCCCCGATGGCGGGGGACGGGATGTCAGCCAGCAGGGCGGTGCCGAACACCAGCAGCAGGAAGGTGCCGACGGCCAGCACCAGCGACGGCAGTTGGGTCCGGGATCCAGCCTGATCCATCGCCGCCGTGCGCGATGTCGAGGAACCCATGGTGAAGCTTCCCGAGGCACCGGCGACGATGTTGCCGACACCGAACGCGAACAGGTCGCGATTCGGGCTCGTGGGATAGCCGTGTTTCTCACCGTAGGAGCGCGCGACCAGGAGCCCTTCCGCGGTCGTCACGAGGGTCAGTGCGATCGCGGAGGGAATCAGGGCGAGCCAGAGTGAGAGCTCGATGGTCGGCCACGTCAGTTGCGGTGGTCCGGCGGGCACCTCGCCCAGCACGTCCACGCCGGCGGCGGACGCGTTCGTCAGGAGGACGGCGACCGTGGTGACCACCAGGACGATCAGCGCCCACGGCACGGCCGGGATGAGTCGGCGGCCGCCGAGCAGTACCGCGACGGCTGCGACCGAGATCAGCAACGACCAGGGATTCGTCGTGCCGATATCCGTGACGAGGCCGGCCACCTTGTCCACGAACTCCCCGCCCGAGTCGATCGATACTCCGAGCATCTTCGCGATCTGGCTGACCATGATGTCCAGGGCCAGGCCCCCCACGAAACCCACCAGGATCGGCTTCGACAGGAAGTCGGCCAAGAACCCGAGCTTGAAGTAGGACAGTGCGAGGAACAGAACGCCGACGATGATCGCCTGAGCCAGGGCCAGCGTCGAGTAGTCGGCGCTGCCCGCGACCGCGAGCCCGCCGATCGACGACGCCACCAGGGCCGCGGCCGCGGCATCCGGGGAGACCACCAGTTGGCGGGAGGACACCGTGAGCGCGTAGACGATCGTGGGCAGCACGAGCGCGTACAGACCCGCGGTCGCCGGGAGCCCCGCGATCTGGGCGTATCCGATGTTCAGCGGGACCGCGATGGCAAGGAGCGTCACGCCGGCGAGCAGCTCGCGCGTCAGGTTCTGGCGGGTCAGACCAGCGAGCGGACGTTGCACGAGCACCTCCGGAACGTGAGAGTCGGGCGCACGGTCGTCAGCATCGTGCGAGAGGGCACCCGGCGACATCATCCGGATGTGGTGACCCGTGACTGCTCGCAGGGAGGCGAGCCGCGTCGGCCAAAGGATCGGTGCGGCGGCTCGGCCCACCCGGCGCAGGGACGTCGCCGAGGACCTGGTTGAACGCCTCCGGTCGTCACAGCGGCGTCGCGTCGCTACTGGCCACGGCTCGACGCCTTCCGCCTGGCCTACCATCGGATCCCATGTTCACCACGCAGTTCCGGGACGAGTTGGTCCGGCTCCTGGAGGAGCATGCCCGCTGTGATCCTCGGGTCGTCGGAGCGGCCCTGGTCGGCTCCGCGGCGACCGGTGGCCAGGACCGGTGGTCCGACATCGACCTGGCCCTGCAGATCGCCGACGGCGTGGACCCGGACGACGTCGCGGACGACTGGACGGCGTGGCTGCGCACCGAGCAGGACGTCGCCGACACCCTCGACGTCCACGGCGCCGGCACCCTGTTCCGGGTCTTCCTGCTCGCGAACTCCCTCCAGGTGGACCTCTCCTTCTGGCGCCGTGACTCCTTCCGGGCCACCGAGCCTGGGTTCCGGGTGCTGTTCGGCGCGCCCAACGCGGCGACGGAGCCGACCCTGCCGGAGCCGGCGAACCTGGTCGCCATGGCCTGGCTGTACGCGTTGCACTCCCGCTCGGCCGTCGCCCGCGGCCGGCTCTGGCAGGCGTCGATCATGCTCGACGGGATCAGGGAGCGCCTGATCTCGCTCGCGTGCCTGCGCCATGGCCTCAACCCCCACCAGGGTCGCGGCGTCGACCGACTGCCTGTCGGCGAACTGGACGCGCTCGCCGCGACCCGGCCCTGCGCCGTCGAACCGGAGGAGCTGCGCCGAGCACACACCGCCGGCCTGGCTGCGTTGGCCGAGGAGGCCGCCCGCCACGACCAGGGTCTCGCCGATCGGCTCGCTCCCGCCCTTAGGGCGCTCGCCCTCACGCAGTAGCGTCGAGGAATGGACTTCTACGTTCCGGTCCAGCCCGACGGCGGCCGTCAAGATCGAGATGACGCTCGGTGGGTTCGGGCTCGGGCTGGCCTGCCCGGCCCAGCGGCGAGCAGCCAGGGGCTCACCCCGGTGACCTCCGGGCACAGGGCGTGCGTGACGATCTGGGATCGACGACGTCGACGGCGCGTACGCGCTCGCGCTCGCTGCTGGGCCTCGGACCACGAGGGTCCGCACCCGTTCCTGGAGGGGCGGCTTCGGTGGCCTTCGTCGAGGACCCGGACGGCCACCCCGATCCAGCCCGCCCAGCGCGTCGCCGTCTGACCCGACAGGCACTCGTCAGGCGACGCAGAACTCGTTGCCCTCGGGGTCCGTCATCACCACGTGGCCGAGGATGGTCCGGCCGTCGTCGTCGAGGTACTGCTCGTCGCGGACCCGGGTGGCGCCGGCGGCGGTCAGTTCCGACACCTTCTCGCGGATCAGCTCCGCCCGCCGGACCCAGTCCCACGGTGGCTCGCCGGCCACCCGGATGTCGATGTGCAGCCGGTTCTTCGCGCTCTTGCCCTCGGGCACGCGCAGCCACCCGATCGCGGGTCCGTGCCCGTCCGGGTCGATGATCGAGGCGCCGTCAGGGTCGTCGTAGCCGGGCTCGGCCACATAGCCGAGGGCCACCGACCAGAAGTCCGCGAGACGTCGTGGGTCGTTCGCGTCACCACCGAGGGTCCAGTGCACGGCCATGATCGCGAGACTAGGGACCATTCCGGGCGTTCTCCACCCGGATTCTCGGCATCATTCGAGCAGTTGCCTCTTGGCCGCCACCTCACGCAGGATCCCCTCGACGTGCGTCGTGCTCCGACGGAGCCGGTCGTAGTTCGCGACGAACGCGTGGGACCGGCGCGAGCGGGACAGGAAGTAGCCGCACGTGACGGTCACCGGGAGCGTGAACAGCAACGGGAACAGGTTCCAGCCGATGAACCAGACCGTCCCGGAACCCGGGGGCGGGTCCGTGGGCACGAACCACATACCGACGGCGAAGCCGACCGTGACCAGTGCCGTCCCGAGGAGCGCCGCAACCGTGCCGCCACGGCTCAACGCACCAGGTGCCAGATCGTGCGGGTCCTCGGGCAGTACCGCGGCATCGCCCCGGGTTACCACGCGCATCCTGATGCTACCGATCCCAGCGGATCCGGGGCTCAGGTGTAGGTCGTGACCATCACGGCGGTGGCCTCGTCGATGACCTGGCGGACCGCGGTCCCAGCCCAGTCGCTGGCCGCGATGTTCTTGGCCCGCTGGTCGATGACCGTGCGGTCGGCGTCCGGGAACACCTTGCGCACCACCCTGGTGGCCTGCAGCAGCGAGATCAGGGTGGCGGTGTGCCGGTCCGGCTCGGCGCCGTCGACGAGAACCGCGCGGACCCGATCGCGGATCTCGCGTTCGACGTCGACCTCACCCGGCGTCCATCGGGTGCTCGTGAAGATGCCCAGGATCTTGCTCTCCTGCTGCTCCAGGACGCCCTCACCGGCGAGCCGCTCGAGCAGCTGCTCCTTGAGCGTCTTGGCCCGGTCGGACCAGGAGAACATCCCACCGATGGCCGAGACGGCATCCTTGGGCTTGCGACCGTGGGCCTTCTCGAGGATCTCCAGACGCAGCGGGTCGGTCGGCTCGGCTCGCCCGGTCCGCGCGAACCGGCCCTTCTTCACGGGCCCGTCCGACTCGGTGATCTCCAGGGCACCGTCGTACACGAGGTCCGTCAGCGCTGCCGCGGCGATGGCCGTGTGCAGGCTGCTCGCGTCGAGCAGCGGCTTGCCGGACTCGTCGTCGAGAATCAGGAGCAGGTACTCCTCGGCGAGGGTGTGACTCATCGATTCCTCCCTTGTCGATGCCTTCCAGTCGACCATGACCGCCGCAGGTGCGCATCCGTCCTGCAGGGGAGATGGTGCGACGCATCCGGACGGGATCCGTCCGGAGCCGCCGGTACCTTCGCCGGTATGACTGACGCACCGATCGCGAAGCCGGTCCTCGATCTGATCATCCTCGACTGCCCCGACGCGCTGGCGCTCGGCGGGTTCTACTCCGAGCTGCTCGGCTGGCCCATGGAGCCCGGCGCGGACCGGGACTGGGTCAACCTGGTGCCGCCCGGCGGCGGGGTGAGCCCGGAGCGTCCGGACGGGCGCCCGACCCTCGCGTTCCAGCGGATCGAGGACTGGGTCACGCCGACCTGGCCCGGAGGCGCCCACCCCCAGCAGGTCCACCTCGACCTCACCGTCGTGAACATCGACGCCTCCGAACCGTCGGTGCTCGCCCTCGGTGCGCGGCGCCACGAGCACCAGCCCTCGAAGGACGGCGGCTTCCGGGTCTACCTGGATCCGGCGGGTCACCCGTTCTGTCTCATCCAGTGACCCGCGGGCGCTCACGGTTCGATACGGTAGTTACGTGAGCCTCGTGCGCCAGACCCAGCTCGACCTGTCCGCGTCCACGTGGGACGCCGCCCACCTGATCGGCCGCGTGCCCGCAGTGAGGAAGGCGTGAGCGCGCCCCGCGTCGGCCTCATCGGTGCCGGCGGGATCTCGGGGGTGCACGCCGCCGGCTGGCAGGCCCTCGGCGCGGACGTCGTGGTGCACTCCGAGCATGGTGGGCAGGCCCTCGCCGACCGGTTCGGATTCCGCACCGCGGACACCCTCGCGGACCTGTGGCCACAGGTGGACCTGGTGGACATCGTCACCCCCACCTCCACCCACGCCGAACTGGCCCTCGCCGCGATCGGTGCGGGCAAGCACGTGGTCTGCGAGAAGCCGCTCGCGCGTACCTCCGCCGAGGCGACTGCGGTCGTCGAGGCCGCCGAGGCGGCAGGGGTGCGGCTGTTCCCCGCCCACGTGGTGCGTTACTTCCCCGAGTACGCCGCCGCCCGCGCCGCGATCCGCGCCGGGCGGATCGGCACGGTCGCGGTAGCCCGGTTCCGCCGGATGAGCGCGGCGCCGAAGGCGGACTGGTTCTTCGACGAAGCACGGTCCGGCGGGATCGTGCTCGACCAGATGATCCACGACCTCGACCAGGCCGAATGGCTCGCCGGGCCTGTGTCCCGGGTGTTCGCACGGTCGACGGCGAGGGCCGGCGACGGCGGTCGCGTCGCCAGCGCCGCGGTGACGCTCACCCACGGCTCCGGTGCGATCAGCCATGTCTACGGCGTCTGGGGGCACCCCGGCCTGCCGTTCACGTCCTCGTTCGAGATCGCCGGGGACGGCGGCCTGCTCCGGTACGACATGGCTCGGGCCGACTCCGCCCGGGTCCACCTCGGTGGCCCGGCCAACGCGGGTGGCTACCTTCCGGCGCCGAACCCCTCGATGAGCCCGTACACGGCCGAGCTCGCCGACTTCTGGGCGGCCATCAGCACGGGCGCAGAAGCATCCGTGAGCGGCGTCGACGGCGTCAGGGCCGTGGCAATCGCCGAGGCGGTGCTGGCCTCGGCGGCGAGCGGCGAAGTCGTGGAGTTGCCCACGGAACCGACGGAACCGAGCACCGAGGGGAGCCTGCGATGACGACCGCACCCGGGCCGATCGCGATGAGCCCGACGACCGCGCCACTCACCGTTGGCATCCTGTCCTTCGCGCACACGCACGCGTCCTCCTACGCGCGGATCCTCGCCGCCACGCCGGGCGTCGAGGTGCTCGGCACCGACCCCGGGCCCTACGACCCGGGCACCGTGCGCGGCGCGGCGTTCGCCGCGGAACACGGCGTCACTTACGTCGAGGACGTGGCGACGCTGCTCGCGAGAGCGCCGGACGCCGTCGTCATCTGTGCGGAGAACACCGCGCACCGTGCGCTGACGGAACAGGCGAGCGCCGCCGGCGCGCACGTGCTCTGCGAGAAGCCGCTGGCCACCTCCGACGCGGACGCCGCGGCCATGCTTGCCGCCGCGGACGCGGCCGGCGTGATCCTGATGACGGCGTACCCGGTGCGGTTCGCGAGCGTCTTCACCGACCTCGTGGCGAGGGTGCGCGCCGGTCAGCTCGGCGACATCTACTCGATCCTCGGTACCAACAACGGGAAGATGCCGCTCGCCCAACGGTCCTGGTTCACCGACCCGGCCCGGTCCGGCGGCGGTGCGCTCCTCGACCACGTGGTGCACGTCGCGGACCTGATCGACGCCCTGCTGGGTGAAGGGGCCGAGGAGGTGCACGCCGTGACGAACCGGATCCTGCGGGCCGACGCCGGCGTGGACGTGGAGACCGGGGGCGTGGTCTCGATCCGGTACCCCTCCGGCGTGATCGCCACGATCGACTGCTCGTGGAGCCACCCGGAGTCCGCGCCGAACTGGGGCGGGCTCACCCTGGAGGTGCACGGTACCGCCGGGTCGGTGCGGATCGACCCTTTCGCGGCGCACGTGGCCGGCTACGACGCCGACGGCGAGGTCTGGGCCGGCTTCGGAGCGGACCTGGACGCCCGGATGGTCGGCGAGTTCCTCGACGCCGTGCGTACCGGCCGAACCCCGCAGCCCGACGGCGCCGTGGGGGCGCGCACGCTCGCGATCGTCACGGCGGCGCAGCGGTCTGTCGAGGCGGGTCTGCCGGTCAGGCTCTGAGTCGGTCGCCCGCCTCGGCGGCAACCTGCCCCTGACCACGATGGCAGTGTCGATGCCGCTCGGCATGGCGGTCTGCGGGCCACTTGCGGACATCTACAGCGTCGAGTTCCTCCTGGTCGTCGTCGCAGGCGCCTGCAGCCGACACGGACCCGCGATCGGAAGGTACGAGAATCCCACGCCTCGAGTGCCAGGATGAGTGCCATGGCCGACACTGCCGCCGCCAGGGAACCTCCACCCGCCGACCTGCGCACGCAGACTGCGCTCGCGGGTGTGGACCTCGCTGGCCGCGGTCTTGAGATCGGCCCGTCCTACAACCCGCTCGTGCCGAAGAGCTCCGGGTTTGACGTTCGCGTGATCGACCACGCGCCGCGCGAGGAACTCATCGCCAAGTACCGCGGCTATGGGCTCGACGAGGCACTCATCGAGCGGATCGAGGTGGTCGACCACCTCTGGTCCGGCGGCAGCCTCGCCGACGTGGTGGATGCCCCAGGCACGTACGACTACGTCATCGCGTCCAACTTCATCGAGCACACGGTCGACCTGATCGGCTTTCTCAACGACTGCGCCGCGCTGCTGCGCCCGGGCGGCCGCCTCGCCCTGGTGGTGCCGGACCTACGCTGGTGCTTCGACCACTTCAAGCCGCCGTCCACGCTCGGTCAGGTCGTCGACGCGCACCTGCGCCCGACCACCTTCCACACGCCCGGCAGCCTCCTCGACCACACCGCCTACGCGTGCACCCTCGACGGGGAGGTCGCCTGGTGGCCGGGACAGACCGGGGCGATCGGACTCCAGTTGCCCGCCCTCGAGGGAGCGGCCAAGGTCATCGCCGACGGCGACCGTCAGGACGTCTATCACGACACTCACCGGTGGCGGTTCACGCCTGCCTCGTTCGAGTTCCTGCTCGACGACCTCCGGGATCTCGGCTATCAGCCGTTCGTCCAGGTGCTCGGCGGGCAGTCACTCGGCTTCGAGTTCTTCGTCACCCTGGAAGCCGCCGCGACGCCACCCGCCGCGCGGGACCGGCTCGCCCAACTCCTTCGCGTCCGCGACGAGGTGCTGATCGGTTGCGGGGGCCTGACCGCAACCGAGGCGGATGGGCTGCGGGGGGAGCGGTCGGCGTTGCTCGAGGAGCGGGCGGACCTGCGCACGGAACTCGCACAGACACGTGCGTCGGTCTCGGCGCGGGTGACTCAGCTGGAAGAGGAGCTCGATGCCCTGCACGCGTCGACCTCGTGGCGGGTGACCCGCCCGCTGCGAGCGCTGCGCGACGTCACCGGACGGGTCCTGGCGCGGTTCGGTCGCTGACGCCCGGCACGGCGCCCCAGCCCTCGGGCCCCGCGGACCCGGCGGGGTAGTCCTGCATCGGTACCTCGTCGGCCCGCCACGCGGCCAGGACCGGGGCCACGATCCGCCAGCAGTCCTCCGCGACGTCGCCGCGGATCGAGAGCATCGGATCGCCGTCGAGCATGCGGTCCAGGACCTCGCCGTACGGCAGCATCCGGGACGCGCCGAGGGTCGCGCGAAGGTCCTTCTGCTCGAGGTCGAACGGGTCGCCCTCGGCGTTGACGGACATCGAGATGAGCATCTCGGCAGGCTTCAGACCGAGCACGAGCATGTCCGGGTGGCCAGTGCCGTGCAGGCCGGAGGGCACGTGGGCCGGTTCGCGGAAGAAGACCTCGATCTGCTTGACGGCCTCGCCCAGGGCCTTGCCGCTACGCAGCACGAATGGCGTTCCGCTCCAGCGCTCGTTGTCGATCTCGACGATCATCTCGGCGAGGGTCTCGGTATCCAGGGCCGGATCTACGCCCTCCTCGGCGACGTAGTCCGGTACCCGGCGCGTTCCGATGGTGCCCGCGGTGTACCGGGCGCGCCGGGACGAGCCGGCCGGATCGTCGGCCCAGATCCTGGTGGCTCGCAGCACCTGCGCCTTGAGCGAGCGGACCTGCTCCGCGTCCAACGTCTCCGGTGCCTCCATGGCGAAGAACGCGAGCACCTGCAGCAGATGGGACTGGATCATGTCCACGAGGGCACCGGCTCGGTCGTAGTAGCCCGCCCGGCCCTCCAGGGCCAGGTCCTCGTCGTAGCGGATGACTACCTTCTCGATGTGCTCGGACGTCCACACCGGAGCCAGCAGCCGGTTCGCGAACCGTACGCCGAAGAGG
Organism: Occultella aeris; assembly: GCF_902703175.1. Classification (GTDB taxonomy): domain Bacteria; phylum Actinomycetota; class Actinomycetes; order Actinomycetales; family Beutenbergiaceae; genus Occultella; species Occultella aeris. Next base: position 49,261 of record NZ_CACRYJ010000028.1, on the reverse strand, counting down.
TTCAGCACCGAGCTCAGGCCGAGGAAGTGGTCCACCCGGAAGATCCGGTTCTCCTCGACGACCTTGAGCAGCCGGACGTTCAGCGCTTCCGCCGAGGCGAGGTCGGTGCCGAACGGCTTCTCCAGGGCGAGCCGGGTGGCGGGGTCGACGCCGCGGCTCTCGAGCAGCTCACAGACCTGCACCGAGATGCGCGGCGGTAGCGCGAAGTAGAGGACGGTCGGCCCGGCGACGGAGTCCAGCAGCCCGGCCAGCGCGTCGGCGTCCAGGACGTCGGTCCGGACGTACCGGGCTTGGTCGGCGATCACCCCGGCGGCGGCGGCGGGCACCCCGGCACCGCTCAGGGCGGACCGGACGCGCGCTGCCCAGTCCTGCTCGGAGAGGTCGGCGAGGTCGGCGCCCACGACCCGGACCTGGCGTTCCGGTTCGGCGGCCAGGAGGGAGCCCAGACCCGGCAGCAGGAGCCGGTTCGTGAGGTCGCCCGAGGCGCCGAGGATGAGGAGGGTGTTGACACTGTCGATTCCAGGCGGCGTGGCATCGCTCATCTCGTCAGTGTCGCAGGAGCGCCCGGGCCCTGCGATCGGTACGAGCCGGGCCTGCGCAACTGCCGTGCGCCCGCGCTAGCGTTCGGGCATGGATGATTTGAAGGAGATACTCGCGCATTACCTCGACGGGCAGAACGACGCGCTGCTCTGGAAGCTGGAGGGCCTGGGTGAGTACGACCTACGCCGCCCGCTGACCCCCAGCGGAACCAACCTGCTCGGCCTCGTCAAGCATGTCTCGGGCGTGGAGGCGGACTACCTGGGCAGCGTGTTCGCGCTCCCGTTCCCGGACCCGCAGCCGTGGATGGCCGAGGACGCGGAGGCGAACGCGGACATGTGGGCCACGCCGCAGGAGTCGACGGCCTCGATCCTTGACATCTTCGCCCGGGTGCGCGCCCATGGCGCCGCAACGATCGCGGCGCTCGACCTCGAGGCACCCGGCGTGGTGCCGTGGTGGGGCGAGCACGGCCAGGTCACGCTCGGCCGCATCCTCGTCCATGTCGCCACAGAGGTCGCCCGGCACGCAGGTCACGCGGACATCGTGCGCGAGCAGATCGACGGCGCCGCGGGCCTGCGCGACGGCGTCTCGAACCTTCCCGAGGAAGGCAACCAGGTGTGGTGGTCGACGTACAAGGCCCGCGTGGAGGCAGCGGCACAGGAGGCAGCGGCACACGAGGAGGCAGCTCAGTAGCGCGCGACGACGGGCTGGTTCCGGTGCGGGCACCGGAACCTCGCTCTAGACGCGGCGCTGTTTCTTCCTCAGGACCACGATCGCGTCGACGAGGTCGCGCAGGAACCCGAGGTGCAGCGTGTCCCGTCCGATGACGTACTCGAGGGTGCCGCGCGCACCCCACTTCGAGTACCCGGGTTCGCCGAGCGCCTCGACGACGTCCCAGGGCGTCGCGGCGGAGAAGTCGAAGCCGTGGATGAGGTCGCGCGAGCGCGGGTAGGGCGCGCCCCGGCGACCGCGCGGGAACAGCACGACGCGCTCGAGCCTGCCGTTCTTGAACCGTGCCTCGAATCCCTCATCCGGCGACGCGTGGGTCTCGAGTCGCTCCCGCTTCGTCTCCCGGGTCACCTCGATCTCGAGCGGCAGCGACGCGAGTGCCAGTACCGCGGCGACGCGCTCGTCCTCGAGCGGCTTGCCGATGCCGGCGCGAATCACGTCGAGATCGCCGGTGGGCTCGACCGGCTCGCCGTGCGCAACCCGGTGCCGCACGAGCGCCTCGGCGATCCTGGCCTCGCGCCGAGCGGCGTGCTCGTCGGCGGCGCGCTGCCGCTCCGCACGTTCGATCGTGGCCGCCTTCTGGTTCTCGGCGTCGAGCGCGCGCACGCGGGCGAGCCGCTCGGCCTCGGCGGCGGCGGCCTCCGCGTCGCTTCCGTGGACGGGCGCCGTGACGGCGCTGAGTTCGGCCTGCTCGAGCCGGAAGGAGCGCAGCAGTTCGAGTGCGCGACCGCTGGCCATCAGCCCCGTGGCGGGCTCGGTCGCGAAGTCGTCACCGTCGCGGCGCTCGCCGGTCGGCACGAGCCGCTCCCATCGCTCGGGCAACTCGAACTCGTGCTTCATCAGAGCCCAGTCGGGGTGTTTCGTGAACTGCACGGGTGCGAGGTGGTAGCCCGTGAGGTCGGATGCGCGTAGCGCGTCGGCCAGACGTGCGGACACGATCCACCGGTCGACGAGGTCGAGCAGGTCGTCGCCGAGCCAGCCCTGGAACTCGACGTCGATGGCGCCGTCCGTACTGCGTGCGCCACGACGCGAGGCCGGAACTGCCGATGCCTCGCCCTCGATGTTCGTATACATGTGCGCCCCCCAGCTGTCGGCCGTTGTCGTTCGGTCCCGAACGCCCTCAAGGAGATTCTGGCGCATCATCCCAACGACCGCGGCTCGCCGGGTCGTCGGGGCATGCCGCTGTTAGCGTGGCGAGGGCCGGACTGGCAAGGGTTCGCTCGGCACACGGAGGCAGACATGGCGATCGGCAGGCGGCGACGCAAGGGCGAGCCGGGAGAGTCGGCACGGGTGCGTACGGGGCGCGAGGTCGGTCGGCCGTCACTGGTCGTGGACGGGCCCGCGCCGGGTGGGATGTCCCACCTCTGGACGGACCGCCTCGGACGGTCGAGCATCCGCACACTGCAGGTCATGATCCTGATCGCGGGTGCGGCGATCGTCGTGCTGGGCCTCATCCAGGTCAAGCTCGTCGTGATCCCGCTGATGGTCGCGCTGATCCTCGCTGCGGCACTCACCCCGTTGGTCGCGTGGCTACGCCGGCGGGGTGTCCCTGCCCTGCTCGCCACGTGGCTGACCCTGATCGGCGCGGTCGTGGTGATCGGCGGCGTCGTCACCGGCATCGTCTTCGCCGTGCGGAACCAGTGGGAGGAACTCGCCGTGGCCGCCGGGGAAGGCCTGATCGAGCTCCAGGACATCCTGCAGCGGTTCCAGCTCTCGTTCGACATCGACTGGGACGCCGTGCTCGATGCCGCGACCCAGTTCGTGACGAGTGCGCAGTTCGGCTCCGGGGCCGTCGCGGGCCTGTCGGCCGTCGGCCAGGTGATCACGGGCCTGGTCCTGATCGTCGTCGTCCTGTTCTTCTTCCTCAAGGACGGGGAGAAGATCTGGAACTTCTTCCTCACCCCGCTGCGCGGCGAGCCGCTGGATCGGGGCGAGCGGATCGGCACCACCGCCGTCAAGGTACTCGGCGGGTACGTGCGCGGCACGGCGCTGGTCGCCCTGGTGGACGCCGTCGCGATCGGAGTCGGCCTGGCGGTCCTGCGGGTCCCACTCGCGCTGCCACTCGCCGTCGTCGTGTTCTTCGGCGCGTTCATCCCCCTCGTCGGCGCAACGGTGGCGGGCATCTTCGCCGCGCTCGTGGCACTGGTCGCGAACGGACCCTTGACCGCACTGATCGTGGTCATCCTGGTGATCGCCGTGAACCAGCTCGAGGGCGACTTCCTACAGCCGGTTGTGATGGGGCAGTCGCTGAAGCTGCACCCACTGGTCATCCTGCTCTCGCTGACGATCGGCACCATCCTCGGTGGCATCCTTGGCGCCGTCCTCGCCGTTCCGGTCACCGCGGTCGGCTGGGCGGTCGCCAAGATCGTCTTCGAACCCGAGCGCGAGCCGACGCCCGGGCAGGCGATCGATCGCGGGGGGTCTGGCTAGGCGCCACCGGCTGCCGCGACCAGGATCCGGCGGGTCGCGTCGTCGGCCGGGAAGAACGTCTCGATCGCGATCTCGTCGAGGGTCACGTCCCGCGGAGATCCGAACACGGTGACGGCGTACAGCAGCGCGAGGTCCCCGAACTCGGTGGCGAGCAGCATCGGAACGGCGATGTCCCCACCGGTGGTCGCGACGTCCCCGCCGGGCCGGGGAGCCGGGTAGGACTCCAGCTCGGTGAGCAGGTCCGCCAGCACCGGATCGCCGGTACGTTCCCACTGCCGGCGCACGCGCCGGAGCACGTGGGCGCGCCACTGCGCCGGGTTCCGCAGCCGACTCGCGAATCCGTCGGGGTGCATGGTCGCGCGCAGCATGTTCAGCGGCGGCCCGGCGAGCTCGGCCGGGATATCCGCCAGGAACCTCCGCATCGCGGCGTTGGCCGCGAGCAGGTCCCAGTGACTGTCGACCGCCACGGCAGGGTTCGGGTCGTGCCCGGCCAGGACGGCCTCGACCGCCAGGCGGGCCGCGCCCAGATCGGCGAACGGCCGCTCCCGGTGCACCGGCGCCAGGCCAGCTGCCAGGTGGAACGCGTTCCGCTCCCGCAGTGGCACGTCGAGCTCGTCGCAGAGCCGCTCGATCATGTCCCGGCTGGGCGTGGACCGCCCGGTCTCGATGAAACTCAGGTGTCGCGTCGAGACATCGGCGGCGATGGAAACGTCGAGCTGGGACCGGTGCCTCCGTTCCCGCCATCGCCGCACCATTGAGCCGACACCGTCCGCCATCGTGGTCATGTCACACAGCCTGCCCACAACCGGTGAGGTGCGGCAATGACGTCAGAGGTCATGGTCGCCGACTCCGCATGACCTCCCGGGTCATCGACGCGGGGCAGGGCGGACCCGCACCGTTGAGCCGTCGGTTCCGCCCCGGAGCCGACGGAACGAGAGGGAGACGAGACCATGAGCACACCCACCATCAACCCGGACACGATCCTCGGCTAGTACGCGCGGTTCTGGAACACGGCGGACCCTGCCGAACGGAGCCGGATCGCGGCAGAGGTGTTCTCCGACGACGTCGACTACCACGCGGCCGTCGGCGTCCTCACCGGGGCGCAGGCGCTGGGCGGGTTCCGTGACGAGTTCATCGCGCACATGGGCGAGGCGAACCTGGTGCACCTCGGTGGACCCGACCGACTCACCGACCGGGCCCGGCTGCGCTGGGAGATCGTCCTTGCCGACGGCACCTCGTTCGCGACGGGCACCGACGTGCTGGTGCTCGCCGAGGACGGCCGGATCTCCTCCGTGACGGCGTTCCTGGACCGCGCACCGGAGGGGTTCGCGGACCACCATGGCGAGCAGGACGGCTGAGGCGACCGACGACGACGGCGGCCGTCACCACCCACGGTGACGGCCGCCGTCGTACCTCGTACCGGGTCCAGCGCGTAGCGCTGCTCAGGCGAGCGTGGCGAGCACGTCGTTCAATGTCACCGACGGGCGCATGATCGCCGACGCCTTCTGCTCGTCCGGCCGGTAGTAGCCGCCGAGGTCGACCGGCGAGCCCTGCACCGCGAGCAGCTCGGCCGTGATGGCCTCCTCGTTCTCGGTCAGGCCCGCCGCGACCGCGGCGAACGCGGCCGCCAGTTCCGCATCCTGGGTCTGCGCGGCCAGTTCCTGCGCCCAGTACGTCGCCAGGTAGAAGTGGCTGCCACGGTTGTCGAGCTGCCCGGCCTTGCGGCTCGGCGACTTGTTCTCGTTCAGGAACGTGGCCGTCGCCCGGTCCAGGGTGTCCGCGAGGATCTGGGCGCGGGCGTTCCCGGTGGTGGTGGCCAGGTGCTCGAAGCTGACCGCGAGGGCGAGGAACTCACCGAGGCTGTCCCAGCGCAGGTGGTTCTCCTCCACCAGCTGCTGCACGTGCTTCGGCGCGGAGCCACCGGCACCGGTCTCGAACAGGCCGCCCCCGTTGATCAGTGGCACGACCGAGAGCATCTTGGCGCTGGTGCCGAGCTCGAGGATCGGGAACAGGTCGGTCAGGTAGTCACGCAGCACATTGCCGGTCACCGAGATGGTGTCCTCGCCGCGACGGATGCGCTCCAGGGAGAACCGGGTGGCCTCGACCGGGGACATGATCTCGATCTGCAGGCCCTCGGTGTCGTGGTCGGCGAGGTAGGTACGGACCTTGGCGGTCAGGTTCACGTCGTGGGCGCGGGCCGGGTCCAGCCAGAACACGGCCGGGGAACCGGTGGCGCGGGCGCGGGTCACGGCCAGCTTCACCCAGTCCTGGATCGGGACATCCTTGGTCTGGCAGGCGCGCCAGATGTCGCCGGGGGAGACCTCGTGCTCGATCAGGACGGTGCCGGCGGAGTCCACCACCTGCACGGTGCCAGGGGTGGTGATCTCGAAGGTCTTGTCGTGGCTGCCGTACTCCTCGGCCTTCTGGGCCATGAGACCCACGTTCGGAACCGAACCCATCGTGGTCGGGTCGAAGGCGCCGTTCGCGCGGCAGTCGTCGATCACGGTCTGGTACACACCGGCGTAGGAGGAGTCCGGGATCACCGCGAGGGTGTCCGCCTCGGCGCCGTCCGGGCCCCACATGTGGCCGGACGTCCGGATCATCGCGGGCATCGAGGCGTCCACGATCACGTCGCTGGGCACGTGCAGGTTGGTGATGCCCTTGTCCGAGTTCACCATCGCCAGCGCCGGGCCGTGGGCGAAGCCCTCGGTGATCGCGGCCTGAACCCCGGCGCGGGTGGCCGGGTCCAGGGCGTCGAGGCCGGCGAGGATGGAACCGAGCCCGTTGTTCGGGCTGAGGCCGGACGCAGCGAGCTGCTCGCCGTAGACCGCGAACAGGTCCGGGAAGAACGCGCGCACCACGCGGCCGAAGATGATCGGGTCCGAGACCTTCATCATGGTCGCCTTCAGGTGCACCGAGAACAGGACGTCGTCCGCCTTGGCGTGCGCGATCTGCTCGGCCAGGAACGCGTCCAGCGCACCCGCCCGCATGACCGTGCCGTCCACGACCTCACCGGCGAGGACCGGCAGCGACTCCTTCAGCACCGTCGTGGCACCGTTCGCGGCGACGTGGCGGATCTGCAGGGTGTCATCGGCGGCGAGCACCACGGACTGCTCGTTGGAGCGGAAGTCGTCGGCGTCCATCGTCGCAACGTTCGTCTTCGAGTCCGCGGCCCAGGCGCCCATCGAGTGCGGGTGCGAGCGTGCGTACCCCTTCACCGACGCGGGTGCGCGGCGATCGGAGTTTCCCTCGCGCAGGACCGGGTTGACGGCGCTGCCCTTGACCTTGTCGTAGCGCGCGCGGACCTCCTTCTCCTCGTCGGTCGCCGGCTCGTCCGGGTAGTTCGGAAGCGCGTAGCCCTGGCCCTGAAGCTCGGCGACGGCCGCCTTGAGCTGCGGCACGGAGGCGCTGATGTTCGGCAGCTTGATGATGTTGGCCTCGGGCCGCTTGGCCAGCTCGCCGAGCTCGGTCAACGCGTCGGGCAGGCGCTGCTCCGGAGTGAGGTACTCACCGAACAGCGCGATGATGCGACCCGAGAGCGAGATGTCCCGGGTCTGCACCTCGACGCCTGCCGTCGATGCATAGGCCTCGATGATCGGCAGGAACGAGTACGTCGCGAGCAGCGGCGCCTCATCGGTGTGGGTGTAGATGATGGTGGACATACGAAGAAGATCCTCTGCTGGTCGGGGAATCGCTCGACATCAAGATATCGGGTGTCCGGCGCGTGGGTCACGCCGGTCTGGGTGGCCGACGACTCCCGATGGACCTACCGGCTGCCTCGAGCGATGTGACCCACGCCCGAGCCGCAGGGAACTTCGCGGTGGTGGGGCTCGCCGTCGGGCCCGGTGCACCACACACCCGGCGCACTACATAGAGGTCGCAATGCCCGACGGCGGAACTCGCCACCGCGGCAAGGGGCGAGCGGCAGCGGGATGACCCGCGCATAACCGTTACGTTTCCGATGCGTTACCACGTCCGGTAAAGAGACGTATTCGGGTCTCACTTGGATAACGATGCGGCCACAACCTTGTGACCAAAGGGCGAGATGGCAACTGAGCGTGTGTACAGTTCCCGTGTCCATGGCGGACGCTCTGCCTCGTCAGACCCATCAGGTCTTTCCGGAACCGGTCCGGGACAGGGGGCTCCATGCCATCCATAGGAGGAACATTGAAGATCCGGCGCATTTCCGCCCTGGCTGCGACCGTCGCAGCAGGTGCGCTCGTGCTCAGTGCTTGCACCCCGCCCGGGGACGAAGGCACTGACGGTGGTGACGGCGGCGGTAACGCCGGCATCGACGAGGGCACTTCCATCAACATCGGCTGGAACCAGCCGTTCTACGAGTACAACTCGAACTCGGCCACTGGTAACGCGACGGCCAATGCGATCGTTCTGTACCTCATGAACGGTGGCTTCAACTACTACGACAAGGACCTGAACCTCGTCACCGACGAGTCCTTCGGCACCTACGAGAAGGTCAGCGACGACCCGCTCACCGTGACCTACACGATCAACGATGACGTGACCTGGTCCGACGGCACGCCCGTCGACGCCGCCGACATGCTGCTCACCTGGGCGTCCACCAGCGGCCACATGAACACCGTGGAGGCCGAGCAGGACGAGGAGGGCAACGTCACCAACCAGGACGAGGTCGACGCCGGCGTCTACTTCAACAACACCAACGCGGGTCTCGCACTGGTCGAGGAGACCCCCGAGATCTCCGAGGACGGGCAGAGCATCACGCTCGTCTACACCAAGCCGTTCGCTGACTGGGAGGTCAACTTCGGTGTTGGCGTGCCCGCGCACGTCGTGGCCAGCCACGCCCTCGACATCGAGGACGCGCAGGAGGCCAAGGACGCGCTGATCGCCGCCGTCAACGACCGCGACGCCGAGGCGCTCAGCCCGATCTCGCAGTTCTGGAACACCGGTTTCCAGTTCGGGAACGCCCTCCCGGACGACGAGTCCCTGTACCTGTCCTCCGGTGCGTACCTGCTCGAGGAGTACGTGAACGAGCAGTACGTGACCCTGGTCGCGAACCCGGACTACACCGGTGACCACGCGCCGACGGTCGAGCGGGTCACCATCCGCTACAACGAGGACCCGATGGCCCAGGTCCAGGCGCTGGAGAACGGTGAGGTCGACGTGATCTCCCCGCAGTCCACCGCGGACGTGCTGGCCTCGCTCGAGGCTCTCGGCGACGGCTACAACATCATCACCCAGGACGAGGGCACCTACGAGCACGTCGACCTCATGTTCGACAACGGCGGCCCGTTCGACCCGGCCACCTACGGCGGCGACGAGGCGACGGCCCTGGCCGTGCGTCAGGCGTTCCTCAAGCTGATCCCGCGTCAGGACATCATCGACCGGCTCATCGTGTCGCTGAACCCCGAGGCCGAGATCCGCAACTCCTACACCTCGATCCCTGGCTCGCCGAACTACGACGTCGTCTCTGCCGTCAACGGCATGGCCGAGCAGTTCCCGGGTGCGACCGACCTCGACGCAGCCACCGCGCTGCTCCAGGAGGCCGGGGTCACGACCCCGATCGACGTCCGCATGCTGTACGGCGCGAGCAACGTGCGTCGCCAGCAGCAGTACCAGCTGATCGCCGAGTCGGCGGGCCAGAACGGCCTGTTCAACGTGATCGACGGCGGTGACGACAACTGGGGCACCCTCCTCGAGGACAGCAGCGGTTACGACGCGTCGCTGTTCGGCTGGCAGTCCACCTCCACGGCGGTGTCGGAGTCCGACGCGAACTACCGCACCGGTGGCCTGAACAACTTCGGCGGGTACTCCAACGCCGAGGTGGACGCACTGTTCGACGAGCTGCAGGTCGAGACCGACACGACGCGCCAGGGCGAGATCCTGGCCGAGGTGGAGACCCACCTCGTCGACGACGCGTTCGGTGTCACGATCTTCCAGTTCCCGGGGGTGACGTCGTACAACACGGAGGTCGAGGGCATCGACCCGATCTCCATCTCGCCGACCATCTTCTGGAACTTCTGGGAGTGGAGCACGACCGCCACCGAAGAGGCCTCGAGCTGACTCGACCGCGGTCAGCGCTAGCCTCTGGCTGACAAGTAGTACGTGAGGGGCGCCGGGACCTGGTGTCCCGGCGCCCCTCACGCGACTAGGATTCGGCTGATCCCCACCCCTAGAGGTTCGCACCTGCACCTGCGTGGCGTCGGCGTAGACTCCACGGCCAAGTGCGGTCCGAGCCGGTTGCGAGGTATGTCCCCACGATGTTGACGTTCATCATCCGCAGAGTCCTGATCGGACTCGGCATTCTGCTCGTCTCGTCATTCCTTCTCTATCTGCTCGTCGACCTGACGATCGAGCCGCTCGAGGATCTGATCGCGTCCACGGACCCCAACAAGGAGTTCCAGATCGCTGAGCGGATCCGGCTGCTCGAACTCGACGAGCCGGTCATCCAACGCTACTTCGAGTGGCTCGGCGGCGTTCTCACGGGTGACCTCGGCACCGCCTGGCGCACGAACCGCCCCGTCGGCGAGCTGCTGCAGGGCGCGATCATCTCGACCGTTCAACTGGTCAGCGCAGCCACGGTCCTGTCCATCGTCCTGGGCGTCGCGGTCGGCATCGTCTCCGCGCTGCGTCAGTACAGCGGGTTCGACTACCTGATCACGTTCGTCTCCTTCCTGCTGTTCTCGCTGCCTTCCTTCTGGGTCGCCGTCCTGCTCAAGCAGTGGGGTGCGATCGGCTTCAACGACTTCCTCGCGAACCCGTGGATCGCCTGGGGCATTGTGGTCGGCCTCGGCGTCATCGCCGGCTTCCTCTGGCAGCTCGCCATTGGCGGCGCCGTCAAACGCAGGCTGATCAACGCGGCGATCGGCGGCGGGGCCACCATCGCCGCGCTCGCGTTCCTGCAGTTGTCCGGCTGGTGGGAGACACCCAACATCGGGCCTGTGATCCTCGCGGTGACCTCCGTGGTGATCGCGTTCGCGGTCACTGCCCTGTCGACGGGCCTGAGGAACCGCCGCGCGCTCTACACCGCGCTGACCTGTGCCGCGCTCGGTGTGGCGCTCTGGTACCCGGTCCGCTTCTACCTGTTCTACTACCTGACCGACTACATGAACTGGGGCGTCGTGGCCCTCCTGGCCCTGCTCGCGATCGGGGTCGGCGTCGGGATCGGGGTCCTGTACCGCGGACCGGACTGGAAGCAGTCCGCGCGGACCGGCGGCATCGTGGCCTTCCTGGTGGCCGGGCTGATCTTCATCGACCAGGTGATGAGCGTCTGGGGCCCGTACTACAACTCGAACGCCATCAACGGCCGGCCGATCCCGACGATCGGGGACCGGACGCCGAACCTCGGCGGGAACTGGTGGGTCGGCGTCCTCGACTCCTACACCCACCTGCTGCTGCCCACGCTGGCCCTGATGCTGATCTCGTTCGCCGGGTACACCCGCTATTCGCGCGGCAGCATGCTCGAGGTGATGAACCAGGACTACATCCGCACCGCCCGGGCAAAGGGACTCACCGAGCGCACCGTGGTGGTGCGGCACGGCTTCCGCAACTCCCTGATCCCGTTGGCAACGATCGTGCCCCTGGACGTCATCACGCTGATCGGCGGTGCCATCATCACCGAACGTATCTTCGGCAGACCCGGCATGGGCCAGCTCTTCCTGCAATCGCTGGACACGGACCAGATCGAACCGGTGATGGCCTACCTGATGATCGTCGCGTTCCTGGCGATCGTGGCGAACATCATCGCGGACCTGATCTACGCAGTCCTTGACCCACGAATCCGGGTGAACGCATGACCTCCAACAACATGACCGATCCGACCCCGAACGACGGTCGCGTCGAGTCGGCGGAGAACGCCATCGAGATGAAGGAGGTCGAGGGCAAGTCTCAGGGCCAGATCGTCCGGTCCCGGTTCTTCCGGCACAAGGGCGCGATGACCGGCCTGATCGTGATGGTGCTCATCTTCGTCCTCGCGCTCACCTCGATCGGGTTCCCGGTGTTCACGGACTCCTGGTACATCTCCGGTTGGTGGCCCTACGGCCCGAACGAGACCAACCCGATCGTGAACCCCGGCGGAACGCCGACGCTGACGATGCCCTGGAGCCCGGAAGGGTTCGCGATCGGCCCGCACCCGTTCGGTCAGGACGAGATCGGGCACGACATCTTCGCCCGCGTCATGCGCGGGGTGCAGACCTCGCTGCTCGTGATGGTCGTGGTCGGCCTGGTCTCCACCGCAGTCGGGGTCCTCGTAGGCGCACTGTCCGGCTTCTTCCGAGGCTGGGCGGATACTGCGTTGATGCGGATGACCGACCTGGTCATCACGGTCCCGACGATCGTCATCGGCGCAGTGCTCGGGAAGCTGTTCGGTGGCGCGGACCCGCTGCCACTGGCCATCGCGCTCGGTGCGGTGACCTGGACGGGCCTGGCCCGGCTCGTGCGCGGTGACTTCCTCTCGCTGCGCGAGCGGGAGTTCGTGGACGCCGCGCGGGTGGCCGGGGCGAGCAACTCGCGGATCATCTTCAAGCACATCCTGCCGAACGCGATCGGCGTCATCATCGTGTCCACCACGCTGCTGATGAGCTCGGCCATCCTCCTGGAGACGGCGCTCAGTTACTTGGGCTTCGGGATCTCCTTCCCGAACGTCTCGCTCGGCCAGCTGATCAACGAGTACCAGTCGTCGTTCAACACCCGGCCCTGGCTGTTCTGGTGGCCCGGTCTGTTCATCATCGCGATCGCGCTGTGCGTGAACTTCATCGGTGACGGACTCCGGGACGCGTTCGACCCGCGGCAGCGCCGGATCCCGTCGGCCCGGAAGATGGCTCGCGCGGCGCGCCGCGGCGAGGCCGAGGTCCAGGCCCACGCGTCATGACGGCGGACCTGACGATCTCAGCCGAGGGTGAGCCCCAGCACGCCGAGGGCGGCAAGGACTGCGAGCACGGCCAGGACCGGACCGTTCCAGGTCACGGTCGGGCGCACCTCGCCGACGGTCGACCGCGACCTGCTCAGGTGACCGGCCTCGGTCAGCGCCGCGAGGCGTTGGCCGATGGCCAGCGCCGCAGCGTCCGCGCTCGCACCGGAGATCCTGGCGCGGGAGTCGGGAACCTTGTCGGCGGCCGCATCGTCGCGGCCGCCGGAGCGCTCCGGCCGGCGGCTCCGCGCCGCCATGCCACTGCTGGCGGGCACGGCCCAGGACGAGTAGCTGCCGCCGTCGTTGGTGCGCACCCGCAGCGCCCACTGGCTGTCCACGCTGGCCACCGTGGGCCACGGGATGTGCACGGTGCGCAGGACGTTCACGATGGTGACGCCACCGTCGGACACCTCGACCAGAGGGTTCCAGAAGAGCGCCCACACGCCCGCGACCACGAACAGGGTCACCGGGCCGGAGCGCGCCAGTTCCCGCCAGCCGCCGTCAAGGACGAAGAAGACCAGGGCGCACGCCGCCACCACCGCGATCACGATGGTCAGCACGCGTGCGAACAGCGTGCGGAACGTCAGGGTCGGACCGATCATTGCTCAATGCTCCCACTCGCAGGTCCTGTGCCTGCTCGCCAGCGCCGTGAGATCCGCGCGCGCCGAAGGAAGGAAGGTGTGCGCGCGTGACCACGCAGACCACCGAAGACACGCCCGCCCGCACCGGAGCGCCGATCCTGTCGGTGAACGGCCTCAACGTCGACTTCTACGTCGAGGGTGAGTGGTTCCCGGCCGCGATCGACATCAGCTACGACGTCCACCCCGGCGAGGTGCTCGCCATCGTCGGCGAGTCCGGTTCGGGCAAGAGCCAGTCCTCGATGTCGCTGCTGGGGCTGCTTCCTCCGAACGGGCGAGCCACCGGCAGCGCGCAGATCGGCGGCCGCGAGCTCATCGGGCTCACCGGTCCCGCGATGCGGAGGATCCGGGGCAAGGAGATCTCGGTCATCTTCCAGGAGCCGATGACCGCCCTCAACCCGGTGTACACGGTCGGATTCCAGATCGTCGAGACGCTCCGGACCCACTTCGACATGGGACCCTCCGCGGCGAAGGAGCGAGCCCTCGAACTTCTCCGGCTCGTGGAGATGCCCAACCCCGAGGTGCGGTTCCACTCCTACCCGCACCAGCTCTCCGGTGGCCAGCGCCAGCGCGCCATGATCGCCCAGTCGCTGTCCTGTGACCCGAAGCTGCTGATCGCGGACGAGCCGACCACCGCGCTGGACGTGACGGTGCAGGCCGAGATCCTCAAGCTGATGCGCGACCTGCGATCGCGAATCGACTCGGGCATCGTGCTGATCACCCACGACATGGGCGTGGTGGCGGACATGGCCGACAAGATCATCGTGATGCGCCGCGGCCGGGTGGTCGAGCACGGCACGGCGGACAAGATCTTCAACCACCCCGAGCACGAGTACACCAAGGAGCTCCTGGCCGCGGTGCCGCACCTCGGTGCGCACAGCCAGGCCCAGGTGCACGAGCCTGCCCCTGCGGCCACCGACGCGCCCGCCGAGGCCCTGTTCGGCGAGCGGGTGATGGAGGCCGTGGGGATGGAGATCGAATACCCCAAGCGTGGCCGGACGCCCGCGTTCCGGGCCGTCGACGGTGTCGACCTGACCATCGACCGCGGCGAGGTCGTCGGCCTGGTGGGGGAGTCCGGGTCCGGGAAGACCACCATCGGACGTGCCGTGGTGGGGCTCCTGCCGGTGACCGGCGGCTCGCTTCGGGTCAACGGTTCCGACATGGTCGGCATCGATCCCAAGGACCTGCGCACCCTGCGCAAGAGCATCGGCATCGTGTTCCAGGACCCGGGCTCCTCGCTGAATCCCCGGCTGCCGATCGGTGAGTCCATCGGGGAGCCGCTGATGCTGCACACCGGGATCAAGGGCCCTGAGCTCGCGAAACGGGTCGAGGTGCTGCTGGACCAGGTCGAACTGCCGCGGAGCATGCGCAACCGCTACCCGCACGAGCTCTCCGGCGGTCAGCGCCAGCGCGTCGGCATCGCCCGTGCCCTCAGCCTGGAGCCCGCCCTCCTGGTCGCCGACGAACCGACCTCCGCGCTCGACGTCTCGGTCCAGGCGCACGTGCTGGAACTGTTCACCGAGCTGCAGCGCGAGCATGGGTTCGCCTGCCTGTTCATCAGCCACGACCTCGCCGTCGTGGAGATGCTGTCGAGCCGGATCGCCGTGATGCACCATGGCAAGCTCGTCGAGATCGGCCCGACCGCGCAGATCGTGAACAACCCCCAGGACGCGTACACCCAGCGGCTGATCGCCGCCGTGCCGGTGCCCGATCCCGAGGAGCAGAAGGTGCGCCGGGAGACCCGCGACGCCCTGCTCAGTGCTGCCGCCGCCGAACTCGCGGCGGACGAGCAGTACGAGGCCGAGCACGCCGGTGGCGACCCGTTGGCCGGCTTGGACACCCAGCGCAGCTCCGGCACAGGGGTCTAGTCGCAGCCGCTGCGGCGGTACGGGCGGGGCCCGAGCGGGGAAGACCCGTTCGGGCCCCGCCGGCATGTGTGGGCCAACTCACCGCGGCAGGTGTCCTCCTCGCCTAGGTCGGGCTGGCGGGCACCGGTAGGATGATGACGGCGCCCCGTGATGACTTGGTGCCCTCCCCCTTCCCCCTCTCGGAATTGAGTACTGCGGATGAGTGTGCCCACGACTGGCCTGCTGCAGCGCACCGATCTGCGCAATGTCGCGATCGTCGCGCACGTCGACCACGGCAAGACGACCCTGGTGGACGCGATGCTGTGGCAGTCCGGCGCGTTCGGCGCGCACGATCACGTGGACGAGCGTGCGATGGACTCCGGTGACCTCGAGCGCGAGAAGGGCATCACGATCCTCGCGAAGAACACCGCGGTGGAGTACTCCGGCCCGGCTGCTGCCGCCGCCGGGCACCCCGAGGGCGTGACCATCAACGTCATCGACACCCCAGGACACGCCGACTTCGGCGGCGAGGTGGAGCGCGGGCTGTCCATGGTCGACGGCGTCGTGCTGCTCGTGGACGCCTCCGAGGGCCCGCTGCCGCAGACCCGCTTCGTGCTCCGCAAGGCGCTCGCGGCCAACCTGCCGGTGATCCTCGTGGTCAACAAGGTCGACCGACCGGACGCCCGGATCACCGAGGTGGTCGCGGAGGCCCAGGACCTGCTCCTCTCGCTCGCCTCCGACCTGTCCGACGAGGTGCCCGACCTGGACCTGGACGCGATCCTCGACGTCCCGGTCGTCTACGCCTCCGCGAAGGCCGGTCGCGCCAGCGTGACCCAGCCCGCCGACGGCGAGCTTCCGGACGCGCCGGACCTCGAGCCGTTGTTCAGCACCATCCTCGAGCGCATCCCCGCTCCCGGCTACACCGAGAACGCGCCGTTGCAGGCGCACGTGACCAACCTGGACGCCTCCCCGTTCCTCGGCCGCCTCGCGCTGCTGCGGATCTACAACGGGACCCTGCGCAAGGGGCAGACGGTCGCCTGGGCGCGCCGCGACGGCAGCCTGCAGAACGTGCGGATCAGTGAGCTGCTGCGTACCAAGGCCCTCGACCGGGTGCCCACGGACGTCGCGAACCCCGGTGACATCGTCGCCGTCGCCGGCATCGAGGACATCACGATCGGTGAGACCCTGACCGACGCGGACGACCCGCGCCCGTTGCCGCTGATCACCGTTGACGACCCGGCGATCTCGATGACGATCGGGATCAACACCTCCCCGCTCGCCGGCCGCGAGAAGGGCTCCAAGGTCACCGCGCGTCAGGTCAAGGACCGCCTCGACCGCGAGCTCATCGGTAACGTCTCGCTGAAGGTGCTGCCCACGGACCGTCCCGACTCCTGGGAGGTCCAGGGCCGCGGCGAGCTGGCGCTGGCCATCCTCGTGGAGCAGATGCGCCGTGAGGGCTTCGAGCTGACCGTCGGCAAGCCGCAGGTGGTCACCCGGGAGATCGGCGGCAAGCTGCACGAACCGGTCGAGCGGATGACCATCGACGTCCCCGAGGAGTACCTCGGCGCCGTCACGCAGCTCCTCGCCGCCCGCAAGGGACGCATGGAGAACATGTCCAACCACGGCACCGGCTGGGTGCGGATGGAGTTCCTGGTCCCGGCCCGTGGCCTGATCGGGTTCCGGACCCGGTTCCTCACCGACACCCGCGGCACCGGGATCGCCTCCTCCATCGCCGAGGGGTACGAGCCCTGGGCCGGCCCGATCGAGTTCCGCACCACCGGGTCGCTGGTCGCCGATCGCGCCGGGGTGGCCACGCCGTTCGCGATGCTGAACCTGCAGGAGCGCGGCTCGTTCTTCATCGAGGCGACGTCCGAGGTGTACGAGGGCCAGATCGTCGGCGAGAACTCCCGCGGTGACGACATGGACGTGAACATCACCAAGGAGAAGAAGCTCAACAACATCCGGTCGGCCACGTCGGAGTCGTTCGAGAACGTCATCCCGCCGCGCAAGCTCACCCTCGAGGAGTCCCTCGAGTTCGCCCGCGACGACGAGTGCGTCGAGGTCACCCCGATCTCGGTCCGGATCCGCAAGGTGATCCTGAACCAGAACGACCGGAGCAAGGCGGTCTCACGCTCCCGTAAGGCCTGACCGGCCGCAGGAGCACTGCTGGGTGCGCAGGCGCCCAGCAGGTGATGCGAGGATGCACCGGTGACAGATCCGATCAGCGCCCCGCCGTTGCGGGTGCTCGCCACGTTCGCGCACCCCGACGACGAGACCCTCGGCGCCGGCGCGGTGCTGGCGACCCTCGCCCGGCGGGCCGAGGTCACCGTGGTGACCGCCACCCGCGGTGAGCGCGGCGAGGTGATCCCGGCCGAGCTCAAGTATGTGGAGGGGGACGGGCCGGCCCTCGCGGCGGTGCGCGAGGAGGAGCTGTCCGCCGCGCTGGCCGCGCTCGGCGTGACGCGCCACCACTTCCTCGACTCCCTCGCCGAGCCCGGCACCGCCGGCTACACCGATTCCGGCATGGCATGGGCCCCCGGCTCCACGGTGCGTGCCGTGCCCGCCCCGGACGCCACGGCCGACGCGTTCTCGCTCGCCGGCGTCGACGCGCCGGCCCGGCTGCTGGCCGGGCTGATCCGGACGCTACGGCCCGATCTGGTGATCACCGAGGAGCCCGACGGCGGGTACGGGCACCCCGACCACGTGCACATCCATCGGGTCACCATGCGCGCCGTCGAGCTGGCCGCGAACCCTGTCCAGGCGGGTGGCACTGGTGCGCCCTCCGGTGCCGGCGCGACAGCGGGCGCCGAGGAGCCCGCGAGTCCGTGGTCGGTGCCGGTGGTCGCGTTCTCGGTGCGTGGCGCGCAGGCATCGCGTCGGGCCGCTGCGTGGCTGCAGGCCGCGCCGGACCGCCCCCGGACCGCGACCAGTGGGCAGGCGCTGAGCGTGCCGGACCCCGACGGCGAGATGGCCAGCCAGGTGGTGCCCGACGGCGAAGTGGACCTCGAGGTCGACGTCACCCAGGTCGCCGGTCAGCTCGTCGCCGCGATGGCGGCCCACCGCACCCAGGTCCAGCTGGCGACCCGGGTCGACGCGACGGACGCCGTCGGGTGGTTCGCGCTCAGCAACGACATCCTGGTGCCGATCCCCGCACGTGCCGGACTGCAGGTCGCGCAAGGTCACGGCACTCCCGAAGACCTGCACCGACTACTGGCGCCGACCACCGGAACGGGCAGGACGGACGCCGAGGGCGCCGTGGAACCACCCCCGTCCTGGTACCCACCGGTGATGGCGGTCTTCTCCGTGCTGCTCGGGGTGATCCTCGGCGCTACCGGCACCGCCTTCCATCGCTGGTCCGAGCCCTGGGGTCTCGTCATCGCTCTGCTGGCCATCCTCGCTGCGGGGGTGCTGTCGCGGACGTTCGCCGACGGCCGCGGCCTGTTCGGCTACGGCATCGGCGTGGTGCTCACCGTGCTCGCGATGACGTATCTCGGCCCGGGTGGCGATGTGGTCGTGTCCGACGACGCGATCGGTGTCGCATGGCTGCTCGGCTCCATGCTGGCGGTGCTGCTCGGGGCGTTCGCACCACGGAGGTGGTTCCGTGACGACGCCTGAGCCGGATCCCCCGGTGAGCGAGGAGGCGCGGGACGAGTTCCGCGCGACCATGTCCCGGCTCGCCTCCGGGGTGTGCGTGGTGGCGGTGCGCGAGCGCCACCAGGACCTCGCGATGACCGCGACGTCCCTGGTCTCGGTCTCGCTGGACCCACCCACCGTGCTGTTCACCGTGCATTCGGACGCACGGTTGCGGGAGGCTGTCGAACCGGGTTCCCGGTGGGCCGTCAGCATCCTCGGCAGCGGCGCGCTCGCGGCGGCAGACTGGCTCGCAACACCGGGCCGGCCGGCCTTCGATCAGCTCGCGACGGTCGCCCACCACCGTGGTGACCTCAGTGGCGCCGCGATCCTGGACGACGCGAGTGCGTGGCTCGAGTGTGAGACGCAATGGATCCGACCGGCGGCGACCCATGACGTCGTGGTCGGGCGGGTGCTCGCGTCCGCTCGGGTGCCCGGGTCGGGCGGCGCGGTCCTGCATTTCCATGGACGGATGACCACGATTCCGTGATGCTTTTGTTGCCTGCCGTCGCGGACCGGGCGCAAGGGCGGGGCCGGTCCGGCCGGTAGACTACCGCCTCAGGGGGCCACGTCGGGTGGCCGACACGAAGGACATCTGCTTGCGACGCGAACACGAGACGCCGGACACGGCCGCCGGGATGCACGGTCCCGACGGCTCCGAAGAGGCACCGCAGGGCGCCACGCCCGCTGAGCCCTCAGATGCCGAGGCGACGCAGGTCATCGACGAGCAGGTCGCGGAGACGCCCTCGGTTTCGGCCGAGCCGGCCGGTGCTGCCGAACCGGTCGCCGATCTCGATGACGTGGTCGCCGGCGAACCCGCCGGTGGACCGGATGAACCAGCAGGGGACGAGAGCGCAGTGGCAGCTGGTGGCAAGGGGCGCAAGCCGAAGGGCAAGCGCAAGGGTCGGGCCAAGAAGGCGCTGATCTGGACCGCCGCCGTGATCGTCGTGCTCGCCGGCGCTTATGTGGCAGCGGCCTGGTTCCTCGGCGACCGAGTTCCCGGTGACACCCGGGTGGCAGGCGTGGACATCTCCGGCCTGGCGGTGGACGAGGCCGTCCGCACTCTCGACGAGGGCCTCGCCGAGGCCCGGACCGTGCCTGTCCCGGTGCACTTCGGTGACGTCTCCGGCGAGCTCGACCCGACCACGGCGGGCCTCGACGTCGACACCGAGGCGACCATCGCGCGAATCACCGGTTTCACCCTCGACCCGCGTGTGGTCCTCGGGCACATCTTCGGCCTGGGCGACCAGCCCGCAGTATCCACGATCGACGAGGCCGCGCTCGACGGGGCCGTCGAAGCGCTCGCGGGGAGCCTTGACGTGCCTCCCACCGAGGGCGTGATCGAGTTCGTGGACGGTGCCCCGGTCGTCACCGAACCCGCCGACGGGACGTCGCTCGACGTCGAGGGCGCGAGCGAGCTCCTCGCCGACGAGTGGCTCACCGGGCAGCGCCCGCTCG
Organism: Occultella aeris; assembly: GCF_902703175.1. Lineage (GTDB taxonomy): Bacteria > Actinomycetota > Actinomycetes > Actinomycetales > Beutenbergiaceae > Occultella > Occultella aeris. Next base: position 29,108 of record NZ_CACRYJ010000028.1, on the reverse strand, counting down.
AGCTGCCGTCCGACGCGGTGCCCCCGATGGTGGACTCCGACGTGATCGCCGCGGCGATGAGCGAGCAGGTCGAGCCGATGCTGAGCGGACCGGTCACGGTCGCCCTGAACGACACGACGGCGGAACTCGCTCCGGCCGAGATCGCCTCGGCCGCCACCATGGCCTTGGACGACGCGAGCGGATCCCTGGTCCTCACCCTCGACGGGTCCGCGCTCGCCGAACTCGTGACGGCGAAGGTCCCCTCGATCGGAGAGGCGCCCCAGGACGCGCAGATCGTCCTCGGCGACAACGGACCCACCATCGTCCCGGCCGTCACCGGCACCGGTCTCGACCCGGCCGCGCTCGCCGAGGGAGTGCGCGCCGCCTCCGTGAACACGGACCCGGCCGCCCGGACCGCGACCCTGGAGCTGACCCAGACGGAGGCGGAGTTCTCCACCGCGGACGCTGAGGCGCTCGGCGTCACCGAGGTCATCGGCACGTTCGCGACCCCGTACCCGCACGACCCGACCCGGACCGCGAACCTGGTCGCCGGGACCGCACACATCAACGGCATCCTGGTGCTACCGGGCGAGCGGTTCTCGCTGCTCGACGCCCTCCGGCCGATCACGGCCGCGAACGGGTACACCGTCTCGGGCGTGGTCGTGAACGGATTCGAGGGCGAAGCCGTCGGCGGAGGGCTGTCGCAGGTCTCCACCACCTCGTTCAACGCCGGGTTCGAGGCGGGCCTGACCGACGTCACCCACCAACCGCACTCGCGCTGGTTCTCCCGGTACCCGGAGGGGCGCGAGGCCACCGTCTACGATCCCAGCATCGACATGGTCTGGGAGAACAACACCGGTTACGGCGTGCTCATCCAGGCCTACGTCACCGACTCCGAGGTCGTCGTGACGCTGTGGGGCACCGACGTGTTCGATGTGAACATCGTCACCGGCGGCCGGTACGCGTTCACCTCGCCGCAGACGGTCTACAACACCTCCGCCAACTGCATCCCGGAGCCGGGCGGGTCGAACGGGTTCTCCGTGGACGTCACCCGAACCGTCAGCCGCGACGGCGAGGTGGTCACCGACGACACCTACAGCCACCGCTACTCGGCCTGGAACCGGGTGGTCTGCGGACCGGCGCCGTCGGGAGACGACGCCGACGACGGCTGACACGCCGGCTCAGCCGCGGGTCCGCCGCGGCACCGGTGCCGGCGGCACCCGTTTGCCCAACGCGATGTCACCGGCCGCGACCACGACCAGGCCACGGCGCGTGGCGATCTCGACCCCGGCGTCGTCCACCCGGACAAGTTCGCCGAGGGCATCACTGACCCCGCCGGCGTCCAGCCGGTACCGCACCACGACCCGCTCACCCACCTGCCAGTCGTGCCAGAACGGCTCAGCGCACGCACCGTCGTCGACCATGTCTCGTCCCCTCCGGGTGGCAGCACCCAACGTTTCGCTGTCGCACCCTCTGATGGGAGATACTAGGCGGAGCAGCCCGCTCGCCGGGCGAGTCGGCACGACGCCAGCAAGGTTCAGGAGGGATCATCCATGACCTACGTGATCGCACAGCCGTGCGTGGACGTCAAGGACAAGGCCTGCATCGACGAGTGTCCCGTCGACTGCATCTACGAGGGCCAACGCTCGTTGTACATCCACCCGGACGAGTGCGTGGACTGTGGGGCGTGCGAGCCGGTCTGCCCGGTCGAGGCCATCTACTTCGAGGACGATGTGCCCTCGCAGTGGTCGGAGTACTACCGCGCCAACGTCGACTTCTTCGACGACATCGGCTCGCCCGGAGGGGCCGCCAAGATGGGCCTGATCGAGAAGGACCACCCGCTCATCGCGGCCCTGCCGCCGCAGGGCGAGTGACGCGTGGGCTTCGTCCAACTCACTGACGCCTACCCATGGGACGCGTTGGCCCCGTACCTCGAGCGGGCCGGCCGGCACCCCGACGGTGTCGTGGACCTGTCCATCGGTACTCCGGTCGACCCGACGCCGCTGGTGGTCCAGGACGCGCTCCGGGCCGCGGCCGACGCGCCCGGCTACCCGACGGCGCACGGCACGCCTGCCCTGCGGGCGGCGGTCGTCGACTGGTTCGCCCGGTGCCGTGGCGTGACCGACCTGGACCCGGCGGGGGTGCTGCCCACGGTCGGCTCCAAGGAGTTCGTGGCCGCGCTGCCGTCCCTGCTCGGTCTCGGCCCGGGGGACAAGGTCGTGGTGCCGAGCGCGGCGTACCCCACCTATGACGTGGGCGCCCGCCTGGCCGGGGCGCAGGTGGTCGTCGCCGACGACGCCGCCGCCTGGGCCGGCGACGCCGCGGTGCGGCTGGTCTGGGTGAACTCGCCGAGCAACCCCACGGGTGAGGTCCTCGGCGCCGAACGTCTGCGCGCGGTTGTGCGGGCGGCCCGGGAGCTCGGTGCCGTGGTCGCCTCGGACGAGTGCTACGCGCAACTTCCGTGGGTCTCGCCGTGGACGGACGACGGCGTCCCGTGCCTTCTGCAGGACTCGGTCGCCGAGGGTGACCGGTCCGGGCTCCTGGTCGTCTACTCCCTGTCGAAGCAGTCCAACGTCGCCGGCTACCGGGCCGCGTTCGCGGCCGGGGACCCGGACCTGATCGGACGGATCCTGCTGCTGCGCCGGCACATGGGGATGATGATCCCGGCGCCGGTCCAGGCGGCGATGATCGCCGCGCTCGGTGACGACGCCCACGTCGACGCCCAGCGCGAGACCTACCGGGCTCGCCGCGAGTTGTTGGTGAGCGCCCTGACCACGGCCGGCTACGCCGTCGACCATTCCGAGGCCGGCCTGTACCTGTGGGTGCGGCCGGTCGACGGGGTCGGCGACTGCTGGTCGACGCTCGGCGACCTCGCCGACGCAGGCATCATCGCCGGACCGGGGGCGTTCTACGGCGAGGCGGCGACGTCCCACGTGCGGATCGCGCTGACCGCCACCGACGAACGGATCCGGGCGGCCGCCAAGCGGCTGTCCAGCATGCGGTAGGACCGCGGCCGCGACCAGCGGGCGTTTGGGAAACACGCGGATCGGCGAGTACGTTGGAGACGGAAGTTCTTCAGCCCGGGCACTGTAGGCCCGAAGGCAACCAGAATCAAGGAAGGGACATGATGTCCGACGCCACACTGAGCCCCGCGACGTTCCGGGTCGATGACCATGAACTCGAGTTCGCGCGGGTGCCGGCGGTCGAGGGGAACGACGGCGTCGTCATCTCGAACCTGCTGAAGGAGACGGGTCTGGTGACCCTGGACTCCGGCTTCATGAACACGGCGAGCTGCGAGTCGAAGATCACCTACATCGACGGCGACGAGGGCATCCTGCGCTACCGCGGGTACCCGATCGAGCAGCTCGCTGCCCAGTCCACGTTCCTCGAGGTGGCCTACCTGCTCATCCACGGCGAGCTGCCGAGCGCGGAGGAGCTCAGCCAGTTCACGGAACGGGTCGAGCGGCACACCCACCTGCACGACAACTTCAAGAACCTGATCGGGGCGTTCCCGACCGACGCGCACCCGATGGCCGTGCTGTCCTCCGCGGTCTCGGCGCTGCCCGGGTACTACCCGGAGAGCGTGGACCCGTTCGACCCCCACGCCGTCGAGCTCGCCACCGTGCTGCTGCTCGCGAAGCTGCCGACCATCGCTGCCTACGCGTTCCGGCAGTCCCGCGGCCAGGAGATGATCGGCCCGGATCCCTCGCTCGGCTACGTGCCGGACTTCCTGCGGATGAGCTTCTCGACCAATGGCGAGCCCTACGAGGTCGACGACGCGCTCGTGCAGGCGCTGAACCTGCTGCTGATCCTGCACGCCGACCATGAGCAGAACTGCTCCACGTCCACGGTGCGGATCGTCGGTTCGGCCCACGCGAACCTCTACGCCAGCGTCTCCGCGGGGATCGGCGCGCTCTCCGGCCCGCTGCACGGCGGTGCCAACGAGGCCGTGCTCGCGATGCTGAGCGAGATCCAGGCCAGCGGCGACGACGTGGACACGTACATGGACCGGGTCAAGAACAAGGAGAAGGGTGTCCGCCTGATGGGCTTCGGCCACCGGGTGTACAAGAACTACGACCCGCGCGCCGCCATCGTGAAGAAGGTCGCCGACAAGGTCCTGGCCGGCCTCGGCCAGAGCGACGAGCTCCTCGACATCGCCAAGCGCCTGGAGGAGATCGCGCTCTCGGACGACTACTTCATCCAGCGCAAGCTCTACCCGAACGTGGACTTCTACACCGGGCTGATCTACAAGGCGATGGGCTTCCCCACCAACATGTTCACCCCGCTGTTCGCAGTGGGCCGCGCGCCGGGCTGGGTCGCCCAGTGGCGCGAGATGATGGAGGATCCGACCACGAAGATCGGACGCCCCCGGCAGGTCTACACAGGCAGCCCGTCGCGCGACTACCTCGGCATCAACGAGCGCTGACGCACACACTCGCGGGGCCGGTCGATCACTGATCGTCCGGCCCCGTCCCACTCCCCGGGGTCTTTAGTTCACCGGCAGGGCGAGCGCGATCCGCTGCTCGTCCCAGGGCAGCACCCGCATCTGGACGACCCGCCCGACCTGGACCGCCGCGATCGCCGACTGCGGCACGAAGGACGTCTTCGTGGCCGGGTACTGGCTGCCGTCCGATCGGTTCACGAGCAGCTGCACCTCCATCTCGGTGTGGTCCTCCCGGACCCGGCCGGTGGGCAGCAGGGCCGTCACCACGCCGGTGGTCGGCACCCCGCGCTCGGCCACTTCGATCGCCTCCGGTGCGGTCAGTCCGCGGCGCACCATCACCGCGTTGAACGCGGCCTGGATCTGGTCCGGGTCGGCGTCGACGGCGAGCTCCACCGTGCTCAGGTCCTCGGGGCGGTACCGGACCGGATAGTGCGCACCGACGGTGAGCTGCCCCAGTTCGTGGTGGGCGAGCAGGGTCCTGGCCTCGGCGCGGAATCGCTGGCCCTGCGGCGTCTCCACGTCGAGCAGCAGATCCAGCTGGGGCATGTCGTTGACGGTCCAGCCGGTGTGCTCGGCGTCCACGAGGGTGCCGATCGCGACCGGAGCGTCCGCGAAGTCACGGGTGGCGCGCCCCCGGGCGGTGCGGAGCTGGCTGCCCACGCCGCGGCTGCTGGTGATGCTCAGGCTCACGCCGGCCACGATCACCACCGTGAGGACGACGCCGATCGGCCCGTCGAACCAGGCGTCGAGGCCGCCGCCGGCGCTCAGTGCACCGGCGACGTACCAGCCGACGGCGACGACGATCGCGACGATCGAGACGGCTCGGAGGATCCGCATGACTCAGACCGCCAGTCCGACGCTGATCAGCTGTTCGTCCTCGGGTAGGACGAACGTCGCCACCCGGGACCCGACGTGCACCCGCGGCAGTTGCGACGCCGGCACGAAGAGCCGTTGCGTGACCGGGTACCGGGAGCCGTCCGGACGGGCCACCAGAACGTCGAGCTGAAGCTGGGTGTGCCCGTCACGGACCTGCCCGGTCGGCGTGGCCGCCGTCACCAGCGCGGACGTGCGCACGCCCCGGCGGGAGACGTCCAGATCGCTCGCGGTGACGAGACCCCTGGCCACCAGGTACTCGTCCAGCGCAGTGATGCCCGGGCCGACGGTGCCGCTCTCGTCCCGCACGAGCCAGCGCTTGAGTGGCCCGCTCAGCACGGTGCCGAACAAGGCGATCACGACCGGGATCGCGACCCAGGCGAGCCGGCGGTCCGGGCGGGCCGACGTGGGCAGGGCCTCGAAGAACTGATCGCCCCAGACGCCGATGACGACGAGGAGGGCCAGCGCGAGCGCCACGATCACGCCGCCGAGGATGAGGATCTTCTTCAGCATGTGGTTCATGCCCCGATCCTGGCGACGGGGCAGCGGCTACCGGTCCCAGGTCGGTTGGCGCACAGGGGCTTCACCAGGCCCGCGCGGGCCGCGCCGACCAGGCCTGCGGGCGCCGGGGCTACCGGAGGCGGACGGTACCCACCGGGTCGTCGACGCCGACGGCGCCGTCGGGCAGCGGCGCCCAGGCGGCCCGGCCGCCGTCCGCTCGGACCCAGTGCTGCCCGGCCACGACCACCTCACCGACGCCGGTCTCGTGGGCGGTCGCGACGGCCCACTGGGCCACCGCCCAGGCGAGCAGGTCCGGGGAATCCGCTCCGCCGTCGGGCGTCAGAGCCTGGACCGAGAGCAGGTGGTCGGTGCCGGAGGCGACCATGACGACGCTGGGCAGGTCCCGTGCGACCCGGGTCGTCAGCGTCGCGGGCAGCGCCGCGGTCGTGGCTGCGTCGGGCTCGGCAAGCCGGCACACCAGCGCGGCGGGGGAGTGCCCGGTCAGCGAGGACGCGAACAGCCGCGCGAGCTGCTCGTGCTGGGCGTATGCGTCCGGGAACCCCGAGCGCTGCACCTCCTGCGCGGCGACCGTGATCTCGAGGTTCTCGTAGTCGGGCACGCGGACGAGCGCGTCATAGAAGGCGTTCGTGGCGTAGACCGGGTCGGTCACCTGCTCGACCGTGCCCCAGCCCTGGGAGGGACGCTGCTGGAAGAGCCCGAGCGAGTCCCGGTCGCCGTAGTCGAGGTTGGCGAGTCGGGACTCCTGCATGGCGGTGGCCAGCCCGATGGTGACGGCGCGTGCCGGCAGGCCACGTTCGGTGGCGATCGCGGAGATCAGTGCCGCGTGGGCCGCCTGCTCGGGGTCGAGTGCGACCGACTCCTGCCCATCGGTGGCGATGCAGCGCTGCACCAGCGGCGATGTCGGGGTACGCAGCAGGGTCTGCACGACGTTCACGGCGCCGATGGTCAGCCCGAGGGTGACCAGGACGACCAGGGCGGCCCGCCAGGGGCGGCCTCGACGGCGTTGCGGCACCGCCGGCCCTACTGCGCGTGCAGCGCGGCGTTGAGGGCGATGCCGGAGCCCGAGCGCTCGAAGGCCTCGACCGCGCCGGTGGTGGAGTTGCGCCGGAACAGCAGGTTGGAGGTGCCGGACAACTCGCGGGCGCTGACGATCCGTCGGGCGGAGCCGGCAGCGTCGGCGGTCTCATCGATCAGGGTCACCTTCGTGCCCGCGGTGACGTACAGCCCGGCCTCGATGATGCAGTCGTCGCCGAGGGAGATCCCGAGCCCGGCGTTCGCGCCGAGCAGGCACCGGGCGCCGATGGACACCCGCACGGAGCCGCCCCCGGAGAGCGTGCCCATGATCGAGGCGCCGCCACCGATGTCCGTTCCCTCGCCGACCACGACGCCCTGGGAGATGCGCCCCTCGACCATCGAGGTGCCGAGGGTGCCCGCGTTGAAGTTCACGAACCCCTCGTGCATCACCGTGGTGCCCTCGGCCAGGTGGGCGCCGAGCCGGACCCGGTCCGCGTCCGCGATCCGCACGCCGGTGGGCAGCACGTAGTCGGTCATCCGGGGGAACTTGTCCACGCCGTAGACCTGGATGTGCGCGCCCTTCGTGGCAGCGCGCAGCCGGAGCCGGGTCTGTTCGAAGTCGTCGACCGCGCACGGGCCGGCCGAGGTCCAGACGACGTTCGGCAGGACCCCGAAGATGCCGTCCAGGTTGATCGTGTTCGGCTCCACGAGCCGGTGCGAGAGCAGATGCAGGCGCAGGTAGGCGTCCGCGGTGTCCGACGGCGGAGCGTCCAGATCGGTGGTCACGTGCCGGATCACCTGGCGGGTGCCGCGGTCCGGGTCGATCACCGCGAGCGCCGCGAGGTTCGCCGGCACCCCGTACGGGCCCGAGCTCTGTGCGGGCGTCGGGCCGAGGCCCGGCGCCGGATACCAGACATCCAGGACCTGGCCACTTCCGGTCAGGGTGGCCAGTCCGATTCCCCAGGCGGTGCGTGCAGTCATGGGGTCAGCCTACGGGGGAGCGGCCCCGGGATACGAAGTCTCTCGGTCGGCGGAATCGGCTCTCGAACACCGCGGCCGTCGACTGCCCGGGTCGACGCCTTGGTTCAGGGCCCGGGCGGGCTCACTCGGCGGCGTCGAGCACCGCGCGCAGCGCGGACACGCCGACCCACCGTGCGCCGGCCGCGCTCACCCGCTCGCGCAACTCGCGGTCGGAGGTGACCACCGTGACGGCCGGGGTGCCGGGCAGGGCGGGCGACGTCGCCCGGGCCGCCTCGGCATGGCGGACGATCTCGTCGTCTCCCGAGCCGGGGGCGTCGACGATCCGCACCACCGGGAGCATCGGGCCGGAGCCTGGTGCCGCGGTGCCCTCGTGATCCGTCGCGATCGCCACGCCACGCGCGGCGCCCTCGACCACCATCACGACGTCGGGCCACCAGTGGTCGGCCGGTAGGCCGAGCAGCTCGGCGGGCACACCCAGGGCGGCCTGCACCGACAGCTCCCGGGCGAGGCGCTCGGCGGCCCCGGCCCGGTCCCGCCACCAGCCGTCCGGACGGGAGCCGACCACGTTCGCGGCGTCCACCACGAGGACCGGCCGGGACCGAAGCAGTGGCGCCAGGCTCGGCCAGGCATCCGCGAAGGCCGGCAGCAGCTCCCGGTCGGTGACGTCGTCGAGGTCGACCCAGGCGACGTCCGCACTCTCGGCGTCCGTGGGGGCCGGGTCGACCGGGGCGATTGCCCGGCCCAGCACGGTGGTGTAGGACCAGTCCGGGTGACGGAGCACCGAGGCGGCCAGGGGAGCGACGGCGGCCGGTGCGATCCCGGCCTCCTCCTCGGCCTCACGCAGCGCCCCGGTCAGCGAGTCCTCGTCGGGGTCCAGGGCTCCACCCGGCACACCCCAGGTGCCGCCGTGGTGGGACCAGGCGGCCCGGAACTGCAGTACGACCCGGGTGGGCGGCCCGCCCGAGGAGGCGCCGCCGTCGGCCAGGAGCAGTCCTGCGGCGCCGGCCGTGCCCCAGTGGCGCTGCCCGCAGCCGCACTCGACCCACGCGTCGGCGGGTCCGTGGGCGCGGCGGCCGTCAGGGTTCAGCGCGTGAGTCACCCGGCCAGCCTATGGCGATGGCCCGCGGCCGCCCGTGCGTCTCAGCGCTCGGGCAACAGGTGCTCCCCGGGGCAGGTCAGGCGCTGTCGTCGAGCGTGTCGATCTGGCAGATCACCGTGCCGGAGCCCACGGTCTGGCCGACCGCGGCCGTGAGGCCGTGCACCCGGCCGGCACGGTGGGCGACCAGCGGCTGCTCCATCTTCATCGCCTCGAGGACCACGACGAGGTCGCCCTCGTTGATGATCTCGCCGTCGGCCACCGCGACCTTCACGATCGTGCCCTGCATCGGGCTGGCGAGGGCGTTGCCGCCCGTACCGACCGCGCTGCTCGCGCGGCTCGACGCCCGGCGCGGCGGACGCTTCGGGGCGCGCGCGCGACTGCCTCCGCCGAGGCTGAGGCCGGCGGGCAACACCACCTCGAGCCGTTTGCCACCCACCTCGACGACGACGCGCTCGGTGGCTGCCTCGGTCGGAGCCGGTGCTGTCGGTGCCGCGGGTACCGGGCGGTCGCCGTCGGTCTGCGAGTTGAGGCGCTCGGCGAACTCGCTCTCGATCCAGGTGGTGTGCACGCGGAAGTCCTCGACGCGGTCCGCCGCGAAGTCACCATCGGCGAGCACGGCGCGGAAGAACGGCAGAACCGTGGGGATGCCGGTGACCTCGGTCTCGGCGATGGCCCGGCGCGCACGCTGCAGGGCTTCGGTCCGCGTCGCGCCGGTGACGATCACCTTGGCCAGCATGGAGTCGAACGCGCCGGAGATGACGTCACCGCCGACCACCCCCGAGTCCACCCGCACGCCCGGCCCGCTGGGCCAGCGGAGCGTGTTGATGGTGCCGGGGGAGGGCAGGAAGTTACCGAACGGGTCCTCGCCGTTGATGCGGAACTCGAACGAGTGGCCGCGGGTGCTCACCTCGGTGTAGCCCAGCGGCTCGCCGGCCGCGATCCGGAACTGCTCGCGGACGAGGTCTATGCCGGAGATCTCCTCGGTCACGCAGTGCTCGACCTGCAGGCGGGTGTTCACCTCGAGGAACGAGATTGTGCCGTCGGTGCCGATGAGGAACTCGCAGGTGCCGGCGCCGCGGTAACCGGCCTCGCGGAGGATGTCGATGGACGCCCGCCGGAGCTCGGCGTCCTGCTCGGGGGTGAGGAACGGCGCGGGAGCCTCCTCGACCAGTTTCTGGTGGCGGCGCTGGAGGGTGCAGTCCCGGGTGGAGACCACCACGACGGTGCCGTGATCGTCGGCCAGGCACTGGGTCTCGACGTGCCGGGGACGGTCGAGGAACCGCTCGACGAAGCACTCGCCGCGACCGAAGGCGGCGGTGGCCTCACGGACTGCGGACTCGAACTGCTCGTCGATCTCCTCGACGGTTCGGGCCACCTTCAGGCCGCGGCCGCCGCCGCCGAACGCCGCCTTGATCGCGACCGGGAGGCCATGCTCGGCAGCGAAGGCGTGCACCTCGCTGGCGTCGGCCACCGGGTCGGGGGTGCCGGCCACGAGCGGCGCGCCGGCCCGCTGGGCGATGTGACGAGCGCTGACCTTGTCCCCGAGGGCGTCGATCGCGGCCGGGGGTGGGCCGATCCAGGTCAGTCCGGCGGCGATCACGGCGCGGGCGAAGTCGGGGTTCTCGGAGAGGAAGCCGTACCCGGGGTGGATCGCGTCCGCACCGGACCGGCGGGCCACGTCGAGGATCTTGGCCGAGTCGAGGTAGGTCTCGGCGGCGCGGACCCCGTGCAGCGCGAAAGCCTCGTCGGTGAGCAGGACGTGCTGGGCGTCGCGGTCGGAGTCGGCGTACACGCCGACGGACGCGATGCCGGCGTCCCGACATGCACGGGCCACGCGGACCGCGATCTCACCACGGTTGGCGATGAGCACCTTGCGCAGCGGTTGGATCTGGGTGGTGGTCGCCGCGCTGGTCGACATGCACTCTCCTCGCTCGGTCGGCGCGCCGTCGCTACGCCTGTGGTCGCGCCGGTCGCCGCCCTCCGGCGCACCAACGTCGGTTCACGCTAGTCCTGCTGCAGCCGTGTGCCCAATTGCGACCCACGTGTGTCCGGAAGTCTGTCCTTCGACCCAACCAGCCTCCGACTCGTTTGTGTGGTCCCCACAAACGGAGCCGTAGGTTGTGCCCCGGCTCGCGGACGGAGTAGTGCAAGAGGTACAAACGCAAGGTCCGGATCCGGCACTACGCCCAGAAGTCCGTCCAGGCCAGCCCGAGCTCGGCCAGCATCGTCCGCAGCAACGGCAGGCTGATCCCGACGACGCCGTGGTGGTCGCCCTCGATCCCGGTGACGAAGGCTGCCCCGCGCCCGTCGATCGTGAAGGCGCCGGCCACCCGGAGCGGCTCGCCAGTACCCACGTAGGCCTCGATCTCGGCATCGGAGATGTCGGCGAAGTGGACGGTGGTGCTCGAGACCTTCCCGACGCTGCGTCCGTCCGAGCCGATCAGCCAGTGGCCCGTGTGCAGGACGCCGGTGCGGCCGCGCATCAGCTGCCAGCGACGCATCGCACGCTCGGCCGTGCCGGGCTTGCCCAGCGCCCGGCCGTCGAGTTCGAGCAGGGAGTCGCAACCGAGGGTCGCGTCCGGCCGGCCGGCGGTGGTGGTTGCGCCGGACGCCCGCGCGACGTGCTCGGCCTTCGCACGGGCGAGGATCAGGACGGCCTCGGCCACGGTGGCAGCGGGCCGGCCGGCCGGCCGGGACCGGGCGTGATCGGCCAGGATCGCCTCCTCGTCGAGGTCGGCAACGCGGATCAGGGGCTCGACTCCGGCGGCGCGCAGGGTTGCGGCGCGGGCCGGTGACGCGGAGGCAAGAAGCAGCGTGCTCACCCGGTGAGGGTAGCGGCCGGGCGAGCCACCGCCGTCGACCGTGCGTCTCAGTCCTGCTCGGGCAGGCCGACCTGACGGGCGGAGGCGGCGGCGAGCGTGTCGAGATGCTCGGCGTGGCGGGTGATGCTGCGGACGTAGTGACCGAACAGCTCGAACGAGATGGCCCCGAACAACTCGCTCCAGGCGTTCACCACCCGCAGGGGGTCGGCCGGGTCCAGGCCGTCCGGGACCGCCACGCCGAGGCCCTGGATCGTCACCATGAGGGCCTCCGCGTCCGCCTGTAGGCCCGCCGTCGGCGCCGGGTCGCTGAGGTCGAGGCGCTCGGTGAGCAGCCCTCGCCGGGCGGCGTGGAAGAGGATCTCGGCGAGGCGGACCACCACACGGGTGGCCGGCTCGACCGTTTCCGGCGGTGCGGCGTACCCGATCACGGGGGTGCCGTACAGCAGCGCGTACTCGTGCGGGTGGGCCACCGCCCAGTCCCTGGTGCTGTGCCAGACCCGGTGCCAGCGGCTGGTGACCCGGTCCGGGGGGAGTGCGTCATCGGCCTCGGTGACGGCCGCACCGAGGCGTGAGTAGCCCTCGACGAGCAGGGCGGTGAGGATGTGGTCCCGGCTCGCGAAGTACCGGTACACGGCGGACGGCGAGATGCCGAGTTCCCGGGTGACCGACCGCACCGACAGTCCGGCCGCACCGACCTCCCCGAGCTGGCGGCGAGCCACGGTGATGACGTCATCGATCATCGCCCCACGGGCTCGCTCGCGTGCCGTCGTGCCGCGGGGGTCGGAAGGATCGTGCTGCATCGGCGTTGGCTGCTTCCGGTCGAAAGTGTGAACAGTGTTCTTGACACATCACCCTACTCGGGTGAACACTGTTCGCAACAGAGAACACTGTTCACAATCTGGAGGAATCATGGCTCAGATCGTTGTCCTCGGCGCCGGACCAATCGGTGCGACCACCGCCCGCCTCTTCGCCGACCGGGGTGATCGGGTCACTGTCGTTACGCGGTCCGGAACCGGACCGCGGACCCCCGGGATCGACCGCGTCGCGATCGACATCTCCGCCGGTTCGCTCGACGAGGTGGTGGCCGGCGCGTCCGTGATCGTCAACGCCGTCAACCTGCCGTACGCCCAGTGGGCGACCGGCTGGCCGCCCATCCACCGGGCGATCATGGCGGCCGCCGAGTCGAGCGGCGCCGTGCTGGCGGTCGCCGGCAACTTCTACCTCTACCCGGCGGGCTCGAGCCCGATGACGGCCCGCACCCCCATCGACCCGCCCACCCGCAAGGGTGCCGTCCGGGCCCGGATGTGGGCGGACCTGGTCCAGGCACACGAGTCGGGCCGGATCCGGACCCTGGAACTTCGTGCCTCGGACTACGTCGGCCCGCAGGTGGTCTCCACCGAAGGTGCCCACGCCGGCCCGCGCCTGGTCGACCCGGTCCTGCAGGGCAAGCGCGCCGCCGTCGTCGGCGATCCGGACGCCCCGCACACCTGGACCGCGGTCGACGACATCGCCCGCACCATCGTGACCCTGGCGGAGGACGAACGCGCCTGGGGCCGTGCCTGGCATGTGCCGAGCGCGCCCGCGCGATCGATCCGGCAGGTGGCCGATGACGTCGCGAAGGCCTCTGGTGCGCCCGGCGCGCGGGTCTCACGGATCCCACGGCTGGCGCTGCGTGCGGTGGGGATGGTGCAGCCGCAGATGCGGGAGATCGTCGAGATGCTCTACCAGTTCGACGAACCGTTCGTCGCCTCGCACGAGGAGACCACCGAGGTATTCGCCCTCACGCCGACGCCGTGGGCGCAGACTGTGGACGCGATCGTGGCGGCGGCTCGGGCACGGATCTCGGGTGCCGGTGCAACGGCGGCGGTCGGTGCGACACAGTCGCGGTGAAGGCAGCCGGGGTACCGTTCGCGCGGTCAGGCAGCGAGCGCAGTCGAGAACCGCAGCAGCACCACCGAGTGGTCCGGGCTGTGCCAGACCACCACGGGTGCGTACAGGGCCGGCGGCTCCACGCCACCGGCACGGGTCACGTATCCGCCCGGGATCATGACGACGTGTTCGATGCCGGCGCCGTCGCGGTAGGTCACCGATCCCTCGATGCCGAAGCCCCGCTTGTCCCCCTCCTTCAGCGTCAGGTCGCTCACTCGGCCGACCGTGTACCGGGGGTCCTCCACCAGCCGGGGCCAGCCGGCCAGCCAGGCCTTCTCCCGGGCTGCCACCTTCCGCTCCGCCCGCCTGAACCGAAACGCGAGGAGTCCGGCGACCAGTCCCACGGCCACGAGGACGGGAGGGCCGGGGACCTCCAGGATCGCGAGGATCACGCCGAGGATGAGCAGAACGGCACCCAGCCACACCAGCCTGACCGCGACGGAGGCCCGCGGACCGGAGTCCTGCAGGTCCGCCGCCGCCGGCGGTGTGTCGAACCCCTCCGCCGTCGGGTAGTACACCGCGATCACGACGGGCTCGCCGCCCGACGGGGCCACACCGCCGTCGGGCGTGGCGTCCGGCCCACCGCCGGACTGGGTCACGCCAGCGCCTCGCGCAGGGTGTCCAGCCCGACGGAGCCGACGTCCAGGGCGCGCCGGTGGAACGCCTTCAGGTCGAAGTCGGCACCCTCGCGGGCCGCCGTCTCGTCCCGGATCTGCTCCCAGAGCCGCTGGCCCACCTTGTAGGCGGGCGCCTGCCCGGGCCAGCCGAGGTACCGGTTGAGCTCGAACCGCAGGAAGCCCTCGGCCATGTTGGCGTTCGCCGTCAGGAACGGCCACGCCTTCTCGGCGTTCCAGATGCCGCCGCCCCACTCGTCCGGGCACGGCTTGCCGAGGTGCACGCCGAGGTCGATGACCACGCGTGCGGCCCGCAGCCGCTGCCCGTCGAGCATCCCCATGCGGTCGCCCGGGTCGTCGAGGAAGCCGAGATCGGCCATCAGCCGCTCGGCGTACAGGGCCCAGCCCTCGCCATGTCCGCTGACCCAGCAGGCCATCCGGCGCCAGCGGTTCAGCAGGGCGGAGCGGTAGACCGTCTGGCCGACCTGCAGGTGATGACCGGGCACGCCCTCGTGGTAGACCGTGGTCTTCTCGACCCAGGTGTCGAACTCGGTCACGCCCGCGGGCACGGACCACCACATCCGGCCCGGCCGGGAGAAGTCCTCGCTCGGGCCGGTGTAGTAGATGCCGCCGGACTGCGTCGGCGCGATGCGGCACTCCAACCGACGAACCGGCTCGGGGATGTCGAACTGGGTGTCGGCGAGGGCGTCGAGGGCGGCGTCGGAGGTGGTCTGCATCCACTCCCGCAGGGCGTCCGTGCCGTGGAGCTTGCGGGCGGGATCGGCGCTCAGCGTGGCCATGGCGTCCCGGATGGCCGTGCCCGGACCGCCGATCTGGGCGGCCACGTGCTCCTGTTCGGCGACGATCCGGGCGAGTTCGGCCAGACCCCATTCGTACGTCTCGTCGAGGTCGATGGCGGCGCCGAGGAAGCGGCGCGAGAAGCGCGCGTAGCGCTCCCGCCCGACGGCGTCGTCCTCCGGTGCCTGCTCGGACAGTTCGCGCAGCGCTGAGGCGAGCGTGCCGTAGGCGGTCCGGGCCTGCTCAGCGCCGTCGGCGAGGTGGCCGGCGAGTGTGCTCGCGGGTGCGACGCCGTCGGGCGTGGCGCCGGTCGCGAACGTGGTCCAGAACGAGGCGTCCCCGGCGAGGTCGTCGGCCTCCTTGACGCACTCCTCCACCTGGCGGATCGCCGCGACGAGGCCTCGGGACGCGGCCAGTCGCAGCGACTCGATGTACCCGTCGACGGCGGCGGGCACGGCGTGCATCCGCTCGGCGATGGTCTCCCAGTCCGTGGCCGTGTCGGTGGGCATGAGGTCGAAGACCTCGCGGATCCCCTGCACCGGCGAAGCGATCACGTTGAGGTCGGCAAGGTGCTCGTTCGCCTCGGCGAGTTCGATGAGCAGCCCTTGACGCTCCCGCATGGCGGACTGCGTGATGCGGTCGATGTCATCGACCGGGTCGACGTCCGCCAGGTCGGCGAGCACCTTCCGGGCGGCCGCCACCCGGGCCTGGTCGCCGGCCGGGGAGAAGTCGTCGAGCAGGTGGTCGTGGCCGGTGATGCCCATCGAGGTCGCGGCGATGGGGCTCAGTCCGGCGATGGTGTCGACGAAGGCGTCTGCGATGGCGTCGGTCGGCGTCGAGGTGCGCGGGGTGGGGGCAGCGGTCATGAGGCCTCACGCTACCCGGCGCCCGCGCTCGGCGGCCGCCGTCGGGCGTGCCTTAAAACTGAAGGCCCGCCCGACGGCGACCGGTTGCGTTCGCCGGAGACGCCCGCTACTCGACCGGGATGAACTTCGCTGCGCTGGTGCGCAGGTAGTTCGCGACGGCTCCGTTGGAGACGACCACGGTCCCGTCGGTGCCCGCCTCGAACGGGTACCGTCCGAGCAGGATCCAGCGGCTGCCGCCGGTGGTCTGGTCGATGTCGACGACGTCGGTGCCGCCCGAGAAGGAGACCGTGTAGCGGGCGCCGACGGTGCTGTTGGCGTGGTTCGGCACCCACACCCACACGTCGTACTCACCTGCCACGGTCAGGTCCGGCGTCCACGTCGCGGTTGCGCTGGTCACGTTCGTGGTCCGGGTGCGTGCGCTCAACCATCCCGGCACGCTCGACGGTGTCCAGGTGCCCTGCTCGCTGTAGCCCGGATCCGACGGGGTGATGATGGTCATCGCCAGCGGCGTGATCGAAACGGTAGCGGCCGCGGACTCGTTGCCGGACAGGTCGACGGCGCGCACCTCGATGGCGTGCTCGACGTTGTTCGAGAGCCCGTCGAGCGAGTACCCGAGCCGCGGGAAGTCCGGGTTCGCCGGGTGGCCCACCGGACCGTCCGGGTTGGCGAGGGCGCCGTCCACGTAGACGTTGTAGCCGAGCAGGTCGACCTCGTGGTTCTGCGACCAGTACAGGATGCCTCGCTCGTTCGCCGCCTCGCCGACGAGGTCCGCGGGGGCCGCCGGGGCGAGGGAATCGCTGGGGATCCGGACCCGGGCCGGCCGCGACGGCGCCGACTCGTTGCCGGTGGCATCGACGGCGGTCACGGTGAGCATGACGGTCGTGCCGGCCCGCATCTCGTTCATCGTGAACGAGGTCCGGTGCACCGGGTTGCCGTTCACGCGCTGACCGTCGAGGTAGACGTGGTAGCCGACCAGGTCCGCCGCCGTACTTGCCTGCCACTGCCACGTGAGCGCGAGGTCGCCGTTGCCGGGATCCGCCTCGATCTCACCGTCGAGGCGAAGTGGGGCACTTGGGGCGGTGGTGTCCGGGGTGGGCACCGGGACGAACCGCACCGCGTCGCCTCGAACGTATCCGGGGGTTCCGTACGACTTGCTCAGTTCCACGAAGCCGCTGGTGCCGGCGTCGAACGTGTAGGTGCCGAGCGGTGCCCAACGGTCGACACTGGTCACCTCGACTTCGGTGGCGCCCGTGGTGTCGGTGACCGTGTACGGGGCGACGGCGGTGTTCAGCTCGTGCGAGGGTGTCCAGGCGTAGACGGCGTACGTCCCGCCGTCCGTCAGCGTCGGCGTCCAGCGGGCGGTGGAGGCCGAGTCGCTGGCGAACCTGGTCGCCGAGTCGAGCCATCCGGTCACGGCCGCGGAGGAGGCCCAGTTGCCGGTCTCGGTGTAGCCCGGGCCACCGTCGTCGACGACGACGGCCGGGGTGAACATGACTGCGTCCGTGCGCAGCGTGCCCGCACCCTCGGCGTCCGCGACCACCTGGACGCCCTGCCCCGTGCCCGGGGTGAAGGTGTAGGAGCCGAGGCTGACCCACTGCTGTCCCGCGGTGGACTGATCGATCACCACGTCGGAGGTCCCGCCGTCGTGGGTGACGGAGAAGTGCGCGGCCGTGGTGCCCGTGGAAAGGAAACTGGGGTTCCAGGCCAGCACCTCGTGGGACCCGGCCTCGGTCAGGTCTGGGACCCAGGTGGCGGAGGCGTCCGCCGACAGGGCGCGTCGGGTCTCGCGGTCCTGGAAGCCGAAGGCCTCCTGGTTGCCGCGGGTGACCGTGTCGGAGTCCTCCCAGTCGCCCTGTTCGGAGTAGCCGGGGTCGCCGTTGTCCACGACCACGCTGCCCGGGGTGGCGCCGTTCGGGTCCGCGGTCGGCGCGTAGTAGCGGAAGTAGTCCCAGGTCGTCTCGCCCGGGAGGTTCGTCTCGTCGACCGGGGCGGTGTACCCCAGCGTGGTGAGCCAGACGCTCTGCAACCCGTGCGGGCCCGAGAACGGCTGGACCCGCGCCAGCTCGCCGTCGACGAAGTATCGGATCTGGTCCGGCAGCCACTCGAAGCCGTAGGTGTGGTAGCCGTCGGAGGAGTCCGGGCCGGTGTACAGGCCGCCCTGGTTGCCCACGTGATGCGGGACGAACCAGTGCGAGTGGTGCGCGATCACCTCGGGCGCGTGCGAGTCGATCTCGAACCCGTCGATCTCGTTGATCCGGTTGTTCGGGCCGCGGTAGTCCGGGGTGTCCGGCATCGCGTCGGACAGCCCGGTCGTCCAGAACGCAGAGTGGAAGCCCTGATCGCCCCAGAGCTGCGCGCGGGTCTCGTAGTAGCCGTAGCCGAACCACTCCTGCGAGATCACGCCGCCGCAGGTGTAGTCGGGACCGAAGCTGTCGTCGGCCACCAGGGCGATGTGCATCAGCCCGTCGGCGACCGAGACGTTCTCGGGCCGGTTCATGCACTCGGCCTTCTCACCCTCGCGGTAGTACCAGGCCGAGGTGTCGAGCCCGGTCCCATCGGCCTGGGTGCCGTCGAACTCGTCCGCCCAGGCGAGCGCGTAGCCGGGTGGGACCTGCGGTGCCGGTTCCACTGGAGGTGGGTCCGCATCGTCACGCCCGACGGCGGTGGCGACGTCGGTCACCGGTGTCAGCGTGAGCATGGCAAGGACCAGGGCGAGTGTGGTCGTCGACGTGAGGACTGGACGGACGCGCATGGCGGTACCCCCGAGTGTGATGCCGCCCTCCCTCGGGCGGTGAGCTTCGATGCTCGTGGGATCACCCTAAACTCTCTGTGGTCGTTTCGTCCATGATGTAGAAGAACAAGCGTTTATCTAGATGGCCCATCCAGCAATCTCGTCGGACGTGCACGGGGCACTTCTCCCCATGACGGCCGTTTGGAGGTGCCCAGCCCGGTCATGCATCCTCGTACGGTGGAGTCACAGTCCGACCTGCTCGAAGCGGTCCGCGCCCGGATCCGGGCCCAGCTCGAGGATGCGCAGGCGAAGGCAACGGCCCTCGCCGGTGAGGATCTTCCGGACCGGGGGATCGGTGAGTCGGACGACGGCATCGTGCAGACGACGGTCGATCGCCAGGGCCTGCTGGTCGATGCGCAGTTCGGACCGCAGATCGTCGATCTCACCCCCGAGGAACTGCGCGAGAACATGCTGAGCGCCCTGGCTGCCGCGCGCCGCGATCTCACCGGTGGGGTGACGCCCCGCCGGCCGGACCCGAGCATGCTGGCGGACACCTCCACGATCGATGCGCTGGACGACATCATCAACGGGAGGCTGTGAGACATGGGATTCGACCTCGAGGTCGACACGGACGCGGTGCGCGCGCACGCGACGGACGTGAGCGGGCTGGCCGCGCGGATCGGGGACGCCACCTCGGCGGCTGGGGACGCGTTGACCATGGGCCCCCATGCGTTCGGGATCCTGTGCAGTTTCCTGACGCTCCCCGCGAACGCCGTGCAGGGTCTCGGGCTCGTCGGGATCGCTGGGAGCCAAGCCGTCGTCGGCGGGCTCGGCAACACACTGACGTCCATCGCGGACAACTACGACGCCGTCGACCAGGCCACGGCCGGCCGCCTGACGAAGTTCGTCGAGTCACTGTGAGCGAGCTGGTAGCGCCCGTCGTCAACGACCGACCCGAGCTGGGCGAGTGGTACAAGAGCCTCAAGATCGTCGGCCCGATCGACCAGACCGTGACGTCGGTCCAGAACGGGAACTGGGCGGGTGCCCTGTTCGGTCTGGCCGGCGGCGTCACGGACCTCGCGGATGCGGTCCTCGACCCGATCGCCACGCTCGTCTCGAGCGTCGCCGGCTTCCTCCTCGACTACATGCCGCCCCTTCCGGAGTTCCTCGACAGCCTGGCCGGCGACCCGGCCGAGGTCACGGCGATCGCGGACACCTGGTCCAACATCTCGGGTCACCTCACCACGGTCGCCGCGGACTTCGATGGCGCGGTCGACGCCGCACTGGCCCCGTGGGTCGGTCTGACCGCCGACACCTACCGTGAGGTCGCGAACGTCACCAGCGGCACCATCTCCTCGATGGCGGGCGTGGCGACCGGCCTGAGCGTCGGGTTCGCCATCGCGAGCGGCATCGTCGCCGCCGTCCGCGCGATCGTGCGGGACCTGATCGCGGACCTGGTCGGCAAGCTCATCTCCTGGGTGGTCGAGTGCCTGGCCACGGTCGGCATCGGCCTGGCCTGGATCGGGGCGCAGGCCTCGGCTGCGATCGCGAAGTGGAGCACCAGGGCCGCGGACTGGATCCAGAAGGTCACCGAGGCCATCGAGAAGTTCGCCGCACTCGTCCAGAAGCTCGACGGCGCTCTCACCGAACTGGTCCCGTCGCTGAAGAAGCTCGAGGGGATCCTCAACATGCCGGGCGGTCCGCAGTTCGGCGATGCCATCCCGGGCATCGCCGGGCTTGGCAACGCCGGGTACCAGGGAGCGACGAACTGATGTCCTGGCAAGCCGGCTATGAGGAGTCGCTGAGCAAGCTCGAGGCGCTCACGGAGATCGCAACCACACGAGCGTCCGCCATGCAGGGTGCCAACGCGCGCCTGGGCGGCGTGCGGATCGAGTCGTGGTCGCCGCAGCGTGACGTCAAGGTCGTGATCGACTCGACGGGCCTGATCCAGGACGTCGAGTTCACCGAGGCCGCCACCCGCTCCTCGCCCCTGGCCCTGAACCGTGGCCTGATGCGGGCGCACGACGACGCCCTGCGTGCTCTCGCGGCCCAGGTCGAGGAGATCGCCGCGGACGAGCTCGCGGATTCCCCGGAGCTGCGGGAGTCGCTGCAGAGCACGTACCGGAACGGCCTGCCGCAGCGGGTCTTCGACGACGCATCCGAATGAGTCGGTCCCGGGCCCCTGCGCCGACGCCCTCGGGGCGCCCACAACACGATCGGACCCGGCGCGGTCTGCCGATCGTGCTGGGTGCCGTCGTGGCACCGGTCCTGATCCTGGTGCTGCTGGCCGCCACGGGCGTGCTTGGCCGGCTGGGGCAGCCCTGGACCACGATCATCGTCGTGGTGCTGCTGTTCGTCGCGTTCGGCGCCGGTGCCATGCTGTACGCCCGGGTCGCCGAGACGCGAGCCGACGCTGAGGAGCAGGTGTACGACGGCGAGTGGTCGGCCTGGGCGCAGGCGAACGGTTGGCGTGTGCAGACGCAGGAGGCGGTCGATCCGCTGCTCGTGCCGCTCGCACTTCCGCGTGGGCACCGGCTGGTGGGGCCGCGTCGGGCGATGGCCGGCCGGTTCGACGGGCGCGACGCGCGCGTCGAGTCCTGGCGCAGCGAGGAGCCGTTGCACCGGGTCAACGCCTACGGGCAAGCGCGGCGCGAACTCGTGGTGCTGGCCGCCCGCGCTCCGCTGCCCGCCTTTGCGGCCGGGGTGAACGCCGATCGCGGTTTCGATCGCTGGGAGCCGTTCCCGGGCATCGTCGGCGGCCGGGGCATGACCCTGCACTCGGGTCCGGGACTGCCCGCGAAGGTGACCCTGATGGTGGCGCCGGGCGATCTCCAGCTGGTGACGCCCGTGGTGGCGTTCCTGCTCGGTGAGCTGGTCGGGCGCGTGGACGCCCCCGTGACGGTGGCCTCCGACGGCTCCCGCGTGGTGGTCTCCGCGCCGGACGGCACGGGCCCGGACGACCGGGCCCGTCGGATCAGTTTGGCGCAGTCGTTCCTCGCCGCGTTCGGGGTCTGAGCGGCGTCGACCCGGACGGGCTCGGTCAGGCCTTGTATGAACTCCAACGCCAGGCCGCGCGGCCGGGTCGGACCGGCAGGCCGAGGCGATGACCCTGGTCGCGCCACACCGAGGTGTGGGTGCCGTCGTCGATGTCGTCCGGTGTGCCCGCGCGGGCGGCTAGGATCCCGGCGACCAGGGCGGCCAGCTCGACGTCATCGGGCTCGCCGCGCATGACCCGGACCACGTCGTCGGGCACCTCGCCGCCGGCGGAGTAGGTGCCGTTCCCGTTCCCGTTCGGCGTGCTCATAGCGGGATGTTCCCGTGCTTCTTGGCGGGCAGCGATGCCCGTTTCGTCCGCAGCGCCCGCAGTCCGCGCACGATCTGCGCGCGGGTCTGGGACGGCTCGATGACGGCGTCGACGTAGCCGCGCTGCGCGGCGTCCCACGGGTTCACGATCGCCTCCTCGTACTCGGCGACCAGCCGGGCGCGTTCGGCCTCGACGTCGCCGCCGCTCTCGGCCACCTTCTTCAGCGCGCCGCGCTGGAGGATGTTCACGGCGCCGCTGGCGCCCATGACGGCGATCTGCGCCGTGGGCCAGGCCAGGTTGATGTCCGCGCCGAGTTGCTTGGAGCCCATCACGATGTAGGCGCCGCCGTAGGCCTTGCGGGTGATCACGGTGATCAGCGGGACGGTGGCCTCGGCGTAGGCGAAGATCAGCTTCGCGCCGCGACGGATGATGCCGTTCCATTCCTGGTCGGTGCCGGGCAGGAACCCGGGCACGTCCACGAACGTCAGCACCGGGATGTTGAACGCGTCGCAGGTGCGCACGAACCGGGCGGCCTTCTCGGCGGCGTTGATGTCCAGCGTGCCGGCCATGGTCTGTGGCTGGTTGGCCACGATCCCGACGGGGTGGCCCTCGACGTGCCCGAACCCGATGATCACGTTGCGCGCGTACAGGGCCTGGACCTCGAGGAACTCCCCGTCGTCGAGCACGTGCTCGATGACGGTGCGCATGTCGTAGGGCTGGTTGTCCGAGTCCGGGATCAGGGCGTCCAGCTCGAGGTCGGCGTCGCTGACCTCGAGGTCCGCCTCGATCGGGTACGTCTCGGGGTCGGTCAGGTTGTTCGTGGGCAGGTAGTGCAGCAGCGACTTGACGTAGTCGTAGGCGTCGTCCTCGTCGGCGGCGAGGTAGTGGGCCACCCCGGACCGCTCGTTGTGGGTGTGTGCGCCACCGAGTTCCTCGAAGCCGACGTCCTCGCCGGTGACCGCGCGGATCACGTCCGGGCCTGTGATGAACATGTTGGAGGTCTGGTCCGCCATCACGATGAAGTCGGTGAGCGCGGGCGAGTACACGGCGCCGCCGGCGCTCGGGCCGAGGATCAGGGAGATCTGCGGGATCACCCCGGACGCTGCGACGTTACGGCGGAAGATCTCGGCGAACTGGGTCAGCGCCGCGACGCCCTCCTGGATCCGGGCGCCACCGCCGTCGGAGATCCCGATCAGCGGGACCCCGGTGCGCAGGGCGAGGTCCATCACCTTCGTGATCTTCTGACCGTGCACCTCGCCCAGGGACCCGCCGAACACGGAGAAGTCCTGGGAGTAGATGCACACCTGGCGGCCGTCGATGGTGCCGTACCCGACCACGACGCCGTCGCCCGGGATCTTCTTCTTGTCGAGTCCGAAGTTGCTGGAGCGGTGGGTCGCGAAGGCGTCCAGCTCGACGAAGCTTGCCTCGTCGAGCAGGCCCTCGATACGTTCCCGTGCGGAACGTTTGCCCCGGGCCGCCTGCTTGTCGGCCGCGACGGCCGCCAGGGATCGCGGTCCCTGCTCGTTGCGCGCATCGAGATCGGCGATCTTGCCGGCGGTGGTGGTCAGATCGGGGGCGTCGGAAGAAGTCACATCAGGCACTGTAGTTGTCGCAGTTCGCCAATGCGTTTCGGGGAGTCGACGTGGCGGATGCCGGGTTGGTTGTGCCATTCCTACAAGTCGGGTGCGGGTGTGCGGTCTCAGCCGGGTTTTGGCTCCTCGGGTGCGCCGGCCTCGGGTCCCTCGGCCGTGATGAACGAGAGCTGGCCGTTCGTCTCAAGCACGGCCAGCCGGATCTGGGCGAACGATGTGATCCCCTGCCCGCGTGCGGCGGCCATGAAGTCGTCGAGGCTGAGTCGCTCCCGCCGCATCACCGGCAGCGCGGGCTCACCGTCGGCGAACACCACGACGGGGAGCCCGTGGGTGATCCGCGCGGCCGGCCGCCACCGTGCGTTCACCCAGGAGATCGCGATCGTCAGGATCGCGAACGTGCCCACGGCGAGCACCGCGGCGGTCACCGAGTAGTCCTGCTGGGTCACGGCCTGCTGCACGAGGTCGCCCATGGTGATGAACACGATGAGTTGGAACGAGCTCAGCTCGCCGAGCGTCGAGCGTCCCACCACCCGGGTGATGAACCACAGGAACAGGAAGACGACGGCGGCGCGGATCACGATGTCCATCTCGGGCGGCTCCTTGCCGGTGCTAGAGCGGAACGAGGCTTCAGGGGAACAGGACGGTGCGGATCGGCACCTCGGCGACCCGGGCGTCGTCCAGGACGAGCGCCACCGCGCCGCTGCGGCCGACGTCCGCGTTCGGCTGGATGTAGGCGTCGTAGTCGAGCACGAACGTGGTGCCCGACGGCGTGTCGAAGGTCAGGTAGAGCCACTCACCGTCGCGCGTGGTCGCACTCGGTTCCGGGTGGAACCCCTGGGTCTCGTAGATCTCGAGGTAGGCGGCCGTGACGGCGATCGTGAGCTCCGGGCCGAAGCCCTCGGGACTGTGCACCCGGACCCGCCACGGCACGTCCTGACCCGGCCGCGCGGCGGCGGCCGAAGTCACCGTGAGGGTGTAGCCCTGGGCCTGCGCGGAGGTGGTCGACTCGCGGTCGCCGAGGAACCCACCCAGGGCGGCGAGCAGGACCAGCGCCAGCGCAGCTGTGCCGAACCGGCGCATCAGTACGGATCTGGGCCCCGCGTCCAGCGGGTGTACGTCCTCGAGCGTCGAACGCGCAGTCATGGATCGGGTCTAGCACCATCGGATCGCCCCCGCGAGCCAGCCGGGTGGGTGCGCTCACCGCCTTTCCGGTCGCTCACCGCATGTCCGGGTGCGCCCGCTGCGAACTCGCCGAGGCCCGCGCCTTCCAGACCTCGACACCCTCGGCCACCCACGCGGCCCGTTCCTGCACCGACTCCATCGTCGCCCCCCAGCTCGCCCGATCCCCGATCGATCCTGCGCTGGCAGAGCCTGCCACCGACTACAGACATCTCGGCGTGACCGGACGAACGACAACTGCGTCCGCAGCGTTGCGCCACTGATCCGTCTGCCGGGTCAGTGGCGCAACGCCGTGGGTGGCTCGGCGCCCGGCCACCTCCAATGGCACGCTGGGCGGATGACCAAGCCGTACCTGAGGATCGTCGAGTCGACCGGCTCCACGAACGCCGACCTGCTCCGCGCCGCGACGGCCGAGCCCGACGCGTGGCCGCATCTGTCCGGGATCCTGGCCCGGCACCAGCGGGGCGGCCGTGGCCGGACCGGCCGGACCTGGGACACCGATGCCCACGCGGCGCTCACGTTCTCGGTGGTGCTGCGCCCGGACCGGCCCCGTGAGCAATGGTCGTGGCTGCCGCTGCTCGCCGGTGTCGCGGTGTTGCGGGCGATGCCCGCGCCGGTGGCCGGCGGCGCGCCGGGTGTCCGACTCGCCTTGAAGTGGCCCAACGACCTGGTGCACACGGGGGGTGGGCAGGACCTGCCTGACTGGCACCGGCTCCGCAAGGTAGGTGGGCTCCTCGCGGAGGTACTCCCGGACGGCTCCGGCGTGGTGCTCGGCATCGGTGTGAACCTCGCCGGTGCGTCGCTACCGGTGCCGTGGGCCGGGACCCTCGCCGAGGTCGGGATCGAGACCGACGCGCAGACGCTGGCCGCGCGGATCGTCGCGTCGCTCGCGCACGTGCTCGCCGACCCGGCCATCACCGCGGACCCACGCTCCGCCGTCGGGCCTCACGTGGTGAGCCTCGGTGCCGAGGTGCGCGTGGAGCTGCCCACCGGGCCGGCCATCCACGGCGAGGCGACCGGCCTCGCGGACGATGGTGCACTCGTGGTGCGAACCGACGCCGGAGTGCGCCACGTGCACGCCGGGGACGTCGCGCATGTACGCCTGGGGTGAGGCGATAACCTCGAGTCGTGACTGAGTCCACCGAGCCGCGCGCGGAGCGATCGACGATCCGCGACCAGGAGGAACGGCTGCTGGGCGGTCCGCCGACGCTCGACGTCGAGGAGATGGCGGCAGCCGTCGGGATCCCCACCCAGGTGCTGCGGGTCTACTGGCGCTCCCTCGGATTCGCCGACGTGCCGGAGGGCGTCAAGCACTTCACCCAGGTGGACGTCGACGGTCTCAAGGCGATCGTGAACCTGGTCCTCACCGACGCCGTGAACCTGGACACCGCGCAGGACCTGGTGCGGGCGCAGGGCCACTCGATGGACCGGCTGGTGCTGTGGCAGGTCGAGTCGCTCGTCGCCGATGCCCGGCACCGGTACCACCTCGACGACACCAGCGCCCGCCTCGTGGTCCTCGACCGGCTGGCCGTGATCGGCCCGGTGCTGCGCGACCAGCTGGGCTACGTGTGGCGCCGTCAGCTCGCGGCGCTGCTGGCCCGGATGGACAAGGACGTTGCCCTCAGCAAGGACACCGCCACGACAGACCGGCTCCCACTGGAGCGCGCGATCGGCTTCATCGACATCATCTCCTACACCTCCCGAGCGGCCCGGCTCGCGCCCACCGAGCTCTCGTCGCTGATGCAGGTGTTCGAGTCCGGGGCCAGGGACGTCATCGCGGCGCACGGGGCGCGGGTGGTCAAGACGATCGGGGACGCCGTGCTGTTCGTCGCCGACGACCTCGAGACCGGCGCGATGGTCGCGACCGGCCTGCTCGACGTGATGGACGCGCGCGGCCTGCCGATCCGGGGCTCGGTGGTGTGGGGCCGGGTGCTGTCCCGGTCCGGGGACGTGTTCGGCCCAGTCGTGAACCTCGCGTCCAGGCTCAGCGACCTCGCCGGGCCGGCCTCGATCCTGATGGACGACGTCAGCGCCGCGCTGCTGGAGGGCATGGACGGCGCGTCGATGTTCTCGTTCGAGGAGTTGCAGCCCGTCGACGTGCACGGGCTTGGTGAGGTCAGGCCGGTCCGGCTGGCGCGGCACGCCACATCCGAGGAGGCACAATGAGCGCTTCGCCAGTTCGTGGCATTAGCATGGGCGAGTGACCCGAGTTCTATTAGCAGAAGATGACCCGGCCATTGCCGAGCCGTTGGCGAGGGCTCTGACTCGCGAGGGCTACACGGTCTCCGTGCACGGCACCGGACGCGGAGCGATCGACGAGGCGGCTCAGGCCGACCTGTTCGTGCTCGACCTCGGCCTGCCCGACATGGACGGACTCGACGTGGCCCGGTGGGTCCGCAACCAGGGTCTGACCACGCCGATCCTGGTGCTCACCGCGCGCGCCGACGAGGTCGACCTGGTGGTGGGCCTCGATGCCGGTGCCGACGACTACGTGACCAAGCCGTTCCGGCTGGCCGAGCTGCTCGCCCGGGTGCGGGCGCTGCTGCGCCGGGCCGGGAGCGAGGGCGGCGAGGAGGACGAGATCGCCTCCCAGGACGTCCGGGTCGACATCGCCGCGCACCGGGCGTTCCAGGGCGAGCGGGAGCTCCAGCTGACCGCCAAGGAGTTCGAGCTGCTCCGGGTGCTCGTGCGGGAGGCCGGCGCGGTGGTCTCCCGGGACTCGCTGATGCGCGAGGTCTGGGCCTCGGACCCGACCGGTTCCACGAAGACCCTGGACATGCACGTGTCCTGGCTGCGCCGCAAGCTCGGCGACGACGCCAACGCCCCCCGGTACATCTCCACCGTGCGGGGCATGGGCTTCCGATTCGAGAACGGGGAGCACTGACCTGCGAAGACGTGTCCTGACCGCGACCATCGCGGCGGTCACCGTCGCGGTGCTCCTGCTCGGTGTCCCGATGTCGATCTTCGGGGTCCTGATGGTCCGCGAGAGCATCGATCAGAATATGAGGCTGCGGACCCAGTCGGTCTCGCGCGCGGTGGAGACCCGGATCGCGTTCGAGACGCCGCTCGACGACGAGATGCTGGAGCGCTGGGTCGTCGTCGACGATGAATCCGGGATCCCGGCCGTGCGGATCACGGTCACGGACGTGGACGGTACCGTCTTCAGCGCGGGCCCGGAGATCGACGGCAATACGTACTCCGTCTCGCAGAACACCCCCTCGGGCGCTCGGGTGGAGATCGCGATCGCCGCCTCCTCGTTGTTCTGGCGCGGCGCCCAGGTGGTGATGCTGGTCCTCGCCGCCTCCGTCATCGCGTTCGGGGTGGCCGCGCTGGTGGCGGTGTGGCAGGCCCGCCGGCTCGCGGCTCCGCTGATCTACCTGGCCGCCTCCGCCGAGCAGATCGGATCCGGGCAGGTGCGCCCCCGGATGGAGACGTCCGGCGTCGAGGAGATCGACCTGGTCGCCGCCGAGCTCAGTCGCACCAGTGACCGACTCGCCGGCCGGATCGCCGCCGAGCGCCAGTTCGCCGCGAACGTCAGTCACCAGCTGCGGACGCCGCTCACCGCGCTCTCGATGCGACTCGAAGAGATCCAGATGCTCTCCGAGGACGAGGAGGTGCGGGAGGAAGCGCGGATCTCGCTCGACCAGGTGGAGCGCCTGGTACACGTCGTGGACGACCTGCTCAAGGCCGCCCGCAAGGCCGACGGCGGCACCACCGAGGCCCTGCACGTCGCCGACATCTTCGCGCAGCAGCAGGAGGAGTGGGGGCCCACGTTCAAGCGGGCCCGGCGCCCGCTCACGTTCGGCGACCCGGGCGCGGCTGCCGTGCTCGCCACCCCGGGTGCGCTCGCCCAAGTGCTCTCGACCCTGCTGGAGAACTCGCTCAAGTACGGTGCCGGTACGACCGCGGTCCGGGTCCGCCCGACCAGGGACGGCTCCGAGACCGGTGTGGTGATCGAGGTCGCCGACGACGGTCCGGGGGTCAGCGACGAGCTGGCGCCGAAGATCTTCGACCGGCACGTCACCTCCGGCAAGGGCACCGGCCTCGGGCTCGGCCTGGCCCGCACGCTCGTCACCGCCGACGGCGGCCGGCTCGAACTCGCCCAGCGGCGCCCGCCGGTCTTCGCGATCTTCCTGAACGCGGTGCCGCCACGGCTGGACCCGGACGTCGTGCTGCCGCCGGGCGCGCTCGTGGTGGTCGGCCGCCGCCGCCGGCGCCGCTGACGCGACCGGCCCCGCGGCGCTCACCACGCCCCGCGGCCGCTGAGGCAGGGGGTTACGCCTGAGACAGAACGTTGTACCCGTCTGTCTCAGGCACAAGGTTCTGTCTCAGCGTGGGAGGTCGGCCTGGGGGGCGGGGGT
>NZ_CACRYJ010000027.1 GCF_902703175.1 Occultella aeris | reverse complement strand
CTCCTGGGGCTGGTGGGGAGGTGCGGCCGACGCTGGGAGCCGTGGGGGTCGAAACGATTCTAGTGGGCGGGTCGGCGATCTGGGGCCGATGTGCGCAGACTCACGCGCGGCGATGTCCACAGGCCGATATCGACCTGGCGCAGCAGGCCTGCAGACTGGTACCCATGGAACCTGGCGACGCGCTCCTGGACTGGCTCGGCGGCCTCGAACGGGAGGAGGTCGACGACCTGGTCGCGCGGCGGCCGGACGTGACCCTCACGTCCAAGCCGCGAGATCTGGGCGACCTCGCCCGGCGGCTGATGCACCCGTACGGCGTGGTGGGGGCGTTCGTCGGGATGCCCCAACCTGGTCGCGACCTGATCGAGGCGGCGATGGGGCTCGGGTCGGGGCTCGATCTGGATCGGCTGGCGGAGTTCCTCGACCGGGACGGCAACGACGCTGTAATCCATCGCCGCGTCGTGCAGTCGTGGTGGGAGGCCGCACGCTCGGCAGCCCTGTGCTGGGATGCCGGGACGCGCCTGTACCTGAACCCCGGCCTGTACCAGACGATCGGCTCGCCACTGTGGCTCGGGCGTCCGGCCTCTCTGCTCGCGGAGGCCGTCACCGTGCCGGTACTGCAGCGAGCCATGCGCGGTTGGTCCGACCATGCCGTGCAGGTCCCGAGCCGCCGTGCCGATGTCGTCACTGCGCTCGCTGCATACCTCGCCGAGCCGGACCACGTGCGCCGCATCGTCGCGAGGGCGCCGGAGCCGGTCCTCGCCTGGATCACCGGGCACGCCGACTCCGTGGCGCACCTGATCCGCACCGTGCCCGTCCTCCTCCTCGAGGTGCCCGAGGAGGAGGAGGTCTATCCAGACCGCTTCGACCGGGCCGCCTACCTCGCCGAGCGTCAGGCTCTGGACTGGCTCACCGAGAACGGGCTGATTCTCTCGGAGTCGACCTACTCCAGGTCCGCGACCCACATCCCGGCCGAGGTGACGCGCGCGATGCTGCCGCCGACGTTGCGGGCGCCTTTCCGGGTGCACCCGCCCATGCCGGTCACCACCCCGGTTGATCCGGGCCAGGCCGAGTCGGCCGCGGCGGCCTCCGTCTCGGACTTCCTCGCCGCGGTGATGGCGACCCTCGAGTCGGTGGCCCGGACCCCGCTCACCCAGCTCAAGGCCGGCGGTGTCGGAGCGCGCGAGTTGGCCCGCCTCGCCAAGGCCGCAACCGTCGAGCCGGCCGAGGCCCGGATGGCCGTGGAGCTCGGCTACCGGATCGGGCTGTTCGACCTCGCCGCGGGCGGCTCGATCGTGACCTCGCCCCGGTTCGAGCAGTGGCGCCGGCTGCAGCCTGCCGAGCGCGCCGCCGAACTCCTGCACCAGTGGTTCCACGTGGACGTCGCCACCAGCGTCGACTCCGATGGCGGGCGTCCGCTCCCGGCACTCACCCGGCGTGGCCCGGGGTGGTTGCCGAACCCGGCGCTCCTGCTGGACACCCTCGCCGGCCTCGGTCAGGACGTTGCCGTGGTCTCGGCGGAGGAGGTGTTCGCGCTCGCGGCCTGGGGCAGCGGGGAGTACGAACGTCCCCGCGGCGACGCCGAGGTGACCTGGGCCGAGGCGCATCGCCTCGGTGCCATCTCGCACGGACGGCTCAGCCGCATCGGCCGGGCACTGAGCGAGCACCGGTCCGAGGACATCCCGGACCTGCTCACCGCACTCACCGACATGCTGCCCGCAGTGGAGGCGAACATCCTGTTCGGCTCGGATCTGACCGTGGTGGTGCCCGGAAGCCCCGCCGCCGGTGTCGTGGACCTCCTCGACGCGATGGCCACGCGGGAGGCCCGCGGGGCAGCCAGTACCTGGCGGATCTCTGCCGACACCATCCGCGCCGCGCTCGACGCCGGTCACGACGTCGACACCCTCTTGGAGGACCTCGCCGCGCTCTCCGACAAGCCGCTGCCCCAGGCCGTCACGTACCTGCTGCGCGACGTCGGCCGCCGGTACGGGCACCTGGAGGTGCAGCCGGCCGGCGCGGTGCTGGTCAGCGAGGACGAGGCCCTGGTCGCCGAGGTCGCGGCAACCCGGTCCCTGCGCGCGCTCGGCCTGCGGCAGGTCGCCCCGACCGTGCTCGCGGCCGCCGCGCCTCGGCCTGAGGTGTTGGCGAAACTGCGTTCCGCGGGCTTCCTGCCGCGCGAGCTCGACGAGCACGGAGCGCCGGCGGTGCGGCTGATCCGGCCCGCTGCCGCGGACGGCTGACGCGCGCCGCGGCTGCCGCGGACGGGTGACGCGCGCCCGGCTGACGCGGACGGGTGATGCTGCTGACCGTTCGACCTGAAGCAATGCGCGCCCGCCGATAGCATGAGCGAGCGCGGACTGGGCGCATCGGTCGCCGGAGGGTACCGCCCACCGCCGGGGCACAGTGGAGGGGACGGACATGTCATACCAGGGATCGGGCGTGCCGGACGGGCACGGTGGCCACGGAGCCTCCTCTGGCGGGTACGACCCGTACGCGGGCGGAAACTCGAACCCACCCGGGGGTTATGGTGCCTCCTCCGGCGGGTACGACCCGTATGCCGGCGGGAACCCGAGCGCACCCGGTGGCTATGGCGTTCCGCAGAACCCGAGCCCCTACGGCGCTCCGCAGAACCCGAGCCCCTACGGAGCTCCGCAGAACCCGAGCCCCTACGGCGCACCCGGTGGGTACGGTGCTCCCGAGACGCCGAGCCCCTATGGCGCACCCGCTGCCGGCGGCTACGGCGTGCCGGCTGGGGGCTACGCCGCGGCCGGAGCGTACGGGGCGCCGGGTACCTACGGCGGTTACCCACCGCCGAAGAAGTCGAACACCGGCCTCATAGTCGGCCTCGTGGCCGGCGGTGTCGTCCTCCTCATCGTCATCGTCGCGGTGCTCGCCAACGTTCTCGGGAGCCGCGGGAGCTACGGGTCCGATCCCGAGCTCGACCGCCTCTACGACCAGTGCGCGGCCGGTGACAACCAGGCCTGCGACGACCTGTACCGCGACGCCCCTTCCGACTCCGAGTACCGGGAGTTCGGCGACACCTGCGGCGGGCGCACCGT
Source organism: Occultella aeris (assembly GCF_902703175.1). GTDB lineage: Bacteria > Actinomycetota > Actinomycetes > Actinomycetales > Beutenbergiaceae > Occultella > Occultella aeris. Next base: position 29,055 of record NZ_CACRYJ010000027.1, on the reverse strand, counting down.
CGGCGGCACCTGGTGCGTGAACGAGGACTTCTAGCCTGCCCGGCCGCGCATCGCGGTCAGCGGATCAGGTCGAGGCCGAGCCAGTTGGACAGGTCGGCGATCTCGGCGTCGACCGCGGTCGTCATCGCGGCGCTGAACGGGACGTCCTGGTGCAGCGCGTGCACCGTGAACACGCCGACCTTGCGGTCCGCCGTCGCGTCGAGCTTCCCGACCAGCCGGTCCCGGTACAGGATCGGCAGCGCGAAGTAGCCCCAGCGGCGCTTGGCGGCCGGCTTGTACATCTCGAGCAGGTACTCGAACTCGAACAGCTCGACGGCGCGGGTGCGGTCGTGCACGAGCCGGTCGAACGGGGAGAGCAGGGCCGCCCGGCCCGTGAACGGCTGCCCGAGCAGGGCCGGATCCAACCGCCAGGTGCCCTTGACGCCGTCGACCTCGGCCTCCTCCCCGGCCTCGCCGACGTCCCAGGCCTCGACCGGGGACTGCGTCGTCCTGGCTCGCGCGATCCCGAGCGAGCGCAGTCTGCGCTCGTCGCGGACGCGCCGCGCCTGCTCGGCGGGCATCACCGGGACGTCGGGGTAGACCCGGTCCGCCAGGTCCCACAGGCGCTGCCGCCCGGCCCGGCCGGCGACGGCGACCTCACCGCGCGCCGTCATGCAGTCCAGCATCATCGTGACGTTGCGGTTGTTGGTCCATCCGGTGGAGCCCCACGGCACCGCGCAGGTGTCCGGCAGGTCTCGGGACGGCAGCGGGCCGCCGGCCTCCAGACGCGCCAGGATGTCCCGCCGGCAGGCATCGTTCGCCGTGATCCACGCCCGGGCCGGCCCCGGGCGCTCGGCCCACAAGTCCATGTCGGCCCGGTACAGCGCGATGTCCTCGGCCGGCCGGATCAGTGCGAGCAGCTCGATGAGGGTGTGCTCGGCGAGCGCACGCCGCAGGTCGGCGCGCTCGTACGCCGAACCCAGCCGGCTCCACAGCACCAGATCGGCGCTCGGGGCGACGGCCGCCGTCGGATCCACCTGCAGCATGGCGAGGTGCCGGACCACCTGGTGCAGGTTCGCGGGCCGACGGCGGTCCAACAGCTGGGCGTGGACGGCGATCCGTCGGGCGTCGGCGCGGGAGAGGTGGTGCGTCACTCGCGGCCCGCCATGGTCGCCACGTCCACCTCGTTGCCCTCCGCGTCGGCAAGGGTCCACCACGTCGGTGCGTGCGAGGAGACGAGCCGGCCGCCGGCGGCCAGGGCGGCGGCCACCCGCGCCTCGCCCTGGTCCGGCGGCACGCAGACGTCCACGTGGATCCGGTTGCGGCCGGTCCTGGGCGGGTCCATCTGTTGGAACCAGACCGACGGGCCGCGCCCGTGTGGATCGTCCAGGTCCTCCTCGCCGCGGGCCTCGTAGCCGAGGACGGCCCGCCAGAACGGCATCACGTCCGCGTGCACGTGGGCGTCGATGGCGAACTGCACGGTCTGGACGGCGTCCGGCCGGGCGACGACGCCGAGCTCGCTCGCCGCGAGTGAGATCCGCCGGGCCAGGTCCGCGTCCCGGCGGCTGATGGTGCCGACGTCGTGGGAGATGAGCCGGACCGTGACGCTGCCGTAGCGCAGGTCGACGTCGGGATGGTGGTTCGCCGCGTCGGCCAGGTCACCGATCCTGGCGACCAGGGCCACCCCGGTCGTGAACGAGCCTGTCTCGAAGTTGGCGGTGGCCCCTCCGAACAGCACCCGCCAGTCGGCGACGCCCTCGCTGGCGTCGAAGGCCGACGGCGTGATCGCGTCGGACACGATCGTCACCTGTCCGCGAGGAACGCGTGCACGCGTTCGGTCAGCAGCGCCGCGGCCTCAGGCTGGTAGGAGGGCAGGCTCGAGTCCGCGAAGTAGTGCTGGTCCCCGGGGTAGAGGAACAGTTCGGCGTCGTCGGTGGCCGCGACCAGCTCGCGGGCGGCGTCCACGTCACCCTCGTCCATGAAGTACGGGTCCTCCTGCGCGCCGTGGATCTGCACCGGAACCCCCGCGGGCCACGCCTGCCCGAACTCGGTGTACGGCACGCACGAGTACATCAGCAGGGCGCCGCGTGCGCCTGGCCGGGTCTGGGCGAGCTGCTGCGCGGGCACCACGCCGAGGGAGAAGCCGGCGTAGACCAGTTCGGCGGGCAGATCCTCGGCGGCCTTCGCGCCACGGGCCAGCACCTCTTCGAACCCGATCTCCCCGACATGGGCCATGCCGTCGGGGATGGAGTCGAAGGTGCGGCCGGAGAACAGGTCCGGTGTGTGCACGGTGTGCCCGGCGGCCCGCAGGTCGTCGGCGAAGGCGTGGAAACCCGGGGTCTGGCCCTGGGCGTGGTGGAACAGCAGAACCTCAGCCATGACGCTTCCTTCCGTGGAGATCATCGGCGGGTCTGGACGACGCCGAATGATCCATGAGTCTAGAATGATCCAATAGTCTGGATCAATAGGTGGACGGAGAATCGATGGACGCTGCCGTGGCGGGCTCGCCGCGCTCACCCGACTATGACCTCCTCGAGACGGTCGCCGTCACCGAGCCCGCGAAGCTGCGGGCGATCTTCGACCCGCTGCGTGGGCAGCTGATGGACCTGGTCCTCGAACGGGCCGCGACGGTCACCGAGCTCGCCGCCGCCGTCGGACGACCGAAGAGCACGATCGCCCATCATGTGAAGGTGCTCGTCGAGAACGACGTCTTCAAGGTGGTCCGGACCCGGAAGGTCCGTGCCATCGAGGAACGCTTCTACGGGCGGGTGGCCCGCACCTTCTACGTCGGCGCGGTCCCGCTGGAGGACGTCACGCCGCTGCCCTGGACGAACTACCTCGCCGACGCCGCCGCCGAGTCGATGCCCGCCTATCACGCGGACACCATGTGGGCGCAGCACATGCACGCCCGGATCCCACGGCAGCGGGCGAACGAGTTCTGGCAGCGGGTGGACGAGGTGATCGGGGAGTTCGCCCGGCTGCCGCGCGAGGGGGACACCGTCTACGGGTTCGCCGTTGGCCTGTACCCGACCGAGCATCCGACGCTGCCCGAGCGGGACTGACGGGCGGCTCCGTCACCCGGACCGTCGTGGTGGTCGGCTAGCGTCGCGGGTCGATGAGGAACTTCATCACGTCGGCATCCCCGTTGCGGGCGATGGCCTGCGCCAGGTCGTCCAGGCCGAACGTTCCGGAGACGAGCGCGTCCAGGTCGATCGCGCCGGACGCGGCGAGCTTGATCGCCGTCGGCCAGGTGTCGACGTACCGGAACAGGCCGTCGATCGTCAGCTCCCGGCTCTGCAGCAGGAACAGGTCGACGTCGATCCGCTCCACGCCCATGCCCACGAGCACCGCCCGCCCGTCCGGGGCCAGCGCCCGCAGGCCCGCGTCGATCGCGCGGGCGTTGCCGGAGGCGTCGATGAACGAGGTGACCACGCCGTCGAGCGGCGCGTCGGAGACCGGGTCCAGGACCGCCGTCGCCCCGTGCGTCAGGGCGATGGCGCGGCGGGTCGGCAGCGGGTCGGAGACGATCACCTCGGTCGCGCCGAAGGCGCGCGCCGCCACCGCGGTCAGGATCCCGATCGGCCCGGCCCCGGCGATCAGCACGCTGGATCCCGGCACCACACCGGCCTTGCGGACGGCCGCGATCCCCACCGAGAGCGGTTCGACGAGCGCCGCGGCGGCGTCGGAGACCTCGTCGGGGACCGGATGGGCGAAGTCGGCCGGGGCCACCAGGTACTGCGCGAACGCGCCGTCGACGGGGGGAGCGGATCCGAACTCCATGTCCGGGCAGAGGTTGTACCGGCCGGTGCGGCAGTAGTGGCAGCGCCGGCATGGGCGCTGCGGCTCCACGGCGACGCGTTCGCCGACCCGCTCCGGGGACACCCCGGGACCGACGGCGGCGATCACCCCGGTGGCCTCGTGACCGAGGATCAGCGGCTTTTCGACGACCAGGTCGCCGACCCGGCCGTGCTCGTAGAAGTGCACGTCCGAGCCGCAGAGCCCGACGGCGGTGAGCGCGACGAGCACGTCGAACTCACCCGGGGTGGGCACGGGGGTCTCGCGTACGACGATCGTGCGGGGGCCGTCGAGGAAGGCGGCCCGCATGGTTGTGGGCAGTTGGGTGGGAGAGGTGGTCCGGGCGCGATTCATCGGCCTGTCAGCGTCCGTTCGAGTGTCGCCGTTTGGGTGCCCGACGGGCGGGTTGCTGGACCGGCTCGACGTCCGATGCCACGGGTACGGGCAGGGTGACGGGCTGGTCGGGACGCACGTCCACGGGCTCGCCGTGGTGCCAGGTCCGCAGACCCGGGCCCGCCTCGACCTCGTAGGTCGCCTCCTCGGCGCCGGTGTCGCCGTCGCGGCGGATGCTCACCCGCAGCACGTTGCCCCCGTAGGTGAGCTGGAACGCGATCCGCTGCAGCGCCCGCGGCAGCCGGGGTGCGAACGTCACCCGGCCGCCGTGGTCGCGCATCCCGCCGAAGCCGGCGACGGCCACCATCCAGGAGCCGCCCATCGCCGCGATGTGCAGGCCGTCGTCGACGTTGCCATGCAGGTCGCCCAGGTCCACGAACGCGACCTCGGCCCAGTAGTCGTAGGCGAGCTCGAGGTGCCCGGTCTCGGCGGCCAGGACCGCCTGTGTGGCCGCGGACAGGGACGAGTCCCGGACCGTGCGGGCCTCGTAGTAGGCGAAGTTGCGTTCCTTCTGTTCCGGCGTGAACAGGTCCCCGCGCAGGTGCATGGCGAGGGTCAGATCCGCCTGCTTGATCACCTGGCGCCGGTACAGCTGGAAGTACGGGTAGTGCAGCAGCAGCGGGTAGAACTTCTTCTTCGTGGCCGCGAAGTCCCACTCCGCGTGCCGGGTGAAGCCGAGCGACTGCTCGTGCACGCCGAGGTCGTCGTTGTAGGGCATCGCCACGCCGGCCGCGGCCCGGCGCCAGAGGGCGATCTCGTCGGCGTCCACGCCGAGGGTCGCGGCGACCTCCGGGCGGCGCTCGCACGCATCGGCGGCGTCGGTGAGGTTCTGCGCCGCCATCACGTTCGTGTAGAGGTTGTCGTCGACGATCGCCGTGTACTCGTCGGGGCCGGTGACCCCGTCGATGTGGAACTCCGTGTCGTTGAAATGCCCGATCGAGGCCCACAGCCGGGCGGTCTCGGTGAGCAGCTCGACCCCGGCGACGGTCTCGAAGTCCTCGTCACCGGTCACCGCGAGGTATCGCGCCGTGGCCGCCGCGACGGCCGAGTTCACATGGAAGGCGGCGGTCCCGGCCGGCCAGTACCCGGAGTTCTCCTTGCCGGAGATGGTCCGCCAGGGGAAGGCCGCCCCGCGCAGCCCGAGCTCCTTGGCACGGGCGCGCGCCTCGCCGAGGGTGGCGTGGCGCCAGACCAGGTGGTCGCGCGCGGCGGCGGGCATCGTGTACGTGAGCATGGGCAGCGCGAAGACCTCCGCGTCCCAGAACGTGTGCCCGTCGTAGCCGACGCCGGACAGCCCCTTCGCACTGATCGCCTGCCCCTCGGCGCGGGCCGCGGACTGCAGGATGTGGAACATCGAGACGCGCACCGCCTGCTGCAGGGCCGGGTCGCCGTCGATCTCGACATCGGCCCGGCTCCAGAACTCGTCCAGGAAGTTGCGCTGCTGCTCGATCAGCCCGTCCCAACCGGTCAGCCGCGCGACGGACAGGGCCGCCTCCACCTGGTCACGCAGTGCGGGCGCGGAGCGCCGGTGCGACCAGCCGTAGGCGACCAGCTTGATCAGCCGCAGCCGGGAACCGCGCGGGACCTTGGCCGTCACCGTGTAGCGGGCCAGGTCCCCGGCGGCCTCGATGGTGGTCTCGACCTCGTCCGGGACCTCGAGCAGGTGCGTCATGCCGGCGGCGACCCGGAGCTTGCTGCGACGGGTCCGGTGCACCAGCACGGCCCGGCTGTCCCGCGCGGCGGCGAACTCCGCGCGCAGCGGCCGGTCCAGGTGGGCGGCGTCGCGCGGGTCGCTGGAGGGTGTGGAGCCGGACTCGTTCGCGAGCAGGTCGGACTGCAGCGCGACGTAGGCGTCGCCGTCCAGGGGCTCCACGTCGTAGCAGATCGCCGCGAGCGAGCGCTGGGCGAAGGACACCAGCCGGCGCGAGGTGACCCGCACCGGGGTGCCACTGGGGGAGGTCCACTCGGTGTGCCGGTCCAACGTGCCGGCCCGCAGGTCGAGGGCACGCTCGTGGTGCTCGATCGAGCCGTATCGCATGTCGAACGGGGAGTCGCCCACGAACAACCGGATGATCTTGCCGTCGGTGACGTTGACGGCGGTCTCCCCGGACTCCGGGAAGCCGTAGCCGGACTCGGCGTGCGGGAGCGGGCGCTCCTCGAAGAACCCGTTCACGTAGGTGCCCGGCACTGCGCGCGGCTCACCCTCCTCGAGGGAGCCGCGCAGCCCGATGTGGCCGTTCGCGAGGGAGTACAGCGACTCGCTCGCGGCGAGCGTGTGCAGGTCCAGGCCGGTGCGGCTGAGCGTCCACGGGTCCACCCGGTAGGCACTGTCCCGCTCGTACTCGGTGGCGTCCGCGTCGTTGCTGCCCCGGTCCGCGGGGTTCACGCCGGTGAAGTCGGTCATGACGCTTCCCCCTCGAGGAGTTCGGCCAGGTCTGAGACGACGACGTCGGCCCCGTTCGCGGCGAGCTCGGCGGCCTGGTCGAGGCGATCGACCCCGACGACGTAGCCGAAGCTGCCGGCCCGGCCCGCCTGCACGCCGGCGATCGCGTCCTCGATCACCGCGGCCTGCGCCGGTGCCACCCCGAGGGCGCGGGCACCGGCCAGGAACGTGTCCGGCGCGGGCTTGCCCGGGAGGTTGTCCCGGGCCGCGATCACGCCGTCGACACGGGCCTCGAGCAGGTCGCTCAGGCCGGCCGCGGCGAGCACGTCGGCGCCGTTCGCGGACGCGGTCACCACCGCGGTGCGCAGCCCCGCGGCGCGCACGGCGTGCAGATAGGCGACCGACCCCGGGTAGGTCGCGACGCCGTCGGCCGCCAACCGGCGACCGACCTCCTCGTTCTTGCGGTTGCCGATCCCGCAGACCGTCTCGGCCTCCGGCCCGTCCGCGGGGTTGCCCTCCGGGGGGTTGATCCCGCGGGAGGCGAGGAAGGCGCGCACACCGTCGTACCGGCGGCGCCCGTCCACGTGGGCGGCGTACTCCGCCTCGGTGAACTCGCCCTGACCGTGCGCGGCCAGGATCGGATCGAAGGTCTGCTTCCACGCGGTCCGGTGCAGCACCGAGGTCTGGGTCAGGACGCCGTCGAGATCGAACAGGACGGCGAGGATGGTGGGCGGGAGACCGAGCCGGCCGACGCCGGTCGACGATGCGTGGGGCATGACAACGACGCTAGCCCTCACCGCGCAGATATGGCCAAACGCGCCCGGCAGGTCGCGAGATGGCCAAATCGGCATGTTCCTGCGCGTTGCGTCACTGACCCGCCACCCGGGTCAGTGACGCATCACACGGACAACAGGGCCGCGAGAGGGCCGCTACCCGGTCGCCCGGTGGCGCCGCCGGATCGCCTTCGGGGGGCGGGGGCCGAGATAGGAGCGGCCGGGGTCGACCAGGAAGCCCTGGCGCAGGGCCTCACGCCCGATCAGCATTCGGAAGCCCATCCGGTCCCGGTTGCTCAGGGTCACCTCGGCGGTGATCGGGCGGGCGGCGACCACCAGGTCCAGGAGCACCACGATCCGGCGCTGGGCGTGGCCCGAGGAACTGCGCACGACGCGGCGGTCGTGCACCGGGAGGCTGACCTCCACCTCGTCCCGGGCCGAGTTCTGCAAAGGGTGCACGATGAACGAGACCCAGGGTTCGCCGTCGCGCTCGAACTCGGTCACGCCGAAGGCGTGCAGGGCGCTCGAGCGTGCCCCCGTGTCGATCTTCGCCTTGACCCACGGCACCCCGATCCCGGGCATCGCGACCCACTCCCGCCACCCCGTCGGGGTGCTTAGATGGGTCGGCCCGGTCACCTCCTCATCCTCGCAGGCGAACAGCATGAAACTGGCGATCCTCTCGCGCGCGCCCCGTGCGTACTCCACCCAACGGCTGCGGACGGCTGCGGCCGACCGTGGGCACCAGGTCAAGGTCCTGGACACGCTGCGGTTCGCCATCGACCTGTCCGGCCCTGAGCCGGACCTGCAGTTCCGGGGCAAGCCGATCTCGGACTACGACGCGATCCTGCCCAGGATCGGCAACTCGATCACCTACTTCGGCACCGCCGTCGTCCGGCAGTTCGAGCAGATGGACGTGTACACGCCGAACACGGCGAACGGGATCTCGAACGCACGGGACAAGCTCCGGGCGAGTCAGATCCTCGCGCGGCACCAGATCGGTATGCCGGCGACGGCGTTCGTGCGCAACCGTGCGGACGTGCGGCCCGCGATCGAGCGGGTCGGTGGGGCGCCCGTGGTGATCAAGCTGCTCGAGGGCACCCAGGGCATCGGCGTGATCCTCGCGCCCGGGGTCAAGGTCGCCGAGGCGATCATCGAGACCCTGCACAGCACCAAGCAGAACGTGCTCATCCAGAGCTTCGTGGTGGAGAGCAAGGGGCGGGACGTACGGGCCCTCGTGGTCGGCGACCGCGTGGTCGCCGCCATGCGCCGGATCGCGCACGGTGACGAGTTCCGTTCGAACGTGCACCGCGGTGGCTCGGTCGAACCCGTCACGCTCGACAAGGAGTTCGAGGAGCTCGCGGTCCGCTCGGCGCAGATCATGGGCCTGCGGGTCGCCGGGGTGGACATGCTCGAGGGGGCCGACGGGCCGCTCGTGATGGAGGTCAACTCCTCCCCGGGGCTGGAGGGCATCGAGACCGCCACGAACCTGGACGTGGCCGGCGCGATCATCGACCACATCGCCGACCAGGTCGCGTTCCCGGAGATCGACGTGCGGCAGCGGTTGACCGTCTCCACCGGGTACGGCGTCGCGGAGCTGCTCGTGCACACCGGCGCCGACCTGGTGGGACGCACCATCGGCGACTCCGGTCTCGAGGAGCGCGACATCACCGTGCTGACACTGCACCGTGGCACCTCGGTGATCCCGAACCCGCGGCGCAGCACGGAGCTCGAGGCCGAGGACCGGCTGCTGTGCTTCGGCCGGCTGGAGGAGATGCGTTCGATGATCCCCGCCCGGCGGAGCCGACGGCGAAAGGTCCGCAAACTGCCGCCCGGGCCGCTGGTCGACGGCTGAGCCGGAGCAGGGCGGCCCGGGTGCCGTCCATCATCTGAGACCCACGGGGACCACATTGAGAGTCGGTCGGACGCACGCGACTCTGGAACGACCGACAGTCCCACAGGCGGCACCCGTGACTCGGGTGTACTGCCGCCGCCCAGGCAGGCCACGAGAGGAACCCCCATGATCAGAACCCACCGCGGATGGCAGGGCGCAGCGGCGCTCGGCGCCACACTCGCCCTGGTTCTTACGGCGTGTGGATCCGACGGCGGGTCCGGTGGGAACGGCGAGCCCAGCGGTGACCCGGTCACCGGCGGCACCCTCGTCTACCTCGAGCACCAGCCGCACGACACGCTCTACCCGCCGGCCGCGGGCTTCTACCCGAACGGCGGACTGGTCAACAACATCACGGACCGGCTCGTCTACCAGGACCCGGAGACCCTCGAGTTCGAACCGTGGATCGCCACCGACTGGGAGATCAACGAGGACGCCACGCAGTACACGTTCAACCTGCGCAGCGATGTCACGTTCTCCGACGGCTCGGCGCTGGACGCCGAGGTGGTCGCCGCGAACTTCGACCTCTACGGTCTGGGCGACCCGGACCGGGCGCTGACCGTCTCCGAGGCGGTGAACAACTACGCCTCCAGCGAGGTGGTGGACGCCGACACCGTGGTCTTCAACTTCTCCGCACCGGCCCCGGGTTTCCTGCAGGCGACCTCCACGATCAACTCCGGCCTGGTCTCGGCGAGCACCCTGGAGGGAGCGTTCGAGGACTTCGGGCCCGGCAACGGCCAGAACGTGATCGGCTCGGGACCGTTCGTGATCTCCGCCGAGGAGATCGGTACGAGTGTCACGCTCAGCGCCCGCGAGGACTACGCCTGGGCACCGGCGGCTCGCGAGAACCAGGGCCGTGCCTACGTGGACGAGGTGCAGGTCACGGTCACCCCTGAGGACAGCGTCCGGGTGGGCGCCCTGACGTCCGGACAGGCGGATGTGATCCGTTACGTCGAGGCGCAGGACGAGGCCCAGGTCGCGGGCGCCGGTCTGGACATCTACGCCCCGCAGACCCGTGGCGTGAACAACTCCCTGAGCCTGCGGTTCACGAACCCGATCCTGTCCGACCTGCGGGTGCGGCAGGCGCTCATCGCCGGCATCGACCGTCAGCAGGTGGTGGACACCATCTACACCGAGAACTACCCCCTGGCCACCTCCTCGCTGAGCAGCACCGCACTCGGCTACACCGACCTCGAGGAGTACTACGCGTTCGACCCCGAGCACGCCGCCGAACTGCTCGATGAGGCCGGCTGGACGCTCGGCGCCGACGGGATCCGGGAGCGGGACGGCCAACCCCTGACCCTCGTGGTGAACGAGGCGGCCCCGCAGCCGCGTTCGTTCGAGGCGCTCACCCTGATCAGCCAGCAGCTCGCCGAGATCGGCGTGGACCTTCAGATCCTGCGGGCCGACGCGGGCACCTACACCGAGGCCATCCAGGACGCGGACCAGGTGCAGATCTACCACTCGATGGTGGGCCGCGCCGACCTGGACGTCATCAAGAGCCAGTACTACTCCACGAACCGCAACACCCTGCTGAACCGGGACCCGGCAACGGATGCGATCGCCGACCCGGAGCTGGAGGCCCTCCTGGCCGCCGTCGCCTCCGAGGCCGACGGCGACACCCGGATCGCGAACTCGCAGGCGGTGCAGACCTACCTGGCCGAGAACGCGTACGTGATCCCGCTGTTCGAGGAGCCGCAGGTGTTCGGCTCGCAGACCGACGTGGAGGGCCTCTCCTTCGAGTCGGTCGGTCGCCCGAGCTTCTACGAGGTGTGGCTTGACCGCTGAGGCGTCCCTCGAGACCGGGGTGCCCGACGGCGCACCCACCCCGGGTGCGCCGCGCACCAGGGGCGGTGGCGCCGTCGGGCGTGCCACGCCGCCCGGTCGCGGTGGCCGCGTGCTCGCGCTGCTCACCGGCTACGTGCCGCGCCGGCTCGGGCAGGCCCTGATCGTCCTGTGGATCGCGTTCACCGCGGCTTTCGTGCTGCTCCAGGCGATGCCCGGGGACGCAATCATGATCCGGTTCGAGAACCCCGAGCTCGGGCTCTCCCCGGAACAGATCGCCGACATCAGGGCCTCCTACGGGGTCGACGACCCGGTGCTCATCCAGTACCTGCACACCTTCGCCGGTTTCATCCGCGGCGACTTCGGGTATTCGGTGCAATCCGGCACGCCGGTGCGGCAGTTGATCGCGGAGGCCTTCCCGCAGACCCTGGTGCTGGCGGCGGCCGGGTTCGTCCTGGCGGTGCTGCTCGCGTTCGCCATCGCGTTCCTGAGTGCCTCGGCCCGCTTCGCGTGGATCCGCACGGCACTGCGGTCGGTGCCGTCGCTGTTCGTGTCGGTGCCGGTGTTCTGGCTCGGCATCGTGCTGATCCAGTTCTTCTCGTTCCGGCTCGGCTGGGTCGCCGTGATCAACCCCGGTCCCGTCGAGGGCCTGATCCTGCCGGTGCTGACCCTCGCGGTGCCGATCGCGGCTCCGATCGCGCAGATCCTCACCCGCAGCATCGACGAGGTGTACACCCAGCCGTTCGTCCGGGTGGTGCAGGCGAAGGGGGCCTCGCCGTCGTGGGTCCTGTGGCGGAACGTGCTCAAGAACGCGACGCTGCCGACCCTGACCATGGCCGGCATCCTGTTCGGTGAACTGATCGGCGGGGCCGTGGTCACCGAGACCGTGTTCGGGCGCTCGGGCATCGGCCGGATCACCGAGCAGGCCGTGGCCCACCAGGACACGCCGGTGCTGCAGGCCGTGGTGCTGCTCGCAGCGACGGTCTTCGTCCTGATCAATCTCGCCGTGGACCTGATCTACCCGAAGCTGGACCCGCGGCTCGCGCGCCGGATAGGAGGATCCCGATGACCGAGTCCCGACTCCTCGAGGCGACCCCGCTGTTGCCGCAGGTTGCCGAGCCCGAGCCGGGCACGCCCGCCCTGCCGGGTTCGGCACCGGCGGACGGGCGGTCCCGCCGGCGTCGTCGCGGCCGGATCCGGGTCACCGAGGTGATCCCGTGGCTGGTCATCGCGATCGTGGTGGCCTGGGCCGCGCTGCCCGGCCTGTTCACCTCCTACGGCCCGATCGCCGGCGACGCCGCGGCCGCGCTGCAGGGCCCCAGCGCCGAGCACCTGTTCGGCACGGACGCCACCGGGCGGGACATGTTCACCCGGGTGGTCTACGGCGCCGTGCACTCCCTCACCGGGGCCCTGGTCGCCGTGACGGTCGGCCTGGTGCTCGGCACCGGGATCGGCGTGATCGCGGGCTCGGTCGGCGGATTCGTCGACGACGTCCTGATGCGGGTGGTCGACGTGCTGCTCGCCGTGCCGACGCTGCTGCTCTCGCTGAGCGTGATCATCCTGCTCGGGTTCGGCACCGTGCAGGCAGCGGTCGCGGTCGGGATCGCCTCGGTCGCCGCGTTCGCCAGGTTGTCCCGCTCGGAGGTCGTCCGGGTGCGGCGCACCGACTACGTTGAGGCCGCGTTCGCCTCCGGTGGGACCTTCTTCAATGTGGTCCGCAGGCATGTCCTGCCGAACTCCCTGACCGCCGTGATCGCCCTCGCCGCCCTGCAGTTCGGGACCGCGATCCTGGCCATCTCCACCCTCGGCTTCCTCGGCTACGGCGCACCGCCGCCCACTCCCGAGTGGGGGCTGATGATCGCCGAGGGGCGCAACTACGTGGCGACCGCGTGGTGGCTGACCACCCTGCCCGGCCTCGTGGTCGTGGCCGTCGTGCTCTCCGCCAACCGGATCTCCGCCGACATCGCCCGGCGGGGCCGGGCATGAGCGGCGCAGCGCCGGTCCTGGAGGTCCGTGACCTCTCGGTGGCCTACTCCAGCGGTCACGAGTGGACCACCGTGGTGCACGACGTGTCACTGCGCGTCCACCCCGGCGAGGTCGTGGCCGTGGTGGGGGAGTCCGGCTCCGGCAAGACCACCACCGCGCAGGCCGTGATCGGGCTGCTGGCCGAGAACGGGTCGGTCACCGCCGGGCAGATCCTGCTCAACGGGACCGACATCACCGCGTGGTCCCCGAAGCAGCTGCAGGCCGTCCGGGGTACCCGCGTCGGGCTGGTGCCACAGGACCCGAACAACTCCCTGAACCCGGTCAAGCGCATCGGGGACAGCCTGGCCGAGGTGCTCAGGATCCACCGGTGGGGTGACAAGCGGGCGATCCGGGCCCGGGTCGTCGAGCTGCTCGAGAAGGTCGGCATCCCCGATCCGGAACTGCGCGCGCGCCAGTATCCGCACGAACTGTCCGGCGGCATGAAGCAGCGGGTGCTGATCGCGTCCGCGATCGCCCTCGACCCCGAGCTGATCATCGCCGACGAAGCCACCTCCGCCTTGGACGTGACCGTGCAGCGCAACATCCTGGACCTGCTGGACGAGCTGCGCGTCGAACTCGGCACGGCGATCCTGCTCGTCACCCATGACCTGGCGGTGGCGGCGGACCGGGCCACGTCCGTGGTGGTCCTCAAGGACGGCCGCGTCCAGGAACAGGGCACCAAGGACCAGGTGCTCACCGCGCCCGCGTCGGCCTACACCAGGCAACTGCTCGACGATGCCCCGGCGCTGGCCACGTCGGGCCGGCGCACCCTGGCGCAGGCCGAACGGATCCTGGCCGACGGCGCGGCAGCCGAGCCCGCCCTCGTGGTGAGCGACCTCGTCCAGGAGTTCTCCCTCGGCCGCGGTCGGGTGCCGTTGCGCGCGGTCGACGGGGTCTCGTTCGCGGTGCAGCCGGGCACCACCCACGCCATCGTCGGCGAGTCCGGCTCCGGCAAGACCACGATCGCACGGGCCGTACTCGGGTTCCACACGCCGACGTCGGGGTCGATCGCGGTCGCCGGCCAGGAGATCACCGGCCTCCGGGGGGAGCCGTTGCGCCAGTTCCGGCGGGTGCTGCAGATGGTCTACCAGAACCCGTTCAGCTCACTGGACCCGCGCCAGGACGTCGCGGCGATCATCGCGGAGCCCTTGACGAACTTCGGTCTCGGCGACCGGGCCACGCGGGCCGCGAAGGTGTCCACCCTGCTGGACCAGGTCTCGCTGCCGGCCTCGGTGGCCGGGCGTCGGCCGGCGGAGCTCTCCGGCGGGCAGCGACAACGGGTCGCGATCGCCCGTGCCCTGGTGCTCGAGCCGCAGGTGCTGGTCCTGGACGAGGCGGTCTCCGCGCTGGACGTGAGCGTGCAGGCGCAGATCCTGCGGCTGCTCGAACGACTGCAGGACGACCTCGGTCTGACGTACCTGTTCATCTCCCACGACCTGGCGGTGGTGCGGCACATCTCGCACACCGTGACCGTCCTGAACCAGGGCCGGGTGGTCGAGAGCGGCCTCACCGAGTCGGTGTTCACCGACCCTGCTCAGCCCTACACCCGCGCCCTCCTGGCGGCCATCCCGGGGCGGCTGGCCCCCGCGGCGCCAACGCGGCAGCCATCCGCATGAGTATCCGAGACACGAGGTTCGACATGACACGCAAGCAGCTCGGGTTCTTCACCCGGGTCCTCGACCAGGTTCCGGCGGCGCAGCGCTACGAGCTCGCCCTCGAGCAGATCACCACTGCCGAGGCGGAGGGCTTCGACGCGGTCGCCGTGGCGCAGCACCACTTCGACGGTGACGAGGGTGGCCTGCCGTCACCACTGGTGCTCCTGGCCAAGGCGGCTGCACTGACCAGCCGGGTGCGACTGACCACCGGCGTGATCACCCTCGCGCTGGAGTCCCCGGTGCGGGTGGCCGAGGACGCCGTCGTGCTCGACGCGCTCAGCGGCGGGCGGCTCGAGCTGGGGTTCGCCTCCGGGGGGTCGCCGACGGCGTTCGCCACCTTCGGTCTGGACTTCGCCGAGCGCCGGGAGATCTTCGCCGCGAACCTCGCGACCGTCGAGGCCGCACTCGCCGGCGAGGAGGTGGGCGAGGGGGCCGTCCTCTACCCCGGCGCGCAGGCCCTGGCCCGGCGGGTCTGGATCGCCACGTTCTCCGCACCCTGGGCGATCGAGGCCGGCAGGCGCGGGCACGGCCTGATGCTCTCGCGCACCCAGCCGCGTGAGGACGGACGCTCCCTGGCGGACGTGCAGAACCAACTGATCGACGCCTACCTCGAGCACCTGCCCAGCGGCGTGGCGCCGCGGATCAGTGTGGCCCGCTCGCTGTTCGTGGCCGACGACCACGAGCAGGCCCTGGCGTTCGCGGAGGCCGGCCTGCGCGGCGCCGCCTTCGTCCGGACGGTCACCGGCAAGGACCCGGCCACGCTGACGGTCGAGGAACTGATCGCCGCCACCGACGCCCACGTCGGTGACCCGGCCGCCGTCATCGCCACGCTCGGCGCGGACTCCGCGCTCGCCCGGGCCACGCACCTGTCGTTCCAGGTGCACTCCATCGACCCGCCGCACGCCTACATCCTGCGGTCCATCGAACTGACCGCCCGGGAGGTGGCACCGGCGCTCGGCTGGGCAGCCGCCCCCGGCCACGGACGCGACCACGCGGCCGCTGCCCGGTGAGGGCGGGCCAGGCCATCAGCCCGACCACGAAGGAGAACGATGCCTGACGTCATCAACACGGTGCTGGACGTGGCACCGGGGGATCGCCTGGACCGGATCCGGGATTCCCGCCCGGCGGCGAAGGAGAACAGCCAGCGCACCTACGACGCGTTGTTCGCGCCGGTGGACACCGCCGACGTCACCCGGGTCGAGCGCCTGGCGGTCGCGGCGTTCGTGAGCCGTCTGCACCGGCAGGAGGAGCTCGCGGACCACTACGCGGTCGCCCTTGGCGCCGTGGATGCCAACCTGCTCGCCCTGGTCGTGGCGCAGGCCGACGCGGGCTCGGCGACCGGGCCCTACGGCGTCTATGCCGAGACCGGCCTGGCCGCGGAGTCGAGCGACGGCCTCCGGTTCGCCGTCTCCGAGGAGGGCGCAGTGGAGCTCGGCAGTCGCCTGAGCGCGGCGCTCGAACACGCCCACCTGCTCGTCTTCCGACCGAGGGAGGCCAGCCCCGAGGCGCTGCAGGCCCTGCTGGACGCCGGCTGGTCCACCACCGGCGTGGTCACCCTGTCCCAGCTGGTCGCGTTCCTGTCCTACCAGATCCGCGAAGTCCATGGCCTGCGCGTGCTGGCCACCACGGAGGCCTGAGCCATGACCGAGACCGCCGAGACGACCGAGACCGCCGAGACGACCGAGACCGCCGAGAGGGCCCGGGCCGACGGAGCGACCGAGGGAGCCGCGGAGCGCGTCACCATCCACCACGACGTGGCGCACCCCGAGGCCTTCACCCGCGAGCCGCTCGGCTGGCTGCCGTGGCTCACCCCGCTGCGCGAGGACGAACTCACCGAGCGGCACTACGAAGGGCTCGTGGAGCCCGCCCGCGCGAAGAACGAGTACTTCGCGCTGCTCGCCCGCGACCCCGAGGTGCTCGGCGCCCGCACCCGTACGGACCTGGACATCTTCTACAACACCGACGGCGGGCTGCCGCGGGCGGAGCGCGAACTCGCGGCGGCAGCGACCTCGCGGGTGAACGGCTGCGTGTTCTGCGCGTCCGTGCACGCCCGGCTCGCGGTCAAGGAGTCCGACCGGGCCGAGGACGTCGATCGCCTCCTCGCCGACGGTGTGACCACGGAGCTCGACCCCCGCTGGAACGCCATCGTGGCCGCAGCCGCGGCGCTCACCGCGACGCCGCCGGCGTTCGACGGCACCCATGTGCGGGCGCTGCGCGACGCGGGCCTCGCGGACGAGGAGATCGTCGACGTCATCAACGGATCCGCGTTCTTCAACTGGGCGAACCGGCTGATGCTCTCCCTCGGCGAGCCGAAGCTGCCCCGACGGCGGGCGAGCGCGTGAGCGTTCCGGCGATCCTGGATCACCTCGTCCTGGCCGGGCCATCCCTGGCCGAGCTGACGTCGTGGTTCACCGAGGCCACCGGCGTGGCTCCGGTGCCTGGCGGGACGCACCCCACCGGCACGGCGAACGCGCTGGTCGCGTTCACCGTCGCCGGCAGGCGGGGCCCGCACTACCTGGAACTGATCGGCCCCGACCCGGACCGCAGCACCACCGGGCCGGTCACCACGTTCGGCATCGACGAACGGGACGCGCCGGGACTGGCGACGTTCGCGGTCCACCCGCAGGACATCGAGGAGACGGTGGCGCGAGCGGCTCGCGGCGGTCACGACACCGGAGCCATCCGGCCGCTCTCGCGCACGAAGCCCGACGGCGAGGTGCTCTCCTGGCGGTTGACCCGGGTCCTCGAGGGCCGGCCCGACCCGGTGCTGCCGTTCCTCATCGACTGGGGCGCCACCCCCAACCCCGGACTCGGTGACCTGCCCACGGTTGACCTGGTGGCCGTGCGCGGCCGGCACCCCGATCCGGCCAGGGTTCGGCAGGTGCTCGACCTGCTCGGTGTGGACCTCGCCGTCGACGCCGCCGAGGAACCCGCCCTGACCGCCGTCATACGTGGCGCTGACGGGGACGTGGAACTGAACTGATCGCGGTCAACATGCGGCCCGCCGTCGACGGCGAACCGGACGAGAACTCCGAGGTCCCCGCCGGCATCGGCGGGCACGGCGGTGCGGACTCGATGTTGATCAGCGAGTTCCTGCGGTTCGGCCTCACTTCTTCCGGCTCGACCCCTTCGCTGACGTCTTCTTGGCCGACACCTTCTTCTTGGCAGCGGCCGACTTCTTCTTGGCAGCGGCCGACGTCGAGGTGTCCCCGGACGGGGTGATCGGTCCGTACAGCGGCTCAGGCTCGGCCATCTCGAGGTCCGCGGTCGCCTGGATGAGCGCCAGGAGTTCGGTGTCGAGACCCGGCGAGAACTCTTCGAACCGCTCCGGAGCGATCTCTGAGGGCACGCCGGCGGGCGCCTGCTCGCTCGCGTCGAGTTCGGTGCCGTCGTTCGAGGGCGACATCCCTCGGAAGATCTTCCCGGCCTCTGACGCGCTCGTCAGGTCGAACGTGTATTGCTTGCTCTGCAGGCCCAGGTCGACGAGCTTCTTGACCTCGGGGAACTTCTCAGCATTGGTTCTCGGGATCGGCAGCACCTTGGCCCAATCCACACCGAGCGTCTCGAGCGCCCGCGCGTATGCGTTCTCGTGCGCCTGGTCGCGGACGATGAGATAGGCGATGGTCGACCGCGCCGTCTTGTTCGCAGTCATCTCGTAGATCCGGCACTTCTGGAGTCGTCCGGTGGACTCGAGCATGAGGTTGTACAGGAGGTCGAGAACGAGGTTCCCGGAGTTGTAGACGTAGCTGCCGCTCCACGGGTTCCCAGCCGCGTCCACCGGCAGCGCACCCTGTGCCGCCACCAGATAGTGATGGATGTTGCCCTCGTCGAGCGCGATGTTCAGAGGTGTTGCCCCGCCCGCGCCGGGCGTGTCCAGAGGATCTGTCTTCTTCCCGTTGTAGCGCGGAGACCCGTCCAGCAGCCGTGCGATCGTGGTTCCGATCAGCTCGACGTGACTGATCTCCTCTGTGCCGATGCCTTGGAGTAGGTCGCGATACGGCTTACCGGTCCGACCGCGGAAGTTGATGCTCTGGAAGAGGTACTGCATCATCGTGCGCATCTCACCGAACTGGCCACCCAGGCCCTCCTGGAGCGCGTTTGCTGCCGCCGGATCGGGCTCGTCCGGGACGATCTCGTTGATCAGGCGTTGCACGTGCAGGTACATGGTTGCTTCTCCTTCGAAACGATGCCTGGGCAAACACTGTGAGCCCGGTTCGGCGACCACGCATCCTGGGACGGGCATGGCCGCCACGCCTATGCTCGGAGCGGTCCGGCACGGCGCCGGACACCAAGGCAGCGGAGAGGCTGGATGTCGATGAAGGACCTGCGGATCGGTGTGGTCGGATTCGGGGCTCGCGGCCCCCTCGCACGGGAGGCGCATCGCCCGGACGCGGGTGCTCGGGTGGTCGCCGTGTGCGACCCGAGCGAGCGGGCCCGCTCGGACGCCCGGACGGAGTTCCCGGACGCGCTGGTCACCGGTGACCTGACCGAGCTGCTCGGCCAGGGTCTGGACGCCGTCATGGTGCTGACCCCGGACGACCGGCACGCCGAGCCCGCCCTCGCCGCCCTCGAGGCCGGTGTGGCCGTGTTCTGCGAGAAGCCGCTCGCGGTCCGCATCGAGGACACCGACCGGATCCTGGCCACCGCCCGTCGCACCGGCGCCCGCCTGTACGTGGGCCACAACATGCGGCACATGCCCGTGATCACGGTGATGAAGGAGCTGATCGACGACGGCCGGATCGGCGAGGTCAAGGCCATCTGGTGCCGGCACTTCGTGGGCCACGGCGGGGACTACTACTTCAAGGACTGGCACGCCGACGCCAGCCGCAGCACGAGCCTGCTGCTGCAGAAGGGCGCGCATGACATCGACGTCATCCACTGGCTGGCCGGTGGGTACTCGCGGCGGGTCGCCGCCGTCGGGGCATTGAGCGTCTACGGCGACGTCACCGACCGCGCGGACCGGTCCGACGAGCGCATGTCCGAGTGGTTCAGCCTCGACAACTGGCCGCCGAGCGCCCAGCGCGGTTTGCACCCGATCATCGATGTCGAGGACCTTTCGATGATGAACATGGTGCTCGACGGCGGGGTGCTGGCCTCGTACCAGCAGTGTCACTTCACGCCGGACTACTGGCGCAACTACACCGTCATCGGGACGCAGGGACGGATCGAGAACACGGGGGACACCGCGGGCGCACGGGTGCACCTGTGGAACCGCCGGCACGACGGCGCCGCCGAGCCGGACGAGAGCTTCGAGGTCCCCGCCGGCATCGGCGGACACGGCGGCGCGGACTCGATGCTGATCAGCGAGTTCCTGCGGTTCGTGCGGGACGGCGGTCGAACCGAGACATCCCCGGTCGCGGCGCGGGAGGCCGTGGCCGCGGGGATCGTGGCCACCGCGTCCCTGCGCGGCGACGGCTCCGCGCTGCCGGTGCCCCCGTTGGAGGAGGACCTCGTCGCCTACTTCGACGCCGGGCAGCCCGGCTCGGGACGGGCTCACTGACCGGGCGGACCCCTCGAATCACTTACCCTTGGAGGCCTAACCCCACCAAAGGGCATGCATGGCACAGATGGCGTTGGGCTTCCCTCGTCAGGTGGCCGAAGCCAGGGACTGGCGCGAGGAGAGCGACGAAAGCATCCTCGCGGAGGTCCGGGCCGGGCACGTGGCGGTCTTCGCCGTGCTCTACGACCGGTATCGCGACCAGGCGATACGGTCGGCCAAGCGCAACGGCGCCGGCGAGCACGCCGAGGACGCCGTGCAGGACGCCTTCGTCGGGGTGCTCCGCGCGATCCGGTCCGGGGGCGGTCCGACGCAAGGTTTCCCCCCGTATCTCTTCGGCGCCCTGCGCAACGCTGCGATCGACCGGTCCAGGCGGGTCGGTGAGATCCCGGTCGACGACCTGGACGACGTCGCCGGAGTCGTGGGACCGATGGTGGTCGCCGACGCCAGTGACGACGTCCTGGATCGTGGCATCGTCACCGACGCGTTCAAGTCCCTGCCGGCCCGCTGGCAGCAGGTCCTCTGGCTGACCGAGGTCGAGGGCTACGGTCCCGCGGCGCTGTCCGAGGAGATGGGGATCAAGCCGACGGCGGTGGCCGTGCTTGCCTCCCGTGCGCGGAGCGGGTTCCGGTCGGCGTGGTTGCAGGCACACGTCGGTGCCGGACGCCGCGCCGACCTGCCCGCGGAGTGCGCCAAGATCGTCCCGCAACTGGGGGACTACGAGACCGGACGCCTCACCGCGCGGCGCCGGCTCGCGGTGCAGAACCACCTCCAGGGGTGCGTGGACTGCAGCGCCGTCGCGCTCGAGCTGACGGCGGTGTCGGAGAAGCTCGGCGCCGTCCTCGTGCCGGTGGTCATCACACTGCCGCTGTTCTTCCTGACCTCGACCGTCGTCAAGGCTGGCATCCTGCTCGGTGGCGCCGCCAGTGCGGGCGCCGCGACGAAGGCCGCGGGGACGGCCGGGACCACGGTGGCGAAAGCGGGCGCGGTGTCCGGTGGGGTCGCCGCGGCGCGCTCCGCCGGACGTGTGGTGAAGGCGAACCCGATCGTCGCGGGTGCCTCCGTGGCGATGGTCGCGCTCGTCGTGGTTGCGGCCGTGGCCTGGTCGAACCAGCCGCCGCCCGACGTGGGTGGCGATCCGGGCGCGGCCGTCACCACCGCCGCGGACCCCGGTGCCGGTGGCTCCAGCCCGGATCCGAGCGCGACGCCGACGGACACGCCGACCACCACCTCGCCGACCCCGACGCCGGCGCTGACTCCGACGCCGCCGACGAGCGCGCCGGAGGCGATGGCGCCCGTCCCCACGCCGCCCGCCGTGCCCACGAACCCCACGTCGCCACCGGCAACGGATCCGACACCAACGGACCCGGCGCCCGCGCCGGTCGATCCCACGCCCGTCGATCCCACACCGGTCGACCCCGACCCCACGGACGAGCCCACCGACCCGGGCGTCGAGCCTGCCACCCCTACCCTCGAAGGCCCGGAGCAAGAAGACCAGCACGTTGCCTTCGACATCGGCGGGTACGGGGAGCCGGGCGCGACGATCACGGTCATCGACGATGGCGGCGTAGTCGTGGCAACCGCCGTCGTGACTGAGGGCGGGACCTGGACCGCCCGCCCCGAGCCTCGAGCAGTCGAGACGCCGATCTACTACCGGGCCACCCAGACTCTCTCCGACGGTGACACATCCACGGCGCCGGAAGAACTCGGCCCGTACGTGTACCTCGCGCCAACGCTCAACATCGAGGCCGAGGTCGTGTGGGGCTCCGGTGGGGACTGCGGTCCCATCAACGGCAGCAACGTGCCCGGCATCGATTTTTCCGTCGATGGCACGCCGGGAGCGGACGTCCGATTCGTGCTCGATGGTGAGATCCGGCCAACCATTCACACACTTCGCAACGGCCACCTCGACGTGTGTTGGCCCAGCGAAGGCGCTCCGGAACTCAACGACGGTGAGCACACCGTAGGTGTCCAATACGTCAGCGGAACCGACGCTGTCGGCCGCCTCACCGAGATGTCGTTCATCGTTACCGACGCCCCGTCGTAGCCTTCGCGAAACTCCTTTCGATTCTCGCGTTATATCCGACAGTCCCCTGCGTCTTCCTAGGTACGGGCAGCTTCTGGCCGCCCGTGCAGGACGTACATCCGGACGGGAGCGAGAACGATCATGACCGGGCTTGGGCAGACCGCAGTGCCGCAGGGGGGCACTGGGTGGCGCGCGCCTGATCCGGATCACTCGCTCTCGGGCCGGGGTACCCGCCATACAGGGCGGAACTCACATCGACACCGTCTCCCGCGTTCGAGGCGTTCCCGGCTCGGGGGCCGTGGTTCGAAAAAGGGCGGTTGCGGCGTGAGTGTGGAGGGCTGACCTTCCGCACCTTCGGGGGTGTCTGCGGTGGCGGGGTTCCTGACGGATCCCGCCACCGCCGGTCAAGGTCGGTGGAGGTGCCACGACTGGTCCGATCGAGGCTCAGTCCGTGCCGGCGACGAGGTACTGGCCGCGTTCGGTGAGTACCCCGAGCGCGATCGCCGAACCGAGCGCCCGTTCGAGGCGGGTCCGGATACCGTCGGTCAGACGGGAACCACCGAACACGCCGTTCGTCGCCCGGAGCAGTTCCGCACTGGTGATGCCGGCGGACGCCCGCGCGAGGTCCGCCATCGCGTTCGCGATCTCCCGGCTCGAGACCTGATCCAGCGGCCGCACCGACGAACTCGTCTGGGTCCGGTAGCCGTGCCATCCGTCGGGATCCAGCTCCCTGGGCCAGACGAACTGGTCCTGGACCGGCAGGTCCGTGGGGACCGCTCCGAGGATCGCCTGGGCGCGGGCCCCGGCGACCTTGGTCAGTCCGAAACTGCTCGCGACCAGACGAGTGAGTCTGGCGGTGTGGATGGGACCCTCCTGGGCCACGATCGACTCGATCGCCTGCTGGACCTTGTGCGCGGCTCGCGCTGCCGGCAGTGCGTCCAGCACGGAACGCTGGCCGAGGGGTTGCGGATCCCAGGGCTGGAACGGGATGGCGAGCCCGACCGGGACCGCGGCCGGTTCGGGAACGTCGGTCATCGCCAATCCGGTCAGCATCGGCTGCGCAGGGACGCCCGCCGCAAGTGCCGTGCGTTCCGCCTCCCGCTCGGCCGACGCGCGCTCGACCTCCTTCCGCTCGGCCGACGCGCGCTCGACCTCCTTCCGCTCGGCTGCCGCGCGCTCGGCGGCGTGGGTCGCCTCGAGGAGCCGCCTCGCCTCGCCGTCGGGATCCTTCAACCAAGCGGGCAGCCACAACCGCTCCACGGCCGGCCACCGCATCATCGACGAGAGGACCTCGACCGGCAGTCCGTCGCGGTCACCGACGGTACCCCGGCCCGCCCACCCCGGCCCGTCCAGCAGCACGGCCACCACGGGGTGGTCGGGGCGCTCGGGCAGCGCCAGCGAGAGGTCCACCTTGAAGTCGGAGAGGCCGACATCGGTGTGCGCGACCAGGCCCAGATCCCGCAGGGACGCGGCAACCTGCTCACGGTGCCGGTCGGCGATGACCGTGCGCCGCGGCGCCGACGCGATGGTGCCGAGTACCTCGGGTCCGTGGGCGGCCATGTCCAGGTAGTTGCGCAGGTGCTTGATGCCCACGGACGACGTCTGCTCCGAGCGCAGCTGATCGGGGTCGAACGAGGAGAAGACCACCACCTGGCGCCGGGCCCGGGTCACCGCGACGTTCAGGCGACGCTCTCCGCCGGCACGGTTCAGCGGGCCGAAGTTCAGCGGCAGGACTCCGCGGTCGTTCACGCCGAACGCGGTGGAGAACAGGATCACGTCCCGCTCGTCGCCCTGGACGTTCTCCAGGTTCTTCACGAACAGGCCCTCGCCGTTGTCATCGAGAGCCGCACGGAGCCGTTCGTCGCCGGTGTCCCGCAGCAGCGACTCGATGTGGTTGCGCTGCTGGACGTTGAACGTGACCACCCCGATCGACGGCGTGCCATACGGGTGGGCGTCGAAGCGGCGCGTGATCTCCTCGACGATCGCGTCGGCCTCCACCGGGTTGGTCCGAAGCGGCCGGCCCCTCCCGGTGCGGTGGAACTGCCCGTCCACGCGCACCAGCGAGACGCCGACGCCGTCGATGTCGCGGGAGGCCGTCCCGTTGTTCGGCGCCGGGAACGAGGAGAGCCGGTTCTCGTAGTAGTGGGTGTTGCTGAACGCGATGAGCGACTCGTCCTTGCTGCGGTAGTGCCAGGACAGCCAGCGCTGCGGCACCCGGGACTGGATGCACTCGGTGAGGATGGACTCCTCGTCGTCGATGACGTCCCCGGTCTCGGCGGCGAACTCGTCGTCGCCACCCTCGAAGAGCGGCTCGCCGAACGACGTCGGCGGCATCTGCTTGCTGTCCCCGACCACGATCACCCCGTTGGCGCGGCCCATGGCCCCCACCGCGTCGGCGACCCTGATCTGGGAGGCCTCGTCGAAGACGACCAGATCGAACTGGTCGGCCCGCGCCGGGAAGAACCGGGCGAGTGAGTCCGGGCTCACCAGGACGCACGGCATGACCTGCGTAATAAGGTCCCCGTAGGTCCGCAGCAGGGCGCGGACGGTCAGGCCGCCTCGCTGTCGGCCGAGCTCACGGCGCAGCGCGCCGACCCTGCCACCCGCCTCCGGGTCGAACCGCCGGGACGCGAGCACCTCCCGCGGCACGATCGTGGTGAGGTGATCGCGGACCTCACGCGCCGACGTCGTGAAGCGGCTGATCGTGCGGCCGTGCCCGATCGGGTCGAAGCCGGCCAGGCCGGTGCTGCTGGACCGCTCGCTGACGGAGGCCGCGGCGACGCCGAGGTCCAGGGCGCGGACGGCGTCGTCGGCATGGACGACACCCTCGCGCAGCTGGTCGCGGGCCCGCGCCAGTCCGGCGGAGCGCAGCGGCTCGAGCCCGCCGAGGAAGGCTGCCCAACGGCGGGCCGGGAGCAACTGCGGGTCGTCGAGGTCACGGGCGGTCGTGGTCCGGGTCCAGGTGGTGAGCAGACCATGACGGGCTGCCCAGGGGGCGAACGGGTCCTCCGGAGCACCCGGCGCGGCCGCGCCGACGAGCGCGTCCAGCTCCGTGAACGCGGCCAGAAGCTGCGCGGCGACCCCGGCGGTGGACGGGTCGAGCTCGCCGATCCGACCGGTGGCGCGCGCGTCCAGGTAGCTCCGCAGTGCCGTGACGGCGGTCGCGGGGCTTTCGTCGGGCCCAGGAACCTGCGCGCGCGTGCTCGAGGACATCGGGTCCGGGGTCAGGGCGCGGGCGGCCCAGTGCGACCAGGCGAGCTCGCCGTCGAGGCGCTCGCGGTGCTCGAGTATGAGCGGGTTCCAGGCCGGGGGAAGGTGTACCCCGGGCGTCTTGTCGGCAAGATCGCGGACCTGCGTGGCGGCGTGCGCGGCGCCGGCCAGCATCGTCGTGATCTCGACGAGCTGCTTGTGGCTGACGTCGGCGTCCGGTCGCAGGCCCGGTCGGAGGGTCTCCAGGACCGCCTTCTGTCGGCGCCGGCGGCCGAAGAAGCCGGACGCGGCCGCCGACTGGGCGGCGGCGTGGATGTCCGGCACGGGCAGGTCCAGCACGCTCGGGAGGGCAACCCGGGCGACGGCGTCGCCGTGGTCGCGTACGAATGTCGCCAGGGAGGTGCTCAGGTCGGTCCGGGTTCGCTGACCCGCCGGGGATCGCACCGCGTCGAGGTCGGCGAGGACCGCGGTCGACGTGGCGATGGTGACCACCGCGTGCAGCTCTCGGACGGACCGTGCCGCGGACACCGCTTCGGCGAAGTGGCCCACGAGTGCCTGGGCGGCGGCATCGACCGCCGCGTCCACCCGTCGGACGGCGCCGAGCAGGGCATCCGCGGGCACGGCTTGCGGGTCCACGAGCCCGACGAAACCCCACGGGTGGTCAGGTCGGGGCTGAGCCGGGTCGGCGACGTCGGGCAACACCTCAAGGGCCCGTCGCACACCGGCCAACACCGCGGGATCGGCGTCCGCGACCAGCCCGGCCGGGACGGGCAGGGCGTGCGGCTCGTCGCGCAGCGTGAGCCGCTGGGTGTGCGCCGAGTACAGGGACAGCCCGGCGCCGTTCGGCTCGTGGAGCTCGGCCGCGTAACGGGCCAGGCGGCGACGGGTCGAGCGGAGGGTCTCGGTGGCTGCCGCGAAGCCCTGGGAATCGGTGTCGATGGCGAGTTCCAGCGCCCGTGAGATCTGCGCGCGCACCGCGTTCGGTCGGCTGGCCCGGTCGTGCAGGTCGATCGAGAACGGCCCCATCCCGACGTCCTCGAGCCTGCGGCGGACCACGTCGAGCGCGGCACGTTTCTCCGCGACGAACAGGACCCGCTTGCCCGCGGCGACGGAGCGAGTCAGCAGGTTCGTGATGGTCTGCGACTTCCCGGTGCCCGGTGGGCCCTCAAGGACGAACGTCCGGCCGGCCACCGCCTCGGCGATCGCGGCTAGCTGGGAGGAGTCCGCCGGCACCGGGCAGCCGCTTGCGAGCTCGTCCAGGTCCACCTCGGCGGGCG
Source organism: Occultella aeris (assembly GCF_902703175.1). GTDB lineage: Bacteria > Actinomycetota > Actinomycetes > Actinomycetales > Beutenbergiaceae > Occultella > Occultella aeris. The sequence continues at coordinate 2,369 of NZ_CACRYJ010000027.1, read as the reverse complement.
GGGGAGCGGGGTCGGTGAACGCGTCCGTCGGGGTGTGGATCAGGTGGTGCACCAGGGGGTTGTGGTCGAACTGCTCCCAGTTCTCGTCGAGGTCCTTCCAGAGGCGGAACTTGGCGAACTGCAGGATGGCCAGGTCCGCGGTGGCCTCGACCCGGAAGTTCAGACCGGCCTGGACCAGGGCAAGGCGGGTCGCCGCGAGTGCGGCGTCGAGGTCCACCCCGGCCTGGTCGTCGGGCGGTTCGGCCAATCCGGGGATCTCGAGATCGAAGAGTTGCTTCAGCTTCTCGAGCAGGCAGAAGTTCGGGGTGGACGAACCCGACTCGTCCAGGGTGAAGGTGTACGCGCCGGCCTTGGACCGGGTCCGCAGTGTGACCGGGACCAGCACCAGGGGTGAACGAAGCCGCTCGTTGCCGATCGACCAGATCAATGACCCGAGCGCCAGGTAGAGATTGTTCGCGCCGGTGTCCTCCACGATCGTGCGGGCCCGGTGCGCCAGACCACGCAGTCGCCCCTGGTACGCCGCGTCGGGGACGTCGGAGTAGACCGCGCGTCGTTCGTGCAGCAGGGAGGTGCGCAGTTCCTCGTCCAGATCGGCTCCGACGCTGATCCCTCGCTGGGTGTGGACGGCGTCGACCGCGTCCGCCGGCAGCAGACTGATCGACGCGCCGGCGTTGATCGTGTCCTCGAAGCGAGCGAGCTCACCCGGCGGTACGGCCAGGTGGATCGCGTTGCGTTCGGAGAACTTGATCAGCTTGTTGCCCAGGCTCAGGTCGAGCAGGGCGTTCTTCCACTGCTGGACCCGCGGCGGGACCTTGGCGCGGCTCGGCCCTTCGCCATCCGAGCCCTCCCGTGACCCGCTGCCCGACGGTGCCGCACCCGGCGGAGTGTAGGTCGGTGGCCGGTACTCGACCACGACGACGGTGCCGTCATCGGTGCGGACCCGGGCCGGAAGTGGCAGGATCCGGTTGCGGCGGGCCTCGTGGACGTCCAGCACTCCGTACACGTCCCGCAGATCGCCGGTGAGGAACCGGGCGTACGGCTGCCGCGCCACGCTCTCCCGGTCTGGCAGCTCCGTCGAGGTGACGAGCGTGGTCTCCATCAGGCCGATGACCCCGACGTCGATCAGGTTGACCACACGCGAGGTGTCGATGTCGTAGACCACGCCGAGTGACGTGGGCTGACGCCAGTACCCCAGGAACGCGTGCCCCGCGACGATCCACACCAGTGGCCGGATCCCGGCCTGCTCGAGGGCCGCCGCGAGCACGACGACGGTGTCGAGGCAGGTTCCGATCCGGCCATCCAGTACCTCCCCCGGCGTGCGCACCTTCTGGCCGTGGGCGGACCAGCTGGACGGGGCCTCGGCGTACCGGATGCCACGTGCGTGAGCCGCGGTGAAGATGGCGCGGGCGAGTTCGTCGACCCGCTCCGGTCCGGACTGGTAACCCTCGAGCGAGGCACTGCCGGTCTCGGCGCGGAGGATCTCGCCGGCTTCGCCGAGCAACCGTGAGATCGCGGGGTGGTTCGGCATCACGAACGAGGCGAGCACCTCGGTCGTCACCGGGTGCTCGGACCGGAGCCAGTGCTGCGCCGCCAGGAGCCGGACCGGGAGCGCGATCCGCGCGAGTGGCTCGGCGACCACGGCGCTCTCGTCACGTTCGTCGCCGTCGAGGGGCGGGAGCAGGTCCACGACGATCTCGGCGGGCCGGTCCTCCTCGACCTGCGCCATCGCCGACGGGTCGAGCACCAGCGGTACATCCCGCACGATCGTCTCCTGGCCGCCGGCGAGGTCCACGACCACCACGCACGGGCGGGCGAGCTCGCCCTGGACGTCGAGCACCCGAACGCGCAGCCGTGCCCCGAGCAGGTCGACGTCGTGGCTGGCGATCCGCACCTGCCCCACCACGGCCAGGCCGTTGTGCGCCATCGCGTAACTGAGCACGTCGAGGGCATCGACATCGAGCGAGATCGGAGTCGTCATCTACGTGAACCTGCTGGCTTCCTGAGCGGCGGGACTGCTGCGTTAGCAGAGTGTCATGGATCACCCACATGGGCCGCGTCGCTCGGCCGCGCGCCGGTGTGTGTCCACGCGTTGCGCCACTGACCCACCCCACGGGTCAGTGGCGCAACGTTCGGGAAGGGCCCCGTTCGGGCGGGCTGCTCGGCGCGATGTCGGTAGTGGATGTCATGGTCGGTGCAGTGGGTGTTCGGAGGGGATTCGAACCGGGGAGGCGACGATGATGTCGGTGCAGGAGCAGGTCGCGTGGGTGGCTGAAGGGGTCGAGGTCTGGCTGGCGCGGTCGCGCTTGGCCGCGATCGACTGGGAAGTGGTCGAGTCGGGTGGGGCCGGGCCAGGTGGGCGGGGGGCGCGG
>NZ_CACRYJ010000026.1 GCF_902703175.1 Occultella aeris | reverse complement strand
GGAAGGCCCCGGGCGAGCGCGTTGTCACGACCGTAGAAGCGCAGGTCGCCCGCCGCGAACACCCAGGCCGGGGTGTCCGCGAGCCACCAGTTGACCAGATCGAAGTGGTGCGAGGCCTTGTGCACTAGCAGCCCGCCGGAGTTCGCGCGGTCGCGGTGCCAGCGGCGGAAGTAGTCCGCGCCGTGCGCCGTGTCGAGGGCCCATTCGAAGTGCACCGACGTGACGGTCCCGATCCGGCCGGAGGCGATGACGTCCTTCAGGGCGCCGTTGCGCGGCGAGTAGCGGTAGTTGAAGGTCAGCACGAGGGACCTGCCGGTACCGGCGATGGCGGCGGTGATCCGCTCACACCCGGGCAGGTCGGTTGTCAGCGGCTTCTCCACAACGACGTCCGCCCCAGCCATCAACGCGCGGGCGGCCAGGTCCGCGTGGGTGTGGTCCGGGCTGGTCAGGATGACGCGGTCGACCCGCTCGGTGGCGATCATCGTCTCGATGTCCGCAGGCAGGTACCGGGCCGGCAGCGGTGCGCCCGGCCGGGCCCGCGCGACCAGTTCGTCGTAGCGGTCCAGCCGACCCGGGTTCGGCTCGCACCAGGCCACCAACTCACCTGCGTCGGCGAAGGTGCCGAGCAGTGCGTCGATGTACATCCGCGCGCGCGAGCCGGTCCCGATGATCGCGTACCTCGTCATGGTGGGCGTTCTCTTCTCGTCAGGTGCTGGGCCTTGGGCTACTTGATGCCGGTCGTGGCGATCCCCTTCACCAGGTACTTCTGGCCGAACAGGAACACGACGAAGACCGGGATCAGGGAGACGATGGACATGGCGAACAGGGCACCCCAGTTCGAGGACCCGGTGGAGTCCACGAACGTGCGTAGGGCCACCGGGACCGTGTACATGTCCGGGCTGGTCAGGAAGATGAGCTGGCCGAAGAAGTCGTTCCAGGTCCAGATGAACGTGAAGATCGCCGTGGTGGCCAGCGCCGGCAGGGACAGCGGCATCATGATCCGGGCGTAGATGCGGATGTGGCCGCAGCCGTCCAGGCGGGCCGCCTCATCCAGCTCCTTCGGGATGCCCCGGAAGAACTGGACCATCAGGAAGATGAAGAATGCGTCGGTGGCGAGGAACTTCGGGACGATCAGCGGCAGGAACGTGTTGATCCAGTCCAGCTCGGAGAACAGGACGTACTGCGGCACGATCACCACGTGGATCGGCAGCATGATCGACATCAGCATGATCGCGAACCACAGCCGCCGGCCGGTGAAGTTCAGCCGTGCGAACGCATACGCCGCCATCGAGCAGGAGATCAGGTTCCCGAGCACGGCCCCCGCCACCACCACGGCGGAGTTGGCGAGGTAGTGCGTGAAAGGGTGCGCCAGCGCATTCCACCCGACCGTGTAGTTGCTCAGGTCCCACTCGGCGGGCAGCAGCGACGGGTCCCGGAAGATGATGTCGTTCGGCTTCATCGAGCTGGACACCATCCACAGCAGCGGATAGAGCATCACCAGACCGAACGCGATCAACAGCACGTGGCGCACGATCGACCGAAGGCGGGTCCGCCACAGCACCGGCCGCCGGGTGGGTGGTGCCTGCGCCGCCAGCTCGGTGAGGATGCGCCCCTGGCGGCGCACGGTCGGGGGGTCGGTCCGGGGGCCCGCAGCGCCCGCGCTGGTCTCAGTCACCGTAGAACACCCAGTACTTGGACGCGAGGAAGTTCACGGCGGTCATCCCGGCGATGATCACCAGCAGCAGCCAGGCCATCGCGGACGCGTAACCCATGTCGAATGCGCCGAACCCCCGCTGGTAGAGATAGAGCGTGTAGAACATGGTCGAGTCCGCCGGGCCGCCGGTGCCGCCGGAGACCACGAAGGCCTGCGTGAACGACTGGAACGCGCCGATCAGCTGGAGCACCAGGTTGAAGAAGATGATCGGGGTGAGCAGAGGCAGCGTGATGGAGCGGAACCGCCGGGACCGGGACGCTCCGTCGATCGCGGCGGCCTCGTAGTAGGTCTCCGGGATCTGCCGCAGGCCCGCCAGGAAGATCACCATCGGCGCACCGAAGGTCCAGACGTTCAGGATCATCAGGGTGCCGAGGGCGTAGTCCGGGTGCGACACCCAGCCCTGACCTTCGATGCCGAAGAGCGCGAGGAAGGCGTTCACCAGTCCGTTCGTGCCGAACACCTGCCGCCACAGGATCGCGATCGCAACGGATCCGCCGAGCAGTGAGGGCAGGTAGAACACGGACCGGTAGACCGCCAGGCCACGCAGGCCCCGGTCCAGCACGATCGCCAGCAGCAGCGCCGCCGCGAGCTGCAGCGGGACCGAGATCAGCACGTAGGTGAACGTGACCCCGAGCGAGTTCAGCAGCCGCTCGTCGGCGAACATCCGGACGTAGTTCTCCCCGCCGATCCAGTTGGGGTCCTGTAGCAGGTTGTAGTCGGTGAAGGACAGGTAGAGCGATGCCACGAGCGGGCCCGCGGTGATCACGAACAGCCCGATGAACCATGGGGCCAGGAAGAACGCCGCGGCACGGTTGTCCCCCTTCTGCGCGGCGCTGCGGCCGCGGCGCCGCGGCCCCGGCCGCCCGCGGCCGGACTCACGCCGCATCGTGCTCAGCTCGCGGAGTGCGGACATGCTCGTGCACCTCCCCCGGTGCGCGTCGCCGATACCGGTCCCATGCGCTCAACTCCCTCGCTCACCCGGCCGCTCGTCCCAGCTGCTCAGGAGATCGCCGTGGTCACTTCGGTCACGAACGCCACACCCGCATCCTCGGGGCTGGTCTGGCCGAACAGCACCTCCTGGTTCAGCCGGGTCAGGATGCCGGCGCTCTCCGTGGAGCCGGTCGGCCCGATCACGAAGTCGCCGTCGATGAACTCGCTGACCTGGCTGAGGAAGTCGAACTCCACCTGGGTGGTCGGCTCGAGGCCCTGCTCGGACAGGTACGCCCGGATCGTCTCGTTCGACGGGACCCCGCGGTCGGTACCGATGAGGTCGGCCGCGTCGGTGCTGTTCACGAGGAAGTCGACGAGTTGTGCGGCGGCCTCCGGGTGTTCGGTCCCGGCGTTGATCGTGTACAGCTGCGAGGCCTGCTGCCACATGGCGGACCCGTTCGGGCCGGTGTCACCAGGCACCCGGATCAGGATCAGGTCCTGCCCGGACGCCTCCCGGAACGCGCCCAGGTTGTTCGACCACCCGAAGGACATCGCGGCGAGCCCCTGCCCGAGCAGCGACTGTTCGGGTGAGGTCTGGGTGGTCAGCTCGGAGGTGATCGTGGCCGGTGGCGTCGCGCCCGACTCCATCAGACCGGAACTGTAGGTGAACCAGTCGGCGACCAGCTCCGGGGTCGCGTTGAGTGACCCGTCCGCCAGGTACAGGCCGTGCCCGGACTGGTGGTTCAGGTAGAGGTCGAGCACCTCGGCGGACGTCGGGTCGGCAGCGCCGTAGGTGCCGTCCGGGGTGTTCGCGCTGATCTCGGCCGCGATCTCCGCGAAGTCGTCCCAGGTCCACGAGTCCTGGTCCGGTAGGTCCACCCCGGCCGCTTCGAAGATCGCCGGGTTGATCACGACGCCGTAGGTGTTCGCGCCGGTCGGCACCCCGTACTGGGTGTCCGAGAAGAACCCGTTGGACAATGCGCCGGCGTCGAGCGTGGAGGTGTCCAGGTACTCGGCGACCTCGGCGAGGTCGAGGAGCGCGCCGCGGTCGCCGTACTCGCGCGGGTACGCGCCGCCCATCGTGATCACGTCCGGGGCGTCGCCGGCGGCGACCGTGGTCGCGAGCCTGTCGAAGTACGCGTTGAAGTCCACGTACTCGGTCTCCACGGTGATATTCGGGTTGGCCGTCTCGAAGAGCGCCACGGCCTCGTTCGTGATGGCGGCCCGGTCCTCGTTGCCCCACCAGGCGAAGCGGATCGTGACCGCCTCACCCTCGCCCGAGGTGCCGCCGTCGCCCGCGGCCGTGTCGCCGTCGTCCGCCTGCCCGCAGGCCGCCAGGGCGAGCACCAGGCCGGCCCCGACGATGGCCGCGACGCCGCGACCGCGGCCGTGCTCGCGCCTCGCTGAGAATCCGATGTTGCGCATGGTCGATCCCTCCCGGCGCACCCTCGCGCCGATTCGCTTCCGCTGTGAAGTGAGTGTGGATGTTCGATCTACGAACGGCTCCCACCGCCCGTTTACACCGGTGTAAAGACTCCCCGCGACGCAGCCCGATGTCAAGACCCTTGGGCTCATCCGGTGGCGGTGGACTCGCGCGTCTCGAGGCGGAACCCGGCGACGATCTCGTGCGCCGCGGCCCCGCCGCGCTCGCCGCGACCGGCGAGCCGGTCGGCGAGGAGCCCGACGGCGGTGCCTGCGATCTCGGTCCGGCCCGGGTCGATCGTGGTCAGGCTCGGGCGCGAGAAGCTCGCCTCCTCGATGTTGTCGAACCCGGCGACGGCCACGTCGCCGGGCACGGACAGGCCACGCTCGAACAGTTCCCGCATCGCCCCGAGAGCCATCACGTCGTTGAGCGCGAAGACGGCGTCCGGCGTGACCCCTCGCTCAAGGATCTCGGCCATGGCCCGGGCACCGGTTCGCCTGCTCCAGCGCTCGGCGCCCGCCACCAGCCGCGGGTCCACCTCGACCCCGGCGGCGGCCATCGCGGCGCGGAAGCCCCGCGCGCGAAGGTTCCCGGCGCCGGACTCCGAGTCGTGCCCACCGATCAGCGCGATGCGGCGCCGGCCGCCGTCGAGCAGATGCTCGGTGACCGTCCAGGCCCCCGCCTCGTTCGCCATCGCCACGTGGTCGACGCCGCGGCGCAGTGCCCGCTCACCGAGCAGCACCATCGGGAAGTCGACGTCGAGTGCACCGGCGTCCGCGGAGCGCAACGCCGTCGGCGAGTAGAGCAGCCCGTCCGTCATCCGGCGGCGCGGGCTCGTCAGTACCTCGAGCTCCCCCGCCCTGGTGCCACCGGTCTGCTCGATCAGCACGGTCAGACCGACCCGGTCGGCCGCCGCTATGACCGCGTCGGCGAGTTCGGCGAAGTAGGCCAGGCGCAGCTCCGGGACCGCGAGCGCGATCATTCCGGTCCGGCCGAGACTCAGGTTCCGGGCGGTGAAGTTCATCTGGTACCCGAGCTCGTCGATCACCCTCAGGACCCGGTCCCGCATCTCGGGGCGCACGTGGGGATAGGCATTGACGACGTTGGAGACGGTCTTGAGCGAGACACCGGCCCGCTGCGCCACGTCTCGCATCGTCACCGCGCGCACGCTCACGCTCACCTCCGCTCGCCGGATCCGGACGGAACCCGCCACGGGGAACTATGCCACCGTCAGCGTGCGAGGCCTGCCCGATGGCGCGGGCCGGTGGCGGACCTGCGACCGCAGGCCAAGCGAGATGCTCCCGGTCGCGCTGGCCCTGCTCACCGCCGACCGTCCGCCCGAACCGCCCCTCAGCGCGAGCCGACGGGCCGGTCAACGCACGCTGACGCGGCGTCGACGGTCAGCGCGACTTGAGGTACTGGCGCACCCGCGGCAGGGTGGCCACGGCACCGTTGAGCAGCGCGCCGCTGAGCAGCACGATGCCGATGATCCCGAGCGCGCGCTCCCCCGCAGTGGCGCGCCCACCGGCTCGCCGCGACCGCCCGGCACGACGCAGCAGCACGAGCCCGATACCCAGCTCGACACCCGCGGCGGCCGCCGGGACCCAGGACCGGCCCACCTCCTCCGCGCTCTCATAGAGCGCGTAAGCCCCGGCCCGGGCCTCGTCCGCGGCGACGTGCGCGGCACGGCGCATCGCCTCGGTGACCGTCACCGGGTCGATCGTGACGACGTCGTCCAGGCTGTTCGCGTCGACCTCATGGGCGAGGAACCCCGTGATCGCATCCGGTAGCCCGAGTGCAGCCACGAGCGCGGCCGGTCCGCCGTCGGACGACCGCTCCAGCGCCGTGCGCAGGGCCGCCGGATCGGCGTCCGGCCGTACCGCGGCCAGGTCTCGCACCAGGGCTCCGGCGCCGAGCTCGGCGTCGATGAAGGTGGCCACCAGGTCGGCGACCCGGTCCTCCGTCGGCACTGCGGCGAGCGCCGCGTCCCAGGTGAACAGCTGCGCGCGTTCCGGTGTCTCGATGAGCGCGACCGACGGGAACACCGCGCCGCGCTCGAGCAGCACGGCAGGCAGGTGCTCGGCCGCCCAGGTCAGCTCGGTGAGGACTGCGCCGCTCTCGATCAGCACCAGGCGGTCGTCGCCGTGCGGGGCGGCGTGCAGGCGCACCCCGGCGGCGGTGGCCAGCGACTCCAGTTGCGGCAGGCTCGCCGGGGTGAGCACCACCGCCCGGTCCGGTACCCGCGCGGAGACGACGTCGATCTCGGGATCGAACGGGTCGTCGTCGGGCTCCTCCTGGCCCTCGCCCGGCTCGGGCGTGGCGTCGAAGCCGATCTCGTCGAACGCGACGTAGGCCTGGCACTCACGCGCGAGTGCCTCGGTCAACTCAGCCACCGCGGGGCCGGGCACGACCCGCTGGCCATCCTCGTCGACGACGGCGACCCGGTCGTCGGCATCGGTGGCGATGGTCACGGCCACGGCATACGGGGCCTCGGGATCGGACTCGATCAGCGCGACGACCTGGGCTCCGTCCAGGAAGCCGCCGGCCCGGGCGGCGTGGGGCGTTCTCGCGCTGACGATCCCGGAGCGGCGGCGCCACGTCGGTGTACTCGTCATGTCTCGACCCTACCTACCGCCGAGCGTGCTGACACCCGCAACACCCGGCCGTCGGTATCGGCCCCGGCCGGTCAGGCCGACGCCGCGTCGCGGCGCTTGCGAGCCACCTCGTACAGGGCGATCCCGATGGCGGTCCCCGCGTTCAGGGACTCGGTCGCGGCAGCGATCGGGATCGAGACGATCAGGTCGCAGGTCTCGCGGACCAGGCGACCCAGGCCCTTGCCCTCGGAGCCCAGGACCAGGACCAGTGGATCGCCGGCGAGCTCCAGATCGCCGATCTCGGTGGGACCGTCGCCGTCGAGACCGACCACGAAGCAGCCGGCCTGCTTGTACATCTCCAGGGCGCGGACCAGGTTCGTGGCGCGCGCGACCGGCACTCTCGCCGCGGCGCCCGCGGAGACCTTCCACGCGGACGCCGTCACCCCGGCGGCCCGCCGCTGCGGGACCACGACCCCGTCGACGCCGAACGCACCGGCGCTACGCAGTGCCGCGCCGAGGTTGCGGGGGTCGGTGATGCCGTCGAGTGCGACGATCAGAGGGGTGTGCCCGTTGCCGGTGGCGACGTCGAGCAACGCCTCGGGCTCGACGTAGGCGTACGCAGGAACCTGGATGACCACGCCCTGGTGCACACCACCGTCGGTGAACCGGTCGAGCTCGGCCTTGGAGACCTCCAACAGCGGCAGGGACCGGGCAGCCACCTCGCGCAGGATCTCCCGGGTCCGGTCATCGGAGTCGATCCGGTGGGACAGGTACACCGTGGAGACCGGGATGTCCGCGCGCAGGGCCTCGACCACCGAGTTCCGGCCACCGACGTATTCATGGGATTTCGCGGAGGAGCGGCCCTGCGACCGGCTCGGCCCGCTGCCACGCCCGCTCTTGGCGGCGTCACGCTCGGAGGCCGCCTTGCGCTTGGCGGCCGGGTGGTAGGGCCGGTCCTCCGCCTTCGGGGTGGGCCCACGCGCCTCGAGGGCCTGGCGGCCGTGGCCGCCGGTACCGACCCGGGCGCCCTTCTTGGAGCCGGGCTTGCGCACGGCTCCCTGACGTCGAGAATTACCGGCCACTTGTGCCACCCTTCACGCTCCACCGGGCGCCGCCCGGGGAGTCCTCGACAACGATTCCCGCTGCCGTCAGTCGTTCGCGCAACGCGTCCGCACGCGCCCAATCCTTCTCGGCCCGCGCCTGGACGCGCTCGGCGAGCACCGCCTGCACGAGGACGCCGAGCGCCTGCTCCGCTGCGCCGTCGGCGGCTCGTCCACCGACCCACGGCTGCGCCAACGGGTCGATCCCGAGCACGTCGAGCATCGTCCGCACCTGCGCCTGCGCGGTGCGAACCTGAGCTCGGTCCTGCGCGGCGAGCGCCGTGTTGCCGGCGGTCACATGCTCGTGCACGACCGCGAGCGCAGCGGAGACGTTCAGGTCATCGTCCATCGCGGCCGCGAACGCCGCGGGCACGTCGGTGCCGGCCACCTCCTCACGGGTGAGCGCGCCGACGAGTTCCACGGCGCGCTGCACGAACCCGGAGATCCGCTCCCAGGCGGCGCCGGACTCGTCGAGGCTGGTGTTCGAGAACTCCAGTGTGGACCGGTAGTGCACCGCGCCGAGGGCGTAACGCAGCACGACGGCTTCGCCGTGTTCGAGCACGGCGTCCACCGTGAGGGAGTTGCCGAGCGACTTGCTCATCTTCTCCCCGCCGACCGTCACCCAGGCGTTGTGCATCCACAGGTTCGTGAATCCCCACCCGGCGGCGCGCGACTGGGCCTGCTCGTTCTCGTGGTGGGGAAAGCGCAGGTCGATGCCGCCGCCGTGGATGTCGAAGGTCTCGCCCAGGTACTTGTGCGCCATCGCCGAGCACTCCACGTGCCAGCCGGGCCGGCCGCGGCCCCACGGAGTGGGCCAGGAGGCCCCGTCCGGGTCGGAGCTCTTGGTGGCCTTCCAGAGCGCGAAGTCCCGCGGGTCGCGTTTGTCCGAGGCCTCCTCCTCCACTGTGGAGAGGTTCTCCAGGAGTTGCCGGGTGAGTTCGCCGTACTTGCCCCAGGAGCGCACGTCGAAGTACACACTGCCCGCGTCGCCGACGTAGGCGTGGCCGCGCTCGACGAGCATCTCGATCAGCTCGACCATCTCGGTGACGTGCCCGGTGGCCCGCGGCTCGTACGTGGGCGGCGCGACGCCGAGCATCTCGTAGGCCCGGTTGAACTCCCGCTCGAACCGGTGCGCCCAGGCCCACCACGGCACGTCGGCCTCGGCGGACTTGTTGAGGATCTTGTCGTCGATGTCGGTGATGTTGCGGACCAGGGTGACGTCCAGGCCGTTGCGGTTCAGCCAGCGGACCAGGATGTCGAACGCGATGGCCGAGCGCACGTGCCCGATGTGCGGCGCGCCCTGCACCGTGGCGCCACACAGGTAGATGCCGACCCGTCCTGGTTCACGTGGGACGAAATCGCGCACCTCACGGGTGGCGGAGTCATACAGGCGCATGGTCACTACGGGAGTTTATCGGCCACACGCCGGCCCGGGCACCTGCGGGGTGGTGGGGCCCCGCGGGTTGCCCGAGGTCAGGGGGCGGCGATGACGTCCTGACGCTGGGAGCCGAGTCCCTCGACGCCGAGCTCGACCACGTCGCCGGGGGCGAGCCACTGCTGCGGGGACTTGCCCATGCCGACGCCGGCGGGGGTGCCGGTGTTGATGAGGTCACCCGGTTCGAGCACCATGAACTGGCTCAGGTAGTGCACGATGAACGTGGGCGAGAAGATCATGTCCTTGGTCGAGCCGTCCTGCTTGGACTCGCCGTTCACGGTCAGCCACAGGCGCAGGTTGCGCACGTCGCCCACCTCGTCCGGGGTGACCACGTAGGGGCCGGCCGGGTTGAACGTCTCGGCGGACTTGCCCTTGGACCACTGCCCGCCGCGCTCGATCTGGAAGGCTCGCTCGGACACGTCGTGCGCCGTGAGGTACCCGCCGATCACCGCTTCGGCGGCGGCCTCGTCCTCGAGGTAGCGCGCGCGGGCGCCGATGACGATGCCGAGCTCCACCTCCCAGTCCGTCTTCTCCGAGCCGCGCGGGATGTGCACGGTGTCGTTCGGGCCGACGAGCGTGTTCGGGGACTTCGTGAACAGCACCGGCTCGTCCGGGGCCGCGGCGCCGGACTCCGCGGCGTGGTCGGCGTAGTTCAGGCCGATGCACAGGATCTGGTGCGGGCGGGCGATCGGGGCACCGAGTCGTTGGTCACCGAGGTCGGTCACCTGACCCGCGGCCACGCGCTCGGCCACGACCGGCGCCAGCGCGGCCGGGCCACCGCCGGCCCAGAACGCGGCGTCCACGTCGCCGATGACGTCGGAGACATCGACATAGCGACCCTCGTCCACGAGCACACCGGCCCGCTCCGCTCCGAACTCTCCGACTCGCAACAGCTTCATTGACTCTCGCCTCTCGTGGTTTGCCCGGGCTCGGGCAGGGCTGGGACGTCGACGACCGACCCCGATCGGGCCGAGTCTAGGAGCGCCTCGACCGCGGCGACGGCGGCGGCCGCTGGGCGAGACGGGCCCAGGTTCTCGCCACGGCGCAGGACCAGGTCGATGAATGACTCGACCGGCCGGCCGGCCCGGTAGGCGCTCTCGTGCTGGTCCGGCTCGTACTCGACGGCCGTGCCGTCCTCCCGCTGCCAGCGCACCCGGGCCCGCAGCAGGTCGTGGCTGACCTCGCCGCTGCTGCCGAGGTAGCGGATGTGCTGACGGTGCGGCACGCCGTCGGGCGTCGCCGCGGTACCGATGGCCACCCCGAGCGCGCCCCGCTCGAGGGTGAACGTCATCGCGTCCTGCACGTCGACATCGGTCCCGAGGCGTCGCTGGTCGGTGAACGCGGCGACCCTGCGGACCTGCTGCCCGGTGCACCAGCAGAGCAGCCCGAGCACGTGGGCAAGCTGGGTGGTGGCGTGGCCGCCACCGTTCGCGGCCGAATAGGCACCCGGGTGCCGCCGCTCGGGGGCGTCATCGCCCGGGTCCGACCCCGCGGCCGCGAACAGGGCGACCGCCGAGGACGAGAACTCGGCGGTCACCTGCCGCAGCTGCCCGATGCCGTCGCGAACGGCACGCCGTGAGAAGGCTGCCGCGTCGCTGTACTGGTGCGTCAGGCCGACCGCCAGGTGCAGACCGGCCCGCTCGGCCGCCGTCGTCATCGCGAACGCGTCCGCCGAGGTGACCGCGAGCGGCTTCTCGACGAGCACGTGCCGCCCCGCGGCGAGGGCGGTCAGGACCGGCTCGCGGTGGTGGGCGTTGGGTGTCGCCACGAGAACCACGTCGACGGCGCAGGCCGGGTCCGCGAGCGCCGTCGCCAGGTCCGGGTAGGCCCGGGCGCCGGTGCGCGCCGCGAGCGCCCGCGCACGCACGGCATGCGGGTCACAGACCGCGACCAGTTCGGCGTCAGGATGCGCCAGGAGCGCAGGCACATGATGGTTCGTCGCCCACCAGCCCGCGCCGACCAGAGCGAACCGCACGGGAGTCGCTGCGACCGCCGTCATCGCCGGCCCCCCACCGCGAGCGCCATCAGAATCCGGCGTCTGCCGGGTCGATGCCGACGCCGGGTCCCTCGGAGGGCGCCGGCACGCCTGCGGCCGGGCCGAGGCCCACCATGATCTCGGCGAGGCATCCCGGGCCGGTGGCGGCCAGCAGGTGCAGCGCCCAGGGCTGCAGGGCCGCGGCGTGCGGCGCGAACGTCACGCCCTGGGCCGTTGCCACGGTCGCGAGCGTCTGCGCGATCCGCAGGCCGCCGCACCAGGTGACGTCGGTCTGGAGCACGTCGACGCTGCGGGTGCGCAGCAGGTCGAGGCCGGCCCGCAGCCCGAACGCGTGCTCGCCGGACGCCACCCGGACACCGGTGATCGCCCGGCGCAGCTCCTGGTGCCCGTCGAGGTCGTCCGGGGCGAGCGGCTCCTCGATCCAGCCGAGCCCGAGGTCGGCGGCCGCGCGGGCGAACGCGACGGCGGTCGGCACGTCCCAGGACATGAAGCAGTCGACGGCGAGCTGGACGTCGGCCGGCACCCGCTCGCGCACGGCGGCCAGCACCTCGAGGTTGCGCGCCACGTTGGTCGGACCGTCCGCGGGCCCGTACGGCATCGGGACCTTGACGTACGCCGCGCCGGGGAGCAGGTCGGCGGGCAGGTCCACGCTCGCGTCGGCGGCGGTGAGGTAGTACGGCAGCGCACCAGGGCTGCCGCCCAGCAGTCGGTACAGCGGCACGCCGGCGGCCCGCGCTGCCGCGTCCCAGAGCGCGAGGTCGACGGCGGAGGTCGCCATGGCCACGGCGCCACCGGCCGCGTAGGGCTGCGCCACCCGGCCGAGTTCCGCCGTCAGCCGGGCGACCTCGCGCACGTCCTGCCCGACGAGCAGGTCGCGCAGGTGCTCGGTGAGCAGCGCCGCGATCACCGCGCCGCCACGTGCCTGGCCGATCCCGAACACCGCCGGGTCCTCGGTGGCGATGTGCACCCAGACGACGTCGGAGCCCGGACCTCGCCAGGAGGAACGGCGCTCACGGAACCGGGGGAACGGTGCCAGCGGCGTCGAGATCCGCTGCGAGTCGAGCCATGTGTTGGCCGAGAACGGCGCGGTCCGGACCGTCACCGAGCGCACGGGGATCGCGGTGGGTCCGGGCGCCGTCGGCATGGAACCAGACGCTAGCGCACCCGACGCGATCGGTTCTATGACACGAACATGGATTCGACACCTTGAACCGCCGGTCGAGTTGTGACACGGTAACGGCGGGCGAACTTCTGCCGAACCCCATCCGAACCGTGAGATGCAACGTAGCCACCGTCACGGCCGAACCAATAGCCTGCTGGCGGGCTCACATTCGGCAACATCCGAGCAAGCGGGATGGTGTCGGCGCAGGGAGCGCCCGACTGCTTCATCAGATTGCATCGCTCGGCGACGCGCGATGTGCGACGAACCAAGGAGACTCCATGAAACGCCTCACCGCCGTCCTGGCATCCGTCACCCTCGCCGCCGCCGGCCTGGCCTTCACCGCGACCGCCGCGTCGGCCGGCCTCACCACCCGGTGCGTCGGCGAGGCCGGTGCCGTCACCGTCCCCGGGGACCTCGTGGTCCCCGCCGACAAGACCTGCGTGCTCACCGGCACGACGATCGACGGCGCCGTCCGCCTGCAGCCGGGCGCCAACCTGATCATCACCGACGGCTCCATCACCGGCGCCGTGGTCCTGAACGCGGACAGCTACTTCGACGCGGTCGGCACCTCGGTCGGCGGCAACATCAACAACCGCGACGGGTACGGCGTGTACCTGGAGGACGCCACCGTGGCCGGCGCGTACGTCGGCCAGGCCGGTGAGAGCGCCAACCCGTTCTTCTACGCCGTCGGCGCGAACGTGGACCGTCGCGTCGAGGCCGTCCAGGGTGCGCTCTACCTGGAGAGCACGCAGGTCGGTGGCCCGGTGACCGCCATCGGCACCGAGTACGCCGATGTGGTCGACTCCACGCTGCTGCGGGACCTGACCGTGTCCGGCAACGTCGCGGGTGCCACGCTGTGCGGCTCCGAGGTTGACGGCAACGTCACCTACACCGAGAACGGTGGCGTCCAGGTGGGCACCGGCTCGTCCATCGCGGTCTGCGAGGACGTCACCTACATCGGGGGCAGCCTCACCGCCTCCAACAACACCGTCGGCGTGGCCGTGAACGAGGCCATCATCCGCGGTGACCTCGGTGGCGAGGGCAACGACCCGGCCCCCACGGGTGCCGACAACCGCGTCCGCGGCGAGATCTCCGGTCAGTTCGTCGACCTGGCCCCGGCCTCACAGCCGCAGGCTCGGACGTTCGGCGCCGAGGTGTCGAACGAGCAGATCCTGCTCGACAGCATCACCGAGCGTCGCGCTGCCAGCGAGGCAGAGGCTGCCGCGGACGGTCCCGCCAACCTCTGAGTTCCCAGCATCGCCCCAGCACCACTCAGAACGCCCGGGTGTCGGCCATCGGCCGGACCCCGGGCGTTCTGGCGCCCTCCCAGGTTCCCCTCCCGCAGATCTGGCGGCAGATCTGGCCGCAGCCCCCGCCCCGCCCCCCGGGCCGGCGGCCGCGAGGTTCGGCGCCCAGGCGATCCGGGGCGACGACGAGCACGTGCTCCGCCGTGATCGTCGGTGACGTCAGC
>NZ_CACRYJ010000025.1 GCF_902703175.1 Occultella aeris | reverse complement strand
CTCGGGGCCGGGCGTGTGCGGGGTGACCCCGGCGGGCTCGGGGCCGGGCGTGTGCGGGGTGACCCCGGCGGGCTCGGGGCCGGGCGTGTGCGGGTGACCCCAGGCGGGCTCGGCGCCCCGCTGACGGTTGACCCGTGCCCGCACAGGCGTGGCCCCGACGCCTGGCGGTCCACAGGGCGCGCTCCTGATCGGGCATCTGCGACCTGAGGCGTGACACCGTGCCGCGATGTCGGAACGGTTCGAGCTCGATCGCGTGCCCCTCCGGGAACTGCTCTCGGTGCAGGACGGCGTGGTCGCACGGTGGCAGTTGCTTGAGGCGGGTGCCCTGCTGCATGACATCGAACGGATGATCCGACGGCGCGAGCTCCGACGCGTCCATCCCGGCGTCTTCGTGAACCACACCGGCCCGTTGACGCAGCGGCAGCGCGAGTGGGCCGCGGTGCTGACGGCATGGCCGGCTGCGCTGGCGGGCGCCTCCGCGTTGCCCGGTCCGACTCCGGGGAACGTGCAGATCGCGATCGCACGGGGCCGCGCTGTCCGGCTCCCGAAGGGCGTGGAGGTGCGCCACATGAGCGACCTCCAGGACAGGGTGCTGTGGCACCGCGCGCCACCACGGGTGCGTATCGAGCACGCGACGATCGACGAGATCTCCAAGCACATCCGCGCGGGAGCCGTGGCCGCGGGTTTCGCCACCCTCGCCACGGTCGCACAGTCGCGCCGGACCACGCCGGACCGGATCCTCGCCGCGCTCGCAAGCCGGCGACGCGTCGCCGAGCGAGCGATGATCGTCTCGATGCTCGGCGACCTGCGCGATGGCGTGTGCTCGGTTCTCGAGCGCGGCTACCGCGACAACGTCGAGCGTGCCCACGCGCTACCGCGCGCCGGCCGCCAGCACGAGAGCTCATCGCTCGGGATCCGCACCCACCAGGACGTCAGGTACCGGCAGTACGGGCTCGTGGTCGAACTCGACGGCCACGCCTTCCACGGCGACGCTGCCGCACGCGACGATGACGCTGCCCGCGACCTGGCCGAACTCGCGGCCTCCGGGGCGCCGACCGCGCGGGTCACCTACGGGCTGGCCTTCACCACGCCGTGCCGGACCGCCCGGTGGATCGCCGAGATCCTGCACCGCCGCGGCTGGGCCGGCGAACTCAAATCCTGCCCGCGCTGCACACAAGACCCCGCTCAGCGCTAACGGTGCAGTTCCGAGGTGCTGGGCGGCTTGGAATCGCACCACAACAGGCTGGACCGCGTGCGGGGAGGGGGAGCGGGCGTGCGTCTGCCGATCCCAGGCCGCGGCGCCGGGCCCAACATGCGCTGACTGGTAGAGGTGCGATTGCGAGGCACCCAGCACCTCGGAATCGCTCCACTGACGCTGGGACCCGTGCTCCGCAGGGGTGACTCGGATGGGTGGCGATCAACGGGGCGCCTCGATCGGTGCTCGCGGCGGCGGGCGACGTCTGCCCTATCGACCAGGTGGCGAACCTGCCCTATCGACCAGGTGGCGAACCTGCCCATCGACTAGGTGGGGCACCTGACGCGGGCCGGTGCGAAGCGAATCTACGTTCGCAGTCACGGCATCAGCCGCGATCGACAACCACCACGTCATACAGAGGAACCAACGGAGGATCCGATGAGCACCGAGACATCCGTCCCGAGCACCCAGCCGACCGCCCCCGAGTCGGCCGCCACCGCGCCGCCGGACGCGACCCCCGCCATCGACATGGATGCCCTGATGGCGTTCGTGTTTCGCGCGGTCGACGAGGTCGGGGCAACCCTGAACGCCGCGCTCGTCGTCCTCGGCGACAAGCTCGGCTACTACAAGGACCTGGCCGCCAACGGCCCGACCACGCCCGCCGAACTGGCCGCACGCACCGGTACGGCGGAGCCGTACGCCCGCGAGTGGCTGAACGCCCAGGCTGCCGGTGCCTACCTCACCTACGACCCGCCGTCGGGCCGGTACACCCTGCCGCCGGAGCAGGCCATCGCGCTCACGGTCGAGGACAGCCCGGCGTTCCTGCCCGGGTTCTTCCAGATCGCACTCGGCACCGTCCACGACGTCGACCACATCCTGGACGCGGCCCGCAACGGCGCCGGCTACGGCTGGCACGAGCACGTCACCGATGTGCACGTCGGTTGTGAGCGGTTCTTCCGCCCGAGCTACAACGCCAACCTGATCGACGCGTGGCTGCCCGCCCTCGACGGCGTTGTCGAGAAGCTGCAGGAGGGCGCCCTGGTCGCGGACGTCGGTTGTGGCCACGGCGCCTCCACGGTGCTGATGGCGCAGGCATTCCCGAACTCGCGGTTCGTCGGCTCCGACTACCACGAGGCCTCGATCGCCACCGCCCGCCGTCGCGCGGCGGACGCCGGCGTGGCGGACCGGGTCGACTTCCAGGTGGCACCGGCGCAGGCGCTGCCCGGTTCTGGCTTCGACCTGATCACGATGTTCGACTGCCTGCATGACATGGGCGACCCGGTCGGCGCGGCCGAGCAGGTTCGGCGGGCGCTGGCTCCGGACGGGACCTGGATGGTCGTCGAGCCGATGGCCGGTGATCACGTCGAGGACAACCTGAACCCGGTGGGCCGGGCGTACTACGGCTTCTCCACGCTGCTGTGCACGCCGGCGTCGCTGTCGCAGGACGTCGGTCTGGCCCTCGGCACCCAGGCCGGCCCGGCCCGGATCCGGGACGTCGCCACCGCGGCGGGGTTCACTCGGTTCGCGTCGGTCGCGCAGACCCCGTTCAACCGGGTGCTCGAGATCCGGCCCTGACGGGCGAGGACGGCCATGAGAACGGCGGCGCTGCGGAAAGGGTGGGCAGTGAGTACCGAACCGGAGGACACTGCGGACATGACGGGACGTCCCGTGGTCGGGCGAGGCAGCCCGACGCGAGCCAGGGTCCTCCGGTTCACTCACGCCGCCGAGGGCCGGGTCGGACACACCGCCGGAGGGTCCATCCCTCCGGCGGAGGTCGTTGCGGCCCCGAGCCCGGGGAACGCTCCGCCGGTCCGCGACGAGCCCCGCCCGGCCCGTGTCCCGGACACCACCGGCGTCACGGTCCGCGACGGGGTGCGGATCCCGTACGCCGTGTACGGCTCGGGGGCGACGACGATCCTGCTGCTGCCGACCTGGTCCCTGGTGCCGTCCCGGTTCTGGAAGGCCCAGGTGCCCTACCTGGCGAGGTACTTCCGGGTCATCACCTTCGACGGCCGCGGCAGCGGCGCGGCCGGGCGGCCCGAGGGGGCACCCGCCTACACCGACGAGCAGTACGCGGCCGACGGGGCCGCCGTGCTGGACGCGACCGGCACCGACCGGGCCGTCGTGGTCGGCTACTCCTGCGGCGCCGCCTGGGCGGTCCACCTCGCGGCGCGCCACCCGGAGCGGGTTCAGGCGCTCGTGGCCATCGCGCCCTCCTGTGGGCTGGCCGTGGCGGCGCCCGAACGAGAGAAGTACGCGTGGGACGGCCACCTCGACACCACGCAGGGCTGGGCCAAGTACAACAAGGACTACTGGCTCGGCGGCGGGTACGACGACTACGTCGACTTCTTCGCCCGGAAGATGTTCACAGAGCCCCACTCCACGAAGCCGATCCAGGACGTGGTCCGGTGGGCCCACCAGATCAGCCCGCAGACCCTCGCGGACACGACGGCCGGCCGCCTCGGCCTGGAGGGCGCCACCCGGACCCCGCTCGAGCCGCTGTGCGAGCGGGTGCGCTGCCCCGTGCTCGTCGTGCACGGGCTCGAGGACGCGGTACGGCCCGCGGCCATCGGGATCCGGCTCGCCGACCTGACCCGTGGTGAACTCGTCCTGGTCGACGGCGGTGGGCACGGCCTGCCCGCCCGGGACCCGGTCCGCACCAACCTCCTCATCAAGGAGTTCGCGATGGACACCGTCAGCGCCACCCGACCCGGGCCAGCGGCGCCGGCCGCCTCGAGCACCCCGGACGGACCGGACACGCGCTGGCAGCCGCAGCCCCGCCGTCGGACCTGGACCCGCGCGCAACGCCGGCCCCGCCGCGCCCTCTACCTGTCCTCCCCGATCGGCCTCGGTCACGCCCGGCGGGACCTCGCCGTCGCCCAGGCGTTGCGCACCCACCACCCGGATCTCCAGATCGACTGGCTCACCCAGCACCCGGTGACCCGCGTGCTCACCGACGCCGGCGAACGCGTTCATCCCGCGTCGGCCTGGCTGGCGAACGAGTCGGCCCACTTCGAGGACGCCTCCGCCGACCACGACCTGCACGCGTTCCAGGCGATCCGCCAGATGGACGAGATCCTCGTGAACAACTTCATGGTCTTCGCCGACGTCGTCGCGGACGGCACCTACGACCTCGTCATCGGTGACGAAGCCTGGGACGTCGACTACTTCCTGCACGAGAACCCCGAGCTCAAGCGGTTCTCGTTCGCATGGATGACAGACTTCGTCGGCTGGGTGCCGATGCCCGACGGCGGCGAGAGGGAGTTGGCGCTCACGACCGACTACAACGCGGAGATGATCGAGCAGCGGGCCCGCTACCGGCGGATCCGGGACCGCTCGATCTTCGTAGGCAACCCCGACGACGTGGTGGACCTGACGTTCGGGCCGGGACTGCCCGGCATCCGCGAATGGACCGAGGCGAACTTCGACTTCGCCGGGTACGTGACCGGCTTCGTGCCGCCGACCGACGCCGAGCGCGAGGAGCTGCGCCGCCGGCTCGGACTCGGCGCCGACGACCGGCTCTGCGTGGTCACGGTCGGCGGATCGGGGGTCGGCACGTCGCTGCTGCACCGCGTCCTGGACGCCGTGCCGGCCGCCCGCCGCACTGTCGACGGCCTGCACGTCCTCGTCGTCACCGGTCCGCGGATCGATCCCGACGAACTGCCCCGACGGCGGGGCGTCACCTATCGCGGGTACGTCCCGGACCTGTACCGGCACCTGGGCGCGTGCGACCTGGCCGTGGTCCAGGGCGGGCTGACCACGTCCATGGAGCTCGCCGCGGCCGGCCGGCCGTTCCTGTACGTCCCGCTGCAGCACCACTTCGAGCAGAACGTGCACGTGCGGCACCGGCTCGAGCGGTACGGGGCGGGCCGCTGCGTCGATTATGCCGAGGCGTCCGACCCGGACGCGCTCGCCGCGGCGATGGCCGCCGAGATCGAGCGCGTCCCGACCTCGCTCCCGGTGGAGACCGACGGCGCGGCACGGGCCGCCGCGATGCTGGCGGAGCTGCTCTGATGCGCGCGCTCGCGCCGACCCGCGCGGGCCACGTCAGCGTGGGCGGGGTCCGCACGCACTTCGAGGTCTTCGGTACAGGTGAGCCCACGGTGTTCCTGCTGATGCCGGATGTGATCACGCAGGCCCGCGCGTGGAAGGCGCAGGTGCCGTTCCTGGCCCGGTCCTTCCGGGTGGTGACGGCGGACCCGCGCGGCAACGGCGGCTCCGATCGGACGACGGACCCTGCCGACTTCGCGTTCGAGCGCATGGTCGAGGACGCGTGGGCGGTGCTCGACGAGGTCGGCGCCACGGCGGCCGTGTTGTGCGGGGTCTGCAGCGGTGCGGGCCTCGCGTTGGTCATGGCCGCCGAACGCCCCGAGCGGGTGCGTGGCGTGGTCGCGATCAACCCCGGCCTACCGCTGACGCCGCCGCATCCCTGGAAGGTCGCCTACGACTTCGACGCCGTGCTCGGCACCGATGAGGGCTGGGCCAAGCTCAACCGGCACTACTGGCTCCGGGACTGGCCCGGCTTCGCTCGGTTCTTCTTCGGGCAGCTGTTCCCCGAGCCGCACTCGACGAAGCAGGTCGAGGACATGGTCGGCTGGGCGCAGGGGACGACGGCGGAGGTGAACCTCGCGGACTCCGAGGCACCGCCGTCGGGGTACTCCGGCGAGGCCGCTGCCCGCGCCGCCTGCGCGGCGGTCCGGTGCCCGGTGCTCGTGATCACCGGGTCAGAGGACCGGTGCCAGGTGCCCGAGCGGGGCCGGATCGTCGCGGACCTGACCGGAGGCGAGCACGTCGAGATCGACGGTGCCGGCCACCTTCCGATGGCCCGCGACCCGGTCCTCGTGAACCTCCTGCTGCGCGACTTCATCAGCCGGGCCACCCGCTGACCCGGCCGCCGACCGGCCGCTGACCGGCCGCTGACCGGCCGCTGACCGGCGAGGGTGCGGTCATGCGGCTGATCGGCGAGATCCGCGGCGCGATAGCACCCTCGCTCGCTCAGACGGTGTACAGCAGCTCCTCGCCAGCCAGGAACCGGCGCAGGTTCTCCTCGATCCGCTGCTCCGGGTCCTGCGGACGGCCACCCGCGCTGTGCGGGGTGACGATCAGGTTGGGGGAGCCCCAGAGCGGGTCGTCCGCGGGCAGCGGCTCGGTGGCGAACACGTCCAGCGCGGCGCCGCCGATGCTCTTCTCGACCAGTGCCTGCCGCAGCGCGGCCTCGTCCACGGTGGCGCCCCGGCCGACGTTGACGAACCAGGCGTGCGCCGGCAGTGCTCCGAGGATCGCGGCGTCGACCACCTGCTGCGTGGAGGGCAGTGCCGGGAGGATGTCGACGAGCACGTCGGTGTCGGCGAGCTCGCCGGGCAGGTCCGCGGGCGTGATCACCCGGTAGCCGGCCCGCTCCCCGGCCGTGGTGGCCACTCCGGTCACCTGGGCACCCAGCGCGGTGAGGAAGCCGGCCAGCCGGGTGCCGATGCCGCCGAAGCCCCAGATCACGACCTTCGCCCCGAACAGCGTGGTGAACGTCCCGGTGGTCCCGAACGCCTGGTTGACGTCCAGGGACTTGTACCACTCGTGGGCGTCAGCGGCGCGGACGGCCGTGTCGAGCCGGCGCGCGGCCGCGAGGATGAGCGCGAGGGTGTGCTCGGCGACGGGCGCGTCGTGCAGCCCGCCCCCGGACGTCAGCACCACGGAATCGTCGAACCCGGCCGCGGCCACGGAGTCGGTGCCGGCCATCAGGGCCTGGATCCATCGGAGCTTCGGCAGCTCGGTCACCATGGCCGCGATCCGCTCGCCGGAGCTGCCCCACACCACGATGGCCTCCGCGTCGCTGTGCTCGGCGGGGATCGGGGCGGCGACGTCGTAGACCGCGGTCGTGACGCCGTCGGGCGCCGTGACGGTGATGGGGATCGAGTTCGGGAGCAGCAGTTTCACTCGGAGATTCCTTCGTCGTTGATGAGATGGACGCGGTGCAGCCACCAGAACCCGACCCAGCCCAGGAGCAGGCCGGCGACGCAGATCAGGGGCCAACGTCCGTCGATGACCGACCCGGTCAGGTGCAGCACCCCGAGCACCACCAGGGCAGCCAGCCATCCTCCGATGCCGACCAGGACGAGCGCCTTCGCGTTCACTCGCGCGGGAGCGAGCTCCTTCGGCGCCGGGCGGTCAGGGGAGGGGGACACCCCCCGATCGTAGGACAGGACCGCGTGCGACCGGGCCGGGTGTCCAAGGGTGTTCCGCACATCGTTCCTCTGCCAGGATGGCGAGCCATGAGCACCCCTCGCACCGATGACGCGGCCGTGGCGTCCGGTCCCCTGGACAGGTTCTTCAAGATCTCCGAGCGTGGTTCGACCGTCGGACGGGAGGTCCGCGGAGGGCTCGTCACGTTCTTCGCGATGAGCTACATCATCGTTCTGAACCCGCTGATCATCGGCACCGTGGCCGACGGCACAGGCAACTTCCTCGGCGGCGACGAGGCGACGTCGGTGGCGAAGGTTGCCGCCGCGACCGCCCTGATCGCCGGCGTGATGTCGATCGTGATGGGGGTGGCCGCGAACTTCCCGATCGCGCTGGCCGCCGGGCTCGGCCTGAACGCCGTGGTCGCGTTCTCGATCGCGATCCTGCCGGACATGACCTGGGCGGACGCGATGGGCATCGTGGTGCTCGAGGGCATCATCATCCTCGTCCTGGTGCTCACCGGGTTCCGGGAGGCGGTCTTCAAGGCGGTACCGGTGGAGCTCAAGACCGCGATCAGCGTCGGCATCGGCCTGTTCATCGCGTTCATCGGCCTCGTCGACGCGGGCATCGTCCGGATCCCGGCGTCCCTGGCCACCCCGGTGGAGCTCGGGATCGGCGGCTCCCTGGTCGGGTGGCCGATGCTGGTGTTCGTGATCGGGCTGATCCTCACGATCGTGCTCTGGGTCAAGAAGGTGAAGGGCGCCCTGCTCATCTCGATCATCGCCGCCACCATCCTGGCGATCATCATCGAGGCGATCGCGAACATCGGCCCGCAGACCCCCGACGGGTCGAACGCGAGCGGGTGGAAGCTCAACACGCCGGCGCTGCCGGACTCGCCCGTCGCGGTCCCCGACTTCGATCTGCTCGGGAACTTCTCGCTGTTCGGGTCGATCGAGAAGGTCGGCATCATCACCGTCGTCCTGCTCGTGTTCTCCCTGCTGCTCGCCGACTTCTTCGACACGATGGGCACGATGGTCGCGGTCGGCAGCGAGGCCGGGCTCCTGGACGAACAGGGCAACCCGCCCCGCACCCGCGCGATCCTCGTGGTGGACTCCATCGCCGCGGTCGCCGGGGGCGCCGGGTCGGTCTCGTCCAACACCAGCTACATCGAGTCCGCTGCCGGTGTGGGTGAGGGCGCCCGGACCGGGCTCGCCTCGGTTGTCACCGGCATCGCGTTCCTGCTCGCCACGTTCCTGTCGCCGATCGTGGACATCGTCCCGTCGGAGGCCGCCACCCCGGCGCTGGTGCTGGTCGGCTTCCTGATGATGTCCCAGGTGACCGGGATCGACTGGAAGAACATCGAGGTCTCCCTCCCGGCGTTCCTGGCGATCATCCTGATGCCGTTCACCTACTCGATCACCGCCGGCATGGGCGCCGGCTTCATCGCCTTCGTCGTCATCAAGATCGCCGTCGGCAAGGCCTCGAAGGTGCACCCGTTGATGTGGGGCGCGGCGATCCTGTTCGTCCTCTACTACATCCGCGGACCGCTGCAGGTCTGGTTCGGCTGACGCGCAACGGATGAGGGCCACCCGCCGGCTCGGTGGGTGGCCCTCATCGCATGGGAGCGGCTCGCTCAGCGGCCGATCCGGATGCCGTCCGGACGCCATGCGACGACGACGGCCGGCCGCGGGACGGACGTGCCGCCGTCGGGCCAGTGCGAGAACTGGTTCTCGAACGTGGCGCCGGAGCGCTCACCCGGGTGCTGCACGCAGACCAGCACGCGGGTCTCGGTGACCTTCGGGCCACAGGTCTCCGCGGAGATCGGCACGGTCAGGAACTGCTTGACCTGGCCGCGGTACTCCCCGTCGACGGCGACGCCGAACAGCCCGTCGTTCGTGCCGAGGGCGTTGCCGTCGGTGCTGATCCAGAGGTTCCCGTAGGGGTCGAACGTGACGTTGTCCGGGCAGGAGATCGGGGACACCTGCGACTTGTCATAGCCGGCGAAGTAGGTGCTCGGGTCGTTCGGGTCCCCGCAGAGCAGGAAGATCCGCCAGTCGAACGTGTAGGAGCGCGGGTCGTTCCCGGTCTCCATCAGCTCGATGACGTGCCCGTGCCGGTTGGACGAGCGCGGGTTCGTCTCGTCCGGGCCGGGGTTCGTGCCGGTGCCGCGGTTGGTGTTGTTGGTCAGCGCAACGTAGAGGACACCGGTCAACGGGTTCGTCTCGACGTCCTCCGGCCGGTCCATCTTCGTGGCGCCGACGGCGTCGCCGGCCTGGCGGGTGAACAGCAGCACCTCGACCCCGGTCATACCCTCCACGTGGGAGTGCGCGCCGGCCTCGTCGCTGGTGACGATCGGGATCCACTCGCCCGCGCCGTCGAACCCACCGTCGCTGGGGAGGGTGCCGGACCCGTCGATCTCCTCGACCGGCGAGTTCCCGGTGAACAGCGCCACGTACAGGGTGCCGTTGTCGAGCAGGGTGGCGTTGTGCTCGGGGTTGTTCCGGCGGAAGGTATCCCGGGAGACGAACTTGTACAGGTAGTCGAACCGTTCGTCGTCACCCATGTAGGCGACCACCTGGTTCTGGCGGCTCAGGTGGATGTTGGCCGCCTCGTGCTTGAACCGGCCGAGCGCGGTGCGCTTGCGGGGGGTGGACCCGGGGTCGAACGGGTCCACCTCGACGATCCAGCCGAACCGGTTCACCTCGTTCGGCTCCGCGCCGAGGTCGAAGCGCGGGTCGTAGGCCTCCCACTTCCGCTGCGAGGCGCCACCGGGCAGGCCGTAGCGACGCAGCCGCTCGCGGACCACCGGGTCGGTCACCTCGTCCGCGTTTGCGAAGTACTGGTTGAAGTTCTCCTCGGCGGTCAGCCAGGTCCGCCACGGTGTCACGCCACCGGCGCAGTTGTTCAGGGTGCCGAGCACGGTGCGGCCGTCCGGGTCGGCGGTCGTGCGCACGTACTCGCTGCCGGCCACCGGGCCGGTCAGCTCGAACGGTGTGGTCGCCGTCAGCCGGCGGTTCAGCCGGTGGTCGACGACGGTGGTCAGCTCACCGGAGGGGCGACCCTGCGCCGCGCCGGTGACGCCGACGACGGTGAGGCCGTGCGCGGCCCAGGCGATCTCCACCTGGTCCTGCGTGGGAGCGGCCGGGTCGTAGCCGGGGAACATGATCTCTTCGTTCGTGTACTCGTGGTTGATCACCATGACGTGCTCGTCGCGGCGGATCTCGAAGAGGTCGAGGTGGTCGTTGTTGTAGCCGAACTGGCGCTCCTGGCCGGCGGCGCTCTGGTTCTCGGGCTCGAACGCAGGCGCGTCCGAGAAGAGCGGGTCGCCCCACCGGATGAGCACCTTGGAGGTGTAGCCCTCCGGCACGCTGACGGCGTGCTCGGAGTTCGGCGGGACGGGCGTGAACGCGAGGCCACGAGCTGCCTGGGCCGGGGCGGCGGCGGCGGGCTGGGCGCCGAGCGTCGCGGCGCCGGCGCCGGCGCCGGCCACGGCCACCACGGCGCCGACCTTGAGCAGGCTCCGGCGGGAGATGCCGGAGGCGATGATGTCGCCGAGGTAGGCGCCCTCGGAGGTGTTCGGCACCTCGTGGAAGCAGGCGTCGCCGCAGCGGTACTTGCAGGTCATGGGGGAGCGGTTGCCGCTGTGGTTAGCGATCAGCGGCAAGAACTTGCGGGGTGATGTCAACATCGGGGACTGCTCCTTCGCGCAGACGGGGACGCTACGGACGCTAGGACGCCCAGGCGCGGCCCGGGTGAACGGGCCGTGACCAGTGGTTGACCGTTGCGGGACCGCCGAATTACGCACCCGGACGTGCCCCAAATCGCCCACGGATACCGCCTCCGTGCCGAGGTCGGAATTTACTTAGCCGAACTAATGATCTAGACTCGAGTATCGTGACCGACACGACTCCCACTCCTGCTGCGGGTTCCGCCGTCGGCAGCGCGGCCCTCGAGGGGGCCTCTGCCCCCGTGCGCAAGCAACCGCCACGCGGTGACGGCGGCCTCGCCGCCCGGCTGCGGGTGACCCTGCTGCGCACGTCGAGGCGGCTGCGCGCGGAGCGGTCCAACGCCGTCAGCGAGGCACAGGGAGCTGTGCTCGGCGGCCTGTTCAACCTCGGCCCGCAGAGCCCGAGCGCCCTCGCCGAGCGCGAGCACGTGAGTGCGCCCACGATGACCCGCACGATCCAGACCCTGATGGACCTCGGCATGGTCACCAAGGCGGCCCACCCCGAGGACAAGCGCCAGGTCGTCGTCTCGCTCACGGAGGCGGGCGAACAGCACATCATCGCCACGCGCCGCCGCCGGGACCAGTGGCTCTCCCGACGGCTCGCGTCCCTGACGCCCGCCGAACGGCAGACGCTCTCCGACGCCGAGGAGATCATGCGGAGGATCTACACCAAGTGAGCACGATGTTCGCCTCGATGAGGCACTACAACTACCGGCTCTGGTTCGCCGGTGCCCTCGTGGCCAACGTGGGCACCTGGATGCAACGGATCGCCCAGGACTGGTTGGTCCTGACCGAGCTGTCCGACGACTCGGGCCTAGCCGTCGGGATCGTGACCGGGCTGCAGTTCGCGCCGTCGGTGCTGCTCAGCCCGTACGCCGGCCTGCTCGCGGACCGGATCGACCGGCGCAAGCTGCTCATGGCCACGCAGGGCATCCTCGGTCTGCTCGCGGTGGCCCTCGGTGCGCTCGTGCTGTTCGGGCACGCCGAGCTGTGGCACGTGTACGTCCTGGCGACCCTGCTCGGGGTGGCGAGCGCGTTCGACGCCCCGGCCAGGCAGACGTTCGTCTCCGAGCTCGTGCCGGCCAGCGGGCTCGCGAACGCCGTTGCCCTGAACAGTGCGTCGTTCAACGCAGCCAGGCTGATCGGACCCGGCGCGGCCGGTCTCCTGATCGCGCTCGTCGGACCGGGCTGGGTGTTCATCATCAACGCGGTCTCGTTCGCCGCGACCATCTTCGTGATGGCGATCATGCGGACCGCCGAGCTACACGTGTCGCCACGGATCGCGCGCGCGAAGGGGCAGCTGCGGGCCGGGATGGCCTACGTCCGGCACCGCAGCGACATCGTGATGATCATGATCGTCGTGTTCGTGGTGGGCGGACTCGGCCTGAACTTCCAGCTCACGTCCGCGGTGATGGCCCGGATCGAGTTCGGGAAGGACGCGAGCGAGTACGGCATCCTCGGCTCGATCCTCGCGATCGGGTCGCTCGCCGGCGCACTGCTGGCCGCTCGGCGCAAGCAGCCCCGGGTGCGCAGCGTGATCGCCGCCGCCGCGCTGTTCGGGGTGTTCTCGGGCTTGATGTCGCTCGCGCCCACCTACGAGCTCTTCGCGCTCGCGTGCATCCCGGTGGGCTTCTTCTCCATCACCATGCTCACGACCGCGAACGCCGCCATCCAGATCGGCACCGATCCCGCGATCCGAGGCCGGGTGATGAGCCTGTACGTGGTGGTGCTGTTCGCCGGGAACCCGATCGGCTCCCCGTTCGTGGGCTGGGTCGCCGAGGCCTGGGGTCCGCGCTGGTCCATCGGGATCGGCGCGATCGCCTCGGTGCTTGTGGCCGCGGCGGCCGCGTTGTGGGCGCACCGGAACTGGCAGATCGAGGTGTCCTACCGGCTGCGCCGGCGCCCGCACCTGATCCTCACGAACGCCGAGGAGCGCGCCGCCCGCGAACGCGCCCGCGTGGAGGTCGCCTCCCAGCAGGCCACGGACGGCGGCCAGGCCGCTTGAACAAGAGCTTTCCGTGTGAGCCAGCGGTTCTGAACCTTCTGGTTCACCCAGGAGGTTCTGGCTCGGGCCGGCATCTCGCACTCACGACGGCGCGGTAGGCGTCCCACACAGTGGACGCCGGGAGCTCGGGCGGTCCGGTCCGGGGCTAAGGTGGCCGTGACATAGCCCCCGGGGAGCGCGTTGGCGCTGAGAGTGCGGTCGGTACACCGGCCGCAGACCCGAGGAACCTGAATTGGTTAGCACCAGCGTAGGGAGTAGGGCAGTTGTCGGGCACGACCCGTGCCGGAGGTCTCCGACATGGGTTGGGCCCGGCGTCGTGCACTCGCCGGGGGTCCTTCGACGAGAGGACCAGACGATGCCTGAAGTCACCAGCCCCACCACCTCGCCCGCACCCGCCACGACCACCGCCGATGCCGCGCCCGCCCCCGGCGAGTACGGCGTCGGTGCCCGGTTCACGCTGCTGCCGCTCACGGATCGGTTCGTCGAGGTCATCACCGACGCCCTCGCCGTGGACCGCCCGGCCGGGCTGGAGGTGGTCACCGACGACGTCTCCACGTTCGTCCGCGGCACCGAGTCCGACGTGGTCGGCTACCTGACCGCCGTGATCGCGCGGGCCGGGCGCACCGGCGTGCACACCGTGGCCCAGGTGCTGCTCTCCCGTGGCTGCCCGGGCGAGGTCGCCTGCGAGGTGGCCGACGGCGTCGCGTTCGCTCCGGAGCGCCTCGCGCCGATCCCGGCCACCGGTCTGCGCGCTGCCGCACACTGGTCGCTGTACCCCCTGCACGACGGTCCCGACGGCGATCACATGAGCGCCATCTACGCCGCCATCGACGACGCCCGCGAGCGGGGCACGCTCACCCGCAGCGAACACTTCGCAACCCGCCTCGACGGCGATCTCGCCGACGTGCTCACCACGATCGGGGACGCCTGGCTCACAGTCGGCCGGTCCGTCCGGCATGTGGCCACGCACGCGACCATCTCGCTGAACTCGCCAAGCAACTCGAGCGCTGCAGGCGACCGGTGAGCGCGCGCGCCGGCGGCCCTCGCCGGGACACCCCGAGCCCGGCCGGCCCGAGCCAGGACGCACCGGGCCCCGATCCCGCCGCGCCCCGGCGGGCCCCGATCACCCTGCACGACCTGGTCCTCCTCGCCGCCCTCGCCGTCGTCTTCGGCTTCCTCTACTGGGCGCTCGTGCAGCTGTGGGGCTGGCTCCAGGTCGCGATGGGCCCGTTCGGCGACCTCGCCCAGAACGCCCTCGCCGGCGGCTGGATGGTTGTCGCCCCGCTCGCGGTCTACATCGTCCGCAAGCCCGGCGTCGGCATCGTCGTCGAGATCATCGCCGCGATCGTCGAGGTCGTGTTCCTGGCCTCACCGGTCGGCCCGATGCTGCTCCTGGTCGGACTGATCCAGGGCGTCGGCGCCGAACTCCCGTTCGCGCTCACCAGGTACCGCAGATACGGCTGGGGCGTGTTCCTGGCCTCCGGGATCAGCGCAGCCCTGTTCAACCTGGTGCTCGGGATGGTCCGGTTCGGTTGGGCCGGGCAGGACTTCTTCGCGCTGCGGGTCGGCCTGCAGTTCGCCAGCGGCATCCTGCTCTGCGGGCTCCTCGCGAAGCTGATCGGGGACGCCCTGCTGCGCACCGGCGTGCTGGACAACTACGCCATCGGGCGGGCCCAGCGCAGCGCGGCCCGGCGCGGGAGGTGACGGCCGCGCCCGCGTCCGCCGCGGACCGCCGCACGCCGCCCGAGCCCTCGGCCGCGGTCACCGTGCGGGACCTGCGGGTGCACTACCCGACGGCGTCCGCACCGTCCCTCGCGGGCATGGACCTGGACGTGCCCGCCGGGCAGCGGCTGTTGCTGATGGGCTCGTCCGGGTCCGGCAAGAGCACCGTGCTACGGGTCCTGGCCGGGGTGGTCCCGGGCACCATCGATGCCGACGTGACCGGCCGGGTCCGCATCGCCGGCACCGACCCGACCACCACCCGCGTGCCGGTCCTGGCTGGGCGGGTCGGCACCCTCACGCAGGATCCCGCGGACCAGCTGTGCCTGCCCACCGTCGTGGACGAGGTCGCGTTCGCGTGTGAGAACCGGGCGGTGCCGCCGGCGCAGATCGGCCCGCGGGTGCGGGCGGCGCTGGCAGCGGTCGGTGCCACGGACCTGATCGGGCGGCGTACCGGGGAGCTCTCCGGCGGGCAGGGTCAGCGGGTCGCGCTCGCGGCGGCCCTCGTGGCCCGTCCGGAGGTGCTGCTCCTGGACGAGCCGACGGCGCTGCTCGACACCGCGGCCGCCCGCCGGATCGGCGCGCTCCTCGCGGCACCCGGGCCCGCGCAGATCCTCATCGAGCACCGCCTCGACGAGCTGGGGCGGCTGCCCGAGCTCGTGGTCGTCCTCGACGACGCCGGCCGGGTCCGGGCCGCCGGGCCGACGACGCAGGTCCTGCGCGAGCACGGCGTGGCCCTGGCGGGCGCCGGGGCGTGGCTCCCGGCCGGGATCGAGGTCGGCCTGGCGCTGGGCAGGGAGGTCGCACCGGGGCGTGCCGCGCTGCGCGCGGGTCTGGTGGAGCTGATGTCCCGACGGCGCAGCGTGCGTCGGTCCGCATCGGCACCGCGGTCGTCGGCTCCGTCGGCACCGCGGTCGTCGGCTCCGTCGGCAACGATGTCGTCGGCTCGCGCGGGTGGAGTCGTCCTGCGCGCCCGCGGGCTCGGCATGCGCCGCGGCGCGACGCAGGTCCTGACCGACGTGGACCTGGACGTGACCCGCGGCCGGATCACCGCCGTCGTCGGCGTGAACGGGTGCGGCAAGTCGAGTCTGCTGCTCGCCCTGGCCGGACTGCTGCCGTTCACCGGCACGATCGACGGGCCACCGGCGGGCCTGGTGTTCCAGAACCCCGAGCATCAGTTCCTCGCGCGCTCGGTCCGGGCCGAGGTCGCGCACGGGGTGCGTCCGTCAGGTTGGTCGGGTCCGCCCGGTTCGGCAGGTCCGGCACCGACGCTCGCGAACGCTGCGGGCGCCATCGACCACACCGCTGCCGTCGATGCCGTTCTGGCGCGCTACCACCTGGGCGTGGTGGCGGACCGGGACCCGTTCCGGCTGTCCGGCGGGCAACAGCGGCGACTCTCGCTGGCGGCCATGGCCGTCTGCGAGGACGAGGTGTTCCTCGCCGACGAGCCGACGTTCGGCCAGGACCGGGTCACCACCGCCGCCGTCGCCCGTGCGTTGCGTGGGCTCGCCGACGAAGGGCGCGGTGTGGTCCTGGTCAGCCACGACCTGCGCCTGGTCGCCACCCTGGCCGACGAGGTGGTGGTCCTCGCCGACGGTGGGGTCCTCGCCCGGGGCGGTGTCGACGACGTCTTCACCGGTCCGGCGTTGGAGCGGGCCGGCCTCGCACTGCCGCCGCTGCTCGAGGGCTGGCGTAGCAGCGGCGTGCCGCTGCGGCACCTGCTCGAGACCCTCGACGATGCTCTGAGCCCGGGATCCGGGGCCGCCGCGTGAGCGCGGCCGCGTTCGGGCGACCGCTCGACGTCGACTCGGCACTGCACCGGCGCGACCCGGCCGTCAAGCTCGCCCTCGTGCTGGTGATCTCGGCCGTCGTGACCGGTGTCTTCGACCCGTGGACCCCCACGATCCTGTACCTGCTCGCGGCGCCGGCGGTCGTCCTCGCCGGCCGGATCCCGCTCGGCACCATGGCGCGGGCGCACCTGCCGTTCGCCCTCTTCGGGCTCAGCCTGTTCACGGTCAATGCGCTGACTCGGCAGGGGCAGGTCGTCTGGACGCTCGGGCCGCTCGACGTGACGGCGCCCGGTCTCGAGATCGGGATCTCGCTCGCGGTCCGGACCCTGCTCATCGGCACGCTGTCGCTCGGCTTCGTACTCACCACCGACGGCGCCCGGCTCATGACCAGCCTGCATCAGCACGTGCGGCTCAGCGGCGCCTTCGCCTACGCGGTGCTGGCCGGGTACCGGCTCCTCGAACAGTTGCCGCAGCAGTGGCAGACGATCCGGCAGGCACAGGCGATGCGGCGCCCGCGTTCACCGCAGGCCCGGTCTCGACCCGCCGCGCGGCCGATCGCGTTGCCCCGCTCGCCCCGCGCGCTCACCCGCGCGTCCTTCACCCTGCTGGTGACGACGCTGCGCCGAGGTGAGCGGATGTCGATCGCCCTCGAGACCCGAGGACTCGGCGCCGGACGCCGCACGATCCACGACCCGGCCCGGCTCAGCCCGGGTGACGCAGTCCTCACGGTGGTCGCGCTCGCCACCGTGACGGCGGTGCTGCTGGTCACCTGGCGCTTTGGCCTCCTGGCCGGGTGGGGCGCCCTCGGCGTGTTCGGCTGACGAGGCCTAGAAGTCCCGGATCCGGACCAGCGGACCGGTCGTGAAGCCACCGTCGACCGGCAGGTTGACGCCGGTGATCCAGGACGCGTCGTCCGAGGCCAGGAAGGCGACGGCGGCCGCCACCTCGTCCGGCTGGCCCACCCGGCCCATCGGGTAGAGCTGGGCCATCTTGTCCAGCGTCTCCAACTGCTCGGGGCCGCCCTCGGTCCAGTTCCTGGTCACGATGGTGCCGGGTGAGACCACGTTCGAGCGGACCCAGCCCGAGCCGCCGCCGATGGTGCCCTGCACCTTCGGCCCGTAGTCCACCGCGATGTTCAAGGACGCGTTGATCAGGGCCGCCTTGGCCGCCGAGTACGGCACGTCACCGACCGCCGTCATCCCGTTCACCGAGGCGATCGAGATGATCCGGCCGCCGCCGGCGGCGCGCAGCAGCTCGGGCAGGCATGCCTGGATGCACCGCACCGCACCGCGCAGGGTTGGCCCGACCTGGCGGTCCCACTCGGTGTCGTCGACGTCCTCGAGCGGGATCCCGCCGGCCACACCGACGTTGTTCACGAGGATGTCGATGCCGCCGAACTCCTCGACCGTCGCGGCCACCGCCGCGTCGATGCCGGCGCGGTCGGTGACGTCCGTGCGCAGGGCGAGTCCCGCCGTCGGCAGCCCGCCGACGACCGCCTCGACGGCCGGCAGGTCGAGATCCACCCCGACCACCCGCACCCCCTCGGCCGCGAGCCGTCCGGCGATCGCCGCGCCGATGCCGTGCCCGGCGCCGGTGACCAGGGCGACCCGGCCGGTGAGGCCGCGCATCAGCGGTGCTCGATCACGTAGTCGATGCACGCGGTCAGGGCCGCGACGTCGGCCGGGTCCACCGACGGGTACATGCCCACCCGGAGCTGGTTGCGGCCGAGCTTGCGGTACGGCTCGGTGTCGACCACGCCGTTCTCCCGGAGCGTCGCAGCCAGTGCGGCGGCGTCCACGCTCGGGTCGAACTCGATGGTTCCGACCACGGGGGACCGGGCCTCGACGGCCGTCACGAACGGTGCGGCGTACTCCGAGGCCTCCGCCCAGCCGTACAGGGTGGCCGCGGACGTGGCGCTGCGGTGGGCTGCGGCGGCCAGGCCACCGCAGTCCAGGAGCCAGTCCAGCTGCTCGGCCATCAGCACGAGCGTAGCGATCCCGGGGGTGTTCAGGGTCTGGTTCTTGCGGGAATTCTCCACGGCCACGGGCAGGGACAGCGACTCCGGCACCCACCGGCCGGCCAGCTCGGCGACCCGCTCCAGCGCGGCGGGGGACAGCAGCGCGAACCAGAGCCCACCGTCGGAGCCCATCGCCTTCTGCGGCGCGAAGTAGTAGGCATCGCTCTGGCCGACGTCCACGCCCACCCCACCCGCGGCGGAAGTCGCGTCCACGAGCATCAGGGCGTCGGTGCCCGGCACCCGGTGCACGGGCGCGAGCACACCGGTGGAGGTCTCGTTCTGGGCCCAGGCAAAGGAGTCGACGGCGTCGCTCGGCCTCGGCAGGGCGAGCTCGCCCGGGGCGGCCTCGACGATCTCTGGCTCGGCCAGGAACGGTGCGCGGCTCGCCGCCGCTGCGAACTTGGCACCGAACTCGCCGGTGGCCACGTGCTGCGAGCGCTCCCGGATCAGCCCGAACGTGGCGGCGTCCCAGAAGAACGTGGCGCCGCCGTTGCCGAGCACCACCTCGTAGCCGTCGGGCAGGTCGAACAGGGTGGCCAGGGACTCCCGCACCCGGCCGACCAGGGACTTCACCGGCGCCTGCCGGTGCGAGGTGCCGAGCACCGTCGTACCGAGGGCGGCCAGGGCGTCGACCTGAGCGGGCCGGATCAGGCTGGGGCCGCAGCCGAAGCGGCCGTCGGCGGGAAGGAGGTCGGCGGGGATGGCGAGGGTGCTCACGCCCCGATCATTCCAGGTCCGCCGTCGGAGCCAGTCACCCGTTCGCGGCTCGGCGTTCCTGGTGCACCTGGGTGATGTGGGCACTCCAGCCGGCCAGCCGGGCACACGCGAACATCGCGGTGAACATCCGGGCCGGGACCCGCGCCGAGTCGAGCAGCACCCCCGCCCAGAACATCACGTGGTCGCCGCGGTCGGCGGGCAGCGGCAGGCCCCGGTCGGCGTACTCGGCCCGGGCCGCCTCGGCGACCGCGGTGGCCACCTCGAGCCGCTCGATGTTCAGGTCCGCCGCGACCTGGCGCAACGCCGTCACCCGGGGGTCGGCTCCGGTGTAGCCGGAGCTGCCGAAGCCGAACAGGGTGTCTGCCTCGAAGGCGGCCCGGACGGCGGCGCGTGCGTCGCCGAGGTCCTCGGCGGCGTCGATGAGTCCGAGCGAGCGCGCCGTGGCACCGCCGCCGGTCGGGCCGCTGGAGGCGGCCACCGCCCCGGACAGGCACGCGGCGGCATCCGCCCCGGTGTCCGCGATCAGGCGGGCCGCGCGGGTGGACGTGGCCAGCCCGTGCTCGGCCAGGGCCACCCAGCAGGCGTTGATCGCCGTCGCCTCCTGCTCGGGCACCTCGCCGTGCCAGGTCATCAGGAACCGCTCGGCCAGGCCGCCGGCGCCGACGATCTCGCGCCGGCCGATCGAGGGCAGATCCACGCTGCGGGCGGACTGCGCGAGGAACGAGAAGGCCATCGCGGAGGCGCGGGCGAGATCGGTGCGCAACCGGGCGCCGTCGACGTCCGTGAGCGGTAGGAAGCCCCAGACCGGCGCCAGCGCGGCCAGCGCCGCCTGCAGGTCGACCCGGTGGTCCCCGGTGCGCACCGGCAGCGGGAACGACTCCGCGGGCGCCAGGGCCGCGCCGTCAAGGGTGCCGTCCACGAGCAGCGCCCACACCCGCCCGTACGGATGCGTGCGGACCAGGTCGCCGACGTCGAGACCGCGGTATCGGAGCCCGGCGGCGGGGTCCACGGTGGAGATCGGGGGTATGACACTCATCACGGTGAAGGGTAGGTGATCGCGGGCGCCCCGCGGACCAGTGTCGACCGCCGCCGGTGTCGTGGCAGGTCGGGTCCGAGGGCCGATCTCGTGCGGCAGCGACTAGGGTGAGTCGAGATTCTGGAGCAAGGGGATGGATAGGACGCCATGGCC
Organism: Occultella aeris; assembly: GCF_902703175.1. Taxonomy (GTDB): domain Bacteria; phylum Actinomycetota; class Actinomycetes; order Actinomycetales; family Beutenbergiaceae; genus Occultella; species Occultella aeris. Next base: position 175,256 of record NZ_CACRYJ010000025.1, on the reverse strand, counting down.
GATCTGATCGACACCACCGAGATGTACCTGAAGACGGTTTTCGAGCTCATCGAGGATGGGATCGTGCCGTTGCGAGCCCGTATCGCCGAGCGGCTGGGCCACTCCGGCCCGACCGTCTCCCAGACCGTCGCACGGCTGGAACGGGACGGTCTGATGATCGTCACGGGGGACCGACACCTGGAGCTGACCGAGGAGGGTATGGCGCGCGCCACCCGGGTGATGCGCAAGCACCGCCTCGCGGAGCGCCTGCTCACCGACGTGATCGGGCTGGACTGGCCGCACGTGCACGAAGAGGCGTGCCGGTGGGAGCACGTGATGAGCCGCCAGGTGGAGGAGCGCTTGCTCACCCTCATGAACCACCCGGACCACGACCCGTACGGCAACCCGATCCCCGGGCTGGAGGAGTTCGGCGACGCGAAGGTCCCGGTCGACCTCGGTGTGGCGCTCGCGGACGTAGCACGCGAGGAGCCCACCGAGTTCGTGCTCTCCCGCATCGGGGAGCCGCTCCAGGTGGACGTGGAGCTGCTCGCCCGGTTCGGCGAGGCCGGCGTGCGTCCCGGCGCCACCCTGACCTCGCAGCGGCGGCACGACGTCATCACCGTGAGCGTCGACGGCGCCGAGTACGCCCTCGACCTGCCCGAGGAGACCGCGCGACACCTCTTCGTGAAGGTCGGCAAGTAGCACCCACGGGGTGTCGCGGATGCACGTTGGGACACACTTCGTGATCAGAACGTGACAATCGCCGGGACCGTCATGTAGCCTCAACCTCGCTCGACGAAACCCTCCTTCGGCGAGTACCTCGGACGGAACGCCTAGCCCTGTCACCGAATGAGGTTCCCGTATCAGCAGCGACAGGGACGGGGGACCCAATCCTTGTGGAGTTCACAGCAGTCGATGAACTCCTTGGGGTGAAGTCCCGCCGGACTGTGAGGTCCGGCAGACCGGGTGATCTCCCACCCGAACCCGACAGCTCACCTCGTAGGCGTCAGGAGAGGTACCACTTTGACTGAATGCATCGCAGGCGCCCGGCACCGAGCCGCACGCCGCCCCGTCACCCCCTTGACCACGTTCGGTCAGGCCGTCGCGGGGACCGTCGGTCGCCGCGCCGTCGCCGCCGTGGCCTCCTCGGGGATCATCCTCACGCTGAGCGCCTCGGCCGGCATTGCCGCCCCGAACAACGTTGCTCCCGTGCAGGCCGCGAACCTGACTGCCGCCGCCGCAGCGAACCTTGACTCCCCGGGTACCACGTCCGAGGTCGTCACCGTCGCTGCCGACGCCGCGTGGTCGTTCACCGCCGTCGAGGCCACCTCCGAGGCCGCTCCGCCGCCGCCGCCCCCGCCGCCCGTCGTGGTCACCACGACGGCCCGCACCACGGCGTCGGAGAGCCAGGCATCGCGGAGCACCGAGCGTGAGGCCGTCGAGGAGACGCCTGCCGCCGCGCCGCAGGTGACGTCGGCGTCCGCCGCCGCCGTGATCGACATCGCCTACCGCTACGTCGGCACCCCGTACGTGTACGGCGGTGGCACGCCGTCCGGGTTCGACTGCTCCGGGTTCACGTCCTACGTGTTCGCCCAGGTGGGCATCAGCCTGCCGCGCAGCTCCTCCGCCCAGCGCAGCGCCGGCACCATCGTCTCGGCCGCCGAGGCGCAGCCCGGCGACCTGATCTGGTGGCCCGGCCACGTCGGCATCTACCTCGGTGGCGACCAGCACATCGCCGCGCGGAACCCCGGCACCCCGCTGACCGCGGGCCCGATCTACCGCGCGAACCCCACCTTCATCCGGGTTCTCTGAGCACGATCCCCGCCGCGACTGGCCCGCCCCCGATCAGGGGGCGGGTCATTCGTCTTTTCCGGGCGGGTTAACTTCTCGTTTCAGTTCGCCGATCACGCGTGGGCAAGGCTGCGTGGTGCGCCCGGACGGGGCACAATGGTCAAAGAGATGACAAAGGAACGGCGGTGAAGCGGTCATGGAACACGAACAGGTGGTCCTTGTCGGGGTGGATGGCTCAGCGGCGAGTCTGAACGCCCTGGACTGGGCGGTCGCCCAGGCGAAGCGGGTCGGTTGGCGGTTGCACCTGGTGTGTGCGTACGCGTTGCCGACGTTCGCGGCGGCCTCGCTCGACGGCGGTTACGCCACGCTCGATGACACCGCGATCCGCGAGGGTGCGCAGGCGGTCCTCGATGAGGCGATCGAGCGCGTCAGCGGTCGTGGAGTGGACGTGACCAGCGCCCTCGAGACCGGCGACGCCGCCGGCGTGCTGGTGGACCTGACGAAGCAGGTGTGCCTGGCGGTGGTCGGCACCCGGGGCACGAGCGGGTTCGCCGAGCGTATCCTCGGCACCGTCTCCTCGGCGCTGCCCGCGCACGCGCACTGCCCCACGGTGGTGGTGCCCCTGCGCGAGGGGGAGGAGACCCCGATCCCGGTCAAGCGGATCGTGGTGGGCGTCGACGGTTCGGATTCGGCCAAGGTCGCCCTGACCCGGGCCATCGAGGAGGCCGAGGTCTGGGGCGCCGAGCTGACGGCGGTGGTGGCCGTACCGATCGGTGCCGGCGCCGGGCTGCTCGGCTGGCTGCCGGCGTCCGTGGACCGGGAGGGGGTGCTCGCCGACGTCAAGGAAGGACTGAACGTCGCCGTCGACCATGCCCTCGAAGGCCGGGACCTGACCGTGCGACGACACGCCCTGGACGGCAACGGCGCCGCCCTGCTCTCGGAGTTCTCCACCGCCGTCGACCTGGTCGTCGTCGGCTCGCGCGGGCGCGGCGGCTTCGCCGGGATGCTGCTCGGCAGCACCTCCCAGCAGGTGCTGCACCATTCGGCGTGCCCGGTGATGGTCGTGCCGACGCGGGTGGCGGACGAGGGCCTGCCACCGATCGCGATGGGCTGGAAGCGCCGGCCGTGACCGGCACCGAGTTCTGAGCAACCTCGGGCCCGGACCGGCCCGAGGCCCCGTCAGCACTCGGGCCGGCCGTCTGGCCCCCTCACGCTCGAAGGGCGGCCGTGAGTGCGTCCATGACCTGGTGCAACTCGTCCTCGGTGACGCACAGGGGCGGTGCGAACCGGATGGTGTTGCCGTGGGTCTCCTTGGCGATCACGCCCCGCTCGGCCAGCCTGATGCTCACCTGGCGCCCGGTCAGGTTCGCCACGTCCACGCCCATCCACAGCCCGAGGCAGCGCACATCGGTGAGCAGCCCCTCGGCCACCAGGTCCTTGGCCCGCTCGGCGAGGATCGGGCTCAGCGTGCGCGCCCGCTCCTGGTAGTAGCCGGTGCCGAGGATCTTCGTGACCGCGAGGCCGACGGCGCAGGCGAGCGGGTTGCCGCCGAAGGTCGAGCCGTGCGTACCCGCGGTGACGACCTCGATCACGTCCCTGCGGCCGACCAGCGCCGACGTCGGGATGATGCCGCCGCCGAGCGCCTTGCCGAGCGTGGTCAGGTCCGCTCGCACCCCGGACAGGTCCTGGGTGAGGGTCGCCCCGGTGCGGCCGAGCCCGGACTGGATCTCGTCCAGCACCAGGAGCACATTCGCGGCCGTGCAGGTGGCCCTGATCGCCCCGAGGTAGTCCTCGGGCGGGATGATCACCCCGGCCTCGCCCTGCACGGGTTCGACGAGCACGGCCACGGTGGTCTCGTCGATCGCCTCGGCCACGGCGGCAGGGTCCCCGTAGGGCACCACCCGGAACCCCGGCGTGTAGGGGCCGAACCCTTCCCGGGCCTCCGGGTCCGTGGACATCGAGATTATCGTCGTGGTGCGGCCGTGGAACGCGTTCGCAGCCACGATGATCGTGGCGTCGTAGCGTGGCACGCCCTTGACGTCGTAGCCCCACTTGCGGGCCGTCTTGATGGCGGTCTCCACAGCCTCGGCGCCGGTGTTCATCGGCAGGAGCATCTCGGTGCCGGTGAGCGCGGTGACGGCCTCGGCGAACGGGAGCAGGCGGTCGTTGCCGATCGCGCGTGCGGTGAGCGTGACCCGGTCCAGCTGGGCGTGCGCGGCCGCCGTGAGCTCGGGGTTGCGATGGCCGAAGTTCAGCGCCGAGTACCCCGCGAGGCAGTCGATGTAGCGGTTGCCGGCGGTGTCGGTGATCCACACGCCCTCGCCGTCGGCGATGTCGATGTCGAGCGGGGCGTAGTTGACCGCGAGGGCGCTCATGCTGCGATCACCTGCGCGACTCGGTGGGTCAGGGCCGGCGCGTTGCCGGTGGCGCGGTAGCGGATCGGACGGCGGACGCCGGCGTGCGCGGGTGTGCACGTCCGGTCGTGGCGGTACTTCATCGAACCTCCAGATGGGTGAGCGGAAGTCCCGCCATTCTCACATGTTGAGACATGCCGCGGCTAGCGATCGGCGCCACCATGCACCGTCGCCTCGCCCGCCACGGCCCTCGCCCGCCACGGCCGACCGCGTTGTTGCCCCGTGATCCGGTCGCGGTCCAACGTGGGAAGCGCGCGCTCGACGCGCCATCACGATTGGCGGGCCGTGGTCGGGGGCCGTGGTCGGGGGTGATGGCTGGGGCGCCCGGCCTCAACCGCGCTCGGTGGCCTCCGCGAGCAGCCGCAGGGCGCGCGCCGTCATCAGGCCGAGCAGGGGGCACACGAGTGCCTCGGCCGGCCGCCACGGCGCCACCAGCCGCACGTCCTCGGTCCAGTCGACGCGGGCCGTCGCCGGCCCCAGGGCGGTGACGACGATCTCCGCGCTGCCGAGCAGCACCGGGCCGAGTTTGCGATACACCGCCCGACCGACCGGGGCGACGGCGGCGCTCTCGCCAGCGACGCCGTCGGGCCTCTCGTAGTGGGTGAGCAGCATGACGTCCCGCAGCACCCCCGCGGACGTGGCGACCACTCGGTCGCCCACGCGTGGCCGGCGCGCCGGCGCGCAGATGCGCGTCAGCGGGATCAGCCGCTCGTGGTTGGCCAGCGCCGTGACCCGGTCGAACAGGGCGGAGGCGTCCAGGCCGATCACGCGGGAGGTGACGGTGGCGGGCACGGCCCCACGGTGTCACACCGCACCGGCGTCCGCTTCGCTTCGAGGGCCGCCGGGCCGGTAGTCTTCCACCTTGGGCCCCCGTAGCTCAGGGGATAGAGCAACCGCCTCCTAAGCGGTAGGTCGCGCGTTCGAATCGCGCCGGGGGCACCAGGGTCGGCATCCGAACTCCAGGACTGTGGCACCCAGGTGGGCGCGGTCAGCGGCGGGCCAACGCCGCGGCCAGCGCCTCCATCCGTTCGCGCGTGCCGACCCAGTCTCCGAAGTGGACCGCGACCCGCATGGCCCCCGCATCCGCGTACGCGGCGACCTCATCGGCGACGTGCTCGACCGGCGTGGCACCGTCCCAGCCGAGCCGCAGCGCGGCCACGACGTCGCGCCCGGCCGCGAGGTCGGCGAGTCTGTGCGCCCGTTCGGTGAAGGCGCTCGGGGTCGCGGGGATGCCCTGCCAGATGTCGGCGTACCGCGCCGCGCGCCGCAGCGCCGCGTCGCTGTTGCCGCCGACCATGATCTGCACCCCGGCATCCGGGACCGGGGCGAACACCCCGTGCTGATAGGAGAACCGTCGGGCCTGGTACGGGGCGGTGCCTGCATCGAACAGGTGGCGCAGCAGGGCCAGCACGTCGTCGGTGATCGCGCCCCGGTCGCGGAACACGGCGCCGACGGCGTCGAACTCCCGCTCACTCCAACCGCCCCCGACGCCCAGCACGACCCGCCCCGCCGAGAGTCGGTGCAGGGTGGCGACCTGCTTGGCGAGGACGAACGGGTTGCGCAGCGGTGCGACCAGCACCGAGGTGCCCAGCCGTAGGTGCTCGGTGACGGCGGCCAGATGCCCGATCGTGACGAGCGGCTCGTACACCCCGCCGAACGTCGCGCCGTACTCATCGGGCGGCAGCACATGGTCGGGCAGCCACGCGCAGGTGTACCCGAGATCCTCGGCCGCGCGAGCCAGGTCGACGAGCGTTTCTACGGACATCGTCGGCGACTCGTCGGGCAGCACCACTTCGAGCTCCATGTCAGAGACGAACCGCACCTACGGAGGGACTATTCCAAGCCACTACCGTGGAGCCTGTGAGCACGTGGGATCCAGGTGGCGGGGTGGTGGAGCTTCCCGATGGTCGTCGGGTCCGCGGGACCGGCTGGCGCCGACCCCGCGGGGACGTGCCCGCTCCGGACTTCGCCGTCTACCTGCTGGGCCGCGATCCCCGGCTCGAGGGCTGGCCGTACCGGTGGGTCCGCTGGCGCGATTTCGGCCTGCCCGCGTCCACCGAGGACGCGATGGATGCCCTGCGCGAGGCTCACCGCCGGGCCGGCTCGGAGCGGGTCGAGGTCGCCTGCGGTGCCGGCGTCGGCCGGACCGGGACGGCTCTTGCCGCGCTCGCGATCGAAGCAGGGATCGGCGCCGAGGATGCCGTGGCCTGGGTGCGCGAGCACTACCACCCCCGCGCTGTGGAGACCCGCAGGCAGCGACGGTGGCTCACCGAGGTCGCAAGGGATCACCGGTAGCGTTCGAGCGTCGGCCTCACCGGTTCGGACGTGGCCGGCCACGGTCGCGGCCCAGCGGCACCACCGACGGGGTGCCGGAGACCGGGTCGGGTACCACCAGGCACTTGAGGCCGAAGACCGCCTCCACCATCTCGGCGGTGACGATCTCGGCCGGGGCGCCCTCGGCGACGACGGCGCCTTCCTTCATCGCGATCAGGTGCGATCCGTACCGGGCGGCGTGGTTCAGGTCATGCAGCACGGCCACGAGGGTGCGGCCGTCGTGGTGCAGGTCGGTGAACAGTTCCAGCAGTTCGATCTGATGGGTGATGTCCAGGAACGTCGTTGGCTCGTCCAGCAGCATGATGGGTGTCTGCTGGGCGAGCACCATGGCCACCCACACCCGCTGGCGCTGCCCCCCGGACAGCTCGTCGACGAGCCGGCCGGACAGATCGGTGACGCCCGTCGCTGCCATCGCGTCGAGGACGGCGTACTCGTCGGTCTCGGTCCACTGCCGGATCAGCCCCTGGTGGGGATAGCGGCCACGGGCCACCAGGTCGGCCACGGTGATCCCTTCCGGGGCGATCGACGACTGCGGCAGCAGACCCAGGCGGCGCGCGACCTCCTTCGCCCTGAACGAGGCGATGTCGGCCCCGTCGAGGATCACCTGGCCGGTGCTCGGGCGCAGCAGGCGCGACAGACCTCGCAGCAGGGTCGACTTCCCGCAGGCGTTCGGCCCGACGATCACCGTGAAGGACTCGTCCGGGATCGACACCGAGAGGGCCTCGGAGATGACGTGCCTGTCGTACCCGATCGTTACGGACTCCACCTGCAGCCTTGCACCACCGGCGACGGGTGCGGTCGTGGGCGCCGGCGTGACGCGAGGGTCGGTGATCTGGGTCATCAGCGGTCTCTCCTTCTGCCAGGACGGGTTCATGCGCGGCGCCGGATCTCGTGGACGATGAGCCAGACGAGGTACCCGCCGCCGATGATCACGGTGATGAGCCCGACCGGCAGGGTGACCGGCAGCAGATGCTGCGCGATGAGGTCGGATGCGGCGAGGAGCAGTGCTCCGGTGCACGCGGCGGGCACGAGGGTGACGCCCGGGGTGCGGGCCACCCGACGGGCGATCTGCGGTGCCGCCAACGCGACGAAGGTGATGGGTCCCGCGGCGGCGGTCACGGTTGCGGTCAACGCGACCCCGATCACGATGACCGCGAGCCGGACGGGTTCGGCGCGGGCGCCGGTGGCCATGGCGGCGTCGTCACCGAGTTCCAGCTGACGTAGCCCGGGCGCGAGGAATGCCATCGCTGCGAGGAGAACAGCGACGCCGGCACCGCCGATGGCGACGTGTTCCCAGGTGCTTCCGCTGAGGGTGCCGGCGCCCCAGACCGCGGCGCTCATAGCGACCTCCAGGTCCGCGGTGAGCATGAGCCAGGTGTTGAACGACCCCAGCACGGCACTGATCGCGATGCCGACGATGATCAGACGGAAGCCCTGCACTCCGCGACGCCACGCCAGCAGGTACACCATGGCCGCGGTCGCGATGCCACCGACCAGGGCGCCGCCGGCGACCTGCAGGTAGGAGCCACCGGTGAGAATGATCACGATCAGCGCGCCGGTGTAGGCCCCGGTGGAGAACCCGATGATGTCCGGGCTGGCCAAGGGGTTGCGGGTCAGCGACTGGAATACCGCCCCGGCCACGCCGAGCGCGGCACCGAAGACCACCGCGGCCAGCGCGCGGGGCAGCCGCCACTCGACCACCACGATCCGCGCGAATCCCGCATCCGGTGAGTCCATCAGCGCGGCCCACACCTGCGCCGGAGTGAGCGGATAGGTGCCCGAGGCCAGCGCCCAGGTGGTCACTGCCGCGGTCAGGGCCGCGAGCACCGTGACCACGACCAGCGTCCTGGCCCGCCACCGCAGTCCGAACCGGGCCCCACGCAGCACGAACGTGCGGTGCCCGAAGTCGACTCCTGCCGGCGGTCGCGTGGGAACGGCCGTGGAGGTGTCCAGGGATGGCGTGCTCATAGTCCGCTGGCCCTCCTGCGTCGGACCAGGACGATCAGGACCGGCGCCCCGACGATCGCGGTGACGATGCCGACGGGAAACTCGCCGGGGCGGTTCACGATGCGTCCGAGGATGTCGGCGGCCAGGACGAGGGACGGGGCGAGGACCATCGTGTAGGCGAGGATCCAGCGCTGGTCCGGACCCGTGAGCCAGCGGGCGATGTGCGGGATCATGAGCCCGACGAAGCCGATCGGCCCCGCGATCGCGGTGGCCCCGCCGGCCAGCAGCGTCACCGCCACGATCACGATGATCCGGGTGCGCGTGACGTTGGCGCCCAGTGATCTGGCCAGATCGTCTCCGAGGGCGATCGCATTGAGCGCCGTCGCCGCGACGACCGACAGCACCACCCCGATCCCCAGGAACGGCAGCACCGGCAACAGGATGTCCCAACCGCGCCCGACGATGCTGCCGGCGTTCCAGGTGCGCATCCGGTCGAACGCCTGGGGATCCAACAGCACCATCGCGGTCACGATCCCACCCAGCACGGCCCCGAGTGCCACCCCGGCGAGCGTCAGTTGAACCGGATCGGCACCGCCGCGCCCGGCCGATCCGATGACGTACACGGCGACCGTGACGATCAGCGCCCCGGCGAACGCAAACCACACGTACCCGCTGATGGAGCTGACGCCGAACACCGCGACGCCGAGCGCGACCGCGAACGACGCACCGGCGTTGACCCCGAGGATCCCTGGGTCCGCGAGCGGATTGCGAGTCAGGGCCTGGATCAGCGCACCGGCAACCCCGAGCGCGATGCCGACGCACAGCCCGGTGACCGTGCGCGGGATCCGCATGTCCCAGACCACGTAGGCATCGCCCTGGCCGGTGTGGTCGGCCAGGGCGGCCAGGACCACAGTGAGCGGGATGTTCTTCGATCCCACGGCCACGCTCACCAGAGCCAGGACCACCAGCACGGCGACCGCCACGAGCAGACCCAGGAACCGACGCGAGTTCGAACTCGCCACCGGTCGCCGCTCGACCGGGGCGCCGTTCGCGCCAGGTCCGGGCGCTGTCGGCGCATGTGTGCCGGAGACCATCACATCCCACTCTCGTCGTTGACTACTGGCCGCCGGCGTTCAGCTCGGAGGCTTCGAGCAACGGCAGGATCCGCTCCAGGAGCCAGCTCAGGCTCGCGGGGCCCGGTCCCACCCCGGCGTCGATGACCGACCTGTCGATGAAGAACAGGTTCGCCCCCTCCACGGAGGGCAACGCCGCATAGCGCGGGTCGGCCTCCAGCGAGGCGCGGTCCTCCTCGGAGTAGGTGATCATGAAGGCGAGGTCGCCGTCGAACTGATCGAGGTTCTCCAGGGAGAGGGTCTCGAACGCGCTACCGGCCCCTGGCTGATTCTCGGCCGGCGTCAGGCCGAGGTCCTGGATCCAGCTGAACGCGGTCATCAGGCGCAGACTGCCGTCCCAGTAGTCGGCGATGCTCAGGGTGCTGCCCTGTAGCCCGGTCAACCGGTCACGGGCGGCGGTGAACTCATCCTCGACGGCGGCGATCGCCTGCGTGGCTTCCTCGGACTTCCCGGTGAGGTTGCCGAGGGCGCTCAGCGTGTCGGTCCACTCCCAGCCCGCGGAGGAGGAGGGGACCACGTAGGTGGGAGCGATCGCGGAGAGCTGTTCGTACTGCTGCTCCTCGATGTAGTACGGCGTCCCGATGATGAGATCGGGCTCGTGCAGGGCGATGGCCTCCGGGTCGGCCTTGTACTCGGCTGTGACCAGGGTGGCATCGAACTGCCCGGTGTAAAGGCCGGTGACCCAGGGGTAGGCAGCGAGCATCGCCTCCTCGTCCGGGTCCCCGTACCCGGAGAAGGCCACGGGCTGCACGTCGATCGAGTGCAGCAGATCGATGATGTCGGTGCCGATCACGACGATGCGCTCGGGCTCCTGGTCGACGGTGACCTCGCCGTGCGCGCTGTCGACGGTGACCGGATAACCCTCCGACCCGGATCCCGAGGGGTCGGCGCCGGCGGGCTCATCACTGCTGCCGCAGCCGGCCAGGAACAGGGTCGCGCCGAGGGACGCGGCGACGACCGTCGCGGTCCTGCGCCGCCGTATGGACGTGTTCATGAGAGTTCCTTTCGAGGGGGTTCGGCCACGGCTACGTCAGCCGTTGCCCAGGGGGTGAGCTCGTGGAGGGGGGTGCCCCAGCCGATGGTGTGCACCGCGGTGATGGTCAGCCCTGCACTTTCGATCACCGAGCGCAGTTCCGGCGGGGTGCGAAGCCCGGTGCCGTCGCGGGTGAGGGCGAGGAGATCGTGCTCGGCGTGGTGCTCGTCGAGCGCCTCGTCCTCGAAGAGGTCCTCCAGCAGGAGCACCCGGCCGCCGGGGGCGAGGTTCGTCGCGGTGCGTCGCAGGGCGTGTGCGGCGTCGGCGTCCGGATGGGCCGCGAGCGCGTTGACGATCAGGACGGCATCCGCAACCGGCGCCTCCTCGAAGATGGACTGCTCGACGACGGTGATCCGGGCGCGCCGGTCCGGGTCCGGGATCGACCGGGGGAGGTCGTGTCGGAGCCAGTGCGCCTGTGCGGGCAGCGCGCAGATAGTGACGCGCAGGTCCGGGCGGGCGGTGAGCACCTGCTGCGCCTGCTCGCTCGCGCCGGCCGAGTGGATGACCACATGCTCGATGTCGTCCAGGGCCGGTGAGGTCGCGATGGCGGCCGCGAGCATGCTCGCGTCGTCCGCTGCCTCCTCGAGGTACCTGTCCTCGTACCACTGCTCTGTGCGGAGCGCGGCGAAGGTCTGTCCGGTCACCGAGGCGTAGGCGGCGCTGCCGGTCCGTACCGACTCGGCCAGACCGGCGATGCCGGCCTCCATGCGAGCGTGTGCACCGTCTGGCGCGAGGACACGGCTCCAGTAGTCGTCCGCCAGATACTCACCGACCTCGGTCAGCGCGTAGTGGCCAGGAGCGGTAGTGGTCAGGACGTCGATCGCGTGCAGGTACCGCAGGACCTTTCCCAGCGCCCGCGCGTCGCTTCCCGATGCGGCGGCGAGGGCAGCGGGAGTTGTCACACCTTGCGCGATCAGCTCGCCGAGTCCCAGACCCGCAGCGGCGCGGATGGCGATCGGAGGGACGATCTCGATCAGGTCATGGAAGCGCTCGTCCGCCGCCGAGCTCTTCTCGGGATCGGGCAATGCCGCGTCCTCGGCCAACGGGACCACGGTGCTTCGCTTCCAGTAGCCGGTGAACTCGATCTCGGTCTTCGGTAGTTGCCGCTCTCCGACCAGGTGGCGGCGCAGGTCCCGGACAACGGCCTGCTCACCCGCGATCCATGCGAACGGCCGTCCGTCGGGCCACCGGCTGGAGCGGACAGCATCCAGGAGCAAAGTGGTGGCGCCGGCTTCGGCCCCCTCCCGGGCGAGCCACGTCACCTCCACACCGGGCAGGTCCCGCAACGGCTGCCGGTGCCCATCCTCGGCGATCTCGATGAACACCTGGGCACGCGTGTCCACATGGAGTTCGTCGAGGAGCCGTCCGATGGCCGGGAGGGCGGTCTCGTCCCCCGCCACCAGGAGCCAGTCGGCGTCGTGGGGCAGGGCGTGCGAGAGGAGCGGGCCGAAGAGGTGGATCCGGTCGCCGGGTTCGGCACGCTCGGCCCAGGTGGTCGCGATCCCGGTGCCGTGCTTGGCGAAGTCGACGTCCAACTCACCGCTGCGCGGATCCCAGCGTCGGACCGTGTAGGCCCTGCTCAGCACCCTGCCTTCATCGGGCGGCCGCACGCTGCCCTCGATCTGCACCGGTAGGAGTGGCCGGCTCTGCCCAGGGTGCGCGAAGACCAGGCGGATCTCGTCGTCGAACCCATCGGTGCGGAATGCGGGCTGGTCAAGGCCGTTCGCCGACGTGAATGCCCCCAGCTCCGGCCCGCCCAGCGTCACCCGTCGCATCCCCGGGGTCAGGTCGGCCGCCCGCACCACGTGCACCTCGCGCAGGCTGATGGGATGCATGGTGGTGCCGCGCGACGTTTTCGGCATGGCTGTGCGGCCCTTCTTCGTGGTGGTGGATGTGGGCGCGAGGGAACCAAGGCCGCAGACCAGGTTAGGTGAGCCTACCCTTCAGGAGGGTGCGTAGACTCCCATGTTGTTATCAGTGACGCCCGATGCCCGGATGGACGATGATCGCCACGGTTCCGCCTCTTATCCCTGCGTGCCGAAAGGGTGAGCCGTGGGATGCGCGGGAGCACCTGATGATGTGGGTCCACACCGGCCAGGCACACGTGCGGCTGGCGGACGGGCAGGAGCACCGGGTCGAGTCAGGTACCGGCATCTGGCTTCCGCCGGGCTCCGACCATGACATGTGGACGGAGCCTGGTTCCCTGGCCTTCCCCACCTGGGTCTCGCCCACTGACGTCCCCGGAGCGCCCGCCCGGGCCACCCGCTTCACGGTCAGCGACAGCCGGCGGAACTGGCTGATCGCCCAGTACGCGTACGCCCTCACGCGGTCCTCGCCGAGCATCGGCCGGCAGGTGTCTCCCGGTGATCTCGTCACGCTGCTCGACCACACCCAGCCACGCCTCCAGGGCCGTGACGGCGCGGTGGAGCCGGGCCGCTACCCGCCGATGCCGCGATCGGCCACGGCCCGGAAGGTGGCGCGCGAAATCCTGCGGGACCCGGCGCTCGACCAGACGGTCGCCGAGTGGGCAGCGCTGGCCTCGTGCAGCCCGAACACGCTGCGCCGGGACTTCCTCGGTCAGACCGGCATGACCTTCGCGCAGTGGCGGACGCTGTGCCGACTGGCTGCGGCCTGCGAGCTCCTGGCCGCCGGTTACGACGTCGGTATGGTCGCCGCGCGCGCCGGATTCGCCACCCGGAACGGGTTCACCCGGGCCTTTCGTGAGCACCACGGCATGACGCCTCGTGACTTTGCGGCGACGGCCCCGCACCCGGATGATCCTCGTGGGCAGCGGCGTGTCGTGGCGGACCGCCGGACAGGAGCGACTCCGCACCTGCGCACCGGTGCGCCGGCTTCGTCGCAGAGCGTGCACGCCACCCGGATCGAGCCAACGGTCATCGAGTACAACGTGCTCTCCTGGATCTACCGGGGCGAGGGCTGGGCGCGGGTGGGCGAGACGACCTACCCCCGTCGGGGCGGAGAGGCCATCTGGCTGCCGGCCGGGCAGGAGAACGAGACGGGGGTGCCCGAGGGGGCCGTCGAGCTGCCCATCAGCGTGCTGGACCCCGACGATGCTCGGATCACCGAGCCGCTGCGCGCTCGGTTCCCACCATCCTGGGAGACCTATCTGCTCTGGTGCTCCGTCAGCACGAACACGCTCCTGCGCCCCGAGGGATACGACCCCCGGCACATTCTCGACGTCTTCAGTGAGCAGGTTGCGCTCGAGCGTGCCCGCACCGTGCCGATGCCGAGGAGCCCACGAGCTCGAGAGTCGGCGATCGACTACCTGCGCCGGATCGGCTCCACCATCGGCAGCAGTGCCCTCGATGTCCCACGGGACGTCCACGGCGCCTTCCGCCGCGAGACCGGGATGTCCTTCGCGAGGTGGCGACAGGCGGCTCGGATGCGCCTCGCCCGCAACCTCCTCGCCGGGGGGACCCGCCCGGGCGCCGTCGCAAGCCGGGTCGGCTACACCCACGCGTCCAACTTCAGCCGGGCCTTCAACCAGTTCCACGGACTCTCACCACGCGAGTACCAGGAACAGGAACTGGACGCGCCGCATCCACCGATGGGTTGATGCCCTGGTGGTCGCGATGGCCATACCTGACGCGCCGGGAGTGAGTGCCAGTACCGCTGTTCCGAGACCGGAGGGGGACCGATGATCGCGATCAAGCGGGTGTACGAGGACCGTACCCCCGACGAGGGCTACGGGATCCTCGTGGACCGGATCTGGCCACGCGGCGTGCACAAGGGCCGCATCGACGTGTGGTTGAAGGACGCCGGACCGAGCAACGAGTTGCGCACCTGGTTCGGGCACGAGCCGCCGAAGTTCGAGGAGTTCGCCCGCCGCTACCGCGACGAGCTCGACGCCAACGCCGCCGTGGCGACGCTCCGGGATCTCCTCGGCACCCACGGCGACATCACCCTGCTCTACGGCGCGAAGGACACCGAACACAACCAGGCGGTGGTCCTCAAGAGCTACCTCGAGGACTGATCCGGGCCGGAGTTTGCATTCGGAGCATCTGCGGGCCACACTCTTCCTCGGCGGTGTGCGTCGCCTGCCCCCTGCGTGGCGCACACCGTCCTTCCATGTCCGGAGCCGGTATCGGCCCGGCCGCCGCCGATCGGCGCGGATCGTGGCCGTGATCGCACCGTTGCACGCCCCACCTCGGCGGGTCAGAGTGCTATCCGGGCCAGGAGTTCGTTAGCGTGGTCGGGTGACCCCGCCCGTTCGATTCCCGCTGCCAGGCGGCCGCAAGGCCGCCCCGGCACCGCAGCCTCCCGACGAGGAGACCGCTCCGGAACCGACCGCCCGGGAGCGCACGGTCGCGGAGGCCACGGCGCAGTGGCGCAACCGGCTCGCCGACCTCGCCGGGGGCAGCGCCCTCTGGGACGTGGACGCGCTCGGTGACGCGCTCGTCGATCTGACCGCAGCCCACCCCAGCGGCATCGCGCAACTCTTCGCGGGCCGCTCGACCCGGCTGTCCAACCTGGTCCGGGAGGGCTCCGCGCTCACCCAGGCTCGGCGGCGGGCCCGCGTCATGGGGGCCCGGACCGAGGAACTCGCCCAGCGCTACGGGGTGGCCCCCACCTACGTCGCCGTGGGCGTGGCCACCTGGCGCACGGAGTCGCCCGGCGAGGCCGCGCGCGAGCCGTACCCGGCGACCCCGCCGACCGGCACCGAGATCTCCGGTGCCAGGTCCGCTGCGCCCGCTACGGACGACGGCCCGACGGCGGAGCCTGCGCCGGGCGCGACGGCGGAGGTCGAGCTGGCCGCTGACGCGGGCACCGTGCCCGCGCTGGGCGCGGACGATGCCACACCGGCGTCGGGCGTGATCGCGCCGACCACCCGCCTCGTGCACGCACCCGTGCTGCTCCGCCCGGTGCGCCTGACCGGGCACGGGACGGAGGCGGAGATCGACCTCGAACTCGACCCCGCCGTCGAGGTCAACTCGGTGCTGGTGCGCGAACTGCGCGCGCACGGGGTCGACGTGGACCCGGCCGAGGTGGCGCGGTCCACGATGGGCGCGCACGGCTTCTCACCGAGCCCGGCCCTGGCCACGATCGAGGAGCTCGGCCGGGCCCTGCCCGAGTTCCGGATCGACGCGCGGATCATCGTCGGCGCGTTCGTGCACCCGGGCCAGGCGCTCGCGGACGACCTCGACGCCCAGCAGGCCGGCCTCGCCGAGCACGAGGTGGTGGCCGCGCTCGCGGGGGACGGCGCAGCCCGCGCCGCCTTGCGGTCGACCGTTCCCGCCGCCGAGCCGGAGGACCGGGACCCCACGACCGAGCGCGGTGTCGGGGACCTGGACGCGGGCCAGCACCGGGTGCTGGACGCGGTGCGCGCCGGCGGCCACGTCCTCGTCGACGCCCCGCCCGGGGTTGATGTGCCGGCCACCGTCACCGCGGTGGTGGCCCAGGCGGCTGCCGAGGGCCAACGCGTGCTGTACGTGCCCGGCACCCGTCGGGCCGCACGTGCCCTGCTCGACGCGATGCGCGCCGTCGGCGTCGCCGACCTCGCTCTCGACCTGAGCAACGATCCGAGCTGGAACACCACCGCGGCCCGCCGCCTCGTGGACGGGTTGAACCCGGCCGACCCGGAGGTGGACCCCGCCGCCGTCGCCGCGCAGCGCCAGGACCTGGTGGCCGCCCGGAAGCGGCTCTCGGGGTACATCAACGCCCTGCACACCCCGCGTCCGCCGTGGTCGGCGAGCGCCTACCAGGCGCTACAGGCACTGGCCGAACTGACCGCGGCCAGGCCCGGACCGCGCACCCAGGTGCGTCTGGCCGGTACCGCGGTGCGGACCATGGACTCCGACGAGCGCACCCGCGCCCGGGAGGAACTCGCCCGCGCCGGTGCCCTCGGCGCGTTCCAGCTCCGAGCCTCGGACACGCCCTGGTTCGGTGCCGAGCTGACCAGCGCCGACCACGCCAAGGCCACCCTCGAGGATGTTCGAGCCCTCAACGAGGTGCTGCCGACGATGCGCGAGCAGGTCGCAGCGGCATCGGCGCAGACCGGCCTCGACGAGGCGCAGAGCCTCGGCCAGTGGACCGAGCAGCTGATCCTGCTCGACGGCATCCAGTCCTCACTGGACGTGTTCACCCCGCAGGTGTTCGAACGGTCCGCCACGGACATGGTTGCCGCGACCGGCACCCGGGCGTGGCGGGCCCAGCATCAGGTGGACCTGTCCTGGGGTGCCCGGCGCCGGCTGCGCAAGCAGGCCAAGGATCTGCTCCGCCCCGGTGTCACCGTCGGTGACCTGCACGCGGAACTGGTCGAGGTGGCCGCGCGCCGGGACGTGTGGCGTCGGCACTGCGCGGGCGGCGGCTGGCCGCGCGTGCCCGAGCAGATGACGGCGATCGGACGGACCGCGCAGGAGGTCACCGACCTCGTCGACCGGCTCTCCCCGGTTCTGGCCTCCACGCTCGGCGGCCGCAGCCTCGACGAGGTCCCCCTGGCCGAGCTCGCCACCCGCCTCGAGCGGCTCGGTGCCGACGACGCGGCGGCCCGCCAGATGCCCGAGCGGGCTGCCGTGCTCGCCAAGCTCAACGGCCTCGGCCTGGCGCCACTGGTGGCGGACCTGAGCCAGCGTCGGGTGCCGACGAGCCTGGTGGGTGCCGAGTTCGATCTTGCCTGGTGGTCGAGCGTGCTGGAGGAGATGCTCGCCGAGGACCCGGCCATGGCCGGCCTCGAGGCCGAGTCCCTGGACGAGGCCGCGGATCGGCTCCGGGAGCTGGACGAGGGCCAGACCGCGAGCCTGGTGGCGCCGGTCCTGGCCGGATCGGCCGCGCGAGTGCGGGCAGCGATCGCGGCTGACCGTCCACGGGCTCAGGAGTTCTACCGCGAGGTGATGCGGGGCACCACGGACCTCAAGGTGCTGCTGGCCAAGTTCGGCGACGTCGCGTGGGCCCCGCGGCCGGTGTGGATCGTCCCGCCGATGGTGGTGCCACAGGTGCTCCCGCCCGGCCGGGACGTCGACCTGCTCGTGCTCGATGCCGTGCAGCACCTGCCGGTCGAGCAGGCCATCTCGGCCATCGCCCGGGCCCGGCAGGTCGTCGTCTTCGGCGACACCCGCCGAGGCGGCACCGGGACGGTGCGGGCACTGGACCTCCTCCCGCGGGCAATCCTGCCCGGGGACCGGGTGGACCAGGACACCGACATTGCCGCGTTCCTCGCCCGGCACGGTTACGCGGACATCATCAGGCCGGTGCCGGCGCCGCCGCACAGCCCTCGGATCACCCTCGACCTGGTGGACGGGACCGGGATGCCGGCTCCCGGTTCGGATGTGGTCGAGAGCGTGCAGGCCGAGGTGGACCGGGTCGTCGACCTCGTCATCGACCACGCGCTCACCCGGCCGGAGCAGTCGCTGGCCGTGATCGCGTTGAACAGCCGGCACGCGGACCGGGTCCGTGAGGCCGTGCTCTCCACGGCTGCCGGCAGCGCCGCGATGTCCTCGTTCTTCGACCAGTCCGGCACGGACGCGTTCACCGTCGTCGACGTCGAGTCGGTCGCCGGGCTGCGCCGGGACGCGATCATCCTCAGCCTCGGCTACGGCAAGACGCCGCACGGCCGGGTCCTGCACCGGTTCGGGGCGATCTCCGGGCCGGACGGTGCCGAGTACCTCGTCGACTCGCTGGACGCCGTGCGGCACCGGCTCACCGTCGTCAGCTGCCTCGCCCCGGAGGATCTCGACCCCGAGCGGCTCCGCTCCGAGGGTGCCCGGATGCTCAAGGACGTCCTCGGTCTCGCCGCGAGCGGTCACGCCGAACTCGACGAGGACACCGACGATCACGTACCCGACCGGCTGCTCGTGGATCTCGCCGAGCGGCTCTGGCGGCTCGGGCTCACCGTGGTGCCGCGCTACGGGGTTCCAGGGGGAGTCCGCATCCCGCTGGCCATCGGTCACCCGGACCTGCCGGGGGAGCTGTTGGTCGCCGTGCTCACCGACGACCCGGAGTACGTGGCCGAGCCGAGTCTGCGACGGCGGGACCGGCACTGGGTGCACCGCCTCGCGAACCGCGGGTGGCGGGTCCGGATGGTGTTCTCCACGGCCGTGTTCATGGACCCGCAGGGTGAGGCCGAGCGGATCGCGGCCGACGTCCACGCGGTGCTGACGGAGCGGAACGTGACTGTCACCCGGCCGGGTTCGGGCGCCCCTCCTGCCGAGCTCAGGGATGACGACGACGCCGCCACCGAGGGGGACCCGGCCCGGCCCACGACATCCGCCCGCGGCCTGGCGATGGTCGGTGCGCAGCCGTCCCGGCCGGCCGGCAGGGCGCCGATCGCCGGCCTGCGCGGGGACCGTCCCGACGTCACGCCCGGCCAACCGTTGAGCCGTTACGGCGACGACGAGCTCGATGCCCTGGTGTCCTGGATCGGCTCCGACTCCGTGCCCCGGTCCACCGACGAGCTGCGCGAGGAACTGCGCGCCGAGCTCGGCATCGCCAGGCGCGGCACGCACGTGGACGCCGTCCTCGGGGCGGCGGTGCGCCGCTCGGGGCTCGCCACCACGACCAGCCCGGCGGCTGCGGCGACTGACGCGCAGACGGCGACCACTGAGGCTGACGCAGACCCGGACGACGACGGCAGCTCGGGCGTCACCGGGGCTGACGCGGGCACGGGCGTCACGGATGACGCGGAGCCAGACTCCACGGAGTCCGACGGCGCGACCGCGGAGCCGGGGTCGATCGGCGACGCCGACGACGCGACTCGCCCGTCCGGTCGGTCCGAGCCGACGATCCCGAACCGGGCCTGGGAGGACGACGACCGCGCCTGGGGCGACGGCGCGTCCGACTCCGACGACGACCGGCTCCGACGCGATGTCCCTCCGCACTGGTCCTGACGCCCTGATCCCTCCGACACGCCCGGACCCGTCGTTTATGGAGCGGTCAAGGTGCGGGGCATCAGGAGTGACTACCTTGGTCCCCGCACACAGATTTCATCACGATTGCGCGCAATCACTCCGCATCCGGGTGAGCAGCCATCAGAGAGAGGGGACCAGCCTTGGGCGGTTTCAAGGACTTCATCATGCGGGGCAACCTGGTCGAACTTGCCGTGGCATTCATCATGGCCACGTCGTTCGCCGCGGTCGTCACCGCCTTCACGAACATCATCCTCGAGATCATCGCGAAGGCCGGCGGAGCGCCGAACTTCGACGAGTGGGCACCGGGCGGGTTCACGACCGTCGGTCCGTTCCTGACGGCCGTCGTCGCCTTCCTCATCCTGGCGTTCGTGGTCTACTTCGGGATCGTCAAGCCGTACGAGGCGGTCAAGGCCCGGATGGTCACCCCGGCCGAGGAAGCGGCTGCCGAGACCGCGGAGGAGATCGCGTTGCTACGCGAGATCCGCGACTCCCTACGCTCGGGCAACCAGGCCTGATCGGAACTGGCCGGGATCTCCGGTCGTGAGGGGTGGGAGCCGCCAGCGCCCACCTCTCACGTGCTGCCGGTCCCGCCCCAGTCACGGCCGGATCAGTCACGGTCGACGAGGACGGCGCGGAACGGGGCCACCGCGCTCGCACCGCTCACGCGGGCGGCGTCCTGGGCAGCGACGGCGGCGATCACCACACCCGTGGCGCCCGCCGGGGCCGTCCCGCCGAAGAGCGACGCATCCGCTTCCTGGGCGTCCACGCGGCTCAGGACCAGAGCCCCGGACGTGATCAGCTCGGACTCCAGGACCTGGCCGCCGGAGTCCACCGGGGCCAGGTACAGGTCCAGCAGGTCACCCACCCGCACCAGCTGGGCGAGCGCGGGATCCGCGAGCCGGATCGGGACCACGACCGTGTCAGCCGGCGCCGCAGCCGCCAGACCGGGCCCGACGAGCAGGGTAGGAACCACCGGCATCCCGGGGCTCACCCCGATCGCGAGCGGCGCACCCACCGCCTCCGCCAGCGGCACCGTCTCCGGCGGTGGGTCCCGGACCTGCCGCACCTCCATGTCCGCAGCGGTCAGGACCGACCCCGCCGGGAGGGTGCCGGTCACGACGAGGACGTCCGTGGTCGGTGGCGCCGGGGGCCGTAGGTCTGCGAGAACCAGCACTGCTGCCCACCCCAGACAGGCCGCGGCGAGGACGAATCGGTAACGCCACAGGACGGCGCGCCAGCGGACGGCGGGCGCGCGCGTTCGATGCGTCCTGGTACGGGGTCCCCGGTCGGCTCTCATCAGGGCCGACGGTAATCAGGTCACGCTTGCCGGTGGCCGGCCCGGGTTCGAGCCTGTGGACACGCCGACGTACCGCCGGCTCCTGTGCATGCGGGGAACAACGTTCGGCCACGCCCGGGTTGACGAGCCAGGAGCGTGCGGGACTCAGATCGGTGCGAGCGTCAGTTCGCGGCGGGAGCCGCGGCCTTGCTGCCGCTGCTGGAGGAACCGCCCGAGGAGGAATCGCCCGAGGACGACTTCTTCGAGGAACTGGCGCTCGAGGAGTCGCCCGAGGACGAGCCACCCGACGAGGAGCCGCTCGAGGACTCCGACGGCTTGCTCTTCGACGACGAACCGGCGTCGCTCTTGCCCGCGCCTTCCGAGGACGTCGAGGCGCCGCGCGAGTCCGTGCGGTAGAAGCCGGATCCCTTGAAGACCACACCGACCGGCGAGAACACCTTGCGCAGCCGAGATTCGTGGCAGTTCGGGCACTCGGTGAGCGCGTCGTCGCTGAAGGACTGGTAGATGTCGAACGCGTGGCCGCAGTTCTGGCAGGCGTAGGCGTAGGTCGGCACAGGGTCCTCCGGGATAACCAACAGGCGATCGGGCCGGCGCGTCGCCGACCCGATCACTCATTCTACGCGCCCGCGATGCGTTGCCTCGCGCGCCGTCGGGCGGCCGTTACTCTCGGAGCGTGGCTGGGATCTCCGTTGCTCGACGCATCGCTCTGGCCGTGGCCGTCTTCCTCGTCGTCGTTCTCGTCGCCGGGGTGATCACCACGGTGATCTTCGTGCGCCGTCCGCTGCCCGGTCACGGCGGCACCCAGCAGCTCGACGGACTGACCGGCGAGGTCGAGGTGATGCGCGACGAACTGGGCATCCCGCAGATCTACGCCGACAACGCCGAGGACCTGTTCATGGCCCAGGGTTACGTGCACGCGCAGGACCGGTTCTTCGAGATGGACTACCGCCGCCACGTGACCGCGGGTCGGCTGTCCGAACTCGTGGGCGCCAACGACGCGGCCCTCGAAGCGGACATCGCGACGCGTACCCTCGGCTGGCGCCAGGTCGCCGAGCAGGAGTGGGATCTGCTGGACCCGGCGACCCGCTCCTACCTCAGCGCCTACGCAGACGGCGTGAACGCCTACCTGGACGGTCGCCAGCCCAGTCAACTCGGACTCGAGTACACGGTGCTCGGGATGTCCGTCGAGGTCGACACCATCGAGCCATGGGACCCGATCGACTCGCTCGCGTGGCTCAAGGCGATGGCCTGGGACCTGCGTTCGAACTACGGCCACGAGCTCGCCCGGTCGGCCATCTACGGCCAGGTCGGTGACCTCGACATGGTCGGGGCCCTGTTCCCCGCCTACGACAGCTCGCGGAACCTGCCGATCCTGCCTACGGCCGCCGAGGTCGTCACGCAGCAGGAGGCCGCCGCCGCTGAGGAGGCGCAGGCCCAGGGCATGGACCTGACCGGTGGTGGCGAGGGTGAGGCGGACGCCGGTGCCGGCATCACGCAGGATCCGTACGCGAACGCAAGCAGCGCCGTCGGCGACGTCGCCGCCGCCGCGCAGACCGCCCTGGACGCGATCCCGGCCCTGGTGGGCGCGGGCGATGGCCTTGGCTCGAACTCGTGGGTCATCTCGGGCGAGCACACGGAGTCCGGGCAGCCGCTGCTTGCTAACGACCCCCACCTCGGTCTCGGTGCCCCGGGGATCTGGTACCAGGTCGGCCTGCACTGCAACGAGCTCTCCGAGGACTGCCCGTTCGACGTCGCCGGGTACAGCTTCTCCGGGCTACCCGGGATCGTCATCGGTCAGAACCCGGACCTCGCCTGGGGTCTGACGAACCTGACCTCGGACGCGAGCGACTTCTTCCTGGAGCGGGTCTACGCCGACGGCACCTACCTGCGGGCCGGCGACCGGCTCCCGCTGCTCGAGCGCACCGAGGTGATCGAGGTCAACGGGGGTGACGACGTGACGATCGCGGTCCGCTCCACCCCGCACGGACCGATCGTCTCGGACGCGATCGACAGCACCCGGGCGGCCGGGGACCTGCCGCTGCCCGACGGCTCCCCGCCGACCGGCCTGTCCGGGTACGCGATCTCCCTGAGCTGGACTGCGCTGACCCCGGGTCGGACGGCGGACGCACTGTTCGCCATGAACCGCGCCGCCGACGCGGACGACGTTGCTGAGGCGGCGGCGATCTTCGATTCGCCGTCGCAGAGCTTCGTGTTCGCGACCACTGACGGCGTGATCGGCTACCAGGCGGCCGGTGCCGTGCCGATCCGAGCGGACGTCGCCGGCGCGGTGGTGCCCTCGGACGGGCGGTGGCCGCGGCTGGGCTGGGATCCGGCCTACGACTGGCAGGGCCTGGTGCCGCCCGAGCAGATGCCATCCGTCACCGACCCCGCGGACGGCTTCATCGTCACGGCGAACCAGGCCGTGACCTCGCCCGGGAACGCCCCGGACCTCGCCACCGACGTGGACCGGGGGTACCGGGCCCAGCGGATCCGGGACCTGATCACTGCACAGATCGATGCCGGCGAGCCGTTCACCACGGCGGACATGACCCGGATCCAGCTCGACGAGACCAACCCGTACGCGCAGATGCTCGTC
This sequence comes from Occultella aeris, assembly GCF_902703175.1. Classification (GTDB taxonomy): domain Bacteria; phylum Actinomycetota; class Actinomycetes; order Actinomycetales; family Beutenbergiaceae; genus Occultella; species Occultella aeris. The sequence continues at coordinate 151,868 of NZ_CACRYJ010000025.1, read as the reverse complement.
CCCGTGCTGCAACAGATGCGGGTCCAGGACGACTTCGTGGCCGAGGCGCTCGACCTCTTCGACGACTGGGACTACGTCAACGACCCGGACTCGCCCGCGGCGGCCTACTTCGCCGCGGTCTGGACGAACCTGCTCCGGCTGACGTTCTGGGACCAGGTGCCCGAGGCCCAGCGACCCAGTGGGGACAGCCGCTCTCTCGACGTGGTGCGCAACCTGCTCGAGGACCAGGCCAGTCCATGGTGGGATGACCGGGCCACCCTGACCGTGGTGGAGCAGCGGGACGAGATACTGGGGCTCGCCCTGGTCGACGCCCGCGCCCAACTGACCGTCTCGCAGGGCAAGGATCCCGACGACTGGCGCTGGGGTCGCTCCCACCAGATCGCGCCCACGCACGCGCTGCTCGGCGGCGGTGGTGGGGTGCCCGGCATCGTCTCGGACTACTTCAACCCGGATCCGCGCGAGGTCGGCGGGGGCAGCTCATCGGTGAACGCGACCAGCTGGGACGCGAGCGCCTGGGTCGGTGGCTACGCGGACCTGTCCGTGACCGCCGGGCCGTCCATGCGGATGGTCATCGACCTTTCCGACCGGGACGCCTCGACGTGGCAGAACTTCCTGGGCAATTCCGGGCATCCGACCTCGGGCAACTACGACGACCAGTTCGAGCGATGGGTCTCCGGGGAGCCGTACCCGTGGGCGTTCACCCGGGCCGCCGTCGAGGCCAGCCACGACCGGACCCTCACGCTCACGCCACCGGGCTGAGCTGAGCAGAACCGGAGCGGTCCGGAGCCGGCCCGAACCCGCTCACTCGGCGGCGAGGATCAGCCCCTTCGGGGTCAGCACGCCGTCCACCCGGCGATCGTGAGCGGCGACCGGCAGCGGTTCGGTGGAGACCTCGTCGTCGAACAGGATCGCGATGACACGGGCATCCGGGCGGGCGTGCGCGAGCGCGCGGTCGTACCAGCCACCGCCCTGCCCGAGCCGGTTCCCGGCCGCGTCCACACTCAGCGCAGGGGTGAGGATCAGGTCCGCCTCCGCCAGTGCCTCGGCGCCCAGGCCCGGTCCCTCGGGGTCCGGCGGGCGTCCGGGCGCCCGGACCTCGAGTGGGTCCCCGGGACGGTACCGGGCCCAGTCCCGGCTCAGTCCGGGCCCGAGCATCGGCAGCAGGATCGAGATTCCGGCCCGGTCGAGCACGTCCATCAGCGGGGCCGTGTCCGGCTCGCTCCGGCGGGCCGCGTAGGTGGCGACGCACTGCACTCCGACGAGCAGTTCGGTGGCGTGCACGGCGATCGACTCGGCGGCCTCGCGGCGCTCCCGGTCGGACCGTTCCGTGCGGTGCGCACGCACGGAATCACGCATGATCTGCTTGGCGTCCTCCATTTCCAGATGAGCATCACGGGGGAGGGTGTTCGCCACTGACCACATGCCTCCACCTTGTCAGGCCCCGGAGACATTTCGCCACGGATTCGCTGATGGCGAAGAGGGATCTCGGCATCTACTAGCCTTCCCTCATGTCCGACGCAACGATCACCGCGCGGCCCGGGCGGCGGCGATGAAAGCGGTCTCGGAGCATCTGGCCGCCGTGCTCGAGCTCCTTCGTCCGCTGCCGCCGCTCGACGTGGTGCTGCATGACGCCGTCGGGTGTGTCCTCGCGACCGACGTGAGCGCGGCCGCGGACCTGCCCCGCCGCGACCTGGCGGCGCTGGACGGGTATGCCGTCCGGTTCGCCGACATCGACGGCGCGGGCCCGGACCGGCCAGTCGTGCTGCGGGTGCTGGAGGAGATTCGCGCCGGCCAGACCGACCCGACCCGGCTCGTCGCGCACACCTGCGTCCGGATCGCGTCGGGCGCCCCGGTCCCGGCCGAGGCCGACTGCGTGGTGCCGCTCGAGGCGACCGACTCCGGGAGTGCCTCCGTGACGATCACGGCGACCTCCGCCGTCGGCGAGAACATCCGGCGTACCGGCGAGGACCTGCACGACGGCGAGATCGCCCTGGCCTCGGGGGTGCGGATCGGTGCGAGGCAGATCGCGCTGCTCGCCGCGCTGGGCCGCTCGCGCGTGCCGGTGCACCCACGCCCGCGGGTGGTGCTGATCTCCGTGGGGGACGAGCTCGTCGAGCCCGGCCGTAAGGCCGCCGACGGGCAGGTGTTCGACGCGAACGGCCACGCGCTCGCCACCGCCGTCCAGGATGCCGGCGGCACCACGTTCCGGGTGGCCGCGGTCCCCGACGAGCGGGGCGCGTTGCGGGAGACGCTCGAGGACCAGCTCGTGCGCGCCGACCTGATCATCACCACGGGCGGCCTCAGCTACGGAGCCAACGACACCGTCAAGGAGGTGCTCAGCCCGCTCGGCACCGTCCGGTTCGACAACGTGGCGATCACCCCCGGGCGGCAGTTCGGCGTCGGGGTGGTGGGCGAGGACACCCCGATCCTGTGCCTGCCCGGGGACCCGGTCAGTGCGCAGGTCGCCTACGAGGTGTTCGTGCGTCCGGCGCTGCTGGCGATGGCCGGACACGTGGAGATCTACCGGCCGACCGTGTCAGCGCAGATGGCGACGGCGTGGGAGTCGCCGCAGGGCCGGCGCCAGTTCGTCCCGGTCGCGCTCGTCGGGTCGCCGGACCAGGGCTACCTGGCCACGCCGGTCGGACCTCCGGGTGGGCTGCTGCTGACCGCGATGGCACGGGCGAACGCGCTCGCGGTGGTCGCCGAGGACACCACGACGGTCGACGCGGGCACCGACCTGCACTGCCTCGTCCTGGAGAGTTGATGGACCTCGCCTCGGGGGACATCCGGCTACGCCCGTTGCGGCTGCGCGACCGTGTCGCCTGGGACGCGCTGCGGGTGCGCAACGCCGCCTGGCTGCGCCCCTGGGAGGCCACCTCACCCGAGGCGGCAGCGTTCCGACCCACGTTCGCCCAGTACGTGCGCAGCCAGAACCGGGCGGCGCGGCGGGGTGAGGGATACGCCTACGTGATCGAGGTGGGCGGGCAGATGGCCGGGCAGCTGACGATCTCCTCGGTGACCCGCGGCTCGCTGCAGTCCGCCACCATCGGGTACTGGATCGCCGAGGACATGGCCGGCCGCGGGATCGTGCCCGTCTGCGTGGCCCTCGCGACCGACTTCTGCTTCTTCGAGCTCGGGCTGCACCGGGTGGAGATCAACATCCGCCCGGAGAACGCCGCGAGCCTGCGCGTGGTGGCCAAGCTCGGCTTCCGGGACGAAGGGGTCCGGCGGCAGTACCTGCACATCAACGGGACCTGGGCGGACCATCGGTCGTTCGCGTTGACGGTCGACGAGGCGCACGGCGGTCTCACGGCCCGTCAGAGCTGATCTTCCGCGACACGCCGAGCCCGCTCGCCTGTGCCGACACCCCGGCGTTCTACCGTCGGGATGTGAGTTTCGGCGGGTATGCAGTGACGGCGATCCTCATCATGTTCTTCGCCTTCCTGCTGCCGTCGGTGATCCGGTCGAGGCAGGTGGTGCTCGACTCCCGGGTCGAGGACCGCTTCTCCGAGGACCTCCGGGTCGTGGCGAGGGCGGGAGATCCACCCGAACCGAAGGCTGAGCGCAGTAACCGCGGATACGTCCATCGCCCGCGGATCGGACAACCGGAGGCACCCATGCACACGCCAGTGGCACACCGTGATCGGCTCGTGGCCGCCGACGCGCGCCGTGCCGCCGCCGCCCGGGCCGGCCGCGCAGCGGCGGCGAGCCGCCGAGCTGCTGCCGCCCGCCGTCGCCTCGCCCTCACTCTGCTGCTGCTCGGCGTCACGGCCGTGACCTGGACGCTGTTCGCCGTCGCGTCGCTGCCGGTCGCCGCCGCCGTCGTGCCTTCCGTCTTCCTGGTCGCCGTCGTGGTCGCCGGCCGACGCGCCTCGGCCAAGGCCGCCGTCGCGGACGCCCGCTGGCGTGCCGAGGTGACCCGGGACACCCGTGACCCGTTCGCCCCCGTCGGCACCATCGACCGCTCCGAGGCGCCGGTCCGGCACGCGCGGGCCGTCCGCCGTGACAGCGGCGCCGAGCCCGCTCGGACCGCGTCAGCGCCCGGCGAGCGCACCGAGCGGGCCCGCCCGGCAGCCGCCGCGGGCCCCCGACCCAGCCTGCGCATCGACGTCGACCCGGCCTCCCTGCTCCCCGAGGAGCCGGCCGTCACCCACCGGGCCGGACCGGAGCTGCCGGAGGGCGAGGGCTGGACCCCGGTCCCCGTGCCCGTGCCGACCTACACGCTCAAGCCGACCGTCCGCCGTCGGGACGTTGCTCCGTTCGAGACTCAGTCCGAGACCCAGGACGAGCAGGCACCACCGGCTCTCGAGACGGACGCCGAGGAGACCTCCGTCGCGGCGACCGGGACGGACTCGGCCGCACCGAGCACTCCTGCCCAGCCTCCCGCGGACGAGGTCACCCAGGCCGAGGCACCGACCGCCCCGGCCATGAACCTGCAGGCCGTCCTGGCTCGCCGCCGCGCGTCCGGACAGTGATCCCGGCCACGTCCGCGGCGTCGCAACGGGCCCGCCCGAGGTGGTAATCTGAACGTCGTTCTGGGGCTATGGCGCAGTTGGTAGCGCGTCTCGTTCGCAATGAGAAGGTCGGGGGTTCGAATCCCCCTAGCTCCACAGACGAAGGGCCGGATCGTCCAGATCCGGCCCTTCTGTTTTGATTCCGCGGTTTCTTGCCATCGCCCGATGGGCAGGCGTGTGCAGAGGCTCCGGGTGGCAGCGGGACTGACACATCGCTGGCACACAACGCTGGCCTCCGAGGTGGCCACTGGCGGTGGGCAGGTCCGGTGACCTACCGGTGGAGGCTTCCCGTCCACTCCGTCGCCGGACTGCTCGCAGATGAACGATCACTGACCGTCCGGCACCTGAGTGACTTCGTCGCCGAGTCGACGTGATATTTGGCGAGGTTGCCCGAGAGCAGTCGACCGCGCGACACCCGGGAGATTGCGTCGCGCCGCTGCTTCGTGAAGCAAGACGTCAGGAGTGCGATCTATCCAGGCTTCCTCCATACGGCTGAGTGATCCGGGGAGCCGCAGCCCAACGACGGCGTCCAGCACTCGGCCGCGCGCCGGTCACGCGATGACATCGCAGGTGCCCGACCACGAGCCGATGTACGTGTCCTGGAGCTTCCCCCCGCTCGGTTCACGGAAGTTCTTCCAGTAGGACGGCGCGCCCGTGGACAGGTACCAGTCCCCGATGTAGGCCCTGTGCCAGTTGCCGCTCCCGGTGCGCCACCAGATGTGCCAGAAGTAGTTGTTGTTGATGCCGCAGCGCGCGGAGGGGTCCCAGCCCCAGCTTCGGATCTGGACGCTGTCGCCGTTGTAGAGGACCCAGATCGAGTTGGTCAGGCGGTCCCTGACTTGAACGCCACCGGGAGGGGCGCTGGTTATCGTCGTGCACACTGCGGCCATGTTCGACTGCGGCGCGCAGTGCCACAGGCTCGCGGCCTGTGCCGAGGGTGGGTTCCCCATGCCGATCGCGAGCATCGCCGCTGCCGCGAACGCGATGATGCCTGTCCGTCTTGTTCGTTGTTTCATGTCAACCCTCCGGTGAATGATCCTCGAGCCTCGTCGTAGGGGCGACGCCCCGGCATCGGCCAATGGGTTGAACATCTTGATGCGGGCTCGTTCGCGCACGGCATGGTCCGAGATGGGGACGCGAGGGCGTGCATTCACGGAATGACGTGAACGCACAACGGCGATCCTCCGGTGCCGCTGGTCGGAGGTGTGCGAGAGCCATGGCGCGGCCTAGGCATCGGCGCGCCGTCCTGCGGACGCGGCGTGCGTGAGCCGGAGGCCTCGTGTTGACTCAGCGAGCCAGGGCGGCGATCACCGTGGTGCAGACGAGCTCTGGTGCTTCGTCGGCCGTGATCTCGCCGCGGTGAACGGCGGCCGAGGCACCGTGCAGGATGGCCTGGATGACGCTGAGCTGCCAGTCGATCGGGACGTCGGCCCGGAACTCGCCCAGTTCGCGTCCGCGCTCGAGCAGGCGGCGCGCGCGGGCGAACGGCTCGTCGTGCAGGCGGCGCAACTGCTCAGGCGATAGCGCGTCAGAAGCGGCGACCACGAGAGCCCCGAAGCGATGGGTCAGCCGCCAGGACGTCACCAGCAGTCTGCCGAGCGCGCCATTGGGATCGCCGTCGAGATCCACGGTCGCGAGTTCCTGTTGCGCGTGGGCGATGGCCCGCCCCGCGACGTCACGGAGCAGTGCCGCACGGGAGTCGAAGTGGCCGTAGAGGGTGATCCGTCCCACGCCGGCCTCCTTGGCGATCTCGTTGAGGCTCGCATCGGGGTTGACGGCCAGCAATCGGGTCGCGGCCTCGATGATCGCCTCGATGTTCCGCAGCGCATCGGCACGCTTCGGGCGAGCAGGTGCGCCGTCCTCGACCTGCTCGCTCTCCGCCTGGGTCCGGGCCATCGACCTACCTCCAATAGCGAACAGTGATGTTCAGGTTATCAGATACCAAGTCGTACATGGATGTTCTTGTTAGTCGTAAACTCCGCGTACGGCACACATGAGGCGTGCGTACCCAGGGTGGAGGGAATGGTCATGTCGACGTTCGCGGTCATCTCAGCACCCTCGTCGCTGGGCCTCTCCACGGATGGCGTCGCGCAGCTGCCGCAGGCGCTGCTCGACGCCGGGCTGGGCGAGCAGATCGATGCCGGGGTTGTCGGCGAGGTCGCGGTGCCGCCGCGGTTCGGCCTGGACGCGGTGATCGGGTTGCTGAACCCGGACGGGGTGCGCGAGTTCGCGCTGCGGCTCGCCGCAACTACGGCTGAGGTGCTCGACAGCGGCCGTGTGCCCGTGATCCTCGGCGGCGACTGCTCCATCGTGCTGGGACCGCTGCTCGCCCTGCGGCGACGAGGACGGTACGGCCTGCTGTTCATCGACGGCCATGCCGACTTCTACCAGCCGGCCGCCGAGCCCCTGGGAGAGGTCGCGTCGATGGACCTCGCCCTGGCGACAGGTCGCGGACCATCCGTCCTCGCCGACCTCGGCGGCCTCGGCCCGCTCGTGAGGGACTCCGACGTCGTGCAGTTCGGCCGCCGCGACGCGGCCGAGGCTGCGGCGGACGGCAGCCAGCGCATCGAGGACACCGACATCCTCGTCGTCGACCTGGCCACGGTCTCATGCCTCGGTACGGAGCAGGCGACCAGCACGGCGCTCGCCCACCTTGACCGCGTCGACCTGCACGGCATCTGGGTTCACGTCGACTGCGACGTGCTCGACGACGACGTGATGCCGGCCGTGGACTACCGGCTTCCCGGCGGGCTGGGCTGGGACGACCTCGCTCAGGTCCTGCGTTCGACATTCGATACCGGGCGGGTCGTCGGGATCGATGTGACGATCTTCAACCCCACTCTCGACCTGGACGGATCGATCGCCAGTTGCCTCGTGGACTGCCTCGCCCGGGGCCTCGGCGATCCGACCTGACCCGTTGTCACAGCGAGACGGCCCGCGTGCCGGGACTGGGCTGTACCTTATCGGGCGAATCCGGGCATCTGGTCTGGAGCGATCAGCGGTCCGCTGAACTGGATGTGCGCCCTCTGCCACTCGTCGACCCGCCTGGCGACGACGCCCAGCCGGAACGATGCGCTGGTGTCGTGTCCCCGTGCGGTGGTCTCCTGGTTCAACGTCGCGACGACGACCGCCGTGTCGCCGTAGCTCCGCACGGCAGCGTCGCTGACGGCGAACGCGCGGTTGTCGATGTCGCCGCTGCGGTGGCGGGCGGTCCATTGGTCTCGGGTGAGGACGAGTCCGACGGGTCCGATGCCCGTGAAGTCCTCGGTGAGAAGCGATGAGACGGCGTCGGCGTCGCCGGCCAGTTCGGCGGCGGCTCATCGGTCGACGAGGGCGAAGATCTGAGCGTGAGATGTCGTGGTATCCATGAAACCAGCCCCGGTCCGGTTCCGGACTCGGGCATCGGCCGAAGGGTTGAGCTTCCTCCCTGTGCGGCGATGTCAACCACGCGTCCGGTGCACATCGATTGCATGCGTGCATCACGGGAGTCGCCGTCGCGCGGCTCGCCGGCGCAGCGCCCGTTTCACCATCGGCACCGCGAAGGTCACGGCGATCAGTCCGAGGGTGACCCAGATCGCCTGGCGCTCGATCAGTAGGACGATCTCGACGGCACCTTGTCCTAGTGCGTAGCCGAGCCCGGCGACGAGCGCGGTCGTGACGAGCGCGCCGAGAGCGTCGAGGGCGAGGAATGTCCCTAGGCGCATGCCGGTCCAGCCTGCCAGCATCGTCATGATCACGCCGGGGACGCCGGGCAGCGGGGCCGCGACGAGGGCCAGGCGCAGCAGCCAGGGGTTGACGCGTCCGGCGCGCTCGGTGAGGCGATCGGCCCTCTCCCGGGTGGTGAAGTAGCCGATGAGGCCGGGTCCCCATCGCCGTCCGGCCCACCAGGTGAGCCAGTCGAACTTCACGATGCCCAGTGTGCCGGCGACGACGACCAGCCACAGCGGCACCTCGCCGATCCGCGCGAAAGCGGCCGCCGCCCCGATCTCCGCCGGCCCGCCGTTCAAGAACTCGAGCAGCACGGGGTTGGAGGCGATCAGGAACGGCCGGATCGCGCGCATCCCGAACCCGAACACGACCACGGCCCCGATGGCCGCCAGCAGTTGCCAGTCGGCCGCCGCGGGGCGGCCACGCCACGGCACCCAGAGCCGCCACGACAGCGGACTCACGCCTGATTGACGCATGCTCGCCTCTTATTCTCTCGAATGGGCGTTCGCGTCCACGTCGCGAGCGGGATTCCAGGAGAAGAGGGCCTTGGTCGTCATGGATGCGCCCAGGCGGAGGTAGAACCGGTGCGCGGCCTCGTTGTCGCTGCGGGCGCCCCACACGATCGTGAGCTGCTCCGGTGCCGCGAGGTCGGCGACGGCGAGCATCAGGTCTCGGCCGACGCCGCGGTCACGGGCTTCGGGTCGCACCCACAGGTCGTCCAGGGCAAGGAGGTTCGCGCCAGACCAGAGGTGGAATCGGCGCGTCGTCGACGCATATCCGGCCGGATGCCCGCCATCGAACGCCAGCAGCACCTGGACGTCGGGACGAGCGAGGGCGATCCGCCAGTCGGCGGCGGTCGCGTGGACATGATCGCCCTGATGCGCGGCGATCTCCCTCACCATCGTGTCGACGAGAGCGGAATCCTGCTCCGTGGCTGGTCGGATCCGGACGTCTGCGGAGGTGGTCACGGGACTCTCTCCTTCCGATCTGCATCGTGTGCGGGAGGCGGAGCGGCGTGCCGTTGCTCGCCGCTCGACCTCGGACGTCAACGCGCGGAGGTCCGTCGGCCCTTGCCCGGCTTGGCTACCGCGAGCCAGGCCGCGACGAGCAGGGCCGCCACGTCCCACGTCCGTCCCGCGATCAGCGCGGCGTCGCTCAGCTCACTATCGGGGCTGATGACGGTGGCACCCACGACGATGACCGACAGGAACGACAGCTTCGCGACAACCACGGATACCGGAACACGTCGTGATGAGTGCGAGCAGTGCGGGCCTCGGCAGGCGACCGCTCGTCCGCGTTCTGGCAGCGGGTCCGAGGGCCGGACTGGTGTTCATCTCGGCATCCCCTGTAACGCGGTCATGCCGGCGTCACTCTGCGAGAGGGCTGAACTGGACGCCCGCGAGCCGCCATATATCCCGCTCGTGCACCCAGGTCTGAGAGACGCGCGTGGCCACCCGCACGTCCCGTCCCGACGACTCTGCGTGGTTGTGCTGCACAGACCGCACGATCGCAGCGTCGCCGAACAGGCGCGCTTCGAGGTCGTCCACCTGCAGCTCGTGGTAACGGAAGAATGCATGCCGGTCGATCCACTGCCACTTGTCGAGGAGGAACCCGCGCGGGCCGATGGACAGGAAATCGTCATGGAGCAGCTCGTCCAGCACCGCTCCGCTCGGTCGTCCGCGAGCTCGGCTTTGTCGAATCGATGCTGAGCGTCGAGCACCGCGTGCTGCGCGTCCACGGGGACTTCCGCTCAGCTGCGGCGGGGCTGGTAGGTGTGCAGGACGATGCCGCTGGGGAACGGAGTGGCCTCGACGAGGTTCAAGTAGCGCGACTGCGTCAGCTGGCCGAACAGCGGCTGCCCGGTGCCGAGGGCCAGCGGCTGGATCAGGAGGCGGTACTCGTCGATCAGGTCGGCTGCGGCCAGTGCGCCGGCCAGCCTGCTGCCGCCCCAGACGATGGCGTCCGCATCGCCTTGCTCCTTGATGGCGGCGATCTCGGTCGCGAGGTCGCCTCGGGCGACATAGGTGTCGGGCCAGGGAGCCTCGGCGTCGCTGAGGGTGGTCGAGAACACGACCTTCGGGATGTCGTTCATCGGTGCCGCATACGGGTCGTCGGAATGCGGCCAGTACGACGACATCTCCTGATAGGTGACGCGACCCATCAGATGGGCACCGGCCTTGGTGATCTGATCCAGCTTCCACTGCTTGAGCTCGGGGCCCTCGGGCACCGCCATTCCCGGGTGGTCGCGGTCGCCGCCGACGAACCCGTCCAGCGACATCGACATGTACAAAGTCACGCTTCTCATCTGTTCCCTCAATCCGATCTGTGCGTGTGGTGCCTCTGATGTGACCAGGCTCCAGGACCCGCGGACGCCGAGCGTCGGGCAATGGGTTGATCTTCGGGTTTGGGCGTCGAATGCACGGAAGGGCTCATCGGTCCTCGACCTGCATCGCAGTCCGTCGCGAGGGCCGGATGCTCGTCGTCCGACGTGGCACGACGGGATGTCATCGTGGTGGACCGTCCTCGGGAATCGGGAGCCGAGATTGGCTGTGGGCGATCGCCGCGAGTTCGGTGCGGTTGCCGATCCCGAGCTTGGCGAACACGTGGTAGAGGTGGGTCTTCACGGTCGCGCGGCTGACGACGAGTTCGCGAGCGATGTCGGGGTTGGTGCGCCCCTGGGCGGCGATTTGCGCGACAGCGAGTTCGGCTGGGGTGAGGCTGGCCCATCCTGTGCCCGGGCGTGCCGGACGCCGTCTGCCCCGTTGGGCGAGATCGCAGGCCTCGTCGACGCGGGTGACGAGGCCGTGTCGCCATGCCTCGTCGAAGGGCCTGCTTCCCAGGCGTTCGCTCAGGTCGGTGAACAGCAGATCGTGGTCGTGGTCGCCGCCCGCGGAACGGGGATAGTGCATCGCCTCTCTCGCCGCCGTGCTGGAGGCGAGCAGTCGCGCGGCATCGGCGGGTCGTTCACGAGCCTGGCATCGGGCCAGGGCGTCGAGGCTGTCGGGGATGAATGTGCGGAGGCCGGAACGGATCCTGATGTCGAGTGCGCGCTGGTGCAGGCTCTCCGCGAACGGGCTGTCGGTGGACACGAGATGTGCGCGCTGCTCGGCGAGGTTGGCGACGAAGTCGGGGGCCGTGATCGGCAGGTGCTGTCCGCGCTCCGCCAGGGCCGTCGCCTCGGTGATGCGCCCGAGTCGCCGCAGCGCCTCGACCGCACCGGGGAGGCAGCGGGCTGCGGTCCAGTCCGGCCGCCCCGGCGTCAGCCGCGCCAGTCCTCGATCGAACCAGCGCTGCGCTTCCTCCCACCCGCCTGCTCGCAGGTACGAGTATCCGATGGGCACCGGAAGGCCGACGACGTCGATGTCGGGCCTCGAGTCGGTGACGTCGATGAGCGGTGCCATGATCCGCAGCACGCCGTCGTGGTCTCCGCTGAGCGCCATCGCCAGTGCGAGGTTCGCCGTGAGCGTGCCGACGCAGAAGTAGTCGCCGAGCGGTGCCGCCAACGCGATCGCGTCGTGCCCCAGCCGGATCGCGTCCGCCAAATGCCCTGTCTGCATCGCGCCGAACTGCTCGACCCCGAGCGCGAAGGCGGTGCAGAAACGGTCGCCGCGTGCCCGTGCGCGCGCCGAGGCAGGGGCGGCGAGCTCGCGCGCTTCATCATGGCGTTCGCGCGCGGTCAGGCTGTACGCCGCCAGGATGAGCCCGAAGTCCTCGACCAGCGGATCCCCGGCACGTCCGCCCAGTTCAGAGGCGGCACGGCTCTCGCGCTCGCATGCCTCGTGGTCGTAGAAAGACGCCTCGTACGCGTCGACGAGCCCGAAGCGTGCCCGCGCCAGGAGGTTCTCCTCGGTGGTCGCACTGTGCGGTGCCAGTGCCGGTGCACGTCGGCCGGCGACGATGTCGATCAGTGCGAGGTCGCTTTCCAAGAGCGGCTGCAGGCCGTCGTCGGGCTCGACGGTCGACGCGATCGCCCGGGTCATCAGCGGGCGCGCCAGATCGCTGCGGCTGCGGAGGAACCAGGGTGTGACCATCAGTTGGGCCAGTCGCCGACCCGATGCCTGGCGTCGATCGTCGGCCTGCAGCGCCCAGTCCAGTGCGGTTGCCGCGTCGGGTTCGATCTCGTCGAACAGCCGCAGGGCGGCGTCCTGGTCGCTGCGCAGCAGCTGCTCGACGGCGTGGAGGCGGCCCAGGCACCAGTCCAGGTGCCTGTCCCGCGTCTGCGCGAAGCCGCCGGTCTCGGCCAGACGATCGCCAGCGTATTCGCGGACCGTGTCGAGCAGCCGGAACCGTGCTTGTTCGCCGTCGCGGGCGGCGATGATGATGAGAGATTTGTCGACGAGTCGGGCGAGCAGCTGGATGGTCTCGCCGTCCTCGGGGGAGATCTCGCACACCTCGTCCACGGCGGGGATGCCGAAGTCGCCGACGAAGACAGCGAGGCAGCCAAGGACGCTGCGCTCCTGGCCTTCGAGGAGGTCGTAGCTCCACGCCATGGACGCTTCCAGAGTCCGGTGCCGAGGGATGCTGCGGCGCATGCCGCCCGTGAGCAGGCGGAACCGGTCATCGAGCCCGGCGAGGATCTGCGCAGGGGAGAGCATCCGCGTCCACGCCGCGGCCAGCTCGATCGCCAGTGGCAGCCCGTCCAGCCGCGCGCAGATCGCCGCCGCCTCGGGAGCGTGCGGCGGCAGGTCCTGGGCGACCGAACGGGCGCGCTCCATGAACAGCTGCGCGGCGTCGTCGGCGTTCAGGGCCGGGACTCTCCATACGGTCTCTCCGGGCACGCTCAGCGGTTCCCGGCTCGTCGCCACCACGGAGATGCCCGGGCATTCCGTCAGGATGTGCTCGACCAGGTCGGCGACCGGGTCGAGCAGATGTTCGCAGGCGTCGAGGACGAGGATCACTCGCCTGTTCCGGATCCGTGCCACCAGCGCCGCCACCGGATCGCGTTTGCCCGCCTCGAGGTGCACGCCCAGCTCCCGCGCGCACGAACGAAGGAGTGTGGTCGCGTCCGGAGCCGAGGCGAGGTCCAGCCAACGCAGTTCGTCAGCTCCTGCGGGTGGGTCCACCGGCAGCACGACGCGTCGAGCGCTCAGCTCTGCAGCAAGCCTCGTCTTCCCGCAGCCCCCGGGCCCCGCGATGGTCACGAGGCGATGAGAGGCGATCAGCACCGTCAGCTCTGCGAGCTCCGCCCGGCGGCCGACCATCGATGGCGCAGCCGTCCGGAGATTGTGTGGGATCTGCTCGGTCACAGAACTCTCCTTCTGTGACGAGGCCAGACCACGACGACGACACCGGCGACCACAGCGACCGCGGCGGCGAACCAGTACCCCGGGGCGAAGGCGGAGAAGCTCGGCGTCACCAGGGCAGCGGCCGCGACGCTGGAGACCGCGGACACCCCTGTCGCGGCACCGAACTCGTGGAAGGTGCTCAGTGCTCCGGACGCGACGCCGGCCTCCTGCGGCTGCACCACCGAGAACATGCTCGCCGATGCGGCGACGAACGCGGCTCCGATCCCGAACCCGGAGATGCTGGTGGCGACGATGAGAACCGTCATCGAGAAGATCGCCGCCGAGGCCGCGAGCCCCAGCGCCGCGATCAGGAGGCCGGCGACGGCGACCGTTCTCACGCCCCAGCCGGTCACGGCGCGGCCGGCCAGGTTCGACCCGAGGATCGTGCCCAGCGCGACCGGGAGGAACGACAGACCGGTCTCCAGCGCGGTGAAGCCGTGCAGGTGCTGCAGGGCGAACGAGCCCAGGAAGAACACCGAGATCATCAGCGCCGTCGCCACCAGGATCAACCCCAGCCCTGCCAGCACCGGCCCCCGCTTCAGCAGGTCCGGGGTCACCAGCGGTGCCGACGCGGTAAGGATCCGCCATCCGAAGAGGAGGTATCCCCCGAGGCCCACCAGCACCGAGACGAGCGTCGGGGCGCTGAGCCAGCCGTGATCGCCTGCGGCGACCAGACCGTACACGACAGCAGCGGTTGCGGTCGTGAACAGCGCCGCCCCGATCACGTCCATGCGTCCGCCCGAGCCGGGAAGCGGACGGACGGTCCACAGGAGGCCGATCAGCAGCACCACGCCGACAGGGACGTTCACGAAGAACACCCACGGCCATCCGGGACCTGCCGTCAGTACCCCGCCCAGAAGCACGCCGAGCGCTGCCCCTGCGCCGCCCAGAGCCGACCAGACGCCCAGCGCCCGGTTCAGCTCAGCACCGGTGAAGGTCCGCACGATCACGGACAGGGCGGCGGGGGACATGACCGCCGCGCCGACGCCCTGCAGCGCCCGCGCGATCAGCAGCACCTCGCCAGTGCCCGAGAAGCCCGCCAGCAGGGACGCCGCGACGAACACGGACAGGCCGGCCAGCACGACTCGACGCGGCCCGAGGATGTCCGCAGCCTTGCCTCCCAGCAGCATCAGTCCCCCGAACATCAGCGCGTAGACGCTCGCCACCCACGCGGTACCCGCCCGGTCCAACCCGAGATCGCCGCTCATCACCGGCAATGCGATCGCGACGACCGTCACGTCCACGATCAGCATTAGCTGCGCCACACCCAGCAGCCCCAGCGTCCGCCAGCGTCGCGGGTCCAGAACCCCATCCGCCGCACTCGTGCCGCCGGGAGTCGTCATCCTCGTCATCCTCGTCATCCTCTCCAATAACCTGAACAGCGGTGTTCGACTAACATAACCTGAACATGGATGTTCGACAAGAGGGATCTTGCTCGGGCTTCGCTGTTCGGGACGACCTGGGAGGAACCGAGCGCGAGGCCTTCGCTGCCGTGCTGAGGAAGCACGGCGTGGAGGTGCTGCGGCCGCGACTGCTGACGGACGCGGAGAACCGGGCGGCCGGGGACCGCGGCTATGCGACCGTCTTCGCCCGGGACCCGTTCTTCACGATCGGCGAGCACGTCATCGAGGGGTCGATGCTTCCCGGACGCGTTCCTCGACGGCGTTCCCGAGGGTGCTCTCGGGATGGGGCCGAATCGAGGTGTCGCTGAGCGACGCCGCACTGCTCGCCACGAATGGCTTGCCGCTGAGCCCCGACGTCTACGTCACCGATCCCGAGTTCCGCCGCATCGGCGATCAGCTGGAACGACACCGCGTCGTCGTCGAGTACGTCGACTTCGCGATCACCCGATCGTTCGGAGGCGCGTCGCTGCAGCACCCAGCCTCTGCTCCGCGCCAGGGACTGAGCGGTCCAGCGGGTCACGGCTCCATCTCAGCAACGGTGTCGATGGACACAGTGGAGCAAGCAGCCGGTCAGATTGTGATCTGGGCCTGCGAGCCTGGGTGTCGCAAACGAGATTCGTACGCTACAGAGTGTGGGGGCCGGCGGCTCGATCGATCTGACTGGATCAGCTTGCCGCCGACATCGCTTCCCACCGCTTGGCCGCGCTATCTCAGCGACGGCAGCGCTCCGATCCAACGTGAGTTCCTGTCACAACGCTGACACAAACGTAGCGCCGGAGCTATCGCTGCAGGCCAGGGGTCTTCGGGTGCGATTCCCCCTAACTCCACAGAATGGTGAGAAGCTCGAAACCGCCCCGTCCGATGGCGGGGCAGTTTCGCGTCCGGGCCCAGTCCTCGCCGCTAAGGCGGAGGCGGTAGTCGTTCGACGCTGTTGGTGAGCTCTTCGACCACGAGTTGCATGACGCGCCGTTGGGCCTGGTTCATGCTCTCGGTCGCGACGGCGGTGAGGGCGTCGGCGCTTCTGCGTTCAGCGGGACTGTTGCCCACGTCGGGAAGAGCGTCGTAATGCAGCTCCACGAAGCCCTTGATCGTGCTGACTGCGAGATCAGCAAGGGCGGTGATCTCGGTGTCCTCGGCGTCCGCGGGCAGGCCCCAGATCGACGTGTTGAGGTTCGTGAACTCCTCGGGTGCGTCCTTGAAGGTCTCGACGAAGGTGATCGTGTCCTCCTTCGGGGTCAGGTGGGCCATGACGATCGCGACGTTGCGTGAGACGGGGTCGTGCCCGAGCGCTTCCATCGCGAGGAGCGCTTCGGGTGACACGTCGGGTGAGACGCCGAGACCGATGACGTGATCGACCTCGGAACGGATGCGTTCGAGGTCGGCGATCCTGGTGTCGAGCTCCGCGCGGAGCCCGCGCATGGACTCCTGGCCCTGGTCTTCGGAATCGAGCATCCGAGCGATGTCTTCCAGGGTTAAGCCGAAGCCGGTGAGACGGGCGATGCGCAGCACGAGCACGAGATGGCGGGCGGTGTACTGCTTGTAGCCGTTCGTGAGGCGTTCCGGTTCGGGCAGGAGCCCGATCTCATGCCAGTGCCGGATCGATCGCAGCGTGACACCGGCCAGGTCGGCGAGCTGACTGGTGCTCCATGACACGATCAGACCTCCAGTGGTTCGGCTGCGATCTCCATGGTGTCCAGAGACCGGAACGCGCGGGCGCTCAGCGCGACCACGACGGTCACGATCATGACAGCCGCTATCGCGATTCCCGCGGCCGGGAGCCCGAACCCGGCAGCCACGGCAGCAATGGGGGCAGAGGTGAGGGCGGGGGCGGCGAGCACGAGCGCGTTCTGTGCACCGAGCACTCGTCCGCGCATCTCATCCGGGGTCGCTTCAATGGTGGCCACCCCCAGCACCGCCGACATGGGGCCATTGGTCAGTCCGATGAACACAGCCGCTGCGAGCACCATCCAGGGCGCTGCCATCGCACCGATCGCGATGAACCCGATGCCCACGCCGACCATGCCGAGCACGAACCAGGCACGGCGCGACACCTTCCCGACCGTCGCCGCATACACACCTGCGCTGAGCAGGCTGCCGACCGCGATCCCGGTCGCGGCGAACCCGCTGAACTCGGGCAGGTCCTCACTCGTGAAATACGCCGGCAAGATGGTGGCTTGCAACGCCGCGAACACCGCGACGAACACCGCCGACACAAGGGTCGCGCCCAGCACGAGCCGGTGGCCGAGCAGGAAACGCCACCCGGTCACGAGATCGACGAGGACCCCGCGAAAACCTGCCTTCGCCGAACTCGCCTCGGCCGGAGGGATGGCTCCCACGCGGGGCGACATCGCCAGCGACAGCAACGCCGCGCCAAGGCTCAGTCCGGCGGTGATGAGCAACGCGGTCGAGCTCACCCCGAACATCCAGATCAGCAGTCCGCCCAGGCCCGGGCCGATCAGCATCAGTGCGCCCGCCAGCGACTCGCGCAGGCCGACCAGCCGGTCAAGCGCACCGGGCCCGGCGCCGCTGAGCCGGACGAGACGGGGGAGCAGCGTCTCCCGGGCCGTCATGCCCGGCATGTCACCGAATGCGCCGATGACACCCAAGACGATGAACCAGGTCAGGTTCAAACCCCACACGGCGTCCACGATCGGCACCGCAGCGACCGATGCCGCCGACAACACGTCGCTGATGATCGAGACCGTCCGTCGGTTCACCCGGTCGACGACCACGCCGGCAAGAACACCGACGACGGCTGCGACGGCGGCGGTCACCGATGCCAGGACGCCGGCGGCGAGGATGTCACCAGTCTTGGCGAGCACGAGCAACGGGAACAGTACCGACGCAACCCCGTTTCCCAGCAGGGAGAGACTGTACGACCCCAGATATACCCAGATGTTCCGGCTCATGGGCCCATCACAAACTATGCCGCCACGGCATGGTCAAGTCGCTGGACAACTCATTCTCGACGCAGGATCCGAGGCGCTCCGTGAGCGCGCCGGATCAGGAGCGGGCGTCGAGGTTCAGATGGCTGCGCATGGCCGCGGCGGCCTCGCCCAGCTGTGTGAGCTGCTGGGGTGTGAACGCATCGACGAAGACCTCCTTGATCGCCCGAAGGTGGGGGAGTGTACTGGCGCGGAAGGCGCGAGCGCCCTCCTCGGTGAGGACGACGCGCGCGCCGCGGGCGTCCTCCGAGCAGGATTCGCGGCGAAGCAGCCCACGATGCTCCATCCGGCCGAGCTGGCCGGACAGGCGGCTGCGTTCCCACTCGATCTGCGCGGCGAGTTCCGACGACCGCATCGCCGTCCCGTCCGCCTCGCTCAGTGCGAGGAGCACGCGGTAGTCCCCGCTCGACAACTGTGAGTCCTGGTGCAACCGGGCTTCGATCCGGGCGCGGACGATCTCGAACGTCTCGACGTGCGCCCGCCAGATCGCGAGTTCCTCGCTCGTCGGGACGCTCCGACGCTTCGTTGTGCCCATCGCCCCTCCTGGTGGTTGACATGTGAATCATATTGACCGCATGATTCACATGTCAATCACATTGGAACGGAAGCGGCCCACGATGGATGCTCCACAGATCGAGTTCGGGATCGACAGCTTCGGAGACCGACCCCGCGATGACCGGGGCGAGGTCGTCTCGCACGCGCAGGCGATCCGCGCCGCGGTGACGGAGGCCGTCCTGGCCGATCAGGTCGGCATCGACGTGGTCGCGCTGGGTGAGCACCACCGGCCGGAGTATGCGATCTCCAGCCCGGAGACGGTGCTGGCCGGCATCGCGACCGCCACGACGCGGATCCGGCTCGTTTCGGGCGTGACGGTGCTCTCCTCGGACGACCCGGTACGGGTGTTCCAGCGGTTCGCGACCCTTGACGCGCTCTCGAGCGGTCGCGCCGAAGTGATCCTCGGCCGTGGTTCGTTCACCGAGTCGTTCCCACTCTTCGGCTACGACCTGACGGACTACGAGGTGCTGTTCGAGGAGAAGGTCGACCTGTTCCACCGGCTCCTGGACGAGAAGCCGGTCACCTGGGAAGGCACCACCCGTGCCGCACTGCACGATGCGGAGGTGTACCCGAAGACGGACTCGGGACGACTGAGCACCTGGGTGGGAGTCGGCGGGTCGCCACAGTCTGTGGTCCGTACCGCCCACTACGGGTTCCGGCTCATGCTCGCCATCATCGGCGGGCCGCCCGACCGGTTCGTTCCCTACGTCGATCTGTACCGGCGTGCCAGCGAGCAGCTGGGCAACACCGCGCAGCCGGTCGGGATGCACTCGCCCGGATTCGTCGCCACCACGGACGAGGAGGCCAAGGAGCTGTTCTACCCCGGATACCGGGAGATCCGGGACCGCATCGGGGCGCTGCGTGGCTGGCCGCCGATCCGCCGGGCGGAGTTCGAAGAGGAGGTGGAGAGCGGGTCGCTGTATGTCGGCTCGGCCGAAACCGTCGCGAACAAGATCGCCCATGCGGTTCGGGCTCTCGATGCGGGTCGGTTCGACATGATCTACTCCGCCGCCGGCACGGTTTCCGCTACCGCCCGGTTGCGTTCGGTCGAGCTGTACGGGACCCAGGTCATCCCCCGGGTCCGCGAGCTTCTGACCGAACGGGCCGCCGTCACGGCGGGGTCGACCCGATGACCGCCCCGACACCCCACCGAAAGGACAGTCAGATGCCTGAAGGACTGACAGACAACACCGGCGCGTCGGTGACGGTCAGGCTGGAGCCCGGCGATCCGGTCGGCTCCTTTGTCGTAAGCGTGGCCGACGGGTCACGCGCCGGCAGAGCCGACTTCGCCGACTCCCGCGACGGCGCCGGTACCGGCGAACGGATCTTCTTCCATACCGAGGTGGCGGAGGAGTTCGGTGGGCGCGGTCTGGCGGGGTTGCTGGTGCGTGAGGCGCTTGCGGACAGCATCCGCGAGAACCTCACCGTGGTGCCGCTGTGTCCGTTGTTCGCTCGCCATCTGAGCAAGCACGGTGACGAGTTCGTCGCGGACGGCGGCGTGTTCCGTCGACCGAAACCGGCCGATATCGCCTTGATCGAGCGATCGGTCCGAGGTGGGTAGGCAGTCGTGACCGATGAGCATCGAGGCCCTCGTAGAGTGTTCGACACGTACGGCAAGCTCGCGCCCGCGATGGGTGGGCGTTGCTTCACCGGGGGAGGAGACTGATGCGTCCGTTCCTGGACAAGGTGATGCCCGAGGCGTGGCAGGCTGCGGAAGCGTTCTCGTCGGCGATCCGTGCGGCCGTGCTGGAGCGGGGTCTGTCGATCCAGGAGTCCGAGCTCATCAAGCTGCGTACGTCGCAGATCAACGCCTGCGCGTTCTGCGTGGACCTGCATGCGCGCGAGGCCAGGCAGGCAGGCCTCGTGCAGCAGCAACTGGACCTGCTTCCGGTGTGGCGGGAGACCGATGTGTTCGACGAACGGCGGCGAGCCGTACTCGCGGTGGCAGAAGCCACCGCGTCCCTGCCTGTGACCGAAGAGTCGGAGGCCGACCTCTGGGGCGCCCGAGCGGTGCTCGGCGAGGAGGCATTCGTCGCCGCGGAGTGGGTGGCTGTCACGATCAACACATTCAACCGGATCTCCATCCTGAGCCAGCACCCGGTGCGTCCCCGGGGCGCCGACGGAAGGATCGTTCGATGAGCAACCTCGACGCGCGTCCCGACGTGGAGGTCCTGGACCAGGGGCAGCCGTGCACGACGACAGAGATTCTTGAACCACGTCTGGTGCCACTCGGTGGCCCGCGGGCGATGACCGTGTATCGAACCCTCCCGCAGCGGCGCAGGTCGCTGGTGGGCGCGTGGTGCTTCCTGGACCACTACGGTCCCGACGACGTCTCGACGACCGGCGGGATGCAAGTGCCGCGGCATCCCCACACCGGGCTCGCGACGGTGTCCTGGCTGTTCACCGGACGTATCGAGCACCTCGACTCCGGCGGCAACGCGGCCGCGATCGTGCCGGGCGAGCTCAACCTGATGATCGCGGGCCGGGGTATCACCCATCAGGAGCTCAGCGACCCCGGGACCAGCACCCTGCATGGCGTACAGCTCTGGTACGCACTGCCGGAGCGGACCCGGTTCACCGAGAACGCGTTCGTGCACCACACCCCGGAGCCGGTCGAACTCCCCGGGATCACGGCACGCGTGTTCGTCGGGTCCCTCCTCGGTTCGGTCTCCCCGGTCGACACGCGCACGCCCGACCTGCTCGGTGCCGAACTGACGCTCGAGCCCGGCGCCACCGCGCGGCTGACCGTGCGCGCCGACTTCGAGCACGCCGTCCTCGCCGAGAACGGTGCGGTCACGGTGAACTCCGAGGTCGTCGACCATCGCTCGCTCGCCTACGCCCCGCCGGGATCCGACACGCTGGTCATCACCGCCGGCGACACGCGGGTCCGGGTCATCCTCCTGGGCGGGGTGCCGCTCGGGGAACAGATCGTGATGTGGTGGAACTTCGTCGGCCGCGACCACGACGAGGTCGTCGAGTTCCGGCGTCGCTACCAGGCCGAGCTCGGCTTCGAGCCCGCCGATCCGAGCGATGTCGACAAGCCGGCCCTGTTCGGCGAGTTCCCGCCCGGCCAGCCCAAGCCGTTGCCGGCCCCGCCGCTGCCCACCGCCAGACTGCTTCCGCGCGAGTAGGGCTACATCCTCGGGTCCTGCGTCGGGTCCGCGTACATCGCCGGGCAGCCATGGTCGATGGCCTCGGGACGCAACTCGAAGTGCCAGGGCTCGTTTCCGTAGATCTGGCAGAGGCCGTACTCGGCGCCGTGTCGGGACAGCCAGTCCATGGTGTCGTAGGGACCGAGGTCGACGGCGTCCCCGGACACGTGCGGTGACGTGTCCGCGGTGGCGACCCAGCGTGCGGCCTCGGCTTCCGATCCGTACTCCGCGACCGCGTCACGCAGGAGCTGGTCCTGGTAGTCGGGCGAGCGCCAGCCGCTGTTGACGTTGAACACGACATCGCGGCGACCGGCGTCCGACGCCGCCGCGCGCAGCGCCTCGAGCAGTTCGGGGTCGAGGTTGACCACGCCCGGATGTTGGTCGTCGAAGACCGTCACGCCGTCGGGCAGGACCCCGTCGGCACCGGTGACCGCGCCGTCGGCCTCGGCGTCGGGACGGCCGTGGTCGCCGGTAAGGATGTCGCTGACAGAGGGTGCCGGTGTCGGTCCCCGCTGATCGACGAGGGCGCCGACGAGGGCAGCCACGATGACGACCAGCCCGAACACCAGCCCGACGGCGGTCCGGTGCGGCCTGCGTGCCCTCGGTTCTGCGCTCACTTGACTCATGCAGGCAAGTCAAGGCGGTGCGGTGTTGTCAGCCCGTAAGCGGATTTCGATACGCCGACGATATGCATCGCCTCGTAGCATCGAGACCATGCGCGTGCTGGTCGTCGAGGACGAACCCCTCATGGCCGGGGCCATTCGCGATGGGCTCCGGCTCGAGGCGATCGCCGCGGACATCGCCGGAGACGGCCACGCCGCGCTGGAGCTGCTTGCCCTGAACACCTACGACATCGCGGTCCTCGACCGCGACATCCCGGGCCCGTCCGGTGACGAGGTCGCCACCAGCATTGTCGCCTCCGGCAGCGGCATGCCGATCCTGATGCTCACCGCCGCGGACCGGCTCGACGACAAGGCGACCGGGTTCGAGCTCGGTGCCGACGACTACCTGACCAAGCCGTTCGAGCTCCGCGAACTCGTGCTCAGGCTCCGGGCGCTCGACCGCAGGCGCGCGCACAGCCGGCCGCCGGTGCGTGAGGTCGCCGGCCTGCGGCTGGATCCGTTCCGCCGCGAGGTCTACCGGGACGGCCGCTACGTCGCGCTGACGAGGAAGCAGTTCGCGGTGCTCGAGGTGCTCGTCGCCGCCGAGGGCGGGGTCATCAGCGCCGAGGAGTTGCTCGAGCGTGCCTGGGACTCCAACGCCGACCCGTTCACCAATGCCGTGCGGATCACGGTCTCCGCCCTGCGCAAGCGACTCGGAGAGCCCGCTCTGATCGCAACGGTGCCCGGCGTCGGCTACCGCATCGACGCCGGACCGGAAGCGGGCACCACGCGAGACGAACGTGGCTAGGGAGCCCGGGCTGAGCGTTCGCCTCAAGCTCACCCTCAGCTACGCCGGGTTCCTCATGCTGGCGAGCACACTGCTGCTCGCGGTGGTGTGGGCCTTCCTGCTGCGCTACGTGCCCGACGGGCCGATCAACAGCCTCGGCCCGTTCGTCCCCAACCGTTCGGACCTGCTGCGCGCCTTCGCCCCGCGGGCGGCCCTGATGCTCGTGTTCCTGCTGGTGTTCGGCCTCCTCGGCGGGTGGCTCCTCGCCGGCCGGATGCTTGCGCCGCTGACCCGCATCACGAACGCCACCCGGAAGGCGGCGACCGGGTCGCTCTCGCACCGGATCTGGCTGGACGGCCGCAACGACGAGTTCCGCGAGCTGGCCGACGCGTTCGACACGATGCTCGGACGGCTCGAGGCGCAGGTCGCCGAACAGCAGCGGTTCGCGGCCAACGCCTCCCACGAACTGCGCACCCCGCTGGCGATCACGCAGACCCTCCTCGAGGTCGCCCGCAACGACCCGAGCTCCGACACCGGTGCCCTGGTCGAGCGTCTCCTTTTCGTCAACTCCCGGGCCATCGACCTCACCGAGGCGCTGCTCCTGCTCAGCCGAGCCGACCAACGCTCGTTCGGCCGAGAACATGTCGACCTGTCCCTCATCGCGGAGGACGCCACGGAGACGCTGCTCCCACTCGCCGAGGCCCACGGCCTCACCATCGAGACGTCCGGCGACCTGACCCCCACCGTCGGCTCACCCACCCTGCTGCTGCAGCTGACCACGAACCTCGTGCACAACGCGATCGTCCACAACCTGCCCGACGGCGGCGCCGTGCGGGTTACGACGAGCCGTGAGCGGGACGCCGTGGTGCTCACCGTCGAGAACACCGGCGCGAGGCTGACCAGGCAGCAGGTCTCGACGCTCACCGAGCCGTTCCAGCGCGGCGCACAGCGTGTTCGCACCGACCACGCGGGCGTCGGTCTCGGTCTGGCGATCGTCCGGAGCATCACGCAGGCGCATGACGGGACCCTCGCCCTGACGCCTGTGGCCGATGGAGGCCTTCGCGTCTCGGTGCGGCTGGCCGCGGCGTCACCGCGGGACGGCGGCTGACGGTCGGTCGAAGGAGCGCTCGCCAGTTCGGCCATCGAGGCGCTCGGCACGCCGCTCTAGGACGAGGATGCGGTGCTGGCCCGGCGCGCGTCCGGGGCTCCGACCCCGCCCGCGCCGTGGCGCGCAGCGGTACGGTGGGGAACGTCGGGGGAGTCGGCGACAAGCGGCGAGCGGTCCGGAGCGGCCCGAGCGCGACGAACGTCAGGAGACCGCCATGGCCGAGTACCGAGCGCACTTCGACGCGCTGGTCCAGTTCCTGAACGGCGGGAACCTCCGGACGGCCGGGTTCCGCCTGGATCTGCCCGCAGGAGACCTCAGCTCCGACGAGATCGCCCGCCTGTTCGTACGGCACCTCGGCCTGGCGCTGGTCAGCGAGGTCGAGCTGAGCAACCTGGAGGTCGTCGAGGAGCCGCATCGCGGTAGCCGAGGCGTCGCCACGCGGCCCTCCGCCGACCCGGCCGCACGAGGGCGCCTGGTCGACCTGAGCCACACGATCACCGAAGGGCTCGTGACCTACCCGGGCCTTCCTGCCCCCGTCATCACGCCGCACCTGACCCGCGAGGCGTCCGCCGCGAACTACGCGCCCGGCACCCGGTTCGCGATCGATGCCCTCACGCTCGTCGGCAACACCGGGACCTACCTGGACAGTCCCTACCACCGCTACGCCGACGGCACCGACCTCGCCGGGCTGAGCCTGGAGACGCTTGTCGACCTACCGACCGAGGTCTTCCACGTGAGCGACGCTGCGGGCCGCGGCTTGCCCGCGCCGGTGTTCTACGACCGCGACCTCGCCGGCAGGGCCGTGCTGATCCACACCGGGTGGGATCGCCACTTCGGCACGCCCGCCTACGCCGATCAGGCGCCGTTCCTCACGGAGGCGGGAGTCCGATACCTGATCGACCAGGGCGTCGTGCTCGTCGGGATCGACTCGCTCAACATCGACGACACGGGGCCCGAGGCGCACGGAACCAGGCCCGCGCACTCACTGCTGCTCGCCGCGGGCATCCACGTAGTCGAACACCTCACCGGACTCGGGTCGCTACCGCCGAGCGGAGCGCGGTTCACGGCAGTGCCTCCGAAGATCAGGGCGTTCGGCACGTTCCCGGTCCGGGCCTTCGCGCTGATCTAGATTGCTTGGGTTCCGTCGACGCGGTCGAGCAGTCGCACGGCATCGTGGGGCGCATGGCCGCGGGCGTCGTTGTCGAAGTAGACGTAGGTGTCGAGGCCTTCATCGAGCCACGTGCGGCACCGCTGCGCCCAACTGTCGAGGGAATCGTCGGTATAGGCGCCGGTGTACAACTCGTGCTGGCCGTGTAGGCGCACGTAGCGGAAGTCACTCGTCGCGTCGCTCATGGTCGGCCAGGTGCCCGCGCTGTCCGCGATCACGATGGCGACGTCATGCTCCGCCAGCATGCGGTGGGCCTCCGGTGAGTCGAAGCTAGGGTGTCGGGGCTCGACCGCGTGCTGGATCCGCTGCGCGGGAGCGGCATCGGACGCGACATCGCGCAGGACCCGCTCGGGCGGGAGCTTGTCGTCGTGCCGGGAGGCGAGTGAAGCGATCTCGCCGTGCGTGCGGGGCAGGAGCGAGAGGAAGTGGCCGACACGCTCGGCGTCGAACGCCATCCGCGGCGGCAGCTGCCAGAGGAACGGTGCCAGGCGGCTGCCAAGGGCGAGGACTCCGGAGGCGAAGAAGTTGGCGAGTGGCGTCTCGATGTCGCGGAGTTGCTTCATGTGTGTGATGTAGCGGCCGCCTTTGACCGCGAACACGAAGCTCGCCGGCGTCTCACTGGCCCAGAGCGCGTAGGAGCTCGGACGCTGGAGGGAGTAGAAGGACCCGTTGATCTCGGCCGACGTCATTCGCTCGGCGATGTAGCGGAGCTCGTCGCGCTGCCGCAAGCCACCGGGGTAGAAGTCGCTGCGCCAGTTGGGGTAGCGCCAACCGGAGACACCGATGAAGCAACGACTCATGCCATGCAGCCTAGGTCCGTACCGTGCCACAGCCACCGAGTGTGTCGCCCACGCAGCCAGCGGCGGTCCTCGTTCAGATCACGAACGAGAACAGGCCGGTCGCAGCGCAGATGACCAACATGCCGGTGGCGTTCACGAAGAGGTTCCTGCCGAAGTCCCGTGCCCTGAGGTGTGCGGAGATCGCAAGCACGAAGTACAGGACCAGGGCGCCGCATGTGAGCGCACCCAGGTAGGGGATCCAGATCCCCGCGATCAGGCCGGCACCGGCCGCGAACTTGATCGGCGGGGTCACCCACCAGTACTTGCGCGGGAAGTGCACCGCGTCGAAGCACTCGGCGATGAACGTGACCGGCTTGATGCACAGCACGCCGTCGACGACCTGGATGAGTGCGAGCAGGACCACTGGCCAGACCGGATCCGGCAGCGCGGCGACGATCGAGTCGTCCGCTGTGATGACGAAGTCCATCTCCGTACCATACGGCACGGTATGGCCGACTTCAAGGTGAAGCGGTGGCGCCGTAACCAGCCGGGCCCGCCTACTGGGTCAGCGCCCGGCCGGGTCCGGATCGACGGGACCCTCCGGCACGAGGGGAAGGAGCGTCTCGAAGAGGCCCCTGAGTTCGTCGGCCGCGACCGGCGGGGACACCACGGAGGCGCCCACCGCGAGCAGGTAGGGCAACAGTGCGGCGGTGCGGGCCTCGGCATCCGTCGTCACGTACGGTCGCCAGACGCGCTGCAGGGCGGCGAGCCTGGCCTCGTCGATCCGCGCCTGAGCGGCGCGCACCTCCGGATCGGACGCCGACCACGCGCGCACCGCAACGTCGAGCTCCGGCCGGTATAGGCCGGCCTCCCGAGGCTCGATGAGCGCAGTCAGTCTGCTGAGGATCGAACGCGCGTCGCTGGTGGGACCGGCCTCGACGATCGCGCGGTCCAGCTGGTCGATCGACAGCCGTTCGAAGCGTGCCAACAGGTCGCGCTTGTAGCCGTCCGCGCCGTCGAAGTGGTGATGGAACGACCCCTTCGACAGGCCGAGCCGAGCCGCGATCCGATCGATGCGGACGCCGGCTGCCCCCTCCTGTGCCAGGACCCGGATGCCCTCGTCGAGCCAACGGTCGCGTGCTGTGCCCATCGGCCGACCGTACCATCCGGTATGGCTTGGCCAGGCCCGTCACATCCTCTCGCCCGGCAGCCAGCTGGACTGCTCGATCCAGGATCGGAGCTGCCTCTCGTCCACGTCGTCGTCCTGGCGGATGTCGAGGTAGCGCACCTCGTCGTGCTTGGACGCCTTCGGCGGCATCGGCTCGAGCGACGTCCCGTGCAGGAACTGCACCTGGACATAGTCGGTGTAGCACCGGAAGGACAGGAACCAGCCGTCGCACTCGTGCCCGTAGTGCGGCTTGTTCCACCGCACCGCCTTGTGGACGTCCGGCACGGTGGCCGCGATGAGGTCGTCGAGGAGTCTCCCGACATCGCGCTTCCAGCCCGGCATGGCAGCGAGGTGGTCACGCACCGGACTGCTCCCCTCGCCCTTCGGGATCTGCGGGTTGCCGCCGGAGAGCAGTCTCGGCCCGTCGCCGCCGCCTGGGTCACGCAAGGGTTCGGGTGAGGAGGTCGATGGTTCCCATGACTCACGCTAGACAGGGATGCACGTGGCCGCTCCTCGATGCCGGTTCGCCCGCTGAGGCCCGCCTGCACAAGGCCTTGCGCTCAGGGGAAACCCCCACCGGGCCGTCAGGGTTCGCTGCGCCCGCTGTCGTACCCGGGCGACCCCACGGGTCGTCACGGCGCGCACCCCGCTGCGCCCGATGACGCAGCCGGGAACCCGCTCCACGGTGGATCCGCCCCGAGCCCGTGACGGCGACGCTGAGAACGTCCGAAAACGCACCCGTCCCGGAGGTTCTCATGTCCAGTACGACCACCTATCGTCAGGCGCCGACCACGCCGCCGGCCACCATTTCCACCCGGTTCGCCGGCTGGGCCGAACGGCATGGCGTCACCCTGCTGCGCGTCAGCATCGGCCTGATCTTCCTGGCGTTCGGCATCCCGAAGTACATCCCGGGGGCGAGCCCCGTCGAGGCCCTGGTCACCGACACCGTCGAGGCGCTCTCCCTCGGGCTGGTCTCGGGGCACGCCGCGATGATTGCGGTCGCGCTGCTCGAGACCTTCATCGGCCTCACCCTCGTCACCGGCAGGTTCCTGCGCCTCGGGCTGCTCGCGATGGGCGGCGCGATGGTCGGGTTCTTCGCGCCGATCGCACTGTTCGCCGGCGACCTCGTCGGTGGCGGCCTCACCCTCGAGGCGCAATACATCATCAAGGACACCGTTCTCGTCACCGCCGCGTTGGTGATCGCGTCCAAGGCTCTGCGGGGCCGTGCCGCCTCGCCCGCTCGATGACGCGAGCTCCCCAGGCCCTCGTCCCGAAGGCCGCCGCACCCGCCGACGCAGGCAGGCGTGGCGGCCTTCGGCATGCGCCGGTGCTCAGGTGCCGCCGAACACGTGCTCGAACGTGCGGCCGGAGCTCTCGAGGTAGGCCACCCGCCCCGCCGGGTCCTCAAGCGCGTACGCGACGTCCTCGAGCCACTTGCACCGCGCGTGGAAGTAGATCCGTGCACGTTCGTCGGCCGTCACCGGCCCGTCCAGCCCGGCACTGACCGCGAGGGCGACGGCGGAGCCCAGGTCCCGTAGCAACAGCCCCGTGTCCCGGGCCGGGTCGGCGAGCGCGGCGTCGGTCCAGTCGATGATGCCCGTCACCTGCCCGCGTTCGTCGACGAGGATGTGCTCGGCGCCGAGGTCGTTGTGCTGGGCGACCCGCAGCGATCGGGTCGGCGGCGGCGCCTCCTCCAGGAATACGCCCACGATCGCAGCCCGCTCGGTGCCTAGGTAGGACCCGGTTGCCTCGAAGTCCACTCGGGCGTCGGCGAGCCACGCCTCGTTGGGGTGCTCGTCCACCACCAGCGGCGGATCGGGCCGGATCCGCCGGAGCGCACGAAGGACGTCGATCAGGACCCGGTCGACGCGGGCGCCGAGCCGATCCGGTCGGCGCAGCAGCGGCGTCCCGGGCAGTCTCCGGTACACGAGTACCCCCAGGTCGGGTCGGTGAACCACGGGCAGGGGCACCGGGACGGAGGTCGTGTCCGCAAGCGCGTCCAGCATGGCGACCTCACGAGCGAGGGCCTCGACGTCCGTCGTGCGGCGGGCGATGAAGCCGTCGACGGCGAACGTCGTGTTCTCGCTGCCTCGCGCCAGAGTCGTGGGCTCGGCCTCGTCGGACCAGAGGTGGTGGCGACCCCCGAGGTCGGTGAGCATCGTCCGCTCGGACGGGGTCACCGTGGCGCCGGCTGGTTGCAGAGTCATGGTGCGCCGACCACCCCAGCCGCGCCACGCCGTCGGGGTCGACGTGCGAGCACCGCGCCGCCCGCGGCGGCGGCGCGCTTAGAGGGGGTCTGACGTGGACTTCGGCTCATGGTTGCGCCGAGTGTAGGTCGCGTCAGACTCCCTCACAGCAGGTGCGGGCATCAGGCGGGGGATGAGCCGCACGTAGACCACCATCCCGACCAGTTCGACGAGGGTCTGCGTGACGACCACGAGCGCGGCGAGCGCCAGCGGCTCCGGAAGCGCCAGCGCCAGCGGCAGCACCACGAGCGAGTTGCGAGTCGCGCCGCTGAACACGACGGCTCGCGCCGCCGGGATGTCCAGCCGCGCGACACGAGCGGCGAGGATGCCGAGCGGCACCATCACCACCAGGAAGGCGACGTAGATCGGCACGACGAGCAGCAGTGTGCTCAGTTGTGACCCGATGCCGGCCACCTGGGACGCGACCACCACTGCCAGCGTGAGCATCATCAACGGCACCATCAGGCCGAGCGCCGTGCCTTCCAGGACGCGCCCTGCCTGCCGGTGGCGCGCCCACCACTGGGTGAGGCCGGCGGCCGCGAGCGGGATCACGATCAGGAATCCGAACGCCTCGCCGAACGGGGCGAGCTCGATCAGCCGCACCGTCCCTGGGCCGACGAACAGCCACAGGTACACCGGCAGCAGGAGGATCTGGCCGAGCATCAGCAGCGGCGCAGCGGCCAGCAGTCGCGCCCTGGCGCCGCCGGCAATCCCGGCGAACACGATCACGTAGTCGACGCATGGCGTCAGCAGCACCAGCAGCACTCCGAGCAGCACCGCCGCGTCTGCGGACACGAACCGCGAGAGCCCGAACACGACGGCCGGGACGATCACGAAGTTCAGCGCGAGCACGGTTGTGAGGAACCGGAGATCGCGCACCGCAGCGCCGATCGCTGCGAACGGAACGCCGAGGAAGGTCGCATAGAGCAGGAGGGCGAGCACCGGGCCGATCGCCCGAGCCAACGGCGGGCCGGCCGCCGGCACGGTGAGTCCGACGATCCCCGCCAGCACGATCGCGCCCAGATACAGCGGGACCTGCCACCGCTGCGTCCACACGACCGCTGAACTCACGCGGCAAGACTACGGATCGGAGCGGCCGGACCCTTACCTGGGTTCAGGGGCCGAGGACTACCAGTGGATCGGTCGTTGGTTGGGTGGAGCCGCCGGTGGGTTCGATGGTGAGCGCGAGCGCCGCCGTTGCCGGGACGTCGGTCAACTCCCTCGTGAGGAGGCCGTCCTTGGGATGAAGCACCCCGGCAGAGACCGGGACGTCGTCCTGGATGACCCAGAGCTGGTAGTCCTGACCGCTCAGTTCCGGTAGGCCGCTGAGCGCCAGCAGGACAGTGTCTCCACCGGTCACCATGGCCGCCTTCCCGCCCCCGGACACGTCCGCCCGGACCAGTGTCGCACCGGGTTCGCTGAGTGCTTCAGCCAGCAGTTCGACCTGCTGCTCGGCCTGCTCGGCACGCTGGGCCTGGAGCACCGCGATGCCGGACGGCACCGCGATGCCGATCAGGATCGCGGCCGCGGCGAGCAGCCGCAGTGTCTTGCTGCGCCGACGTGCCGGTGGGCTCTCCGAGCCGTGCGTGTGACCGGCCGAAGGTTCGAGTTGCCGGGTGGACTCGACCGCAGCGAGCACCTGGGCACGGAGCGCTGCAGGCGGGGCGGCCGCGTCGCTCACGGCGAGCCGCGTGACCGTGTCCCTCAGGGCCCGGGCCTCCGCGGCGGCTTCGGGGTCGTCCCGGATGAGCCGCTCCACCGCCTTGCGCTCGACGTCGTCCACGGCATCCAACGCCCAGGCACCGAGCAGATCACGCACGTCATCGTCGGTCACGGCGGTCCCTCCCTTGCTGGATTGCATGCCTCGTGGAACAGGTCGTCGTGGTCATGGTGACTGCATCCCGTCCAGGCAGCGCCGCAATCGGTTCAGTCCGTCGCGGATCCGCGACTTCACCGTGGGCAGGCTGGCCCCGCGCGATTGCGCCACTTCGCGGTAGGTCTGGCCGCCGTAGAACGCCGTCACGACGGCGTCGCGCTGCAGGTCGGTCAACGAGTCCAGGCAACGGTGTACGTCGAGGACCTCGGCCCGGCGCTCCGCGGTCTCGGCGACCTCGTCGAAGGGCCGGCGGAAGTCCCCGGCGGCGACGCGTTCGTCCCGGTCACGATGGGACTGTTCCGATCGCACCCGGTCCACCGCCCTTCGTCGGGTCATCGTCGTGAGCCAGGCCATGACCGAGCCGCGCGCACCGTCGAAACGGGACGCCGTCCGCCAGGCCTCGAGCATGACCTCCTGGGTCACCTCGGCGGCCAGATCCGGGTCGCGAAGCACCCGTCGGGCCACGCCGTGGACCACTGGAGCGGTCGCGTCGTAGATCGTGGCGAACGCGTCCTGGTCGCCCGCCGCCGCGCGCTGCATCAGGACGCCGAGCTGGTCGCGCGATCCGGTGGTGGCGCCCGGGGTCGTGCCACGAAGGCCCGGTCCCTGGTTGCTCACCGTGCCAGTATCGCGCAGGGCGCCGCAGGCCGGGCCCACCCGCGCCCGGGCCCGGCCGGCGGCGGCCCGTCGCTCACCACCGGCCGGGGTCTCGGGGGAGAACTCAGGCACTGGTGCCGGAGTCGCCGCGGTCAGAGCGTCTCCGCGCTGACGATGAATGGCGATGCCGCCTCCAGCACGTCGGCACGGCTCAGTGCGGTCTCGAGCGCACCCTGGTAGACGCCGCCCTCGCCGGGCTTGTTCTGCAGCACGCCCAGGATCGCGGCGTGGCGCGCCTCGACCCCGAAGATGCTCGCCGCCGCCGTCAACAGTTCCTTCTCCTGGAACAGCGACGGTGCAGCACCGAGGTAGGCCTGCACGCCGAGGTTCTCGAACGTGTAGGCCGTCTCGAGATAGTTCGCCTCGCTCGCGAACGCCTCGCCGTAGTCGACCATGGGCGCCGGCACCGCCGCGCCGCCGAGCGACGCGATGGTGTCCTGCAGGGTCATCACGTGGGTCTCCTCGTCGGTCTGGATCGTGGCGAGGTACTCGGCGGCCTGGCCACTGAGCAGACCAGCCTCGTTGCCCTGCCGGTAGAACTCGGCCTCGAGGTACTCGAGCGTCAAGGCGTAATTGAGCACGTCGAGCGGACCGTCGAAGTCGCCGTCGTCGGCGAAGGCGAATTTCGAGCCGAGCATCGTCAGTGCGATCGCGCCGGGGATCACCAGGCCGGCATCCCGGATGAGGTTCTTGCGTGTGTACACGGTGTTCTCCTAACCCTCGATGAACTGGCCGGCCGCAGCGAGGACGTCCTCCATGGGGAGGTTCGCCTCGAACGGTGCGGGGAATGGATTGCCGCCCATGAGGTGGGCGACGACGGCCGCGTGCCGGGACTCCACACCCGCGATGGCCGCCGCCGTGCCCAGGATCTCGGCGTCGCTGATCAGGGCGACCTGGCCGTGGTAGGCCTGCACGCCCAACTCCTCGAACATCGACGCCGTTTCGAGGAACATGTCGCGGTCGGTGAAGGTGCCGTCGGGGAACATGAACGTGGGGGACTCCACGGGCGTACCGCCGAGGTCCGTGATCAATTGCGTGATCCCGTCGACGTGTGCCTGCTCGTGGTCGCGGATGGGGCTCACGAGCTCGAGTTCGCGTTCGTCGGTGAGGACGTTGCCGGCGATTCCCTGTGTGTAGAAGTCCGCCTCGAGGTACTCAAGGGTGAGCGCGTAGTTGAGGATGTCGATGTCGCCCGTGGTGTCGGCGAAGGCGACCGGGTCGTTCCGGTTGAACGCGACGAACGTCGCACCCACCCCGACCAGTGCGGCGCCCGCGATGAAGGTGCGACGCGTCGACTCGGCCTGGAACTGCAGCACCGGCTCACCGCCGAACATCTGCCTGGACCGACGCACGCGCGCGGCGCGTCCGGGGTCTGCCCCGATGGGATCGTTGGTGTCATGCATGGAATCCACACCTGCTTTCGTTGGTGATCTGTTCATGTCCGCGACACGCCCTCCGACCTACGGCGGGGGGTTGCGGCGATCCTGCTTCGATCGGGACGTCTCCTTCCATTGGGACAGTTGGCAGGGAAGATCAGGCCGGCGGCACCTGCGCGTGCACGACGATGCGGTGGGTCAGGCTGCCCTCGGGATGGCAGGCGAAGAGAGTGAGCTCGCGCGTCGACGGGTCCTCCGGTTGGGCGAGCACCTCGCCCGTGTACTCCTCGACGGAGACCACGAAGACCTCGGTGACCACATAGGTCGTCCTCACTCCCGACTGCGTCGAGACCGTGATCTCGTCGCCCTCGGACAACTCGTCGAGATCCCGGAACGGCGCGGTGTGCGTGGTGCGGTGGCCGGAGATGACCGCGTTGCCGACCTGACCGGGCACCGGGGTGCCCGGCCAGTGGCCAGGACCGAGGACAAGGGTGTCCGGGTCGACTCCGTTGCCCACCTCGGCGTCGAGCCCGACGGCGGGGATCTGCAACTGCCCCAGGACCTCGTACGGACCGGGGCTCGTCACGACGGCCGAGACCCGGTCCGGGTCGATCGGCTGGTCGCCTGAGGTGTCACTCAACTCAGCCGCCAGACCCTGCACGGTCTCCAGCGTGGGTCGCTGTCGCTGCGGCCCGGTGCTCTCGTCCGAGTCCAGCAGGCGTTCCAGTGAGGTGCCCGGGCCGGACCTGGGCGGATCGTCGACCAAGCCTGGGAGCACGACGAGTGCAGCGGCGCCGACGGCGACCGCGAGACCTGCTATCGCCCGTCGTCCGATCACGGGGGTGCGCAGGCGTCGTGACGTACCGGCGCCGTGCCCGTCCCTGTCCGAGGCTCGTCGCGTCCGTACTAGCGGTCCCATACCAGTCGTTCGGAGCCGCGGCCGATCCGGATGGGTCGACGCTCCGGTCACGATGACGGCGCCGGTCGGTGGGCACCGTCTCACGGATCGGTCACCCGACCGGCCCGCTCGGGTCGCCGGTGACGGCGCTGTTAGCATGACGGCGACGAGCTGGAAAGCTCGCGTGCACTGGGGTCGGTGAAATTCCGAGCCGGCGGTCATAGTCCGCGACCCGATGGCCGAAAGGTCAGCGGTTGATCAGGTGGAACTCCTGGACCGACGGTCAGAGTCCGGATGGGAAGCGCACGCGACGACGTCTCCGGACGGATCCCAGGGCGCACCCGTGCGGCCGTGGACTCCCTGGTGGACGACGCCTCCGTGACCCCTTCCTCACTCCGGACCGCGAGCATCGCGGACACCGGGAGCGGGATGATCGACCAGGCGGAACACGGCGCGCTGCGCCGTGCCCTCGAGATCGCGGCGCATCCCGCGGTCCCCTTCGGACCGAACCCGCGCGTCGGCTGCGTCCTGCTCGGCCCGGACGGCCGGGTCATCGCCGAGGGCTACCACCGTGGCGCCGGGACCGCGCATGCCGAGGTCGACGCCCTGACCCGGGCCGGGTCGGCGAGCGCGGTGGGTGCCACTGCCGTCGTCACCCTCGAACCCTGCGCCCACACCGGCCGCACCGGCCCGTGCACCAGGGCTCTGATCGACGCCGGGATCCGCCGCGTGGTGATCGGCCGCCGCGACCCCAACCCCGCGGCGGCCGGCGGGGTCGAGCTGCTGCGCGGGGCCGGGATCGAGGTCGAGGCCGACATCCCCGCCGAGCTCGTGGCCGATGCGGCGGCCCTGAACCGCGGCTGGGAGCACGGGCTACGGCACGCGCGCCCCCTGGTCACCGCGAAGTTGGCGCTCACCCTGGACGGCCGGGTGGCCGCAGCCGACGGCTCCAGCCAGTGGATCAGCGGCAGTGCGGCTCGCGAGCAGGTCCACCTCCTGCGTGCACGGTGCGACGTGATCCTGGTCGGCGCCGGGACCGCCCGGGCGGACCTGCCCGCGCTGACCGCGCGCCGCGCCGACGGCACCTTGCGGGAGAGGCAGCCGCTTCGCGCCGTGATGGGGCTCGGCCAGATCCCAGACCTGCCCACCCACACGCCTGCGGTTCCCGCCCTGCGGCTGCGCACCCGTGACCCGTCCGAAGCCCTGGCGGTCCTCCACGCTCGCGGCCGGCGACACGTGCTGCTCGAGGGGGGACCGACCCTCGCTGCCGCGTTCCTCACCGCGGGGCTGGTCGACGAACTGATCGTCCACCTCGCCCCGAAGCTCCTCGGAGCCGGGCCGGCGGCGATCGGGTCGCTCGGCATCGGAACCATCGCCGATGCCCTGGCGCTCGACCTGATCGACACCGCCCTGCTCACCTCGCCCGACGGGCACATCGACCTCCAGCTGACCCTGCGGCCACCCGCCGTCTGACCCCAACAGAAGGGACCACCATGTTCACCGGAATCGTCGAGGAACTCGGCACCGTCGAGGGCATCGACTCCTCGAAGGACTCCACCCGCCTGCACATCCGCGCGCCGCTCGTCCTCTCCGACGCCGCGCCGGGCGACTCGATCACCGTCAACGGCTGCTGCCTGACCGTCACCGATCACGACGGCCAGGTGTGGAGCGCCGACGTCATCCGGACCACCCTCGCGGCCACCTCGCTCGGATCCCTCGCGGCCGGCGACCGGGTGAACCTGGAGCGGTCCCTGCGTGCGGACGCCCGCCTCGGTGGACACATCGTGCAGGGCCACGTCGACGGCGTGGGCGAGGTGATCGCAGCGGGGCCCGGCGAGGGCGGCCACCTGATCCGTATCGCACTGCCCGACGGCGTCACTCGCTACGTGGTCGACCGTGGGTCGATCGCCGTGGACGGCGTCAGCCTGACCGTTGTGTCCGTGGCGGACGCCGTGGTGACCATCGGCCTGATCCCGGAGACGCTCGCCCGCACCACCCTTGGCCGGCGCACCGTCGGATCCCGCGTGAACATCGAGGTGGACGTCCTGGCCAAGTACGTCGAGAACCTGCTGCCCGGGCTCGAGGCCGTGGCGCGACGATGAACACGCTCCGGCTCGATACCGTCTCCCGTGCCGTCTCCGAGATCGCAGCCGGCCGGCCCGTGGTCGTGGTCGATGACGAGGACCGCGAGAACGAGGGAGACCTCATCTTCTCCGCGGCCGCCGCGACGCCCGACCTGCTGGCCATGACGGTGCGGTACTCCAGCGGAATCGTCTGCGCCCCGATGCCCGCCGCGCACGCCGACCGGCTCGGTCTGCCACTGATGGTCGAACGCACCGAGGACCCGCTGCGCACGGCCTTCACGGTGAGCGTCGACGCGCGCGAGGGCGTCAGCACCGGAATCAGCGCGGCCGACCGCGCGAGCACTCTGCGCCTGCTCGCGGGAGGCGACACCACCGCCGCCGACCTCACCCGTCCCGGTCACGTGTTCCCGCTGCGGGCCCGCGCGGGCGGGGTGCTCGAGCGTCGCGGGCACACCGAGGCCGCGGTCGACCTGATGGCGCTCGCCGGCCAACCGGACGTGGGCGTGCTCGTCGAACTGGTCCACGACGACGGCACGATGATGCGCGGCCCGGCCCTGCGGGACTTCGCCGACCGCCACGGCCTGGCGATGATCTCCATCGAGGCCCTCGCCGCCCACCGCCTCGCCAAGACGGCCCCGCTGGAGGTCACCGAGCCGGTGCGGCTGCCCACCAGACACGGCGAGTTCACCGCGCTCGCGGTGCGGGAGGCCGGTAGCGGTCCCGATGCGGGACCGGGAGCCGAGCACCTGGTACTGGTCCGTGGCGACGTCACCAGTCCCGAACCCGTCCTGGTCCGGGTGCACTCCGAGTGCGTGACCGGTGACGTCCTGGGCAGCCGACGCTGCGACTGCGGGCCCCAGCTGGAGGAATCCCTGGCCCGGATCGATCGCGAGGGGCGCGGCGCGCTGATCCTGCTGCGCGGGCACGAGGGCCGCGGCATCGGCCTCATCGAGAAACTGCGAGCGTATGCGCTGCAGGAGAACGGTCGCGACACTGTCGACGCCAATCTCGACCTGGGGCTGCCGGTCGATGCGCGGTCCTTCGCCGTGGTCCCGCGGATCCTCGACCATCTCGGCGTGTGCTCGGTCCGGCTGCTCACCCACAATCCGGCCAAGGCGCAGGCGCTACGGGCCGGCGGCGTCGACGTAAGGGGCACCGTCGAGCTGACCACCCACCCCACACCCGAGAACCTGGCCTACCTGACCACCAAGCGGGACCGACTGGGTCACCACCTCGTCGGCCTGCCCCACCGGACCGGAGAGAGCGCATGAGCGGACACGGAAGCCCCGACCAGAAGATTCCCCACCTGCCACAGGCCAGGGTCGCCGTCGTCGCCGCGTCCTGGCACGAGCAGGTCATGGGCGGCCTGCTCGACGGCGCGCTGCGCGCCTGCCTGGAGGCCGGCGTCACCGAGCCGACGGTGCTGCGCGTGCCCGGATCCTTCGAGCTGCCGGTGGCGGCGGACCGTCTGGCCCGCAGCCACGACGCCGTGGTCGCCCTCGGCGTGGTCATCCGCGGCGGCACGCCGCACTTCGACTACGTGTGCTCGGCGGCCACCGACGGGCTCGCCCGGGTGGCCCTGGACCACGGCGTCCCCGTCGGCTTCGGGTTGCTGACCTGCGACGACGAGGCCCAGGCGCTCGACCGCGCGGGCCTGCCCGGGTCCCGGGAGGACAAGGGCTACGAGGCCGCGGCCGCGGCACTCGCGACCGCCCGGATGCTCGCGGACTGGGTCTCGCGAGCGCACTGAGGTCGTGGGAAGTGTCGACGCCGGAGACTCTTCGCGTCCGTCGCCAGACTCGGTTGGAGCGTGCGCCGACCGCAGTGGATCAATGAGGGGTGGTCCCGCCCGCATGTCTGTAGGGTGCGAGACAATCGCGTGGATGGCTTGGGCACGCGGATGGAGGTGGGACTCGTGGATCGGATCAAGATTCGACTGCAAGAGACGGCGCTCG
Organism: Occultella aeris; assembly: GCF_902703175.1. Taxonomy (GTDB): domain Bacteria; phylum Actinomycetota; class Actinomycetes; order Actinomycetales; family Beutenbergiaceae; genus Occultella; species Occultella aeris. Next base: position 113,602 of record NZ_CACRYJ010000025.1, on the reverse strand, counting down.
CCCCCGGGGAGATCACGTTGGCGGACGTCGCGGCGATCGCGGGCAGGCTCCAGGAACTCTCGACTCGGGTGAGCCGCTGGGTTGCGGACATCGACGGTGCTGGGCGTGGCCCTCGGATCGTTGAAGCCGCGGCTGCGTTGCGGCTGTCCGGAGTCGAGGAGGGAAGCACCGTTCTGATGATCGATCGCGGCATGCATGACGCCCTCGATTTCGACATGCCGTTCGAGCGTGACGTGACGGCCAAATATTGGGACGTCATCTCGGGTCTGAGCGCAGATCGTCCACCTTCCGGTGCTCCCGCAGCGGTGCGAGAGAGCGCAATTGCGCTGCTCGACGCGTTGGAGCGTGCAGCTCCGCTCGTGACTGTCGTCCGGACGAGCGGTGGCCGGGTCGAGTTTCGGCCGGGCAACCGCGATCGAGCGGTCTGGCAGGTACAGCGGAAGCAGGTCGGCATCGAGCAGATCACCATCGCCGGACGGCTTGAGATGGTCGACCTGAGGAACAGTAAGTTCCGGATCGCTGATGACGTCGGCAACAGGATCATGCTCGAGGATGTTGAGAACGCGGAGGCAATCTCTCGCGATCTGGTCGGCAAGCGCGCGACTGCGAGCGGGGTCCCGACCCATGGCGCGAAAGGCCGGTTGATCTCCCTCACCGCACCCACGATCGAGCCTGCCCCCGTGCCGGCACAATGGAGGAGCCACGCTGAGCCGACGGCGTGGCTGTTGCCCGAGAACGTGTCAGGACCGGATCCCGACGGCGGCGTCGACTTCGACGATGACGAGTGGGCCAGGTTCCTGGCGGCCATCAAGGGCGAGTGACCTTGGCAGATCAGCGGTGGGTGCTGCTTGACACCGACGTGTGGAGCGTGCTGTTCGCGAGATCGACGCGGACACCGGATGCGCGGACCGAGACCTGGCGGAACCTGCTGGTCGGCTGCGGATTGGTCATAGCAACTCAGACCAAGGCTGAGGTGCTCGCCGGCCTCGCAATCAACGACCTGGGTGCAAAGCGACGAGAGTCGATCCTGTCTCAGCTCGCAGGCACGAGCCGGGTGCCTGTCACCGAAGACGTCATCGTGGCATACGCCGACCTTACAGCGGACTGCAAGCGCGCCGGGCACGCGCTGTATGCCAAGCAGCACACTGGAGACCGTTGGGTCGCCGCGACGGCGATCGCGGTCGGCGTGCCGCTGCTTGCCGGCGATGGCATCTACGCCGGCGCGCCAGGACTTGAGATTCTGACTGACAGCGCGCATTGACTCACGCTCAGGCGAGCCCGAGTTCGGTGGCGAGCTCGCCACCGCGACCGGACAGCGGGCTCGTTCGGGTCGTGACGAGAGCGAGCGGCATGGAGAACGCGCCAGGCAGCGCCTGAGCGTGCTCGCCCGGACGGCGATCGGCGGACCAGGCAGTCCGGGGCACCGCCGCGAGCTCACCGCGTTCGCGCGCGATCGCGAGGGCGACCGGAGCGGAGCCGGCCAGGCGCACGTGGGCACCCATCGCGGCGAAGTCCTGAGCCACATCGTCCGGCTGCGAGCTGTAGGTCGCCAGCCAGACCGGAAGGGGCCACGCCCTCCGTCGCTCTCGCGGCGAGGCGATAGCCTCCACCCCGGAGGCAGCGACGAGCAGCAGCGGATCGCTACCGAGCTGAGTCACGTCGGACGTGGCCGGCGCCCACGTCGCGTGCGGCGCGATGATGACCGACGCGTCGAGTTCGCCGCCGTCCATCATCTGCAACAGCAGGCGGCCGTTCCCGATCCGCTGTTCCACGGTGGCCGGTGGCGGCAGGAGCCGTTGCACGGCCGTGAACACCGGCACCGACAGGCTCGTGAAGGTCCCGGACCTCGACCTGGGCCGGCCGGCGGCGCGGCGTGCGCCATCGGTCACCGACTCGATCGTCTCCAGGGCGCGGCGCGCGAGGCGCACGTACTCGAGCCCAGCAGCCGTGGGACGCGTCCCGCGCGTGTCCCGGTCGAACAGGGCGAGGCCGACCCGTGACTCCAGGCGGCGCAGCCGCTGGGATGCGGATGGTTGCGCGATGTGGAGGCTCGCGGCCGCCGCAAGCATCGAGCCGTGGTCGGCGAGTGCGACCGCAAGGCGCAGCTCGTCGACCGAACTCACCGCGTCCGCGTGATTCGCCATATGCCCAGCCTATAACCGAGACGATAATGAAAAGCACTACCAATAGTCTGGGTTCTCGCCGACACTGGTGCCCAGCATGAAGACCTCCTCCGCCCCCGCCCGCAGATCGGCATGACCGACCGATCGAGCCTGCGTTCCTTCTCGCGCCCGGTACAGGTACTGGTGCTCAACCAGTTCGGAGTGAACCTCGGCTTTTACCTGCTCCTGCCGTTCCTGGCGGCGTACCTGACCGAATCCATCGGACTGACCCTGGCTGCCGTCGGCCTCGTCCTCGGTGCCCGCAACCTGGCCCAGCAGGGCCTGTTCCTGGTCGGCGGGATCTGCGCGGACCGGATCGGCAGCCGCCCGATGATCCTCGCGGGGTGCCTCCTGCGCGTCATCGGTTTCGGGATGTTCGCCCTGACCGAGAATCTCTGGGGGCTGCTCGCGGCCGCGCTGCTCAGCGGCGTCGCCGGCGCGCTGTTCAACCCGGCCGTCCGCTCGTATGTCGCCACCGCGTCGCAGGGGCGTACCGCGGAGGCGTTCGCCTGGTTCGCGCTCGCCGGCAACGCCGGCATGTTCGTGGGTCCCGTTCTCGGAGCACTGCTGATGCTCGTCGACTTCCGCATCGTCGCGGCCGTCGCCGCCGGCGTGTTCGCGGTCCTGACCATCGCGCAGGCGATCTGGCTCCCGGCGCAGTCGGAGGGCCGGGCCGCCCCGGAACGTGGTGGCATGCTCGGACTGCTCCGCAACGGCCGGTTCTGGCTTTTCGCGCTCGCCGGGAGCGCCCTCTTCGCCCTCCAGAACCAGTTGTATCTGATCTTCCCCAGGGAGGCCGATCCGGTGCTCGGCGGGAACGCCGGCACCGTGTCGGTGTTCGTGGTCTCGACCGTCGTGGCCGTGGCGTGCCAGCGCCCGCTCACCCGGTACGCGATGGCCCGCTGGCAGGCCCACCGCTCGATCGCGCTTGGCTATGCGGTGATGGGAGTCGGGCTGCTCGGGCCGGCGGCGACCGCGGCCGCTGATCCGGCCGTGCGTTTCACGGCGATCCTGCTCGCGGCGGCCGCCCTCGGCCTCGGGGTGGTGATCGCGCAGCCCTTCATGCTGGAGCGGATCGCCCAGCACGCGTCAACCGGCATGACCGGCACCTACTACGGCGCCTTCTATCTGCTCTCCGGGGTGATCGCGGCGGCCTCTGGTGCCGGGCTCGGCGCGCTGCTCGAGCGCTCGGCGCCGCTGTCCTGGCTCGCCTGCGGCATCGCCGCGCTCGCCGCCGCCGCACTTTCGCTCTTGCCGTTGACGGCCCCGCGGGCACCCGGCCCGAGCACTCCGATCCCGACCAGTACCCAAGACCAGAACCAGGGCCCTTCGAAGCCCTCCGAGAGGAGCATCCCCCGATGACCACATCACCCGAACTGCGTCCCTCCCGCAGAACCCTGCTGATCGGCGCCTCGCTCGCTGCCGTGACGACCGGGTTGGCCGCGTGCGCACCACGCTCACCCGCCACCGGATCGGCCCCCGCCGCGAGTGCCTCACCCGTGCCCGGTGGGGTGCTGCGCGCGGCCTTCGCGGGCGGCGGCGCCCAGGAGACCCTCGACCCGCACAGGGCGAACCTGTTCCTTGAGGGATCGCGTTCGAAGATGATCTTCGAGAAACTCGCCGACCTCGGCGAGGACATGTCCGCGGTGCCACGGCTGGCGCAGGAGTGGGAGCCGAATGCCGATCTGACCCAGTGGACCATTCGGCTGCGCGAGGCCGTCTTCCACGACGGGCGACCGGTCCGCCCGGAGGACGTGCTCTACAGCTACCGACGCATCACCGACCCGGCCGAAGGCTTCCGCGCGCGCAGCAACTTCGCCATGCTCGACCTGGACGCCTCCGAGGTCCAGGACGAACGCACACTGCGCCTGCACCTGTCCCGGTCCTACGCGGAGTTCCCGAACTCCCTGGCCGCGTTCGGAGCGTTCATCGTGCCCGAGGACGCGACGAACTTCGACGAGCCGGTCGGATCAGGGCCGTTCCGCTTCGCCGGCTGGGACCCCGGGCGGTCCCTGACCCTGGACGCGTTCGACGACTACTGGGAGGGACGTCCCTACCTCGACCGTCTCGAGTACCTGATCGCGAACGAGGAGTCCGCCCGCATCAACGCGCTCGTGAGTGGGACGGTCCAGTACGCGCACGACGTGTCCGGTTCGACCGCGCAGACGTACGCGGCGCGCGAGGACCTGGTGTTCACCCGGCTGCCGAACAGTGGCATGAACGGCTTCGCGATGAAGACCGACCGTGCGCCGTTCGACCACCCGGACGCGCGGCGCGCGCTGTTCGCCCTGACGGACCGGCAGGAACTGGTCGACGCCGCGCTCGCAGGAGCGGGCAACGTCGGCAACGACCTCTTCGGCAAGGGGTACGAGTACTACGCCGACGACCTCCCGCAGCGCGAGCAGGACCTGGACCTCGCGCGCCGGCTCATCGCCTCCAGCGGGTTGGGCGATCACGAGATCGTGATCGACACCGCGGACGCGGGCACCGGCCTGATCGCCAGCGCGAACGTGTTCGCGGACCAGCTGCGCGCCGCCGGGCTCAGCGCGTCCGTGCATCAGCGCGACGCCGGCACCTACTGGTCCGAGATCCTCGACGAGGGCATCCTGTGCGCGTACCGCTCGGGTGGGATGCCCATCGAGTCACATGTCTCCCAGCGACTGCTGAGCGACTCCAGCACGAACGCGACCGCGTGGCGTGATCCGGAGTTCGACGCGCTCTACGCTGACGCGATCGCCACGGCGGACCCCGCTGCGCGAGCCGGCATCTATCACGACATGCAGACCACGCTCCACGACCGGGGCGGCTTCCTGATCTGGGGGTTCGCGGACTGGATCGTCGCGACGAGCGCGAACGTCGCAGGCATCGTCGAGGCCCCAGCGAACTCGCTCGACTGGGCGCGGTTCGACCGCGTCTGGCTCGCGTGAGCCTGACCCGTCTGCTCGCCCGCCGCATGGCCCTCGGTGCGGTCCAGGTGTTTGGCGTCGTCACGATCGTGTTCCTGCTCACCGAGGCCCTGCCGGGCGACGCCGCGGTCGTGATCGCCGGCGACGCCCCCGATCCGGAGCGGATCGCGCAGCTTCGCGCCGCGCTGGGACTGGACGATCCGTTGGGGCAGCGGTACATCCGGTGGTGGGGCGAACTCCTGCGTGGGGACCTCGGCACGTCCCTCGTCTCCGGGCGACCGGTGGCCGACACCCTCCGCGCGGGTCTGGCACCGACCGCGCTGCTCGCCGGCGTCACGTTCCTGCTGCTGCCGCCGCTGGCGACCATGCTCGGCGTCGCCGCGGCCCGCAGACCCGGCTCGGTGGTCGATCGCCTCATCAGCAGCGTCAGCCTCGGGTTCTACTCCGTCCCGGAGTTCGCGTCGGCCATCCTGCTCATCTCGCTCTTCGCCCTGCAGCTCAGCCTGCTGCCCGCGAACGCCCTCGGTGTCTCGGACCTGCTCGCCCAGCCGTCCGTGCTCGTGCTGCCGGTGGCGGTCCTTCTGATCCGGCCGCTCTGCTCGGTCTCCCGGCTGGTGCGCGCCGGGCTGGTCGACGCCCGGCAGAGCGACTACGCGCGTCACCTGGGCAGGATCGGGCTGAGCGAGCGCCGGATCACCTGGGCGCACGCACTGCCGACGTCCGGGGCACCTGCGGTGCAACAGGTGGCGCGCGCCGTGGACTGGCTGCTCGGCGGCGTGATCGTGGTGGAGGCGGTGTTCGTGATCCCCGGCCTCGGGACCACCCTGGTGGACGCGGTCGGCACGCGCGATGTCCCGGTCGTGCAGGGTCTCGCCGTGTTCTTCGGGCTGGTCACGGTGGTGGTGAACGTCGTCGCCGACGCCGTCAGCTACCGGATGAATCCCGCGGCGGTCACGCTGTGAATCGTCTCGTCCGCCGCGGCGTCGTCATCGCCCTCCTCGCGATCCCGGGCATGCTCGCGCTCGCTGGGCCGCAGTTCGCCACCTCCGGTGGCCCCCGGTCGACGGCGTTCGACCCGGCTGCCGGACCGTTCGGCTCCGACTTCGCCGGGCGCGACGTGCTGGACCAGCTGCTCCTCGGCGGTGCCCCCATCGTGATCACCTCGGTCGGCGCCACGGTGCTCTGTTACGTGCTGGCCGTGCCGCTCGCCCTGACGGCAGCGGCCACCCGCCGACGCTGGCTGGACGAGCTGATCATGCGGCCGTTCGACGTCGTGCTCGCGATGCCGTCGCTGCTCGTCCTGATCCTGCTCGCCTCGATCGCGCCGCAGCACGACCTGGTCCTGATCGGGATCGTCGTGGTGGTGCTCGCGCCCGACGCGACGCGGGTCATCCGCGCCGCCGCCCTGGGGCCCGCGAACGGACCCGCCGCGGAGGCGATGCTGCTCGCCGGCGAGCCACGGTGGCGGCGCGTGGGCTGGTTCCTCGGGAGGTCGGCGATGGGCATGATCATGGCGGACGCCGGCGTGCGGTTCGTCGGCGCGCTCTATCTGGTCGCCTCGGCGAGCTTCCTCGGGGTCGGGGTCGAGCCCGATCGGAGCAACTGGGGCGTCATGGTCGAGCAGAACCGCGACGGGCTGCTGCTGCAACCGCTGGCGACCCTGCTGCCGGCGTGCCTGATCACGGCCCTGGCCGTGGGGCTGAACCTCGCGATGGACGAGTGGCGACTGCGCGCCCGCACAGAAGGCGCCACCCGGTGATCGGTGTCGAGGACCTGACCGTACGGCTCGACGACCGGACCGTGGTGGGTCCGATCTCGTTCGCCGCGAGACCCGGAGAGGTCATCGCGCTCGTGGGGGAGTCCGGTAGCGGCAAGACCACGACCGGCCTCGCCGTGATGGGCGAGTTCCCCAGTGGCGCGAGCGTCGCCGGCGTCGTGCGCAGCGATCCGCGCCGCATCGGATACGTGCCACAGCACCCCGGCACGGTCCTCACGCCGAGCCGTAGAGTGGGGTCCCTGCTTCGTGAGGTGGCCCGGGTGCGAGGACGCGCGGGCACCGAGTCGGTCGCCCGTGCGGTGGCGCGCGCCCACCTGGACCCCGCCCTGCTGAGACGGTTCCCGCACCAGCTCTCGGGCGGTCAGCAGCAGCGCGCGGTTTTCGCGCTGGCCCTGATCGGCGACCCGGACTGCCTGGTCGTGGACGAACCCACGACCGGTCAGGATCCCGGCCACCGCGATGCGCTCGCGGCCGAGCTGGAGTCCCTGCGCGAGGGGGGCACTGCGATCATCCTGCTCAGCCACGACCTCGCCCTCGTGCGCCGCCTAGCCGACGACACCCTCGTGCTGCGCCTCGGCGCGGTCGTCGAGCAGGGCCGGGACCTGTGGGCCCATCCGCGCGAGCCGTACACGAGACAGCTGATCGAAGCCGGCCTCGGCGAGCCGCCGGCCGGCCGGACAGCCGCAGCGCCGACGTCATCGCCGGTGCTCCGGGTCGACCGGCTGACGGCGGGATACGGGCGTCGGGGCGACCCGGTGCTGGACGAGGTCGACCTCCTGCTCGAGCGCGGCAGCGCCCTGACGGTGCGCGGTCCCTCAGGCGCCGGCAAGTCGACCCTGGCACGCTGCCTCGCGGGCCTGCATCAGCCCCACGGCGGCGAGCTGCGCCTGGCCGGCCGGGTGACGCCGTGGGCGGTGCGCGCGCGGACGAGCGCCGACCGCGCGCTTGTGCAGTACGTGTTCCAGGACGCGCGTGCCGCGTTTGACCCGTTCCGCCCGATCGGCGCGCAAGTGATCCGCCCGGTCGTGAACCTGCGCGGCGACGGCCGCGCGGCGGTCGCCGCGAAGCTCGCGGACGTCGCCGGGCAGGTCGGTCTCGAGCCGGACCACCTCGCCCGGAGAGTGAGTCAGCTGTCAGGTGGCGAGTTGCAACGCGCGGCCCTCGTTCGGGCCCTGCTCACTCGCCCAGACGTGCTGATCTGCGACGAGATCACCACCGGACTGGACGCCGTGACGCGAGAGGTCGTGCTGGACCTGCTCGAGCGCATGGTCGACGGCGGCATGGCGCTCGTCATCATCACGCATGAGAATCGGGTCGTACGCCGATTCGCCGACCGCGTGCTCTCGCTCGAACTGCCCGGATTGGTTTACGCCGCGGCCCAGACGCCCAGTTCGTTGCCGCTCGGGTCCGTGAAGTGGAACCGCCGGCCGCCGGGGAACTCGTAGGGTCCGTTGACGACCGTGCCGCCGGCCTGCGTCACGGCCGTCACGCAGGCGTCGAGGTCGTCGCTGTAGAGCAGCACGAGCGGACCGCCCGCCGGCTTCGGTTCCGGCACCAGGGCGAGGCCACCGGCCTCGTCCCCGCCGGACTCGGCCGGCGTGCGGATGCCTGCGTACCCGTCTCCGTAGGCGGTGAACTCCCAGCCGAAGGCCTGCCCGTAGAAGTCCTTGGCGGCCTGCAGGTCGGTCACCGAGATCTCGATGTAGTCGATGGAGAACGGAATGCCGTGCGTGTGAGTGGTCATGGCAGCGACGATGGCACGCCCCACCGACAGTCGCCATCGAGATCAGCACCCTTGCACGAAGGACCCCGGCGCTGAAACGATGCACCCGGCAGGGCCCGTGTCCAGATGGGGCCCGCACAACTTCCGGGGGGAACAGCCTCTCGGTGCTGTCGTCCGAGAGGCATCCTGTGACGTCGTCCACCCACCGGACCGGCCGGCGGCCGATCTCCTTGTCGTCCGCCCTGATGAGTCGGGCGGCACCAGGCTTCGGCGTCACGGTGACGGTCGCGTTGCTGGTGATGAGCGGTCTGCTTGCGGTGGGCGTCGCGCCCGCTCGGGCCGCAGATCCGGTGCCCGCCAACCCGAACTACTACGTGGTCCCGGACACCTCGTTCTCCGGCAATGTGCTGGCGGACCAGGAGCCGCCCGGCTACCGGGTCTCGCTGACGGTGGCGCCGGTCAACGGCACCATCGTCCTGAACGCGGACGGGTCGTTCACGTACCGACCGCGCGCTGGCTATGTCGGCGTCGACTCCTTCCATTACTGCCTGACGCTCGATGCTGGATGTCTCGCCGGTGACGGTGTCGCGAGTCTCTACGTCGGCGCTGCACCCCAGGACCGCGAGTACCCGGTCGAGGTGAACGTCCCAGCGACCGGCAACGTGACGGACGGCCAATGGTCGCCCGACCTCGGGCCGCTCCAGACCACCGACCTCGAGCACGGCACCATGGTGCTCAACTACGGAGACGGGTCGTTCACGTACACGCCGGACACCGACTACGTCGGCGTCGATTCCTTCGAGTACTGCCTGTCCCCGGACCAGGCCACCTGCCTGTCCGACGATCGGGCAACTGTGACGTTCACCGTCACCGGGCAGGTGGGTGTCGTGACCACCACCACCCTGGCCGGGCCGGGCATCCTGCTCTTCGGTCAACCCGCTGCACTGACAGCCACCGTTGCTCCGACGGTCGACGGCGGCACAGTCACCTTCGCCGCGTCGGCGACCGACGTCGCCGAGTGTGCTGACCTCCCGATCGTCGCCTCGGCAGCCACGTGCACTCTCGATGCGCCTCTCGAGCCGGGCCCCCACGCGTTCACCGCCCACTACTCCGGGGCCGGTGATGCACTGCCCTCCATCAGCGCACCGGCGACGACGCTCGTGCTGGCCGCGCCGACATCGGTGACCTACACCGGGGCCGACTCGGGCGACGTCGGGGTGCCGTTGCAGGTATCGGCGCAGCTGACGAACAATGCGGCCGGTGCCGCCGGTCCGATTCCCGGCGAGTCGGTGCGCTTCGGGATGGCTGACGGCCTCAGCTGCACGGCGGTCACCGACGCGGCCGGCGTCGCCGAGTGCACCCTGATGCCGAACCGAGTCGGTCGACTCGCCGTGACGGTCTTGTTCGGTGGCGACGTCCGCTACCTGCCGACCCAGGTCGACGGCGCCGCCACGATCGCACCGCAACCCAGCATCACCACACTGCAGGCGACGCCGAACCCTGCCCCGTGGGGCGAGCCCGTCACCCTCACCGCCACGGTGCCCGCCGGCGCGACCGGAACCGTCGCGTTCGAAGTCGCGGGAACCGTGCTCCCCGGGTGTGCCGCCGTGCCGGTGGCCGAGGGAGCGGCCGGCTGTGTCACCGACGGGCTCGACGTCGGATCCCGGCAGGTCAGCGCGACGTACTCCGGCGACGCCGACGTCGCCGGGTCCAGCGGCTCCACCACCGTCCAGATCAACCAGCGGACGATCGACCTGGCCTTCGGTGGCCCCTCGACCGGAATGGTCGGCGGCCCGCTCGCGCTGTCCGCGATCGTGACAGACGCACTCGCCGGCCCGCCGCTGAGCAGTCTGCGGGTGGCCACGACGTCCGGCGATGCGCAGCGTGAAGGCATCCGGGCGGCAGCGGCAGCAGCCGCCGCCCCGGACCTGGCCGGGCTGCCGCTCCTGTTCACCCTTGGCTCGGCCCAGTGCGAGGGCATCACCGATGCTGACGGCGTGGCGAGTTGTTCGCTTACTCCGTCCGCCGCCGGTGACCCGGCGGAACTGACCATCTCCTTCGGTGGCACCGCCGTTCTGGCCGCGGCGCAGCTCGCCGTGCCCATCGTGGTCGCAGCGGAGCCGGTGCCGACACCGACTCCCGGTTCGCCTGTGGCTACGGTTCCGACGCAGTCACCGACCAGCGGGTCCCCGGCCGGCACCGAACCGGCGGCGCCCGCACCGCCGAGCGCCGATGGGCTCGCTACCACTGGCGCGACCGTCGGTGGCCTGCTCGTCGCCGGCTTGGTGCTGCTCGGCTTCGGCACGCTGTTGGTGCTCGTCGGACGGCAGCGGACGAGCCGCCCGTTGCGCTGACCGGAGGAGGTCACGCCACGAGCGGCCACGACCTAGCCGAACCGCACGGTTCCGTCGGCATCGATCGACCAGCCCGGGTTGTGCGCGATCTCCCAGATCACCCCGTTCGGGTCCTGGACGTGCGCGTGGAAGATCCCGCCGAACGCCCCGGGCTGGGGCGCCGTGAGCACGGTGCCGCCGGCCGCGGCCATCGCCCCGACCAGGTCGCGCACCTGGTCCGGCCCGGCCACGTTGTGGGCCAACGTCACCCCGGAGACCGCGGCCGGCCCGGCCGGGGCGCCGAGGTCCTCGTTGAACTTCTCGGCGTCGAATAGCCCGAGCATCTGGCCCGGTGCCACCTGGAAGAACAGGATCTCGCCCGGCACGTCCAGGGTGGGCGTCCAGCCCAGGGCCTCGGCGTAGAACCGGCGGGCCGCGTCCAGGTCAGCGGTGGCGAGGGTGATGAAGTGCACCTGCTGGTCCATGTGGGTCATCCGCTCAGACTGACGCGTCGGCGAGTACCTCGTCCAGTTCCGACTCGAGGTGCGCGGCGATCTCAAGGGACGCCGTCGCCGCCGGTGACGGTGCGTTCAGCACGTGCAGCTGACGGTCCGCGCGCTGGACGAGGAAGTCATCCACGAGGGACCCGTCGCGCCGCAGCGCCTGCGCGCGCACCCCGGCCGGGGCCGGCACCAGGTCCGCCGCCGTGATGCCGGGCACCAGCCGGGAAAGGCTGGCCGCGAACCGCGCGCGGGACAGCGACCGGACGATCTCCCCGGCGCCGGGCACGATGTTGCGGCGTCCGAGGCGCCACAGCCCGGGCCAGGACAGGGAGCCGCGCAGGTCCGCCAGGTTCACGTCCCGCCAGGTGTAGCCCTCCCGGGCCAGGGCCAGCACCGCGTTCGGGCCGGCGTGCACACCTCCATGGATCATCGTGGTCAGGTGCACCCCCAGGAACGGGAACCGCGGGTCCGGCACCGGGTAGATGAGCGTACGGACCAGATCCGCCTTGTCCGGCACCAACTCGAAGTACTCGCCACGAAACGGCACGATCCGCGCCTGCGGGACCACGTTGCAGGCGTCCGCCAGGCGGTCCGCGTGCAGTCCGCCACAGACCACGAGGGCATCGGCGACGATGTCCTCGCGCTCCGTCCCGCCGTCGTCGCCGGTCACGTCCACCCGGGCGCGCACGCGCCCGCCCACGGTGCGCGCACCGTGGAAGGTGCGGCCGAAGCGGAGCTGCCCACCGCCGTCGGTGATCTGGCGCGCCAGTACCTCGCACACGCCGACGTAGTCGACGATGCCGGTGCTCTCCACCCGCAGCGCACGCACGCACGCGACGTTCGGCTCGTACTCGCGGGCCTCGGCGGCGTCGAGGAGGCGCGCCGGCACCCCGTTCGCCACCGCCCGGCGGGCCAGCTCGGCCAGGCCCGGCAGCTCCGCGTCGTCGACGGCGACCACGAGCTTGCCGCAGGTGCGCACCGCCACGCCGTGGTCCTGCGCGAACGCCGTCATGCTCGCCGCACCGGCGGTGCCCAGGCGCGCCTTCAGGCTGCCGGGCGCGTAGTACAGGCCGGAGTGGATCACCCCGGAGTTGCGACCCGTCTGGTGCCGGGCCACCGAGAGCTCCTTGTCCACCACGATCACCTCGTCGCCACGGCGGACCAACCGTGCCGCCGTCGCCAGCCCGAGGATCCCCGCGCCCACCACCAGGACCTTCACCATCGTTGCTCCCTCGTCATGACCTCGTGTCCGCCTCCGGTGATCGTGCCAGGGATGACGGCGGCCGGTGGCCGGACCGGCGAGGCCGATCCGGGTGGGGGGTGACGCCTCACCCTGCGCTCACCCCGGGGTGAGCACGCCTCGGCCCCAAGATCACCCGATCTGGCTAGTGCCCTGTATCACATCGCGGACTAGCGTGAAGAGCGCTCAAGGGAACGAATTGGACCGAACCGGGGAGTGAGCACATGGGCGAGACATCGTGTGCGTGGGTCTGCGATCTCGACCACGTGATGAAGCTGGGTGACGTCTCCGACTCGGTCGTCGCCGAATGGCGCCGCTCCGACTGGACCGCTCCGGACGGCACGTCCGCGCAGGTGGTCGGCCCGGGCCGCTCCGGCACCGGATGGGTGATCGTGCCGATGCTCCAGCGCGACGCCGCCGGCGACACGGCGCTCGCCGCGCTGCCGAACATCAGCCGGTCCTGACCCGGGCCTACCGGCGGCCGGTATCACGGCCGCCGCACGCACCTCTTCGCTGAGCGAACGCCCACCGCAGGAGTTGGCCCGGTGGGATGATGTCGCCCAACGGTCGGCGGAGGTCCCATGAGACTGGTGCGCCCAGCAGAACCCGAGGAGTTCGCCCGCGCGCGCTCGGAGCATCCGACCTCGCCCGAGACCGCCGGCGAGTACAGACCCCTTGCCAAGAGCGCCCGCGAGGACGTCCAGCCCGCACCCGCGGTGGTCGCGGCGCTGCTGGCGATGACGGGCGAGCGGTGCGCCTACTGCGAGACCCCGATCGATTCCGACAGCGTGGTGGTGACGCACCACCGCCCGCCCGGGAACGCCGTCGGCGAGGACGGCACGGTCAGCCCGGACCACTACCGCTGGCTCGAGTACACCTGGTCGAACCTGCTCCCCGCGTGCGCGGACTGTGTCCGGGCCAAGGGCAGCCGGTTCCCGGTGCGCGGCGTCCGCTCCGACGCGCCGGAGCCGTGGACCGTCGAGGACGCGCTGCTCCTGGATCCCGGCCGGGAGGACCTCGCCGCCCACCTGCTCTACCAGGTGGACGGGACGGTGGCCGGGACCACCGAACGGGGCCGGGTCACCATCGAGGTGCTCGCGCTGAACCGGTCCTCCCTGGTGGCGCGGCGGGCCAGCTCGATCGAGCCCGAACGGCCCATGAGCCGGCCGCACGCCGGCGGGCGGCCCGGCGCGCGACCTGGCGGCCCGGGCGCACCGGCCCCCGGCGGCGGTCCCGGGGCCGCCGGCCCCGGCCTTGGCGACCCCACCGCGAACCTCACCCCGGACGCGTTCCCCTCGATGACCGAGCGCGGCGTCGGGCACACGCCCGCCATGGCGCTGCCCCGCGCGAGCTACGACCTGAACCTCCCGCTCGCCCCCACCCAGGCGACGAGCTACTACGGCGCCACGAAGTGGATCGACCGGGTGGTCATCGGCAACTTCCGGCCGATCCGGGACCTCGACCTGGACTTCTCGACGTCCACGAGCGAGCACGGGCCGTGGACGGTGCTGCTCGGCGAGAACGGGTGCGGCAAGTCCTCGATCCTGCACGCGATCGCGCTCACCCTGATCGGCGGCGCCTACCGGCGCGAGCTCGCGATGGACGCCGGAGCGTACCTGCGCCACCGCGCTCGGGTCGGCCGGGTGCAGGTCTACCTGACCGGTGACCCGCAGCCGTTCGAGCTGACCTGGGGCACGGGCGACACCGACTTCACCGGCCCCGAGGCCGCGCCGGTGCTGCTCCTCGGGTACGGCGCCACCCGGATGCTGCCCCGCGGTCCGGCATCCGCGCGTCCGGACCGTCCGGACCGCTCCGGCGCCTGGGTGGACAACCTGTTCGACCCGTTCCGCCCACTCACCGACCCCACCAGCTGGCTGCTGTCCCTGCCGGAGCCGGTGTTCACCGACGTCGCCGCGGGCCTCGCGGATCTGCTCGCGCTCGAGGACACCGCCGAGATCGAGGCGGACCGGCGCCGCAAGGTCGTCCGGATCCACCAGCACTCCTCCGTGGCCGAGCTGACCGAGCTCAGCGACGGGTACCAGTCCATGCTGGTGCTCGCCTGCGATGTGCTGCGCACGGTCCTGACCCGCTGGGAACAGGTGGGCCTGGCGGAGGGGATCGTGCTCATCGACGAGCTCGGCGCCCATCTGCACCCGCGCTGGCGGATGAGGATCGTGACCGCGCTGCGCACCCTGATGCCGCGGGTGCAGTTCATCGTGTCCACCCACGACCCGCTCTGCCTGCGTGGCCTGCTCGACGGCGAGGTCACGGTGATCCGCCGCAACGCCGAGGCCGACGTCATCGCGATCACCGACCTGCCCTCGGTGCAGGGCATGCGCGTGGACCAGCTGCTCACCTCCGAGCACTTCGGCCTCGGCAGCACCGACGACCCGGAGCTGGACGACCTCTGGGCGCAGTACTACCAGCTCCAGGGCCTGTCCGAACGGGGCGCCGACCAGGAGGCGCAGCTGGCGCACGTGCGCGCCCGGCTGGACGCGATCGGGGTGCTCGGCAGCACCGAACGGGACCGGCTGCTGCTCGCCTCGGCGGACGAGTTCATCGCCCGACGGCGTCAGGTCGGGGACGAGGCGACGCGCACCTCGGCGGAGGTCACCTCCGAGCTCGCGGCGCTGTGGACGGCGCGGCTGCCAGGGGCGCCGGGGGCACAGCGATGAGACGGGTGCCGCGTCCGCCCGCGCCGCCGACCCTCTCCTCGGCGAAGGCCGAGCGCGAGCGTGCGGCGGCCGCCGCGTTCTACTCGACCTGGGACGGTGCGGCCAAGTACGGCAGGTACTCCGTCTACAAGGCGCCCGACGTGAAGGAGGCGCTCGAGCGGGCCTTCGCGAACAAGTGCGCCTACTGCGAGTCGACGTACGGCGCGACCCAGCCCTTCGCCGTCGAGCACTATCGGCCCAAGGGCGAGGTGACCATCAACGGGGCGCGCACCCCGCCCGGCTACTACTGGCTCGCCTCGGACTGGGACAACCTGCTGCCCTCCTGCACCGACTGCAACAGCCCGCGGGCGCAGGAGCTGCCGGGCATCAAGGAGACGGCCGGCAAGGCGAACGCGTTCCCGATCGCGTCCGAGTCCCGCCGCGCCACCCGGCCCGGGCAGGAGGACCGCGAGGACCGGCTGCTGCTGCATCCCTACCTCGACCACCCGGAGAAGCACCTCGAGTTCGTGTGGCAGACCACCGGCATCGACGAGGGCTGGGTGCGGGCGAGCCGCAACGCCTCGGGCCGGGAGAGCCGCAAGGGGCAGACCACGATCAAGGTCTGCGCGCTGCAGCGCCGTGGTCTGGTCGAGGCCCGACGGCGGGTGGTGCGCCAGCTCGTCGGTCACCTCGAGTCGTTGGCTGCACTGAAGGCGGCCATCGGCCGGCACCCGCAGGACCAGGGCCTGCGCGAGCAGTTCGAACGGGGCGTCGCCGACGTGGCCACCTTCGTCGCCGACGACGCGCCCTACACCGCGATGACCAGGCAGGTCGTCGCCGCCTACTACGACCGGCTGTTCCCGCCGGACTGAACCGCCCCACCCGAGGAGGTCGTCATGAGCACGGACTGGTCCGACCCCACACTGGAGTGTGACCTGGTCATGAAGGGCGGGATCACCTCCGGGGTGATCTACCCGCGGGCCGTCACCGAGCTCGCCCGCACCTACCGGCTCCGGTCGGTGGGCGGCGCGTCCGCCGGGGCCATCGCCGCCGCCGCGGCCGCCGCCGCCGAACTCGGACGCGGCACCGGCGGGTTCGCCGAGTTGGAGCGCATGCCGGACGACATCACCGCGCCCTCGCCGGCCGGCGGGTCCACCCTGTTCCGGCTGTTCCAGCCGACCCGGGCGGCGGCCCCGCTGTTCGGGGTCGCCACCGCCGGGATGGGATCGAAGGGGTCGACGGCGGTGCGTGCGAAGGCGCTCGCGACGTTGCGCTGGTTCTGGTGGGCGCTGGTGCTCGGCGCCCTGCCGGGCGTGGTCCTCGCGGTGCTCGCCGGGGTCTCGGGCGGTGGCGGCGGCCGGTGGGCCGGGGTCGCGGCCGGGGTGGTCCTGGCGCTGCTCGGCGCGGTGTTCGGCCTGGTGATCTGCGCCGCGGGGCTGCTCGGCCGGCTGCAGGGGTGGGGGATGTGCACCGGGATGGCCGGCTACGGCGGTAAGGGTGCGCCGGCGCTCACGCCGTGGCTGCACGAGCGGATCCAGACCATGGCCGGGCGCGGCGGTAGCGGGTCCGGCTCGTCGGGCGAGGCCCCGGTGACGTTCGGGCAGCTCGCCGACGCCGGGATCACGCTGCGGATGATGACCACGAACGTGACCCGGTACCAGCCAATGGCGATGCCGTGGGACAGCGGCGGCTACTACATCGACCCGGCGGTGTGGCGCCGCTACTTCCCCGAGGACGTGGTCGCCTGGATCGAGCAGCACCCGTCGGCCGTGACCGGGAGCACCGTGAAGGACCGCTACGCCGCGCTCACCCGGGCGCACGCCGGTAGGCGCGCACTGGTGCCGTTCCCGGCGCCGCGGGACGTGCCCGTCGTGGTCGCGACCCGGATGAGCCTGAGTTTCCCGGTGCTCATCTCCGCCGTGCCGCTGGAGTCGATCGACTTCAGCAGGGGCGTGAACACGAGGTACCGGAAGACGGCCGAGGCCTGGCTGGGCGAGCACCCGGACGCAGGCATCGACGAGGCGCTGGCGGCGATCGGCGCCGCCCCCGAGTTCGAGCCGAACTGGTTCTCCGACGGCGGCCTGTGCGCGAACCTGCCCGTGCACTTCTTCGACAGCCCGCTGCCCCGGCGGCCCACGTTCGCGATCAACCTGGGCCAGCTGGCCGCCGGTCGCAAACCCGAGGACGACCAGGCCAAGAACACGTTCCTGCCCACGCACAACGCGGTCGGGGCGCTGCGGCACTGGCACACGCTCACGCCGTCGGGCCTTGGCGGGCTGCTCGGGTTCGCCCACGCGCTGGTGACCACGTCCCAGGTGTGGGTCGACAACGCCCAGCTCGTGCTACCCGGCTACCGGGATCGGGTGGTCACGATCTATCACTCCGGCGACGAGGGCGGGATGAACCTGTCCATGCCGAAGGACATCGTCGACGCGCTCGCCGCCCGCGGCCGGGCCGGCGCCGCGAAACTCGTGGACCAGTTCGCCGGCGACGACCCGGGCGGCACCCCCGGGTTCGGGTTCGAGAACCACCGGTGGATCCGGATGCGGACCTCGGCCACCGGGCTGGGCAACTGGCTCGGGGCGTGGGGCGCCGGCTACCGGACGCCGGTGGCCGGCGCGACCGACTACGCCGAGCTTGCCGGGCCGGGTGCGGCCGCGCCGCTGCCCTCCTACAAGCCGGGCGCGGGAGCCCGGGACCGGATCAACCACCTGGTCGGCGAGCTGCTCACGCTGATCGACGACTGGGGGGCCGACGACGCCGTCGCGAAGGGCTCGCCACGGCCCACCCCGCGGCTACGACTGGTCCCCGAGGAGGGCGTGGCCACGTTCGAGGCGCCCACGGTCGCCGATCTGGACGCCGCGTTCGCCGCCGACACCGAGAAAGAGCTGATGCCCGACGGCGGTGCCGGGCTCGGTCCTGGCGGCGGGCCGGGCGGGGGTCGTCTCCCGTATTGAAGCCTTCCGGCGTCCGCCCCTACCGCTCAGCGTTCGCACGGTGCTACCTTGGCGAGCATCTGCTCAGTGGTGAGCGGATGCTCAGGTGTCGGAGGCGGCCATGCCCGTGGGACTGAACCCTGACGAGCACGAGTTGCTCGCCCGGATCGCGTACCGGTCCTACGTCGACGCCCGCACGCAGGGACAGATCGCCGAGGAGTTCGCGCTGTCCCGGCCCAAGGTCGGCCGGCTGCTCGAGCGGGCCCGCACCACCGGCGTGGTCGACATCCACATCGACACCCCGCGGGGCCTCGACCTCGACCTCGAGGACCGCCTCGCGGAGGCCTTCGGGCTCCGGCACGCGATCGTGGCACCGGCCGCCGAGGGAGCAGCGGAGCAACGCACGCTCGTGGGTCGCAGCGCGGCCCGGTACCTGGAGCGACGGCTCACCGACGGGGTCCGGGTGGCCGTCGGGCACGGCCGGGACCTGGCCGCGCTCGCCGGGGCGTTCCGAGGACCGGCCGCGACCGGCTGCGTCTTCGTCAGCGCCATGGGCGGATCGCCCCTCGTGGACGCCCCCACCAACCCGAACGAGATCGCCCGGGCGCTCGCGGACGCCTCCGACGGCACCGCGCACAGCCTGTACGCGCCCGCCTACGTCGCCGACGGACAGGTGCGGGACAGACTGCGCGAGCAGGACGCCGTCGGCGGCGTTTTCGATCTTGCCGCGGGAGCGGCGCTGGCCCTGGTGGGGATCGGCGGGACCGACGACGAGTGCACCATGGTGCGGTCCGGGTGCCTGTCCGCCGCGGAGATCGCGCGGCTACGGGCGCGCGGTGCGGTCGGGGACGTGCTCGGCACGTACGTGGACGCCTCGGGGCGGGCGATCACCGCGCCGCACCTCGAACGGGTGATGGCGTTGTCGCTGGAGGAGCTGCGGCGGATCCCCGCCGTCGTGGCCGTCGCGTGCGGGCCGGAGAAGCCGCTCGCCATTCTCGGGGTGTTGCGCGCCGGCATCGTCGACGCGCTCGTGGTGGACGAGCCGAACGCCCGGGCCGTCCTCGAGCTGGCAGTGACCGACCGGGCGCAGGGGTCATGAGAATCGGAGGTGGATGATGCCGATCGTGCCCACGCAGGACATCGTGGACCGTGCATTCGAGGACCGGTACGGGGTCGCCGCGATCAATGTCGTGAACGACCTGACGATGGCGGCCGTGCTCGCCGCGGCGCAGGAACTGCGGGCGCCGCTCATCGTGCAGACCTCGGTGAAGACCGTCGAGGCGATGGGCGTGAACGTGCTGTACGCGCTCTGGGCCGAGCTCGCCGAGGGGGTGAGCGTGCCGGTGGCGCTGCACCTGGACCACTGCCCGGACCGGGACCTGATCACCGCGTGCCTGGAGGCCGGGTGGAACTCGGTGCTCTTCGACGGCTCGAAGCTGAGCGTCGAGGAGAACCAGCGGCAGTGCGTCGAGGTCGTCGAGCAGGCTCGGGAGTACGGCGCGCTCGTCGAGGGCGAGATCGAACCGTTCGCCCGGGTGGAGGATCTGGCCGGGGACGCCCCGCCGCCCGAACTCAGCCTGGAGACCGCGCTGGCCTTCATCGAGGCCACCGGCGTGGACGTCTTCGCGCCCGCCATCGGCAACGCCCACGGCATGTACCGGGCCGCGCCCACCCTGGACAACAAGCGGGTCACCGAAATCGTCGAGGCGGCCGGGATCCCGGTGGCGCTGCACGGCGGGACCGGGATGAGCGCGGCGCAGTTCAGCGACCTGATCGCCCGGGGCTGCGCGAAGGTGAACATCTCCACGGCCCTGAAGATCCGGTTCATGGCCTCGGGTTACGACTACATGAGCGCCAACCCGGGCAAGTACGACCCGCCGTCGCTGTTCCGGGCGCAGACCAAGGCGGTTGAGGAGATGGCGGCCGAGCACATCCGGATGTTCGGCAGCGCCGGGAAGGCCTGGGTCTCGTGAGCGCCACCCTGATCTTCGACTGCGACGGCGTGCTCGCGGACACCGAACGGGACGGGCACCGGGTCGCGTTCAACGCCACGTTCGAACACTTCGGGGTACCCCTGCACTGGAGCGAGGCCGACTACGCCACCAAGCTGCAGATCGCCGGCGGCAAGGAGCGGATGGCGAGCGAGCTCACCCCCGAGTTCGTCGCCGCGAACAACCTGCCCACCGACCGCGACGAGCAGGCGGCGATGATCGCGGCCTGGCACCAGGACAAGACGGCTCGGTACACGCGGCTGGTCGCCGATGGCGCGTTGCCGCCCCGGCCCGGCATCACCCGGATCATCACCGCCGCCCAGGACGCCGGCTGGCCGCTCGCCGTCGCCTCCACCTCCGCGGAGGCGTCCGTGCGCGCCATCCTGACCCAGGCGGTCGGGCAGCGGCGAGCCGAGGCGTTCGACGCGATCCTCGCCGGTGACGTGGTGCCGGCGAAGAAGCCGGCACCGGACATCTACCTGCTCGCGCTCGAGCGGCTCGGGGCGGACCCGAGCAGGACCCTGGTCATCGAGGACTCCCGCAACGGGCTGCTCGCCGCCACCGGCGCGGGCCTGCGGTGCGTGCTGACGGTGAACGGGTACACGCGAACCGAACCGAACGACGAAGCCGTCCTGGTGGTCACCTCGCTCGGTGACCCCGGCGGGGAGCCCGCCCTCGTCCTGGCCAACCGGGGCGCCGCGCGGCCCGACACCGTGATCGGACTGACCGACCTGCTCAGCTGCCTGGAGTGAATCACACCAGCACCGCACCGACCAAGGAGGGTAGGCATGACGGATACGAACGACGACGTCGACCTCGTCCTGCGCACGATGGCACGGACCATCGTGGACAACGCCGAGGAATTCGCCCAACTGGACGCCGTGGCAGGGGACGGCGACTTCGGGTTCTCGCTGCGGAACGGGTTCGAGGTGGTCGGCAGCGACCTCGACTCCTTCGACCACACCAGCGTGGGGGCGCTGCTGAAGAAGGTCGGGTTCGTCATCGCCGGCAAGGTCGGCGGAGTCAGCGGGCCGATCTGGGGCACGGCGTTCATGCGTGCGGCGGCGACGGCGGGGGAGCGCACCAGCCTCACCGGGCCGGAACTGATCGAGGTCCTGCGGGCCTCGATCACCGGGATCTCCCAGCGGGGGCAGGCAGAACTGGGGGACAAGACCCTGCTCGATGCCCTGGTGCCTGCGGTCGACTCGCTGGAGGCCAGCATCACGGAGGGGTTCGACGACGGCGGTGTCGCCGCCGTGCAGAAGGCAGCCGACGTGGCCGTCTCCGCCGCGGAGGCGACGCTGGGCATGCTCGCGAAACGTGGCCGCGCCGCCTACACGGGCGAACGCAGCCGCGCATCGGTGGACGCGGGGGCGACCGCCATCGGGGTGATCCTGCAGGACATCAGCGCCGCGTGGCGCGACTCACGGCAAGGAGCCGGACAGTGAAGAAGTTCGTCAACGACCCACGGCAGTTCGTCCCCGAGATGCTCACCGGCATCCAGCTCGCCAGTGGCGGGGCACTCGACTACGACCCGCGCTACAACCTCATCTACCGGGCCGACGCGCCGAACGACAACAAGGTCAGCATCATCCAGGGCTCCGGTTCCGGTCACGAGCCCGCGCACACCATGATCGTCGGGAAGGGCATGCTCGACGGCGCGTGCCCCGGCGACGTGTTCGCGGGGCCTCCCGTGGAGTTCGTCTACGAGACGTCCAAGCTGCTCTACTCCCCGAAGGGCATCCTGCACCTGGTCAACAACTACACCGGCGACCGCACCGCGTGGGAAATGGCCAAGGAGATGTGCGAGGCCGACGGCATGAAGGTCGGCGCCCTGCTCGTCGATGACGACGTCGCTGTCAAGGACTCCACCTGGACCGTCGGGCGCCGTGGCGTGGCGGGTAACTTCTTCGTCATCAAGGCCACCGGGGCCGCGTCGGAGAACGGCGCCGAACTGGAGGAACTGGTCCGGATCGGGGAGAAGGTGATCGCGTCCGTGCGCAGCATGGGCATCGCGCTCACCTCCTGCACCCCGCCCGAACGTGGCACACCCCTGTTCGAGATCGGTGACGACGAGATGGAGGTCGGGATCGGCATCCACGGCGAACCGGGCCGCGAACGCGTCAAGCTCGCCAGTGCCGACGAGATCGTCGACATCCTCCTCGACGCGGTGGTGCCGGATCTGCCGTACTCCTCCGGCGACGAGGTCGCCCTGATGGTCAACGGTCTCGGTGGCACCCCGATCAGCGAGCAGTACCTGCTCTACGGGATCGCCCACCGCAAGCTCGCGGACCAGGGCATCTCGGTGTTCCGCAGTTACGTCGGGGAGTACTGCACCTCCCTGGACATGGCCGGCGCCTCGCTGACCCTGCTGAAGGTCGACGACGAGCTCAAGGAGTTGCTGCTCGCGCCGGCGGAGGTGTCGAACCGAATCTTCTGAGCGGCACCGGGGCCTGCCTGCCGGGGCCGATCGGCCCCGGCAGGATCTGGTTTGCGTCAGCCGAGCATTCGGCCCACCGGTTGCCCCAGTCGGCGTTAGCGTTCATCCCGTCAGGAACGTGATGGCGGGGCCACCGTCGAAATCGTCTCGGCGCGCCCGCGCCGCGACATGACCGAACTCTTGGGGGAGCCCACGTGGTGCTATCGACACTCAAGCGCAGCTTCCCGCCGTCGCGTTCGGCGGGATCACCCGTCTCCGACCGCATCTGGCTCGGGCCGCCGAGAGCGGCCGGTTCCGGGGTGCGTTCGACGGGACGTAGCCTCGCCTCGGCTCTGGTCGGTAGCCGCGTCGGCCTCGCCGTGGTCAGAGCAGCGATGCGCGACCCACACGTGCGTGCGGAGCTCCTGCTCTCGCTCTCGGACCGGATGGCGCGCGTTGCGGACTGGGACGTCGCCCAGGCGGAGCCAGGTTTCCGGGCGCCGGTGGAACACTTCGAGGACCTGGTCTGGCTGTTCTCCTCGAACTGGCTGAACCACCGGTTCACCCGGCTGGACCTCGACGAGGCCGCGTACCTCTACCGGATCCTGACCGCGCTCGACCGACCGCGGGTCGCCGAACTCGGCCGCTTCCGTGGTGGCTCCACCGTGTTCTACGCGGCGAGCGGTGCTCGGGTGACCTCGATCGACGGCAATCCCAAGCAGGACGTCTGGGGACCGGAGCTGGAGCAGGTACTCGACCGGCTGGGGCTGCGGGAGCAGGTCGAGCTGGTCGTCGGTGACACGCGACTGCACGAACCGGGTGAGGACCCGTTCGACCTGGTGTTCTTCGACGCCTCCGTCTCCGGTGACGGGATCCGTGCCGAGATCGAGAACTGGTGGCCCGCGCTCGCGGTCGGCGGGCACGCCATCTTCCGGGACGGACGAGCGCAGCTGCCGCACCTGCTCCCCGTCCAGCACGAGGTGGCACGGTTCGCCCGGGCCACCCCGGAGGCGGACCGGCGTCCGGACGCCGCCGTCCCGGGCTGTCTCGTGCACGTGATCAAGACGTCCTGACGGACGCCGGTGCCGAGAGCTGGTGTCGCCGTCCGGGTGCGCGGATCCGCGCCATTCCAGCCTCGCGACAGGGCAGCCCACGCTAGCCTTTCGTCACCTGCCGGATGAGCGCAGGGCCACCGATCATCGCCGTCCCCCGCCCGGGGACCGCCCGAAGACGCCGGGAGTTCCTGTGGTCGATCGCCGGACGAAGCAGGCGGTCTCGGACCTGCTGGTGGCCGTCGGTCGGGGCGAGCGCGGCCTCGCCTCGCCAGGGGAGGCCGCACGGTCGGACCTGATCCAGGCAGCTCGGTACCACCGGGTGGCGCCACTCGTGCACCTCGCGCTCAGGGACCGTGCCCCGGAGGATGCGGCGCTCCTGAGGCCCGACAGGGACCACGCCATGGGGGTGCACATCCGGGCCACGATCATGCTCGACGAGTTCGGCAGCATCCTCGAGGACATCGACTGGGTGACGTTCAAGGGCCCGTTCCTGTCCGAGACGGCCCATCCCGCGCAGGGGCTGCGGACCTACCACGACGTCGACACCCTGGTTGATCCCAACGACCTGCGTGAGGTCGCGCGCCGGCTCCTCGCGGCCGGCTGGACGATCGCCGACTATGACGACATGCTCCGCAACCCCCGGACGCCGGGGGAGATGCACTGGGTCAGTCCGTCCGGCCTGCTGATGGACCTGCACTGGTCCATGATCAACATGGCGGTGCGGCGAGCGCGGTTCGCGGTACCGACGAGTGAACTCCTGGATCGGAAGGCGGCGGTCGTGCTGGGCCTGAACCGGGCCTGGGCCCTGTCACCGGCCGACGCACTGGTGCATGTCTGCCTGCACGCAGCGCTGACCGGTGCGAACAGACTCCTCCTCCTCGTGGACGCGGACCGGCTGGCGGCCCAGATCGAGGACTGGGACGAGGTGGCTCGCCGAGCGAAGGCCTGGCGCGCCGAGCCGCACGTCGCCCTGGTCCTGGCACGCGCCCGGCGCGTCCTCGGCACCACCTCCGCACCCGAGGACCTGAACCGTCGTCTGGGCCTGTCCGGAGCTTTCGGTGCCCTGACGGCGGTCGTGGATCGGGTCGCCCCAGTACCGGACGCACGTCAGGAACCGGGCCTGGCGCGGCTGGTGGCCCGGGCCGCGCAGCCGGGCGCTACGCGCACGGTTGCCGCAGCCGGCCACAACGCGCTGCTCGGCGTGCGCGAACGGACCCGGCGGACGCCTGCGGTCCCGAAGTCCGCCCGGCTCCGAGCGGATGAGGCAGCGCTCGAGGTCTACCTGGCTGGTGTCGAGACCGAGGCGACCGGCTGATCGAGCCCCACCGCGGCAAGCACCTGCGCGGCGATGGAAGTCGGGAAGGGCGGCCCCCAGGGCAGCCGGGCGACGTAGACCGGAACCGTCTCGACTACGTCGCTGAGGTGCTGGAACTGCTGGTCCACGGCGGCGGGATCCTCCCAGCCCACGATGCGGGGGAACATCAGGAGATGCAGTAGCGCGTCCCGCTGAGACACGCGGATGAACTCGGGCTCCCGCTCCTGGTCCGAGTGGTCTGGCGCCGGTATCACGATCGCGCGCAGCGGCAGTCGATCGGTCTCAGCCGGACGTGTCGCGAGCGCGTCCCGGTCGTCGCCGGTGACCCGGTGCACGGGCGGGACGGTGAACCGGGCCGCGAGGTCGCCGGCCGCCTTGCGCAGACGAACTTCGGTCGCGCCGAGGTGACACCGGGGCGGTGCCGCCTCGAGGTCGAGGTGGAGCACGTCGTCGGTGATGAGACGGGCTCCGTCGGCGCACATCAGCGTCGCCATCGTGGACTTGCCCATGCCGGACCGGCCCACGAATGCGAGAGCGGAGTCGCCGATCTGTACCGCGCTCGCGTGCAGCACCGGCCGACCGCGCATGGCCAGGAGGAAGGAGAGCATCGTCCCCGCGGCGAGTACGCCCGCACGTGCGGGGTCGGCGCCGTGCACGAGTCGGACCGTCACCGTGGTGAGGTCCTGGTCGAGTTCGAAGTCGCAGGTCCGGTAGAACCGGAGCAGGTAGCCCGATCCGGTGTCCGTGGCGGAGTAGTACTGCTTGTCGCCGTCGAGATGGAGCAGCACGCGGCCGGGAGGTACGTCCTCGGTGGCCTCCATGGGTGCACCGAGCCGGATCGTCACGTCGGTCGGACCGTCGGCCGGCCTCGTCTGATGCAGTGGCAGTTCGGAGTCGAGGTTTAGGCCGTACAGCTTCGTGATGTTCATTTCGTGTCCATGGCATCGAGTGAGAGCAACGGTGTGTAGGACGAGGCAGCACCCAGCGGGTCGAGGATGCCGCCATTGATCTCGAGCCAGGCATGCGCGCGCACCTGGCCATCGATCTTGGCCACGCCCACGAGCAACTCCGGCCCGAGCCGGCGCAGCAGGGCGCCGCTGATGAGGGCCTGGCGCAGGCACGTGTCGCCGAACGGCCAGTGACGCATCACCCGGCGAGTGGCGCGCACCTGGCGCCGGGCCCGGTCATCCAGGACCGGAGGGCCAGCGGGGTGAGCCGATTCCGCGCGCGTGGGCTCCTCAGTGCGAAGCGGGGTTCCGAACGCGCGGGCGAGGCGTGGCAGGCCCGCGGTGCGCAGGCCCAGTTCGGCCACGATCGCGAGGGCAAGCGTTGCGACGATCCACGGCCACTCGCCGAACGGGGGCCGACGCACGCTCACTGTGCCACCGCGGTGGAGAGCCAGGCCTGATGGAGAAGCATCGCGGTCGACATGGTCGGGGCGTCCGAGAGCCAGACGTCCCGCAGGATCTCCGGATCCACGAGGCTGTCGTCGACCCCCGAGCCGTCCCAGCCCTGGGCGAACTCGCGGGTGTACCTGCCGGCATAGGCCTTGTTGAAGCTGGCCTTGGTCCGCCGGGCCAGCAACGCCGGTGGCAGCACGTCCGAGAAGAGCGCCTTCATCGTCGCGGTGCGGCCGTTGAATCCCCAGGTGGCTCCGGCATGGGCCAGGGCCGCGACGAAGCCGGCGTCGAGGAGCGGGTTCGCGGTGCGAACCTGGTAGGTCCCCGCGATCAGGGCCTGGTTCGTCGCCATCGTCGTCCAGCTGCGGCGCCTGGTGATCCACCAGGTGGCGGCGTCGTAGCGCAGGGGCTCCGTGGCTTCGTCGGCGGCCATCAGCCGCAGGTGGCGGTCCTTGGTTTCGGGGCGGAGCCAGTGCTGCAGCCGCGCCGATTCCAGGTCGCGGCGTATCTGATGCCGGCGCACCACGGACGGTGAGAGTGCTTGCGCCGCACCGCGCAGGAGGGTGCGGGTCGGGCGGCGGCGGCGGCGCAGCAGGGTGAGCGGCGTGACTCGACGTGCGCCGAGTACCTCGTCGCCGCCTTCGCCGGTCAGCATCGTCCCGCCGGTCAGGTGGCTGTAGACCAGGCCGTGACTGTGGACCGCGGGTGGCCAGAGCAGACCATGACGTCGCACGCTCGCCTGGGCGGCGGGGCCGAGCAGGTCGGTCTCGTCGTCGGTGAACTCCAGCTTGAGCCAGTCGCCGAGGCCGAGGTGCTCGATGACCAGGTCCTGCCACTCGGACTCGTCCGAATCCGGGACGTTCGGGTAGCGGCGCGTCACAGCAACGGGGTCGGGCAGCCCTTCCCGCCTGGCCAGATCGGTCGCGACCGCGAGGATCGCCGACGAGTCGCGGCCGCCGGAGAACGTCACGTAGCAGGTGCCGTCCACCAGCGTGGGCAGGATTGCCGCTTCCAGCGCGGAGCGCGGAGACTGCAGCGGGGACGGGAGCGGCGTCGGCTCAGTCAGTCCGTACTTCCAGCAGGTCGCCACTTCGAAAGCGTCGGATCGGACGTAGCCGTCCACCGGGGGCGCTTCCGTCATGTCATGGTCCAATCGAGTCGATCTGGGTTGTTCGCGCCGGTCGCGCTGAGAAATGGAGCGGGCTCGTTGACCAGCATCGGCCAACGAGCCCGCTCCCATCGCGGTCAGGAGGACGGGTCGGTCCCGTACCGGATGAAGTACAGGAACGTGTCGTCGCTCCCGGCCCAGCCCTCGCCCAGCGTGAGGTCGCGGACGGAGCCGACCTCCTGGATCATCGGAGATTCGTACATGGTGATGTCACCTCCCCTCGCGGTGTAGCGGTGTGGCCCCGGCCTGGATGTGCCGGAAATCTGGAGCGCATCAGCGCGCGGCGTCCTGCAGCAGCCCTCGTTGCTCGAGGGAGTCCACGAACGTGGCTACGTCGCCGGCGGCCTGATCGGTGCTGATACCGAACTCGGTGACCAGCGCGTCGGTGAGATCACCGGTGCTGCGGTCCTCGGCGAGCAACCTGACGAGCGTGGTGCCGGCGCGGTTCGTGGTCAGGTACTTGGACGTCTTCAGATCGAGGATGACCATCTCCCCGTCGATCTCACGCCAGGTGACGCCGTCTCTACGTAACTTCACGTCGTATCTCCCCATGCCCCGATGGCTACAGCCGGTAGTTGCTGCTCGAACACTCCGGAATCTAGGGGAGCGGGTGAAGAAGCGTCGGGTGACTGGGGGGTGACCTTTGGTGGGAATTCCGCTCACCAGGGGGTGAGAGGGTGTGAGGCCACCGACGCGGCGGTTGAGAGTCGTGCCGATGCGGTTCGGAACGTCCTTCTGCGTGCCTCTTGCTGGCGGCAGACGCCGCGGACGGGAGTGGACCTGACGGGCAGCGCGTCATCAACGCAGCCGTTGCCGAGGAGCGCAGCTTGGCCCACACGCGGGCCGTGGGGCGTCAGCGGCGGCTGCTCTCATCCCGTAGCCACGTGGTGTCACCGCGCCGCGCCGCTCGGCGGCCCAGCAGTTTCGAAATCGCCGCGGTGGCCACGAAGACGATCATCCCGGGCAGCAGTCGAGGTTCGGCCATGGCCATCCGGGCGAGCGCCGCCGGAGTCGCACCGGCGCCACGGACTGGCGGTGCGCCGGGCGCAGCCGACATGCGGGTGTTTCCGGTCATCGCACGGACCCGCCGGCGCAACAGGTCGCCGTAGGTCTTCGGCGGCCTGATCGTGACCCGGGCTCCGGGCACCACGGTGCGCTCTTCGGGGGCGAAGCTCATGGCCAGGTGTAGGTCGTCGGACATGGTCTCCGGCCAGTCCCGGATCCGGGCGTGGCCCTGCTCGCTCACGGCGATCACACCGCGTCCGTACAACTCGCTCCGGACGCCGTCCAGCCGTTGCCACACGTCGTAGTACCAGCGGACCGGTGCTGACACCCCGTCCATCGGCAGGTGCCTGGTCGGACCCGCGGCCTGGATCCGCCCGGTGAGTGCGTCGCAGAGGGCGCGCGCGTCGTCGGCGCCGAGCACCACGTCGCCGTCGACATAGATCCGTGGGAAGGACGTGGCCTGCTGGTCTCCGAGTGCGAGGGCGCGGATCTTCGACGGCACCGGTGTCTCGATCACGGTGACCTCGCGGTCACGGGCGATGTCCGCGGTCCGGTCAGAGCAGCCATTCGCCACGACCACGATCTCGGACGGGGATCCGCCGGCGCGTTGGAGCGCATCCAACAGCCGAGGCAGCGACCGCTCCTCGTTGTGCGCCGGAATGATGATTGAGACCACGCGCTGAGTATCCCCCGCCCATGGGAGGGCTTGTGAGGGAATGCGTCCCCATCCTCCCCTCACCCCGGGGTGATGGCTGAAGGTGGGGGAAGTTCACCCGTCCATCACCTATCGAGGGCTGGGCGTCCTCAGTACGTTGCAAGGAGCAGCACTGCGTTCGGGGGATCGAGCGAGGTGAGGTCGCGGCCCGTTGGGCCGTGCACACTCGCGTCGGTGAGTTCCCCCGCCACCTGCAACCAATGACAGGAGAGCGGACACATGTGGAATCGCCGGAACGGAAGGGCGTCGGTCGCTGCCGGCGTGGCCTCCGGGCGGAAGCCACGCGTGCTGATCGTGATCCAGAATCTGCCGCTTCGGATCGACCGTAGGGTCCGGACCGAGTGCGCCGCCCTGGTGCGTGCCGGTTACGAGGTGAGCGTCATCTGCCCGAAGGAGACGGCCGGCGAGGCCGACCGGCATGTGGCCGACGGTGTCCACGTGTACTCCTACGCCCCGCCGCCCGAGAGTTCCGGGCTGATCAGTTACTTCCGCGAGTTCGCGCTGTGCTGGCTGCAGACCGCACGGCTGTCGATCAAGGTGAACCGCGAGCGTGGCTTCGACGTGCTTCAGGCCTGCAACCCGCCGGACACCTACTGGCTCCTCGGGGCGCTCTGGAAGCTGCGTGGCCGGCGATACGTGTTCGATCAGCACGACCTCTGCCCGGAGGTCTACGAGGCCCGCTTCGGCACGCGTGGCGTGCTGCACCGCGCGCTGCTGTTCCTGGAGGCCATGACCTACCGGGTCGCGGACCGCGTGATCTCACCGAACCCCGCCTATCGGGATGTCGCCCTCGAACGCGGTGGCGTGCCCGCCGGCCGGACCGCCGTGGTGATGAGCACCCCTGACGCGGACCGGATGCGCCGCAGAGAGCCACATCCGGAACTGCGTGACGGACGCGAGCACCTGGTCTGCTACGTGGGCATCATGGGTCCGCAGGACGGGGTCGACGGACTCCTGGCGACCATCGACAACTACGTGCACGACCTCGGCCGGGAGGACACCCGGTTCGCCCTGCTCGGCTTCGGTGACAGCCTCGAGGACCTCAAGGCTGACGCCAGCGCCCGTGGCCTCGATGCGTGGGTGACGTTCACCGGCAAGGTGGACCACGACGAGCTGGGCCGCTGGCTGTCCACCGCCGACCTCGGTGTGACGCCGGACCCGCAGAACGAGTTCAACCACCGCTCGACGATGAACAAGACCCTCGAGTACATGGCCCACGAGATCCCGGTCGTCGCGACGGACCTGCGAGAGACCCGTCGCTGCGCCGGTGACGCGGCCGTGTACGTCTCTGGTGACGATCCCGCGCAGTCCGCGCAGGCGATTGCCGACCTCCTCGACGATCCCCAGCGGCGGACGGAGATGGGACGGATCGGTCGGAGCCGCATCGAGAACGAGTTGGCCTGGTCGATCCAGGCGCGTGCCTACGTGGGCGTCTTCGACGGCCTCCTGGGTCGCAGAAGGCGCTCGGGCGCACCCCGCAGTGACGAGACCCAGCGCCGTGACCTCGCGGAACGAGTCACCCCGTGACCGCCCGCACCTGCCCCGCCTGCGGTGCCGCGGCACCCGAGCCCTTCCATGTGGGCGAACCGGTGCCGGTCAACAGCTGCCTCCTTCTCGGGGACCGGGCCGCCGCCGTCGACTTCCCGAAGGGGGACCTGGAGCTGGCGTTGTGCCCTGTCTGCGGACTCATCTGGAACTGCCGCTACGACCCGGCACTGACCACGTATTCGCAGGACTACGAGGAGACGCAGGGATTCTCGCCGACGTTCCAGGCCTTCATCCATGACCTGGCCACGGACTGGGTCGAGCGCTACGCGTTGACGGGCGGGACCGTCGTCGAGATCGGCTGCGGCAAGGGCGAGTTCCTGGTGGAGATGGCTCGCGCCGGGATCGGCGCCGGCATCGGCGTGGACCCGGGCGTGCAGCCCGCCCGGATCACCGACGACGTCCCCGTCACCTGGATCCAGGGACTCTTCCCGCAGGACCTGCCCGAGCTGGACGCGGACGCCATCATCTGCCGGCACACGCTCGAACACATCGCCCCGGTCCGGGACTTCCTGGAGTCCATCAGGTCCGCGGTCACCGACGTCGAGCGCACCGTGCTGCTGTTCGAGGTGCCCGACGTGCAGCGGGTCCTGGACGAGGTCGCGTTCTGGGACGTCTACTACGAACACAGCTCCTACTTCTCCGCGGGATCGGTCGGCCGGCTGTTCCGTGCTGCCGGGTTCGACGTGCTCAGCATCACGCGGGCGTACTCCGACCAGACCCTGCTCGTCGAGGCCCGGCCGACGGCCGGTGGCGCAGCAGTGGCGCTCCCGATCGAGGAAGACCCGGCAGCGCTCGCCGAGGCCGCCGCGCGATTCGCGCGCGGCCACCGGACGATGGTCGAGCACTGGCGGGACCGGATCCGGACCGTGACTGCGAGGGGCGGCCGAACCGTCATCTGGGGCGGCGGGTCGAAGGGGGTCGCGTTCCTCGCCGCACTGGGTGCGGACGCCGCCCTCGTGGACGGCGTGGTCGACATCAACCCGTTCAAGCAGAACCAGTACATGGCCGGCACCGGCCACCGTGTGCTCGCGCCGAAGGACCTCACCGACGCGGAGCCCGCACTCGTGATCGTGATGAACGGCGCCTACCGCACGGAGATCGTCACCGAACTGACCGACCTCGGACTCGCGCCGACCGTGGAGGCACTGTGAGCACGCCCCGGCTGACCATCGGGCTCCCCGTCTACAACGGCGAAGCCCACCTCGCCGAGACGCTGGAAAGCATCCTGGCGCAGGACTTCACCGACTTCGAACTCATCGTCGGAGACAACGCCTCGACCGACGGCACCCGAGACATCCTTTGTGACTTCGCCACACGCGACGAGCGGATCATCCTCGAACTCAGCGATGAGAACCACGGGGCCGCGTGGAACTACAACCGACTCGTGACCGCCGCCCGTGGCGAACTCTTCAAGTGGGCTGCCGCCGACGACCTGATCGCTCCGACGTATGTGTCGGCCTGCATCAACGAACTCGACAGACACCCGGAGGCGGTCCTCGCGTATGCCGGGACCACCCTCATCGACGATCGAGGTGTGCGGATCCGTGATCACGCCGATGGGCTGCACCTCACCCAGCCTCAGCCGTGGGAACGGCTACGCCAGTTCGCTGCGAAGCGGTGGCTCTGCAATCCATGCTTCGGAGTGGCGCGAACCGCGGTCATGCGCAGCGACACGACGCTGATCACAGCGAACCGGTCCTCGGATGTCACCTATCTCGCCCAGATGGCGGTGGCCGGCCAGATTCGAGAGGTTCCGGACCGGCTCTTCTACCGACGCGTGGTCGGAGAGAGCGCGAGCCTAGGCGCCCACAACCGGCGAGCCGTCGCCGCCTTCTTCGACCCGCATCGCTCGGCCGGCGTGGTGCCGCCGATGACGCGTGTGTTCGTGGACATCAATCGTTGGATCCTTACCCGCAGAGAGGCGATAGTGCCGAGAGTACGCACGGCGGCAGCATTCAGTGCCGCTTGGATGAAGCGGAACGCGGGTGTGGCGTTATGGCGGGCACGCCGGCGCCTTCGTGGTGGTGCCGTTCGCGGCTTCTATGCATCTGTAGCAACCGCTTCCGACCAGAGCAGGACTGAGGTAGCACGATGAGGACCAGACCAGCCCACGCCAGGCCAGTGCTCCTGGCCCTGACAGCCCTCGCGCTAGCGGTGTCAGGTGTCGCGGCGACACCGACACCGGCGTCGGCAGCCACGCTCCGCGATGACTTCAACGGCACGTCGCTCAACTCCGGCGTCTGGACGCTGGAACACCCGCAGGAAACAGCCACAGCATCGGTCGGTGGCGGGCAACTGCGGATCGAACTCCCGGCTGGGCCCAGCAGCGACGCCTCCGATGACAACACGGCGGCCCGGCTGATGACCCCGGTGGGTGGCAGCGACCTTGTGGTCGAGGCGAAGTTCGACTCGATCCCCACTGCCAAGTACCAGGACCAGGGACTCCTGATCCGGCAGGATGACGGTCGCTGGTTGCGGTTCAGCGTGTACAGCAACGGAAGCAAGCTTCTCGCCTACGTCGGCTCGACGACTGGTGGGCAGACAACCACAGTCGCCAATCCGGTCATTCGGACGTCTGCCTCCTCCGTCTGGCTACGCGTCACGGGCGAAGGGTCCTCATGGACGTTCCAGTGGTCCTCGAACGGCTCATCATGGTCAACAGTGGCAACCGCTACGGCGGCTCTCACAGTCACCAGTGCCGGGCCGTATGCCGGCTCGACGGCTTCCACGAGCAATGGCACTGCGCCACCGTGGAGCGCTATCGTCGACTACTTCGCGCTGACTTCTGACGGATCTACGCCGGATCCGACTCCTAGCCCGGACCCGACGCCGACCCCAGACCCGACGCCGACCCCAGACCCGACGCCGACCCCTGACCCGGACCCGACCCCCGAACCGGACCCGACAACCGGTGATGGGTTCGTCTCAGACGACTTCTCGTCGGCGGCCCTGGATCCGATGTGGCAGGTCGTCGATCCGATCGGTGGGGCTCAGGTGGCCGTGGCCGGCGCGGGGACCCAGGACGCGCGACTCGCGATCTCGTTGCCCGCAGGCGAGACGCGCGGCGCTTGGGGCTCGAACGGAGCGACGCGCGTGCTGCAGTCGGTGGCGGATGAGGACTTCAGCGTGATTCTGAACTTCGACTCCTTGCCGACCCAGCGGTATCAGGATCAGGGTCTCCTCGTGCAGGAGTCCGCTTCTCGGTGGCTCCGGTTCAGTGTGTACAGCGACGGGAGTTCGACATTCGCGTACATGGCGTCAACGACCAATTCTGCGTCGGTGAAAGTCCTCAGCAAGAAGATCACCCTGACGGGCGAGGCATACCTTCAGGTGAGTCGGTCAGGGTCCACGTGGACATTCCGGACTTCATCCAATGGGACGACCTGGACGACGATCGGTACTGCGAATCAACAGCTGAGCGTGACGGCGGTCGGACCCTATGCGGGCATCGAGGGCAACAACCCTGCGTTCACTGCACTCGTCGACTACGCCTTCAACGCCGACTCACCGATCACCCCTGAGGACGGTGGCGCGCCGCCCGACTCCACTCCACCGAGCGTGAGCGTGACCGGTGTCACCGCAGGTTCCGGGGCCGTGAGCGTCAACTGGACCACGAATGAGTTGACGACGGGGGTAGTCCAGGTCGCACGAAGCGGCACCAACACGTGGGCATCGGTCGCCAGCGACTCCCCAGCCCTCACGCACTCCGCGACCGTCACGGGGCTGCAGCCGCAGACCTCCTACCGGGCGCGAGTCGTGGCGACAGACCTCGCCGGCAACGCGACAACGACCGGCGAAACGGCCTTCGTGACTCTGGCCAGCAGCGGCCCGACGATCGATGTCTGGTACGGAAACCACCAGACCTACGGTGCGAACGGCATCACGCAGCCGGCGGTGCCGATCCTCGGAACGGTCTCCGACCCCGACGGTGTCGTCAGTCTCACCTACTCGCTCAACGGCGGGTCGGCCAAGCCGCTCACCATCGGACCTGACAACCGACGTCTGCAGTACCCGGGAGACTTCAATGCCGAGGTGACACTGGCTGGCCTGAACGTCGGAAACAACTCCCTTGTGCTGACGGCCAAGGACCAGCTGGGAGACGTCACCCAGACCACCGTCACGATCACGCGGGTCGTTGAGCCGACGCTGTCCTTGCCCTACACGGTGGACTGGTCGGACGCTCCGCTCACCGACCAGGCGACAGTTGTCGACGGTGAATGGACGGTAGGTGCCAATGGACTGCGGACTGCTGCCGGTGCGTCGGGCTATGACCGACTAGTCGCGATCGGGGAGCTTTCCTGGACGGATTATGAGGTCACGGTTCCATTTACCGTGAACGCGATTGGACCGGGCGCGGGCAGTTACCTAAGCAACGAGGCGATGGTCGGGTTGGCGCTTCGATGGCAGGGGCATCTTTCCTCAAGCACAGCGCAGCCCGATTCAAACTTCAGGACAGTCGGCGCATACGCCTTCTATCGCTTCTACGACGTGCCGAAGCTCGAACTGTGGGGCAATGGCTACGTTCGTCGCGATTGGGAGGCGATGCCCCTGACTATCGGCGAGGACTACATCATGCATGGAGTCGTCGACACGGTCTCGAGCACGACAAGCACCTACACCCTGACCATCTATCCGGCCGGAGGATCGGAAGCAGATGGTTGGACGGTGACCTACACGGGCGCCGGCCCAAGCACCGGTTCGTTCGCCCTCATCGCGCACCACGTAGATGCGACGTTCGGCGACGTCGTCATCGAGCCGAGATAGGGTCCCTGAGTTGACGGACGTGCAACCGAAAGTCGACGAGGGTCTCGAACGGGGCCTTCCTTCGGGTGGCGTCGGCCGGACGGTCACTCGCGGGATGAGCTGGTCGTTCCTGGGTGTCTGGTCCAGTTACGCGATCCAACTCGGGACCACGATGATCTTGGCACGCCTGTTGACTCCGGATCAGTTCGGACTGATGGCGATGGCGCTCACGCTCACGGTCGTCGTCAACCAGTTCCGCAACCTCGGACTCAGTCAAGCGGTCGTTCAGAGTGAGAGTCTCACCTGGTCGCAGGTCAATGCGCTCTTCTGGATCAATGCGGTGGTGGGAGTAGTTCTCGGCGTCGCGGTCGGCCTCAGCGGCTTCGGATTGGCGGCGTTCTACGGCGAGCCGGATCTGGTGTGGGTTTGTGTTGCGCTCGGGGGAGGCTACGTGTTCTCTGGGCTGGCCGTGCAGCATGGAGCCCTTCTGAATAGACGCCTGCAGTTCCGAACCCTCGCGATCCGTAACACGACAGCGGGTCTCCTGTCCTGCGTAGCTGCGGTCATCGCTGCATTCGCCGGGCTGGGCGTGTGGGCACTGGTGATCCAGAACTTGACCGCTGTTCTGTTCGGCACCCTCGTGCTGTGGCTCGCAGTTCCGTGGCGACCATCCCGACCGCGAGGGTTCCGGGATTCGTTCTCCCTGCTCAAGTTCGGTTCGAATGTCACGATTGCGAACCTGTTCTCGACCTTTTCCAGGCAGGCGGACAACGTCATCATCGGGCGTTTCATGGATGCTGGAGCATTGGGTCTATACACGAAGGCTTACTCGTTGCTGACGCTGCCGCTGAGGCAGCTCAAGACTCCGATCAGCGCTGTGATGGTTCCGACCCTCTCCGCACTCCAGGATGAGCCAGAGCGCTACCGGTCGACTTACCGAAAGACGGTGAGCGGACTTGCGCACCTCGGAATGCCATTCGTCGTCATACTCGCAGTCAGCGCGCTCGAGGTCATCGAAGTGTTTCTCGGTCACCAATGGACGGCGGCGGCACCGGTCTTCCAGATCCTGGCGATCGCGAGTTTTGTCCAACTCGTCTCGACCACCGCGGGGTGGCTCTGGGTGAGTTCTGGGCACACCACGTCCTACGCGCGTTGGTCGATTGCCGCAAGCGTCGTCACGATCGCCTCATTCATTCTGGGAGTGCGGTGGGGCATCGAGGGCGTCGCCATTGCGTACGCGATCGGTCAGGTGGTGATGTTCGTGCCCGCCTTCGCCGTCGCGACCCATGGGACCCCAGTGAAGGTGGCTGACCCACTGCTGGCGATGGTGCGCCCGGTGGTGATCTCGACGATCGTCCTGGGAGCAGTGATCGGCATGCGAGCGTTGGCCGCCGATCTGCCGCCGATCTCCCTGCTCACAGCCGAAGTCGCGACGGGCCTCGCGGTCTGGGCGGGTGCTGTGTTCGCATGGCCGAGTGCACGCCGCGAGATATCCGAGCTGCTCACAGTGGTCCGGCGAGGGCGCAAGTCTCGGGCCGTTCCAGCGGGCGAGGAAGGCGGACCTGACGGGGCGTGATTCAGCTGGCCCTGCGCGAACGCCTAGCGCGCCAGGCGAGTTCGGTCGCGATCCACGCACTTGCGTAGCGGTGGTAGAACTCGCCGACGATGAACGACGCACGCGCCCGCACCGTCCGGAGTTCCCCCGCCTCAGCGGCACGTCGAAATGCGCCGAGCGGCGGCAGGACCGACCGTGGCCTTGGCCAGGGTGCGAGCGCGGGGTTTCCTTCGAGCGCATCACGTTCGTAGCGCCCAGCGATGACACGCCGCAGCTTGCCGCTCATGGCAGCGAAGGTCTGGCGAGCGGGGTGCCGCACGACTGCCGAGGCCCTGAACATGGTGAGGTATCCAGCCGCATTGGCCCTCTGAGACCACTCGATATCGGCTCCCGACAAGAGTTCGGACTTGAAGCCGCCGACCGCGTCGAAAGCCTCACGAGTGGTCGTCATGTTGGCGGTGACACAAGCCCCGCGACGTGCGACGTAACGTTCCTGCGGAAACGCGTGCACGAGTTCGTAGGCCTCGATCGGACTCGGCCTGCGTGCATCCCGGGCGTACACCTGCACGTGCCCGGCTACGACGCCAGCCCCGGCGGCGATGCCCGCGACCGACTCCGCGAGCCAGTCATCCGCGGGCAGGCAGTCTGAGTCGGTGAACGCAAGGATCGTCCCGCGGCTTTGCTCGACTGCGGCGTTGCGGGCACTGTAGGACCCAGGCGATGGAACCTGGATGACGTGGACGTCCCCGCGTGCACGGACAGGTTCGCGGCTGCCGTTGTCAGCAACGATGATCTCAAAGCGGCTCGTGGGGTACGTCTGTCGGATGAGTTGAGACAGGCATGCGGACAGTCTGGGATCGTCCCGTACCGGCACGATCACCGAGACGAACGGCAGATCACTGGTGGGCACGCGTGGCTCCTAATCCGGGGTTCGACCCATCCAGATTGTCACAGTCCGGCAGGGAGTTGTCAGTCGGTTGGTCGTCAGTGAGGCGATCCCATTCCGTGAAACCTCTCACGCGTGGTGGGCGCAGTTCACCTCGGTTCGTGCCCCTGGATCGCGATGAATCCAGGCACCGGCAGCCGTGGTTGTGCAGCTGGCGACACCCGCTGTTATGTTTTCGTGATCACCGGCTGGGACGTGGGCTGAACCCCTGAGTCACGGCATGGGTTGTCGAGTGGAACGTAGCGGTCGCGATTTGGGCCCAAGCACTCGGGGTCGGGGGACCCAGGCGCGAAGCAAGGTCGACCGATACCTTGGCACCGGGACCCCCCGGGATGCGATGATCAGTCGAGTACGCGGTGCGTCGGTAAGTCCGAGGTCGGAGTCCGATGGGCGGCCGATCTGAACACACCGAGGGAGATCCTGACAAGTGGTCAGCAAAGTCCGAAGTCGCCGCGCGGGACTGCACGCCATGGTGGCGGCAGCAACCGTCCTTCTCATGGGGGGCGTCGCGTCCGCAAGCGCGAATCCCGCCCCGACCGACACGAGCACGGGGCCACAGGCACGTGCAGCCGATACCGCGGGTCTTGAGCAAACCGGCACACTGACAATTACCGAACCGGGCACCGTCGTCGACTCGATGTACGTGACGGGCGCTATCAACGTCCGCGCCGACAACGTGACGATCGTCAACACCGTCATCGCGTACGGTGGGTTCCACAGCATCCGTGTCTTCCCGGGTGTTGAGGGCACCGAGATCATCGACACGACCGTGAACTGCCTGAGCTCCTGGACGAACGGGGTGGTGTTCGGCAACTACACCGCCGAGCGCGTCGACCTTGAGGGTTGCCGAAACGGATTCATGTTCTCTGGGTCGAGTCCCGCGACCGTGATCGATAGCACGGTCGATGGCGTGCCGTTCGAGAGCGAAGACACAGGCATCAAGAACCCCACCACTCCTCCGATTCCGGAGCCGACGCCGGAGCCCACGCCTGAGCCGGAGCCGACACCTGCGCCGGAGCCGACGCCTGAGCCGGAGCCGACGCCTGCGCCGGAGCCGACACCCGCGCCCGAGCCGACACCCGCGCCGGAGCCCGAGCCGGCACCGGAGACACCTGAATTCAGCGGCTTCCCGAACGCATCGAACACGGGCGTGCCCAGTGGAGTCACGTTGACCAACTCCGGGAGCATCACCGTCCGGGAGCCGGGTACCGTGATCGATGGCCTGCTCGTCCGCGGGACCATCACGATCGCTGCCGACAACGTCACTGTGCGTAACACCCTGATCCAAGGTGGCGGCAACGGGTACCCGATTCGGGTGACGAGCGGCGTGACGGGTGCACTGATCGAGCATGTTGAGGTCGACAACATGGGTAGCACTGGAATTGGAATCTTCTTCAATGGCGGCAGCGGCACTGTTCGGTACACCGACGTGCACTCGGCAGAGGATGGGATCCGAATCGAGGCCGACAACGTCACCGTCGAGTACTCCTATGTCCATGATCTGCAGCGCGCTGCTGGCGGACATCACGACAGTGTCCAGATCCGCAGAGGTGACAACATCACCCTCAGGGGAAATAACCTCCAGGCGTACGTGGCCTCGACCCGCGACCCCATGAACGCCGCACTCCAGATTGGTTCCCTGCTCGGCGATGATCCGATCTCCAACCTGGTCGTCGTCGGAAACCTCATGAACGGCGGGAACTACACGATCAACGGCGGTGGTGGCGGAACTGTCGACAGCGCCAACTACCAGGACAACCAGTTCGGCCGTGACTTCCGATACGGCATTGCTGCGAGCGTCCGGTCCGACTGGTGGGACTCTTCCAACGTCTGGTTCGACACATTGACGCCGGCGAACTAGTGCCGGACTCGTCACCGCACGGCGTCGACTGAATCGCGGATCCGTTCCTAGCCACGCGATGCTCTCCATCTCTCAGCGAGGTGGAGAGCATCGTCGCAATTTGGGCCAAATGCGGCCGCAACTATCAATCGGCGACAACCGCTGCGCTGCCTAACGGGTCATTCGGAGTCACCACCTGGCGCTCCGGCCGAGTTGTTTCGCGACTCGACGTCTGGCCGAGGTGACCTTGGCTCGCCAGCCCCCGTAGGCGCGCGGGTCCAGCGATGCCGACTGCAACACGACTCCGCTTTGTACGAGTTGCGCGGTCCAATCCGCGACAGTGCGAACGCCATTTGCCCTCGCGGAGAGCGGCATGCGGTCGATGAGGTCCCCATCCGTGTGAATGAGGGTGTGTGGGGAGCGTGGGTCGTCCATGTGATCCTCGGCCACGAACGGGTAGTAGAAGCCGTTCACGGCCCCGCCCCGAGCCGCACGTATGCAGTAGCCCGTGAACGACTCGTCGGCTCCGAGTAACCCATGTCTCTCGACCAAGCTCCGAGCCATCAGGTAGCCGGAACCTTGGACCCAAAGGTTGCGCATCAGTTGGTGCCCGCCTGCGAACGTCTCGATCTTTCGTGCTGCGAGGTCCGGGCGGAAGTCTTCGGCTGGGTGCCGCCAACTCCCGATCACGCCGAACTGAGGGTTGGCATCGTGTGCTTCTGTGAATGTGTCCAGCCATCCCGGGGTGATCCGACAGTCATCGTCGACCTTCGAGACGAACCGGGCGCTCGATTCGCCCCAGAGCCAGGACGTTGGCTCGCGCAACCGCACGTTCTCCCGGCTGTGGTGATACCGGTGTACCCGCGGGTCGGTCACAAACGGTCGGAGCGCTTCAATGGTCGCCTCGTCGTCACCGTTGTGCCAGAGCCAGACGCGGTCCTGCTCGCCGACCGACTCAAGCAGTCGCGGCAAACTCAGATGAAGGTAGCCGGCACTGCGGTACGTGATCATCAGGATGTCTGCGCGGTGGGTCACTGATCCACCCAAGTGTCAGACTCAGGGCGACGCAAACCCCGAGCAGCGATCCTGCGCCAGGTTCCCACGAGCGACGTGCCTTTTCCCCGCAGCGGAAGCTTCCACCACAAGCGGAAGGCCGGCATCCCACGATACGCGGGGGAGGCTAGCCGAAGCAGTCGCATGGTGAGGACCCGACCCCACACCGCGCCCCGGGTGCCTTCCAGGTTCGGCTGCGATTGTGGCAGCCGATCCAGCGGCAGTTCACCGCCAGCGATCGCGCCGTCGGCAAGGGCCGCGAGGAGCGCCTGACGACCGCGTTCGGTGCGCACGACGACGAGTGACCGCCCGGCCTCGCCCTCGAGGAGCTTTCGGTACCAAGGGTCTCCGATCGACAGATCCGCGAATTCACCTGTGTGATCCGGGCAGATCATGCACCGCCACTGCCGGTGCTTCTGCAGGGTCTCGCCCCATGACTCCTCGTAGCTGAACGATGCAGTTTCGCCGCCGCGTGTCCTCACGCGGAATCGACCCGGCCAGCCTTCTCCTCGATAGTCGAGCTTCGTGACGTCTCGTGGCTCCAGATTCAACCGGCGTATGACAGCTTCGGTTCCCTTCGTGGACGGGGTTCCTGCGCAGAAGATGCCGATCGAGAGCGCGACCTTGTCGGCGAGCGCGGGTCGAGCGGCAGCCGCCATCGCGACCCCGGCGATGTCGCAGGGCTTGCCAATCACCACGCAGGGCCCCTCCGCGTTCTCGACCAGGTCCAATCGTTCACCGGGGCTAGCAGGTGAGTACCGGGATCCGGCGGCGCCAACGATCGCGTCGTAGGTGCGGTTCAGCACCGTTTCGTTGCGTAGTGGATCTTCGCTCGAGGCCTGAACCTGGAGGGCACCCACAGCCGCGCCCGACGTCACGGCGTGAGCCGCAACCGCACTGACGACACCGCCGGAGGAACCCCGGAATCGGACAGCGTCGTCGGTGGACCAGCACTCGAACAGTGCAAGAATCGGCCCCCACTCGCCACGGAACGGCGCCCCGTCCAGAGCTCCCGGGGAATGCTCCAAACGACGGCCGGGACATGCGTCGAGCGCCGCACCACTGACGCCGCCCGTGATCCCCGCGATCGGAAGTGGTCGGCGGCCGACGGCGGGGATGTCAGTCATGGCCAGCGCGTCCGGTCGTAGGTACGCACATGTGCCACAGCCAGTGCACAGGTGAGCGTCCACCACGGCCCCGATGGTGGTGAGTCCCCGATCAACCACGGGTGGTCTCCATTTCCCAGATGTCCGGATCGGCGCTGCGACCTGCCTGTTGCGGCGGCCCACTGTGGTGATGAGACCACGTGGCTCGGCAGCGCTCTTGCCATCAGTATGAGTCGCGGACGGCCACCTTGCTGGTGATTCGCGACCACTTCGCCCGGAGGTTCATCCGTAGTCGCGCTTCGTGCTGTCCAGGATCGAACTGAATGCTGCCCGACGTTCGTTCAGCACGGTCCGGTCGGAGAGTTGGAACTCGCCAGCCGCGACGCGCTGGATGGTCCGTCGAGCGATGGATGCCAGCAGCGGGTGGCCGGCCTGTTGGTCTCTACTGGATGCGGGGTCGACCCGTTGGGTGGTGCTTGTGATCCCACCCGCAGGTGCAGGTCGACGACGCACCGCGCGAATCATCCTCTGTGCCTGACGGAACGACCGAAAGAAGGTGGTTGTCCGCAGCTCAAGTGAGAGGCTCTCCGCCCAGTCGCCCCACTTGAAGGTGTTGAATGCGTTGCTGATCGCTACGGCATGCCAGGGCACGCCGAATGCATCGGCGATGATGGCTGCGTGCATCGACTCGGCGATCACCGCACGCGCCGTTGCGATTCGCTTGATGACCTCCTTCGAGTCGCCGGTCGGGCTGACGTGTACAACGCCGGTGCCCGCGCAGATCGTGGTCCAGTCGAATCGATTGCTGCCATGGTGCGGGATGAAGATCACATCGTCGCCGCGGACCAGGCCTTCGAACTCGGATAACCCCGAGATCATCACAGCTGGATCGACCACTCCGAGTGTGGGCACGACATCGAGTGCTGTTGCCGACCTCGGACCGCGAACGCTCCGGATGTCCCAGTCGCCGGGTTGTTCGTGGACGTTCGGCGCCTGCCCGTAGCCGACGCCGGAGCCCATGACCAACTTCCTTCCCGCAGGCACAAGGCCGGCGTTCAGGATCGTGCCGACGCCGACGAGTGCGACCTCTGGGTCCCAGGCACGCCATCCCGGCAGGAGGTCGTCCCAAAGCCATTCGTTGAGGTCGTCACCAAAGTTGCCACCTTGAGCCTTGTAGTACACCAGCTCCACGTTCATGCCTCCTGGATGACGCTGGCGGGGCCAAGGTTTTGGCAGTTGGCGACGCTGGCCCGACTACTCACGCGATCGTCCTAGCGCTCTGGGAACTGCCGCTCCATTCGGCGACGTCATCGAGCACCTCATGGATCTGTGCGCGTGCGCGTTGGATGACAGGCGGCGTCGTGCGCTGCAAGGTCGAGCGCGTGAGCTCACGGGACCTGAAGGACTGGACTGCGCGGCGGACCGCCTCGTCGCCAGCGACGGCGCGCGCATCGGCGACGTGATCCTGCATCTCGCAGGTCGCGAACACGCCCAGGGTCTTGTCGCTGTACGCGTATCCGAAGGCAGGCGTCGCAGACGACAGGGCGGCGATCGTGGCGTGCATCCGGCTTCCGATGAACCAAGCTGATCGGGCGATGCACCACTTCAGCTCGGATGCCCGTAGTTCCGACGGCACGAGGGAGGTTCGGACGCGCTCGGACTCTGTGAGGTTCTCCACGATCCCTCGGGCTGCAGCGAGGTCACTTTCGCCCCAACCGCCATGGACGTGGGGAACGAACATGACATGGGCTCCGTCATTGATCAGGGCTCGGACGAGCGTGGTCATGGTCGCGGCGTAGTCACCAGCAATGCCGAAACGCTCCTGCCGCTCGCGCCCGTAGAGCAGCCCGCTCACGTTGACTCCGGCTACGACGTCATCCGAGCGAGCTTCGATCTCCGCAGCGACGGGTTCGGCGGGCCGTTGCTGATCGAGTGCGAACGCCACGTCCACTCCCTCGCGGAGCCTGCTGACATCTGCTTCTGGCCCGGCCAGTTCCAGGAGTTGCTGATGACTCCATGCGTCCCGTGAGTATGCCAGCGCCGCTGAACGAACCAGCCGCCGCGCCGTGCGGCGACCATAGGTCGTGTTGAAGGGTCCGTATGTCTGCGGGAGGAAGACGAGAGGCAGACCGGCACGGATCGCGGCGGACTTCGGTGCGGCGATCATGTCCAGTCGCGTCTTGCCGTAGAGGTCGGTGAAACTGTCTCCGGCACTCAGGTCGAGAAGGGCGGCGGCCTCCGAGAACCGTCGAGCAACCGGGTTGCTCAGACCCCCGACTGCTTGGGCGACGCGTATCTGCATCCAGCTCTCCGGACGGTGCCATCGTCGTGAGAGCCTCGCGCCGACGAACTCGGCGGGCAAGGAACCGGCCACAGTTCCGCTCGGTCGGACGCCCCAGCCATTGTCGAGGATGCTCAGACGGGCGGTTCGACCATCGTTGACGACGGCATCGATCACGGAGCGACCGAGCGCCTCGACGCCCCGGTTGTCATTGTCCAGTCCGGTGCCGGCGAGGACGAGTCGTAGTTCAGGCATGTAGGAAGTATGGGTGAGGTCGCCCATGGGAGG
The DNA here is from genome assembly GCF_902703175.1 of Occultella aeris. Classification (GTDB taxonomy): domain Bacteria; phylum Actinomycetota; class Actinomycetes; order Actinomycetales; family Beutenbergiaceae; genus Occultella; species Occultella aeris. Next base: position 68,940 of record NZ_CACRYJ010000025.1, on the reverse strand, counting down.
TGCCGTTTTCGAACCCCGCACCACGTCGGCCGCTCGACTGGCCACGATCGCTCCCGTAGAGGGCTGGTGGATCGCACGTGGAGAGAATGTGGATCTCCGTCGTTGACCCTCGCGGCGTCCGCAAGAGTGCCACGATGAGTTCCGACACACGCTCGTACCGCAGATTGCAGGGGAAAGTACATGGATGTCTGGCGTATCACCGTTGCGACACTGCGTCGCTGGTACATCTTCGTGCCGCTACTCGCGTTGACCGGCTGGGGTGTGCTCTCGGTGGGTGATCAGATCGACCCCGAATACCAGGTCTCCGGCACGTTCATCCTGACTCCGTCGCTGGAGGAGACTGAGATCCCGGATCCGTACGGCGGCGCGGTACAGGCGACGCAGGTGATCGCGATCGTCCTCAACAGTCCGACGACGCGTGAGCAGATCGTCGAGATGGGCCTGGAGCCGGACTACACGGTCGCGGGCGGTGGTCGAAGCAGCACGATCATGACGGTCTCGGTTCTTGGGCGTGACCGAGAAGCGACCATCGAGACTGGGAACGTCCTGATCGAGATGACCAGGCAGGAACTTGAGACGCGGCAGTCCGAGGCAGGAATCCCACCCGGTGCCCAATACGGACTCTCTGTGATCTCACCGCCTGCGGTCGACTCGGTTGTCTACGACGGGAAGACGCAGATCCAGGCGGTCGTGGGCGTCGTTGGGGCAGCCGTCGCACTACTCGCGGCGCTCCTGTTCGATGACATCGTCGGGCTGATCAAGCGTCGACTGAAGCAGCGCCGGCTCAGACGGAGCGCGCGACCGGGCGACGCGATCGACGGAACGGCGGACGAGCCGGAGGTCACCCCTCATGATGACGCCCAGCCATCGCATGAAGACGTTGATGTCAGCGAAGTGAGCGAGGGTGAGCGGCCGGTTGAGCGACAGACCGTCGCAGACGAGTTCGGCACGCCAGACGATGACGTGGTCCGAACCGTCGACACGGTCGCTTCCGCTCGGGCCTAGGCACGTGTCCGCCATCGCCGACACAGCGGCGAAGCCAGGGGACGACGACTTCAAGCCCATCCTGCTCCGCCGGCCCCGGCTCCCACGAGGGCCACGCCCGGAGGAGTGGCACCCCGTGGTCATTCGGGTTTGGCGCCTCAGCATTGTGATCCTGCTGTTCCTCTTCCTGGCGCTCCAGTTCCTCATTCCTGCGCGTCTTGTCATCGGCGGCCTGGGAGCAGTCGGCCGCCCGTCAGTCGCTGTCGGAATTCTGTTGGCCTTCGTGTGGCTCGTCTCGGCCGTTCGCCAGCGACAACTGCCGGCGGGTCGTCAGCCGATTCGGTGGCTGATCGGCTTCTACCTGATGGTGCAGTTGGTCGGGTTGGCAGTCGGATATGACCGCGGTCTGCCTGAGGCAGAGGCGACGAGTGCACAACGCTGGACGATCTACATCGTCTCGATGATCGGCGTAGCGCTCGCCATGGCTGAAGGTCTGAAGACCCGCAGGCAGCTCGACACAGTACTGCGTGGCCTGGTCGGCTTCGCTGGATTCATGGCCTTCGTGGGGACGCTCCAGTACTTCCGGCTCGTCGACCTGACCCAATACATCAGGATCCCTGGGCTCCGGACGAACTCCGATCTGATCGGTGTTGCGGCTCGGGGCGATGGCGGGTTCTCAAGGGTTGCGGGCACCGCCAACCACTACATCGAGTTCGGTGTTGTTCTGGCGCTCGTCTTGCCGCTGGCGATTCACTACGCGGTGTTCTCACCCAAGGGTGTGCGCAGGGTGCTCAGTTGGGTTTTGGTGGCGCTGATTGGCAGCGCCATCCCGTTCTCAATCTCCCGCGCCGCGATCGTCACCGTGGCGGTCACGATGCTCCTAATGGTCACTGTGTGGACCTGGCGAACTCGGTACAACGCTGCGGTGATCATCGTGGTGGCGATGGGGGCCTTCCATGTGGTCAACCGTGGCCTCCTCGGCACGATTCGATCGCTGTTCACGAACCTCGACAACGACCCGAGCATCCAAAACCGGCTCGGCGACACCGCGTATGTCTGGCAACTCTTCGACCACCGACCATGGTTGGGACGGGGACCGGGCACGTTTCTGCCGGCGTCGTACCGCTTGCTCGACAACCAGTTGTACGGAACCCTCATCGTCGGTGGCGTTCTCGGGATGTTGGCGCTCCTGCTGCTCTTCATGGTTCCGTATCTGATGGGCCGGAGCATGCGTCTGCGTGGTTCCGATCAGGAGACCCGACACCTCGGTCAGGCTCTAGCCGTCGTCTTCCCGGCAGCGCTCGTCGCGAGCGGAACGTTCGACTCCTTCGGGTTCGCCACCTTCCTGAGTGTTGTCTTCATCGCAGTCGGCGCAGTCGGCGCGTTGTGGCGTCTGAGCGGGGCAAGTCCGACGCGCCCGATGCAAGCCGCCCAGCCGGGCGACAAGTGGGTTGCGACCCCGATGACGGCCCATCTGCGAGATAGGATCCGAACAGCTTTCGCAGCGACTCGCGAGCGCCCCGGGATCAGGACCGCCTTCGAACCGATGATGCCAATCGCGGGCAGGGATCTGGACCGCGAGGACGTCACTTACGACGGAGCGTCCTCTCAGGTCACCACCGTCGAGGTCGCCGATCCGGACGGCGTCGGCGCCGAGGGTTCGGCGCCCTCTCGCGGTCGGCACGCACTCAGCGGGGCTGGAGCACCCTGAGCGTGGCACTTCGACTGGGGTTCGCGTGTCATTGGGGTAAGGATCCTGTCCACACCTGGTCCGGCACGCCCTGGAACCTTCGTGAGGCTCTCCGCGCGCGTGTGGACACCGTGGATGCCGGCGTCGAAGTGCCCGCGGCTATGAGGCACGGACTCCGCCTGGCATCCGTCCGCCCGACCGCCACGGGTCTGCGATCCCAGTGGCATCACAAGCGGATGGCGGTGGACCTGCTGGAGCGTGATCTGCGGCGGAAGGTGACGGAAGCGAGAGCGGACGTGCTGCTGGAGATCCAGGATCTTGGAGCAGTCGAGACGCCGTTCCTCGTGCTGCAGGATCTCAGTTACGAACTGCTGTTCGAGCGCTTCGGCGCTGACTTTCCCCACTTCCATGCCATCGGATCGCGGCGACTCGACGAACTCCGGCGCCGTCAGGAGCAGATCTACGCACAGGCATCAGCGTTGCTGCCGATGAGCCAATGGTTGGCCTCGTCGCTCCAGCGGCACGGTATCCCGGTCGAACGGATCCGCGTGGTGAACCCGGCCATGAACGTTCCGATGGACACCGACCGTCCTATGCCTGTCCGCCGCGAAGGCCCATGTCTGCGGCTACTCATGGTGGGCCGGGATTTCGATCGCAAGGGCGGACCACAGGTGGTCGCCGCTCTGAATCAGTTGCAAAAGGGGTGGGATCGCGACGTGTCGCTCACGGTCGTGGGGCCATCGGAGTGGCCGATGCGAGGCGCCGTGCCGGCCGGTGTGGAGTTCCTCGGTGCACAGCCCGCGAATCGGATCGGCCCCCTCATGGACGCGCACGACCTCTTCGTCATGCCCTCCCTCTTCGAAGGTTTCGGAATCGTGTTCGCCGAAGCCCTGGTTCGCGGTCTGCCTTGCATCGGCCGTGACGACTGCGCGATGCCCGAGATCATCGACCGCGAGACCGGCGGACGGCTGATCCGTACCGAAGAGCCAGGCGAGCTTGCGGACACGATTGTTGCTGCACTCACCGACGACTCTCTGTACGAGGAGTGTGGACGGTTGGCGCAAGAGCGGGCGGAGCACTACTCGTGGGGGCGGGCGGCGCAAGAGGTGGTCGACGTGGCGGGCCGGGTCGACGCGGGCGACGCACCCTCAGGGTGAGGCCGGCGGGTCGCCGGGTGAGGTCCCCACTTCACCCGGTTCGGTCTCTCGAAACCCCAACGTGCCGACCACTCCTTCACTAGGGTTTCAAGGGTGAAAGCAACGGGGAACCCGGGTTTGCGCTGCCCGGTGTGCGACACGGCGGACCTCCGCCCGTTCTATGCGCAGCTGGGCGTTCCGACACACGTCGGGATCCTTTGGCCGACCCGCGAGGAGGCAGTGGATTGTCCGCGCGGAGACCTGGACCTCGGCTACTGCCCTGCGTGTGGGTTCGTCTACAACACCGGCTTCGACGCTGACCTGAACGCCTACGGACACAGCTACGACAACGCCCTGCACTTCTCGGCCGTGTTCCAGGCCTACGAGCAGGACCTGGCCCAGCGGCTCATCGACACCTACGACATTCGAGACTCGGACGTTGTAGAGATCGGCAGTGGGAGTGGGCACTTCCTCGGGCTCGTCTGCGCGCTCGGGGAGAACCGCGGAACCGGTTTCGACCCGAGCTACGACGCGGAGCACGCCGAGCCGCTCCCGGCCCGAGTGCAGGTGGTGAACGAGTACTTCTCCCGCGAGCATGTGGATGCCAAGGCCGACCTGGTGGTCTGCCGGCACGTCCTGGAGCACGTCGACGACCCGGCCGGGATGCTGCGCTCCCTGCGTGAGGGCATCGGCGACCGTTCGGACACCGTGCTGTACCTCGAGGTCCCGAACGGCCTCCTGGCGCTACGCCGACTGTCCGTTGGCGACCTCATCTACGAGCACGTGTCCTACTTCCTGGCGTCATCGTTGCGCACCGCCGTGGAGTCGGCGGGCTTCGAGATCCTTGACCTGCGCGAGTCCTACGACGGACAGTTCCTGTCCGTGGAGGCCCGACCGACGCAGGTGCCGCAGGCGCCGAGACCGACCGCTCCGGACCCCGACGTCCTGGCGGACATCCAGGCCTTCGACGAGCACGCCCGGAAACGAGTGACGGAATGGGCGGACCTGTTGGATCGTCTCGCCGCTGCCGACGAGCGCGTGGTCGCCTGGGGCGCCGGAGCGAAGGCCGTCGGCTTCTTCAACGTGCTCGGCGTGACCACCGACGTCGACCGCGTGGTGGACGTCAACCCCCGCAAGCAAGGCACCTTCCTCGCCGGGACCGGGCAGGCCGTGGTGCCGCCGGACGCCCTCGTGACCGACCCCCCAGGAACCGTCCTGGTGATGAACCCGTACTACGCCACCGAGATCGGGCAGATGCTCGCAGACCTCGGTGTCGACGCCAACGTCCAGACCGTCTGATCCGGAGAACCACGAATGTCCGAAGACCTGACCGGCGGCCCGTGCCGCTTCTGCGGGGCCATCCTGACCCGCACGTTCGCCGACCTGGGCATGTCCCCGCTGTGCGAGAGTTTCGTGCCGGCGGACCAGGTCAACGCCATGGAGCCGTTCTATCCCCTGCACACCTGGGTCTGTGACCAGTGCTTCCTCGTGCAGTTGCAGGAGTACGTCTCCCGCGAGGACATCTTCACCGAGTACGCGTACTTCTCGTCCTACTCGGACGCCTGGCTCGAGCACGCTCGTACCTACGTCGAGAAGATGATCGCCGAGCAGAGCCTCGGCGCCGACAGCCTGGTCGTCGAGCTCGCCAGCAACGACGGCTACCTGCTTCAGTACTTCGTCCAAGCCAGCGTGCCGGTCCTCGGCATCGAGCCGGCGGCGAACGTGGCGAAGGTCGCCGTCGACGAACGCAACGTGCCGACCCTGGTGGAGTTCTTCGACGAGCAACTGGCGCAGCGGCTGGTCGCCGAGGGCACCAGGGCGGACCTCATCGCCGGCAACAACGTGCTCGCGCAGGTACCGGACCTCAACACGTTCGTGGCCGGGATGAAGCTCCTGCTCGCACCCGGGGGCCTGATCACGATCGAGTTCCCACATCTGCTGCGGCTGATGGAGGAGAACCAGTTCGACACCATCTATCACGAGCACTTCTCGTACTTCTCGCTGGTGACCTCCGAGCGGATCTTCGCCGCGCACGGCCTCGTGATCCACGACGTCGAGGAACTGTGGACCCACGGTGGCTCATTGCGGATCCACGCAACGCACGAGGGACCGGACGCGCCGGCGTTGAGTGAGCGTCTGCTGGCGCTGCGCCAGCGGGAACTGGACGCCGGGCTGGAGCAGCCGGAGACCTATGAGCTGTTCGCGGAGCAGGTCCGCGAGACCAAGCGCAAACTGCTCGACTTCCTCATCGGGGTCAAGCGCGACGGCGCACAGGTGGTCGGTTACGGGGCCCCCGGCAAGGGGAACACCCTGCTCAACTACTGCGGGATCGGCCCCGACTTCCTCGACTACACCGTGGACCGGAACCCCTACAAGCACGGCCGGTACACGCCCGGTACCCACATCCCGATCCACGAGCCGGGCCGGATCGCCGAGACCAAGCCGGACTATGTCCTGATCCTGCCGTGGAACCTCAAGGACGAGATCGTCGCGCAGCTGGACTACATCAGGGAGTGGGGCGGCAAGTGTGTCGTGCCGATCCCGGAGGCAGCGATCGTCGACTGGCCCGTCGGGAGCTCGCAATGAAGGTCGTGCTGTTCGCCGGCGGTATGGGGATGCGGATGCGCGAGTTCTCCGAGTCCGTGCCGAAGCCGATGGTGCCGATCGGCTCGCGGCCGATCATCTGGCACCTGATGAAGTACTACGCCCACTACGGGCACACGGAGTTCATCGTGTGCCTCGGTTACAAGGGCGAGGTCATCAAGGAGTACTTCCTCAACTACAAGGAGTGGCTCAGCAATGACTTCGTGCTCTCCGGCGGTGGCCGTGAGATCACGATGCTGCACACCGACGCCCAGGACTGGAAGATCACCTTCGTCGACACCGGTCTGGCAACCAACATCGGTCAGCGGATGGTCAAGGTCAAGGACTTCCTCGGCGATGATGAGGAGTTCCTCGCGAACTACAGCGACGGACTCTCGAGCGTCCCGTTGCCGGCCCTGATCGACCACGCGCACGCGCATGAGGCCATCGCGACGTTCCTGTGCACGAGGCCGAGTCAGACCTTCCATATCGTGGGCCTCGGCGAGGACTCACACGTCACCGGGATCACTGAGTCAAGCGCCGCCGGGATGTGGGTCAACGCAGGGTTCTTCGTGCTACGTCGCGAGATTTTCGACTACATCGGACCCGGTGAGGAACTGGTCTACGAGCCGTTCGGGCGACTCCTCGAGGCCCGCAAGCTTGTCGGCTACAAGTACGACGGTTTCTGGGCAGGGATGGACACGTTCAAGGACCGACAGGTCATGGATGAGATGAACGCCCGCGGCGAGGCACCGTGGAAAGTCTGGGAGCAGGATCCGGCGGCGCCCGCATGATCGGTCTCGACCTCGGCGTCGACGACGGCCAACCATTGAGAGTGCTGGCACTCGGCGCCCATTGCGACGATGTGGAGATCGGCTGCGGCGGAACGCTCGGTCGACTCGCCCGCCGACCCGGCGGCCTCGACGTCCGGTACGAGGTGTTCTCCTCAAACCCCCAGCGCGCCGAGGAGGCACGTGCTGCCGCGACCGACCTGCTGCGCGAGGCCCGAGACGTCAGCATCTGGGTGGGGGAGTACCGGGAGTCCTATTTCCCCTACGTCGGTGACGCGATCAAGGACCGGTTCGAGCTGGTCAAGTCGGAGTTCGACCCCCACCTCGTGCTCACCCACCAACGTCACGACCGGCACCAGGATCACCGGACCATCTCGGACCTGACCTGGAACACCTTCCGCGACCACCTGATCCTTGAGTACGAGATCCCGAAGTGGGACGGGGACATGGGCTCGCCCAACGTGTTCGTGCCGCTCTCGGAGGACGATGTGGCCAACAAACTGCGAGTGCTGGGCGAGCACTACGCCTCGCAGTTCGCGAAGCCCTGGTATGACGACGACACTTTCCGCGGGCTCATGCGCCTACGCGGAATGGAATGCCACGCGCCCGGCCGCCACGCCGAGGCGTTCTACAGCCGCAAGGCGGTACTACTCGGAGGAGACGCATCGTGAAGGTCCTGGTCACCGGCCACAACGGCTACATCGGGCAGGTGATGGTGCCACTGCTGCGGGCGGCCGGTCACGACGTGGTCGGCTTGGACACCTTCTACTACGAGGGGTGCCAGTTCGATGACGAGGTCAGCACCACCGAGGTCATTCGCAAGGACCTGCGCGACGTCAAGCCGACCGATCTCGAGGGCTTCGACACAGTGATCGCCCTGGCCGCGTTGTCCAACGACGCGCTCGGCGACCTGCGCCCCCAACTGACCTACGACATCAACCACCTCGGCACCGTGCAACTGGCCGAGTCCGCGAAGCAGGCCGGAGTCGGCCGCTTCCTGTTCTCCTCCTCGTGCAGCCTGTACGGGGCCGCCGGGGACGAGCACCTGACCGAGGAGGCGGGCTTCAACCCGCTCACCCCGTATGGGGAGTCGAAGATCAAGGTGGAGCAGGATCTGACCCACCTGGCCGACGAGACGTTCAGCCCGGTCTACCTGCGCAACGCGACCGCCTACGGCGTCTCGCCGAGCCTTCGGGCGGACCTCATGGTGAACAACCTCGTCGGCTACGCGATCACGACCGGCAAGGTCCTCATCAAGTCCGATGGCATGCCGTGGCGGCCGCTGATCCACATCGAGGACATCTCCCGCGCATTCCTCGCGGCGCTTGAGGCGCCTCGCGAGGTGGTGCATGACCGCGCCTTCAATGTGGGGGTCACTTCGGAGAACTATCGGGTCAAGGAGGTCGCCGAGATCGTCGCCCAGGTAGTGCCCGGTTCGGTGGTGGAGTACGCGCCCGGCGCGAGCCCGGATGCACGTAACTATCGGGTGGACTTCACCCGGATCGCTGCCGAACTGCCGGCCTTCCAAGCGAAGTGGACGGTGCCTGCCGGGGTCGAGGAGCTCTACCGCGCCTATCGGGACCACGGCCTCACCGCCGAGGAGTTCACCTCGGCCAAGTACCTGCGGATCCGGACCGTCCTCGACCACAAGGAGGCCGGGCGCCTCGACGAGGACCTGCGTTGGCGGTGACGGACTTGAGTTGGCCGCGGCGGAGCCCTGCGCGGCCTCAGGTCTGATCGGCGTTGAGGTAGGCGGCAGCTTGGAGCTTGAACAGCTCCGAGTACTGTCCACCGGCGGCCATGAGTTCGTCGTGGCTGCCGTGCTCCACCACGCTCCCCGCCTCCATGACGTAGATCCGATCCGCGCTGCGCACCGTCGAGAACCGGTGGGAGATGAACAGTGCCGTTCGACCCTCAAGGGTGTGCCGCAGACTCGCGAACAGGTCGTACTCGGCCCGTGGGTCGAGAGCGGCCGACGGCTCGTCCAGGATCACGAACGGCGCGTCCCGGTAGTAGCCCCGCGCGATCGCCACCCGCTGCCATTGACCGCCGGAGAGGTCCCGTCCGCCCGTGAACAGACGCGAGAGCGGAGTCGCATACCCGTCCGGCAGGGACTCGATCGCCCCCGCAGCACCTGCGGCCCGCGCGGATGCGCGCAGACGGTTCGGGTCCGGCGGTCGGGACACGTCACCGATCGCGATGTTGTCCTCGGCGCTGAGCGCGTACCGCACGAAGTCCTGGAAGATGACTGCGATGCGGCTGCGCACGCTGGCGAGCGACCAGGCTCGGATGTCGGTCCCGTCCCATCGGACCGCGCCCTCGTCCGGTGTGTACAGGCCGGCGAGGATCTTCGCGAGGGTGGTCTTACCGGATCCGTTCTCGCCGACGATCGCCACCACTTCGCCTGCCCGCAGTTCCACGGTGGCACCGCGGACGGCGGGCTGATCCGAGCCCGGGTAGGTGAAGTGGACCTTGTCCGCGGCCACGACGGCGAAGCCGGTCGGCGCTTCGGGGCCCTGCGAGTCCTCCTTGGCCGGCTCTGCGAGCCGGAGGAATCCCTGGAGGTCCTCGAGGAACAGACCCGACTCGAAGATCCGCTGGACCCCCGCGAAGAGGGCCTGGACCTGGCTCGCGAGCATCCGGATCGCAACGATGGCCGCGCCCGCGCCGGCGACTGTGACCTGACCGTCGAGGATCAGCCATACGAGCGCGGCGAGCGTGAGCACCAGCACGATCGCGCTGCCCAGGTTCCCGAGAGCGGAGAGGGTTGCACGGCGGCGCAGGTGGGTGCCGAGGGCACCCAGGTACGTCGCGTAGGCGGCGTCGAACCGGCTGTGGAGCCAGTCTGCGAGGTGGAAGGCGCGAATCTCCTTGGCCTGGTCTCGCCCAGTCTGGACAAGCGTCAGATACTGACGCATCCGCAGCACCGGGGTCTGGGCCACCGAGAAGTCGAACTCCAGCCTGCTCTCCCGGCGGCTGGTCAGCAGCACCGGTAGCCCGCCGACCAACAGGAGTGGCAGCAGCAGCGGGCTGATGCTCACGAGCGCCGCGCCCACGCCGATGCTGGCAGCGAGGGCACCACCCATGGCGATCAGGCCCTGGGTCACCTGGTACGGACGCGACAGTGCGTTCGACTGCACCCGTTGGAGGCGATTGAAGAAGTCGGGCGACTCGAAGTTGCCGAGTCCGACCCCGGTCGAGACGTCGAGCACCTGGTCCCACATCGAGCGGGCGACGAGTTCCCCGAGCATCCGCTGCATGTGACCCTGCACGGCGCCGATGATCGACGTCACCGCAGTCAGCCCTGCCAACACCAGCACGGGCGCCCACAGCGACGCCGTCGCACCGGCGGCCTCTTCCAGATCGAGGATGGCGGTCAGGACCGCCTGCACCGCGAGCACCTGACCGGCGAGCGCGAGCGCCGCGGCGACCTGGAGGACGAGCAGCCCGACGAACAGCCCGCGTCCGGACGCCCACACGAGACGGACGCTCTGGCGGATGAGGATGGACAGCCGGCCCAGTGACTTGCGTTGGGAGCGCGCTTGGGCGCGCAGCGTCACGGGGTCGACGTAGTCGTCACCCTCGGCAGCCGCCATCCACGTTCTCCTCGCCGTATGGACCGGCTCTCATTGAATCAACAGAAGTAGCGGCCCGTGCCCGGTATCGGGCCCAAGATTCACGCGGAGGTTGGCTGGCGGTCCGGTCCGGTCGACGGGCGGATCCGTTCGGGGTGGCTGTACACGTTCAGACGGTCCGTCCGCGAGAAGCCGATCAGCGTCAACCCCGCCTCCTCGGCAAGGTCCACGGCCAGCGACGAGGGTGCGCTGACCGCGGCGAGCAGTGGAATGCCGGCCATCTGCGCCTTCTGCACCAACTCGAACGAGGCACGGCCGGAGACCTGCATGACGGTGTCGGTCAGCGGCAGTCGACCTTCGCGCCAGGCCCACCCGACGACCTTGTCCACGGCGTTGTGGCGGCCCACGTCCTCCCTCACACACAGGAGCCTGCCAGTGGCGTCGAAGAGTCCTGCGGCGTGGGTCCCGCCGGTCCTCCCGAACATGGCCTGTTCAGCGCGCAGGCGATCCGGAAGGTCGAGCAGTACGGACAAGTCGAACACTGCGGAAGGTGGCGGCACCGCCCGGTCGAACTGCGGCACTCGGCCGAGAGCCTCGATGGAACTTGTCCCGCAGATGCCGCACGAGGACGAGGTGTACACGCGGCGTTCGGCCGTGACGGAAGGGCCGGGCACGCCAGGCGCGAGCGTGACGTCGACGATGTTGTAGGTGGCCTCACCGCCGGCCGCCACCCCGGGCCCGTACCCGATCCTGGTCACGTGGTCCGGACGGTGCAGCACGCCCTCGGAGACGAGGAAGCCGGCGGCCAGGTCGAAGTCGTGGCCGGGTGTGCGCATCGTCACGGTCAGCGAACGCCCGTCCACCCGCAGCTCCATCGGCTCCTCGCCGGCGAGCGTGTCCGTGCGCACCCGTTCGGTGCCGTCCGCGAGCATCGTCCGCACCCGCGAGCGACTCGTCGCCCGAGTCATCGTCGCCTCCACCCTGCTGCGGTCACGAGGGCAACGCTACGCCGCGTCTGCACCGGCGGGCGTCACCCGTCGTCGCTACGATCGGAGGACATCCCTGAGGAGGACCGATGGCGCAGGCGCCGCGTACGGGCATCGACGAGAGCCAGTTGCGGGTGGGCCCGCCGAAGCGCACGTCGGTCGGGGTACCAGGCATCGCGCACGCGATGTCGGTGGCCTTGGATCAGATGGGACCGGTGCGATCGGCGCGGACGCTGCTGCGCGTCAACCAGACCGACGGTTTCGACTGCCCCGGCTGCGCGTGGCCCGAGAAGAAGGAGCGGCACACTGCCGAATTCTGCGAGAACGGGGCCAAGGCTGTCGCGGAGGAAGCCACGAGACGGCGTGTACCGCCGTCGTTCTTCGTCGAGCACTCCGTCGCGGACCTGCGCACGAAGGACGACTACTGGCTCGGGCAACAGGGCCGCCTCGCACACCCGATGATCCTCGACGCCGGCGCCACGCACTACCGGCCGATCTCGTGGGACGACGCGTTCGACGAGATCGTGGCCGAACTGCGAGCCTGCGACCCGGACGAAGCGATCTTCTACACCTCTGGCCGCACGTCCAACGAGGCCGCGTTCCTCTACCAGTTGATGGTGCGCGGTTACGGCACGAACAACCTGCCGGACTGCTCGAACATGTGTCACGAGTCCTCGGGTTCGGCCCTTGGCGAGACGATCGGGATCGGCAAAGGGTCGGTGTCGCTCGAGGACGTGGAGAACGCGTCCCTGTTGATAATCGCCGGGCAGAACCCCGGCACGAACCACCCTCGGATGCTCAGTTCGCTGGAGCAGGCCAAGCGAAACGGCGCCGTGATCGTCGCAGTCAACCCCTTGCCCGAGGCGGGCCTGCTCGGTTTCCACAATCCGCAGACGGCGCTCGGGTTGACCAAGGGGATCGAACTCGCCGACGACTTCCTGCAGATCCGTCTCGGCGGGGACCAGGCGCTGTTCCAGGCGCTCGGCAAGCTGCTCCTCGAGGCGGAAGCAGAGGGGCGTGCGACAGCGGGCCGCGACACCGTGCTCGATCACGAGTTCCTGCGCAGCTCGGTGAATGGGTTCGAGGAGTACGCGGCGCACGTCGGAGCGCTGGACTGGGCTGAGGTGGAGACCGCCACCGGCCTCACCCGCTCGCAGATAGAGGGCCTGGGCGAACGGCTACTCGCCTCGCCCGCGACCGTGGTCTGCTGGGCGATGGGGCTGACCCAGCACCGACACTCGGTGGCGATGCTGCGCGACATCGTGAACGTGCTGCTGCTGCAGGGCAACATGGGCCGACCCGGTGCGGGCGTGTGCCCCGTGCGTGGGCACTCGAACGTGCAGGGTGACCGGACGATGGGCATCTTCGAGCGGATGCCCGCCAGCTTCCATGACGCACTGGACGCAGAGTTCGGCTTCGCCTCCCCGCGCGAGCCGGGTGCGGACACGGTGGCCGCGATCGAGGCGATGCGGGACTCCCGCGCCAAGGTGTTCCTGGCCATGGGTGGCAACTTCGTCAGGGCCACGCCCGACTCGGCCGTGACGGAGGAGGCCATGTCCCGGATGCGGCTGACCGTCCAGGTCTCCACGAAGCTGAACAAGTCGCATGCAGTCACCGGCCGCCGCGCGCTCATCCTGCCCGCCCTCGGGCGCACCGACCGGGACACCCAGGCCGGCGGCGACCAACGGGTCACCGTGGAGGATTCGATGTCCATGGTGCACGCCTCCCAGGGCCGGCTGGAGCCGCCGAGCCGGCACGTCCTGTCCGAGGTCTCGATCATCTGCCGGCTGGCGCAGCGATTGTTCGCCCGGCCAGAGGATGCGGACGGCCGTGGCGCGTCCACCGGCTCCGGTGCCACCGAAGCCGACGGCGCCGCAACCGGTCCCATGGGCGGTGCCGCGCCGGACGCCTGGCGCCCGGAATCTGGCGCTACCCCGAGCGTCGGTGGCAGTTCGCCCACCCACACGCCCCCACAGGTGGACTGGGCCGCGCTCGAGGGTGACTATCGGCGCATCCGCCGACACATCGAGGCGGTCGTGCCCGGCTTCACCGACTACGAGTCCCGGATCGACGAACCGGGTGGGTTCGCCCTGCCCCACCCGCCGCGCGACTCGCGCACGTTCGCGACGCCGTCGGGCCGTGCCGAGATGACAGCGAACGCCCTCGACTATCCGCGGGTGCCTCCTGGCCGGCTGATCCTGCAGACCATCCGCTCCCACGACCAGTTCAACACCACGATCTATGGCAAGGACGATCGGTACCGGGGCGTGCATGGCGGCCGCCGGGTGGTCTTCGTGCACACGGACGATCTGGCCGAGGCGGGTGTGGCCGACGGCGATCTGGTCGACCTGATCTCGGAGTTCGAGGGTGTCGAGCGGCGTGCGGAGGCATTCCGTGCGATCGCCTATCCGACGGCCCGCGGCTGCGCGGCGGCCTACTTCCCAGAGACGAACGTGCTGGTGCCGCTGGGCTCCTTCGCCGAGACCTCCCGGACCCCGACGTCCAAGTCGGTGATCATCCGCATCGAGCCGGCAGTCGACGCGCCCTGATCAAGTCAGTGTGCCGAGCAGCCCTTGCAACCCGAGGCTCGTGCCCATCACGATCAGCCACAGCAGGCCGCCGAGGAGCAGTGGGGTGGCGCCGGCCCGGCGCAGCGCGGGCAGGTCGGTACCCAGGCCTATCGCGGCCAGCGCCATGGTGATCAGGAAGGCCGCTACGGACGCGATCGGCGGCTGGGCAGCGGCGGGGATCAGACCGAGCCCGTTCACTGCGGCCACCGCGAGGAAGCCGACCAGGAACCACGGCACCAGGCGCCACAACCGGGGCGATGTGGCGTCACCGGGCTCGGTGGGATCCGCGGCCAGCCGATCGCGCCGGCTGACCAGCGCCGCCAGGACGGCGACGATCGGGATGATCGCGAGGGTCCGGGTCAGCTTGACCACCACGGCGGTGTCGGCGGCGCCGTCGCCGAAACTGGTCGCGGCGGCCACCACCGAGGACATGTCGTTCACGGCCGTGCCCGCGAGCAGTCCGAAGCCTTCCGGGCTCATCCCGATGAGGTGGCCGAGCGGCGGGAGGGCGAGCACGGCCGCGATGTTGAACACGAACACCGTGGACAGGGCGTAGGTCACCTTCGTTCCCGCCGGCCGCAGCACCGGAGTGACGGCGGCGATCGCCGAAGCGCCGCAGATCGCGGTGCCAACGCCGATCAGGGTCCGCAGGTCCGAGTCCACACGCAGCGCCCGGCCGAGGAGCGCGGCACCGGCGAGCGCGGCGACGAGCGTGCCGATCATCACAGGCAGGCCGCTCGCGCCCACCTCCAGCACCTGCCGGATCGAGAGCTGCGCGCCGAGCAGCACCACCGCACACTGCAGCAGCAGCCGGCTCGCCGTGGCCAGCCCCGGCCCGATCGCTGGGTGGTGGGCGACCCTCGGCGCGCACACCCCCACCAGCGCGCCGACCAGCACCGCGAACACGGGGCCACCGATCAGCGGCAGCACGTGCCCGACGGCGGTCGCCACCGTGGCGATCAAGGCCGCAAGAAGTAGACCAGGGAGGCGGGAGCGGTGCCAACGAACGGTCTGCGCCGTCGGCGTGGGGGAGCGGAGCACCGATCCAGCGTGACGCCACCGGCGGCACGGCGGTACCTAGTAGTTCAGGAGATATCCATAGGCATAGGCTATGGGAAGACGAGGAGGACCGGCCGTGCCCACCACAGTGCCCACCGATCTCAGCCTCGACGCCCTGCGCCTGCTGGTGCTGGTCGCCGACCATGGCAGCATCTCCGCAGCGGCGCGCGTCGAGCAGATCTCGCAACCCTCGGCGAGCAACCGGATCAAGCAGCTCGAGCGCCGCCTGGGCCTGGAGCTCCTGGACCGGCGCAGCCGCGGCGCCGAACTCACCGAGCACGGACGGATGGTCACCGGCTGGGCGCGCGCCGTCGTGGAGGCCGCGGGTGTGCTCGTCACCGGGGCACGGGCACTGGCCGCCGAGAACGAGGGCGACGTGGCGATCGCGGCAAGCCAGACCGTCGCCGAGTACCTGGTGCCGATCTGGCTGGCGCGGTTCCGGGCGCTGGACCCCGACGCACGGGTGCGGCTGCGGGTCGCGAACTCCCGTGACGTGATCGCCACGCTCCGGGGGAGGGAGATCGACCTCGGGTTCGTGGAGGGCCCGACGGTGCCGACTGACCTGGTCCGGCGCCGGGTCGGTGCCGACCGGCTGCTGCTGGTGGTCGCCCCCGGCCACCCGCTGACCCGGCGGCGCCGGCCGGTGGGTGCCGAGGAACTGGCGCAGTTGCGGCTGGCCTCCCGCGAGGCGGGGTCCGGCACCCGGGACGCGCTCGGTTGGGCCCTCGGTCGCGAACTCGAACCCGGCGTCGAGCTCGACTCCAACGCCGCCGTCAAAGTGGTGGTCGCCTCGGGCGCGTACCCCGCGGTGATCAGCGAGCTCGCCGTGGCCGCGGAACTGCGGGACGGGCGCCTGGTCTCGGTCCCGGTGACGGGCGTGGACCTGACCCGGACCCTGCACGCGATCTGGCGCCGAGGATGGCGTCCGCCGGCGGCGATCGATGACTTCCTCGCCGTCGTCCTCGGGAGACGTTGACACATCTGAAAGAACTCTTGCGAAAGAGTTCTTTCAAGTCTACAGTCGTCGACATGAAGATCGAGGACCCGCGCGCCATGCGCGCACTGGCGCACCCGTTGCGCTTCGCGCTGCTCGAACGGCTCGCCATCGAGGGCGAGGCGACCGCGACGGAACTGGCCGCGCTCACCGACTCGACGCCGTCGAACTGCTCCTTCCACCTGCGCACCCTGGCCGAATTCGGCTACATCGAACGGGTGCCCGGGCACACCGGCCGGGACCGACCGTGGCGGGTGGTCGACATCGAGCAGAGCTGGGACGACAACGGGCCCGATGAGGAGTCCACCGCCGCGGTGCGTGCCCTCGGGGCGACGTTCCTGGAGTGGGAGACCACTCGGATCAAGGCCACGCAGCACGTCCCGCCGCCCGAGCGCTGGCAGGGCAATCTCTTCCAGTCCGGCGCCACCCTCTACGTGACGCCAGAGGAGGCCCGGGCGATCGGTGACGAGATCGGCGAGATCATCATGCGCTACGTGCCCCGCTGGAAGAACCCCGAGACGCGCCCCGAGGGCGGCGAGCTGGTCCGGGTGTTCGCCACGAGCTACCTGGTGCCCGAGCCCGGGCAGCAGTCCGAGACCGCCGATGGAGCCCAGTCATGAAGGACGTCCTGCGCATCGCCACGTTCCGCCGGCTCCTCGGGGCCTGGACCATCGGCAACCTCGCCGACAGTGCCCTCTTCCTCACTCTTGCGATCTGGGCGAAGGACCTCTCCGGCAGTTCCGGAGCGGCCGGGCTCGTGTTCCTGGCCCTCGGCCTGCCGGCTCTCACCGCACCCCTGCTCGGGCTGCTCGCCGACCGGGCCCGACGGCGGTCGCTGCTGATCGCGGCCAATCTCGCCGCCGCCGTGGTCGCCGCCTCCCTCGTGCTCGTCGACGGCGCGTCGGACCTCTGGATCATCTACGCCGTCGCGTTCGCCTACGGGGCGCTCGGGATCCTGAACGGCTCGGCCCAGTCCGGGCTGCTGCGCGACCTGCTTCCGGACGAGCACCTGGACAACGCGAACGCCCTGCTGTCCACGATCGACCAGGGGCTGCGGATCATCACCCCGGCGATCGGCGCCGGCCTGTACGTGCTCTGGGGCGGCGGTGCGCTCGGGCTGGGCGTGGCCGCGATCCTGGTTCTGACCGCGCTGGCGCTGCTCACCGTGCACGTAGTCGAGTCCGCACCGGAGTCGCCCGAGCAGCGGGCCGGGTTCTGGGCCGAGGCGGCGGGCGGGTTTCGGCACGTCGCGAGCGTCCCGCTGCTCGCCCGGATCGTGATCGTCACGGCCATCGCGTTCGGGGTGCTCGGCGTGTTCGAGAGTGCCTTGTTCGAGGTGGTCGAGAAGGGCCTCGGCATGGAGGCCGCGTTCTTCGGGGTGTTGATGAGCATCCAGGGTGCGGCCGCGATCGTCGGTGGCCTGACCTCGGCGACGGCGTTGCGCCGGCTCGGGCCGGCCCGCACCGTGGGCGTCGCCCTGCTCGGGCTCGGCGTCGCGGCCTTCGGCCTCGCCGCGGATCTGCTGCCGATCCCGTTGCTCCCGGTGTCCGTGGTGGCGATCGCCATCTCCGGGATCAGCGTGCCGTGGCTGGTCGTCGCCCTCATCACCACCCGGCAACGGCTCACCCCGCCCCGGCTGCAGGGCCGCACCGCAGCCGCGACGAACCTGGCCATGTCGCTGCCGCAACTGGCCTCGATCGCGGCCGGTGCCGCGCTCATCACCGTGGTGGACTATCGACTCGTGATGGTCGCCGCCGGGGTGGTCCTGCTCGGCTGTGCTGCGGTGCTCGTGATCGGGCGGACGCCGACTTCCGACGCGGCGGAGGAGACCGCGGACGATGCCCCGGACCCCACACCCGATCCGACCGGGCCGGGTGAACTACCCGGGCTCGCGGCGTAGGATCGCTCCGGATCCCGTCCCCGACCAGGAGTTCACCCGATGTGCTATCCCGTTCCCTGTGCCAGTTGCCACAAGACCACCTGGGCCGGGTGCGGTGACCACGTCGACGAGGCGCTGAACGGGGTGCCCGACGACCAGCGGTGCACCTGCCCGCGCACCTGAGAAATCCCCTTCCACGGGCGGTGCGCCCCGGGGTACGGTGAATCGATGCGATACCCCGCAGCGCAGCCGTAACTCACCGTCCGGACCCTGACGTTCCGGGCGGTCGGCTTCCTGGCCACCCGGGAGGCCATCCCGTTCTACGCCGTCTACGCGCTCGCAATGTCCGACGGCCGGCTGTCGGCCGCGCAGATCTCCTCGCTGTTCGTGGTGTGGTCACTGACGTCGTTCGTGGCCGAGGTGCCCTCCGGTGCGTGGGCGGACACCGTCGATCGCCGGCGCCTGCTGGTGCTCAGCGGGCTGCTCTACGCGGTCGCGTTCGGCATGTGGCTGGCCTGGCCCGCGTACCCGGGCTACCTGATCGGTTTCGTGTGCTGGGGTGTCTCGTCGGCGCTGATGTCCGGCACCTTCGAGGCGCTGTTGTACGACCACCTGAACGCCGCCGGCGCCGCCCATCGGTACGCTGCGATCAAGGGCCGGGCGCAGACCGCGGCGCTGCTCGCCACCCTCGCCGCGATGGCGGTCGCGGGGCTCCTCGTCAGCCTCGGCGGATACGCCTTGGTGGGGGCCGTGAGTGTCGCGATGGCGCTCGTGCACACCGCCGTGGCAGCGACGCTCCCCGCGTCCCGGGCAGCCGTTCCGGCACCGACGGGCGACCACGCACCGGCCGCCCGCGACGACCACCGCCCGGGCGAGCCCGCACACGAGACCAGGCAACCGCCGTCGGACACCGGGGCCCTCGCCGGGTACCTGACGATGCTCAGGTCCGGGCTCGGCGAGGCCGTCCGAGTTCCGCGGGTGCGCCGCGTGGCGGTGGTCGCCGCCGCGATGCTGGGCCTGACCGCCTACGACGAGTACTTCCCGCTGGTCCTCGCCGAACACGGCTTCACCGCGGAACGGATCCCCGTGTTGCTCGCGGTCATCGTGGCCGGGCAGGCGCTCGGCACCGCGCTCGCCGGCCGGACCACCGGGTGGAGCTCGCGCCGGATTGCGTGGCTGTACGGCACCGGAGCGCTCCTCATCGGCGCCGGGGCGCTGGCCGGATCGCCCGCGGGGTTCGTGGCGCTCGCGCTTGGGTACGGGGCGGTCAACAACGCCTTCCTCATCGGTGAGGCGCGCCTTCAGGAGAGCATCTCCGGAGCGGCCCGGGCCACCGTGACCTCGGTGAGCGGTCTCGGGGCCGAGGTCTTCTCACTGGCGGTCTTCGCGTTCGTCGCGCTCGGCTCGACGTGGTGGTCGATCGTCGCGGTCCTCGCCCTGCTGACGGTGCCGAGCCTGGCGACGGCGGTGCTCGCCCGTCGTTGGTTGCCGCCGCATCGACCGGGTTCGGTGCCGCCGGCCGACTGAGCGGTGTCCGCACGGAGAGGTTCGGGGCTGCGTAGGACGTCAGTCGATCAGGAACAGCTGCACGTCCCCGGTGGCGACCTCCAGCACCCAGGACCAGCCGTCCGGCCGCCACTGCGGCCCGGGTGGTGGGCCGTACGCACGCAGGGTGCCGCGGCCATGCGGAGCAGGTACGAATTCGTACTCGGCGCCGAGGTGGCGTGCGTACAGGCCCGGCCGTCGGGCCTCTGGGGCCGCCCAGGCAACCGCCGGCGCGGCCTTGACCGGTGGCGGCTCGGGCGCGGCTGCCGGGCCCGCAGCCCTCTGAGGTGTGGGTGGCAGGATGGCCGCGGCGCCCAACGATGCGACGCCGCCAAGGGTGTATCCGTCACCGTCGGTGCCGTCGAGGGTGCCGAACGCCGCGGCCGTGACGGGCACGAATTGATACGTGTCCGAGTCGGTGTCGATCATGAGCAGCCGCAGTCCGGCCGCCCGCAACTGGGAGTCGATGTCGCTCAGGAGCGCGGGTACGTACCTCCCTGCCTTGATGTCCGCTCCGAGTTCGGTGATCACGCGGTCCTCGGTGCCAGCGTCCCAGGCCGGGGGAGTCAGCCCGAGGTGGCGGCACGCAGTGTCGACGAAGTAGCGGACCTGCCCCGGATCGTCCTCACCCGACCAGTCGCACCAGCCGATCGTCACCGGGTACGGCGCCTGCCCCACGCCCAGCAGCAGCATGATGGGAGACGGCGCGTCGTCGGAGAAGTCGTCGGCGAGGTCCGGGTAGCGCTCGCCGAACTGCTCAGGTCCCACCTGCGCCAGATGCGCGCTCGCCTCGGCGAGTACCCGCCGACCCTGCTCGTTCAGTGCGACGGCTGCCAGCGTGTCGATGTCTGCCACGGAAGGATCTTCGCAGGTCAGTCGAGTTCGGTGAGCCGCCCGGCGTCCAGCTGCCAGCGCCGGGTGGCTCGCACCCCGGCAAGCATCCGACGGTCGTGGGTGACCAGCAGCACCGTTCCCCCGAAGGAATCCACGGCCTGTTCGAGCTGCTCGATCGCGGGCAGGTCCAGGTGGTTCGTCGGCTCGTCCAGGACCAGGAGGTTCACGCCGCGGGCCTGCAGCAGGGCGAGGGCGGCGCGGGTGCGCTCGCCGGGGGACAGGGACGCGGCCGGGCGGCGCACGTGCTCCCCACCGAGTCCGAACTTCGCCAGCAGGGTGCGCACGTCCGCCTCGGCCCAGTCCGGGACGAGGCGTCCGAACAGCACCGGCACCGAGTCGTCCTCGTCGAACAGTGCCCGGGCCTGGTCCACCTCACCGATCTCGACCCCGGAGCCCAGGGCCGCGCGCCCGGAGTCGGGCGCGATCCGCCCGAGCAGCAGGCCGAGCAGCGTGGTCTTGCCGGAACCGTTCGCCCCGGTGATCACGATCCGGTCACCGGCGTCTACCTGCGCGGTCACCGGACCGAGCGTGAAGCCGCCGCGGCGGACCACGGCTGCGTCGAGGGTGGCGACCACCGACCCCGATCGGGACGCCGCGGCGATTGACATCTGCAGCTGCCACTCCTTGCGCGGCTCCTCGACCACGTCCAGGCGCTCGATCGCGCGCTCGGTCTGGCTCACCTTCGCGGCCTGCTTCTCCGACCGGGAGACCGCTGCGTGGATGATATGCTTGTCGTTGTCCTTGGCCTTCTTCCGGGCGTTCCGCACGCCCTTGTCCACCCAGGTCTTCTGGGTCTGTGCGCGGGAGCGGAGCGTGCCGAGGGTGTCCGCGTACTCCTCGTACGCCTCCCGCGCCCGTGCCCGGGCCACCTCCCGCTCGGCAAGGTAGGCGTCATAGCCGCCGTCGAAGACGTTCACCTGACGCTGGGCCAGGTCCAGCTCGACGATCCCGGTCACGGTCCGGGCGAGGAACTCGCGGTCGTGGGAGACGATCACCATCGGCGCCCGCGAGCCGCGCACGAACTGCTCCAGCCGTTCGAGGCCGGCCAGGTCGAGGTCGTTCGTCGGCTCGTCCAGGAGGAGCACGTCGTAACGCTGCAGCAGCAGCGCGGCAAGGCCCACCCGGGCCGCCTCACCGCCCGAGAGAGACGTCATCTGCGCGTCGAGGGCGATCTTCAGCCCGATGTCGGCGGCGACGCCCGGCACCCGCTCGTCCAGGTCGGCCCCGCCCAGACCCAGCCACCGCTCCAGTGCCAGGCTGTACGCCTCGGCCGCTGCGCCGTCGTCGGGGCTGTCCGCCATGGCCTGAGCTGCCGCGTCCATCGCCGACCCGGCCCGGTCCACACCGGTGCGCCGGCGCAGGAACGCCAGGATGTCCTCACCCGGCAGTCGCTCGGGCTCCTGGGCGAGGTAGCCGACCGTCGCCTGCGGGGGAGCGAGCACGGTGCGCCCGGTCAGCTCCGCCCCGCCGCCGCTTGCGGGGTCCTCCGAGCGCGCCGCGAGCGCGGCCAGCAGTGTCGACTTCCCGGCGCCGTTCGCACCGACCAGGCCCCAGACGTCCCCTGGTGCGATCGTGAACGTGAGGTCGGTGAACAGTTCACGGGCGCCGTGGGCAGCGCCGAACCCGATCACCTGGAGCGTGGCAGACATGATGGTCAGGGTATGCGGACGGGACGGTCGTGGCCGAACGGATATCCGCTGGTGGCCACCCGATTCGTCGTTCCCGCCGTCTGTGTTCGCCGCGTTCCTATACTGACGAGCGACCGACTCGCGCAGTCGCCGACCAGATGGAGGCACGATGCTCGACTGTGTGCTGATCGTGGTCTCCTACCGAAGCGCACAGGATGTCGCGGACCTGCTGGCCACGGTGCCCCAGGCCGTCGGCGAACTCTCCTGGCGCGCCATCGTCGTGAACAATGACCCTGCCGACGACCTGAGTGCCGTGGCCGCGCTGGCCGGGGTGGAGGTCGTCGAGTCCGAAGCCAACCTCGGATATGCCGGTGGAATCAGCGTCGGGCTGGCGGCGGCGCCGCCGTCGCGGTTCACGGTGTTCCTGAATCCCGACCTGCGCCTGATGCCTGACTCGATCGTCACGATGGCCAGGGCCGCGGGGGAGCGGCACGCCGTTGTCCCGCGGATCGTGGACGACGTCGGCGAGACAGCGCCCTCGCTCCGGAGAGAGCCCGCGATCCTCGGCTCGCTCGGTGACGCGCTCTTCGGTGATCGATGGCCGAACCGACCAGCGTGGCTCAGCGAGATGATCCGGGAGCCTGCCGCCTACGAGCGTCGAGTGAAGGTCGACTGGGCGACCGGTGCGGCCTTGCTGGTCCCGACGAGCGTGGCGCGCGAGGTGGGACCCTGGGACGCGGACCGGTTCTTCCTCTACTCCGAGGAGACCGATTACTGCCGCCGGCTACGCGCAGCCGGGTCGCAGGTGCGGTTCACCCCGGACGCCACCGTGAGTCACCGAGGCGGCGGGTCCGGGAGCTCGGACGCGCTGTACGCATTGCTCGAGGTGAACCGGGTTCGGTACTTCCAGAAGTGGCACGCTGCGCCGTCGGTCACGGTGTTCACCGCGGTCGCAGTGCTGCACAGCCTGTTGCGCGTCTCCCGGAGCCGGAACCGGCTCGCCCTGCGGGCGTTGCTCTCCGCATCGGTGCGTGCAGAACTGCCCGGGGGAGTCCGATAGCCCTCGCAGGTCAGGCGATCGGAGTCAGCCGACCCGCAGCGGCGTCGCGCCCTCCGGGACCACCTCACCGGGCCGTGGGGGCGGCGGCGGGGTGCCGTCGCCGAACGGCCGGCCACCGAGTTCTTCGCGGTGGTGCGGGGTGAGCCAGTTCGCCAGGTCCGGGCCCTTGGGGACGATCCGGCTCGGGTTCACGTCCGAGTGCACCACGTAGTAGTGCTCCTTGATCTGGGCGAAGTCGATGGTGTCACCGAATCCGGGGGTCTGGAACAGGTCCCGGGCGTAGGCCCACAGCACCGGCATCTCGCTGAGCTTGGACCGGTTCGTCTTGAAGTGACCGTGGTAGACGGGGTCGAACCGGGCGAGCGTGGTGAACAGCCGCACGTCCGCCTCGGTGATCGTGTCCCCGACCAGGTAGCGCTGGCCGGCGAGCCGCTCGCTGAGCCAGTCCAGCCGCGCGAACAGGCGGTCGAAGGCGAACTCGTAGGAGCGCTGCGACCCGGCGAATCCGCACCGGTAGACGCCGTTGTTCACGTCCTTGTAGACGAGTTGGGCGACCTCGTCGATCTCTCCGCGCAGCCGCTCCGGGTAGAGCTCGGGCGCACCGTCACGGTGGAATGCGGTCCACTCGGTGGACAGGTCAAGGGTCATCTGCGCGAAGTCGTTCGTGACCACCGCGCCGGTGGGGACGTCCACGATCGCCGGGACCGTGATCCCCCGCGGGTAGTCCGGGGTGCGTTTGAAGTACGCCTCCTGCAGTCGCTCGATGCCGAGCACCGGGTCCACCCCGCCGGGGTCCAGGTCGAACGTCCACGACCGGGCGTCGTGGGTGGGTCCGCACATCCCCATCGACAGGGCGTCCTCGAGGCCGAGCAGGCGGCGCACGATGATCGCCCGGTTCGCCCACGGGCAGGCCCGGGCCACCACGAGCCGGTACCGCCCGGCCTCGACCGGGTAGCCGTCGCGGCCGTCCGCCGTGATCCGGGTCTCGATGTAGGTGGTGTCGCGCGTGTACTCCTGGCCGGGCAGCACGTAGTAGCCCTGCTGGTCCTCACTCATGACGGTCACTCTAGGCGCGCCGCCACTGCGGGACCACGGCTGCCGAGCGCGGCCGTGCTCACCTGGCCGGCACCTGGGCGAGCCGCGTGAACGCCGCGGCCTCCTGCTCGACGTAGCGGCGGGCCCTGGATGTCAGCAGCACCCGCACGAGCCCGGCCAGCGGCCCATGCCAGGCGAGGCCCAGCACGAGCTTGGTGTCGCCCGAGCCGTCCTGACGCACCTCGTGCGTGCCGACCGTGCGCACGCCGGGCGACATTGCCACCCAGTCGAAGGCCCGGCCCGGGGACCATCGGGTGATCTCGTAGGTGGCCGGCGGGAGCCCGGGCTGGCGCACCCGCAACCGGGCGCCGAGCCCGAGCTCGGCGCCGGGGTCGATGCGTTGGACCGCATCGATCGTGGGCAGCATCTCGGCCCACCGGTCCACGTCGCCGACGAGGCTCCAGACCCGCTCGGGCGGCGCGGCGATGCGCGCCTCGACGGTGATGTTCGCGTCAAGCATGGTCAGGCCCTCCTGTGGGCTCGGGCGTCGCGAGGTCGGCGACGGTGAGGTCGATGAAGAGTTCCATTGCGGCGTCGGCCCCTTCGAAGTCGCCGGTGACGAGGGCGTCGTGGAGCAGGCCGCGGGTGGTGCCCAGCCCGAGGCGCGCCCGCGCCTGCGCGAGCGCGGGGTCGCACCCGGCCCGAACGAGCATGGCCGTGATCGGTTCCAGCCAGGGCTCGACGAGGCTGGTGCGCAGCCCCGCGGCGTGATCCCTGCCCTGCATCGCGTGCGCGGAGAGCTCGAAGAAGAAGGGGCCGTAGCTCCGGGCTGCGTGGGACACCTCGGACCAGAACTGCCTGATCCAGTCGCTCGGCTCGGCGTTCTGCGACATGAGCGCGGCGAGGATGTTCCGCTGCTCGGCCTCGACGGCGCCCACCACCTCGGCGAGCAGACCCTCGCGGGAGCCGAAGTGGTAGATCAGCATGCGGTGGCTGGTGCCGATCGCGGCGGCGACGGCACGCAGGCTCTGGTCGCCGATGCCGCTGCGTGCGAAGTGTTCGATCGCCGCGCGGAGCAGCCGGTCCCTCCCCGTCGTCGCCATGTACCAAATGGTACAAACGGTGAGGACGGCTCGCAAGGGTCCGTGGCTATCGACGCACTGGTCGGTGCTCCGGTCCGTCCTAGTAGCGTGGGTCCTATCCCCCCACACGTTTCGCCAAGGAGTTCCGCGTGAGCCTGCAGCTCGTCCCGGCCCCCACCCACCTCGAGACCCGCCCCGGTGACGGGTTCGTCTTCACCGAGAACACGGCGCTGGTCGCGCCGCCGGGGGTGGCCCGATATGCCGCGCGGCTGCTCGGCCTCGGCCTGGACGCCGACGGCGATGGCTCCGACACCGTCGAACTCACCCTGGGTGCGCAGCCTGGTGAGGCGTACACGCTCACCGTCGATGCCGACCGGATCCACATCGATGGCAGCACCGCCGGGTTGGTCCGCGGGCTGGCCACGCTGGCCCAGCTGCGCGCGCTCGCCGCCGACGGCGCCGTCCCGGCGCTGCGGATCGAGGACGCGCCCCGGTTCGCCCGCCGCGGGCTCATGATCGATGTGGTCCGGCACTTCTTCGGGGTGCCGACGCTGCGCCGGGTCATCGACCTGATGGCCGCCTACAAGCTGAACGTGCTGCACCTGCACCTCACCGACGATCAGGGCTGGCGCTTCGAGTCCGCGAGCCGCCCCGAGCTGACCGAGCGTTCCAGCGCCACCGCCGTCGGCGGCGCGGCCGGTGGGTACCTGAGTGCCGCGGACCTGGCCGGCCTCACGGAGTACGCGGCCCAACGCGGCATCGAGGTGGTCGGTGAGATCGACCTGCCCGGCCACACGAACGCGGCGCTGCACGCCGTCCCCGAACTCAACGCCGGCGGCGCAGCCACCGAGGTCTACACGGGCACCGAGGTCGGCTTCTCACAGCTCACCCTCGCCCTGCCGGCCACCACCGGCTTCCTGACCGACGTGATCGGCGACCTCGCGTCGCTCACCCCGGGCCCGCATCTGCACATCGGTGGCGACGAGGTGCACACCATGGAGCGCGAGGAGTACGTCGAGTTCATCGAGGCCGCGGCGGCGCTGACCGCGGCCGCCGGCAAGACCCCGATCGTCTGGGGCGAGGGCGCCGCGGCGGACCTGCCCGAGGGCACCCTGGTACAGCTGTGGGACACGAACTCCGACCCGGCGCCGATCGCGGCCGCGGCCCAGCGTGGCGTCGGCGTGATCCTGAGCCCGGCCAAGCACGTGTACCTGGACATGAAGTACCACGACGAGTATCCGCTCGGCCTGGACTGGGCCGGCACCGTCGGCGTCCGGGACAGCTACGACTGGGACCCGGAGCAGTACCTGCCCGGCGTGGACCCGGCCGCGATCGTTGGCGTCGAGGCCGCTCTGTGGACCGAGACGATCGTCACCGAGGCGAACCTGTTCACCATGCTGCTGCCGCGGCTGGCCGCCGTCGCCGAGGTGGCCTGGTCCGCCCAGTCCGACCGGGACTGGGAGGCGTTCGCGCCACGCCTGGCCGCCCAGGAACCGTTCTGGGGCGCCGCCGGGTATGCCCACGACCCGGACGCGCTCGCGCCGGTCGGCTGATCCGCCGTCCCCGGTGGGCGTGACCCACCGGGGAGCGGGACCGACCCGCGCGAGCGAGCGGACGCCGTCGGGCCTCAGCCGGCCCGGCCCACGCCGGAGGCGAGGTCGTCGAAGAACGCTGTGACGTCGTCGACGATCACCTGCGGCGCCTCGTGCGCCGTGTAGTGCCCCGGCACCTCGAACACGTGCCAGCGCACGATCGCGGCATGGTCGCGCTCGGCGAACCGGCGGATCGAGAGGAAGTCCTTCGCGCCGGCTGCCAGCGCGGTCGGCGTGGTGGTGGGTCCGGCCGGCCTGGGATCGGCCGCCATCTCCCGGTACATCCGGATCGAGGATCCGCTGGTGCCGGTGAGCCAGTAGACCGCCGCGTTCGCGACCACGAACTCGGCATCCAGCCCCACCAGCAGCTGCCCGTTCCAGCCGAGCAGGCCGACCGGGGAGTCGGCGAGGGCGTGCGCCAGCGTCTGCGGTGCCTGGGTCTGGAGCACGTTGAAGGCGCCCATGTTCTCCCAGAACCAGCTCAGCCGCTCCATGCCGGCCTGCTCCTCGGGCGTCAGGTCCGCCAGCTCGGCCGGGTCGCCGGAGGGGAACGAGAACAACTGGGTGACGTGCACGCCGATCACGGACTCGGGGGCGAGCCGGCCAACCTCGGGCGAGATCATCGATCCCGCGTCGTTGCCGACCGCTCCGTAGCGGTCGTAGCCGAGCCGGTCCATGAGCTCGACCCAGGCCGCCGCGATGCGCTGTACGCCCCAGCCGCGCTCGGTGGTGGGTCCGGAGAAGCCGAACCCGGGCAGCGACGGGATGACCAGGTCGAACCCGGCCGCGACGAGCGGGTCGATCACGTCCAGGTACTCCAGGACCGAGCCCGGCCAGCCGTGCGTGAGGATCAGGGCGGTGGCGTCCGGACGAGGTGAGCGCACGTGCAGGAAATGGATGCGCTGCCCGTCGATCACGGTGGTGAACTGCGGGTAGGCGTTCAGCCGGGCCTCGAGCGCCCGCCAGTCGAACGAGGTGCGCCAGTACTCGGCCCACTCGCGCACCTGGGCCAGGCTGGTGCCGTACTCGGAGCCGGACCCCTCGATCTCGTCCGCCCAGCGGGTCCGGGCCAGCCGGTCGGAGAGGTCGTCGAGGTCTGCTTGGGGGATGTCGATCGTGGTGGGGGTGATCTCGGACATGGGCCAGGCCTTCCACTCGGGGTTGCGGCCGAGGAACCGGAGTAGTTCGTCGGCAGGGTCCGCGGTGGCGCCGGGCACGACCGGGGCGTAGACGCCCCAGGCGCGCAGCGGCTCCACGAGCGTGTGTGCGGTGGGCAGTAGCGCCGCCGCCAGATCCGCCGTGAGCGGGCTGGGCGCGCCGACCGCCATCGCGATGTCCCAGGCGTGCACCGCGGCGTCCAGCGCCGCCGCGCCGACCGCGAGCTCCGCGCTCATCGGCCCCTGGGGGAGCGGGTTCGGGACCGCCTCGGTGCCCGGGGCCACCTCGGCGAAGGCCGTTGCGGCGGCCTCGGTGGCCGCGGTCACCTCGGCGACCGGGTCCGCTGCGCGAGCGGCCGACGGCGAGAACGGGTCCTCGGTCGGGCCGCCGGTTCCGGTGAGGGCCGCCGCGTAGGCACGCTGGTCGCCGGTCGCGTGGGTGAGGACCTGGGTCACGGTCCAGTCCCGGCACGGGGTGGGGGCATCCCACAGGTCGGCCGGGGCTTCGCTCACCGCGGTGGCGGCGGTCCGCAAGGCGGCGTGGGCCTGTGCGAGAACGGTCCAGGTGGTGGTGGCCGATGCGGTCATCTGACTCTCCTCAGACTTGGAACGGAACGATTTGTTCCGCATGACTTGAGTGTAACGGAACGCTCCGTTCCGCACAAGGGGTAGGGTGTCGTCATGGATCAGACCCCCGCCCCCGCCCTCAGCGGCCGGCGTGCCCAGGCCGCCCGCAACGACGGGCTCATCCTGCTCGCCGCACGCAGCGTGTTCCTGCGGGACGCGGCCGCACCCATGTCCGCGGTCGCGAGGGAGGCGGGCGTCGGCATCAGCGCTCTCTACCACCGGTACGAGGGCAAGGAGGACCTGCTCCGCCGGCTCTGCGCGGATGGCCTCGAACGGTTCTCCGAGATCGCGCAGACGTGCCTGGACGCGGGCACCGACCCGTGGACCACGTTCACCGAGTTCGTCACCGGCATCATCGATGCCGACGTGCATGCGCTGACCGTGAACCTGGCCGGCACGTTCACGCCGTCCGAGGAACTGGGGCGACTCGCGCAGGACGCCTCCGCGCTCGGGGTGCGGATCTTCGAGGCGGCCCGCGACGCCGGGGTGCTGCGCCCCGGGCTCGTGGCCGAGGACCTGACCCTGCTCTTCGACCAGGTCACTGCAGTCCTCGGGGCGGACCCCGAGCGCACCCGGGCCCTGCGCCGCAGGTACCTGACCATCTGGTTCGACGGCATCGCCGGGGACGGTGCCCCGGTGGGTGCGACGGGCCGCGGCGCCGCCGACCTGCCGGGGCCGGGGCCGACGCCCGAGGAGGTCGGGCGCCGCTGGGTGCCGCGGGTCTGAACCGCGGCCCGCGGTGCGGCCCCGGACCGCCCCGCGCTAGGCTGAACGACCGTGACCAGCTACCCCGCGAACGTCCCCGCACACTCCCTCTCCGACGGATCGACCATCCCGCAGCTCGGGTTCGGCGTCTGGCAGGTTCCCGACGACGAGGCGCACACCGCCGTCGCCGAGGCTCTGCGCGTCGGCTACCGCCTCATCGACACGGCCGCCGCCTACGGGAACGAGGCCGGCGTGGGCCGCGCGATCACCGAGTCCGGGCTCGCCCGCGACGAGGTGTACGTGACCACCAAGCTGAACAACCCGGATCAGGGGTACGACTCCACCCTGCGCGCCTACGACGACAGCCTCGCCAAGCTCGGCCTGGAGACCGTCGACCTGTACCTGATCCACTGGGCCGCGCCGGCGTGGGACCTGTACTCGGACACCTGGAAGGCGTTCGTGACCCTGCTGAACGAGGGCCGGGTCCGCTCGATCGGCGTCTCGAACTTCCAGATCCCCCACCTCGAGCGGATCATCGGCGAGACCGGTGTGACCCCGGTACTGAACCAGGTCGAGTCCCACCCGTACCTGCAGCAGAACGAGCTCAAGGCGTTCCACGCCGAGCACAACATCGCGACCGAGGCGTGGTCCCCGCTCGGCTCCGGCCGCGGTCTGCTCGAGGACCCGGAGTTCGCCGAGATCGCCGCCGCGCACCAGGTCACCCCGGCGCAGGTTGTCCTCGCCTGGCACCTGGCCGTCGGCAACGTGGTGATCCCGAAGTCCGTGACGCCGTCCCGGATCGCGGAGAACCTCGCCGCCGCCGACGTGCGCCTCACCGACGGCGACATCGCCCGGATCGCGGGCCTGGACCGCAACCACCGCTACGGCGGCAACCCGGACAACGTGACCTGGGGCAAGCCCGCGCACCTCGCCTGAGCAGCCCCGCCGTCGCCGCGTCGCAGGCAGGCGCACCGACCGCCGTCGGTCCGGTTTCATGCCGGCCCGACGGCGGTCGCCGCGTTTCGCGGAGGACCGGCGCGCACCGCGCCCGGACCGATCAACCGCCTCGCCCGAACTGACGGCAGCGCGGCGCGATAGGTCCCAGCGCACTGCCTTCTACGCTGTTGCCATGACGTCGATGAGCCGCCGCGCTCGGGCCACCAACCGCCGTCGGCGTCGGCTGAGACGGGTCGAGAACGACCTCACCGATCAGGAATGGTGCACCCTGCGCAGCGCGTGGGGCGGCTGCGCCTACTGTGGCCGCGCCGACCGCCCACTCCAGCGTGACTGCGTGCTGGCGATCTCTCGCGGGGGCCGGTACACCGTCGACAACGTGGTGCCCGCATGCGGTCCCTGCAACGCCAGCAAGTGCAACGGCGAGGTGACCTCATGGCTCCGACGCAAGGGCCTGGACGAAGGGGAGTTCCTCCTCCGGTACGCGCAGATCCGCCGGGCACTCTTGCCGTAGCCGGCCGGCGGGGCCGATGCTCGCCGTACGCCGTCGACGGGTCGGCCCGCACGCGCGTCGATGACCTCGGCGGCGTGGGCAGCCACCGAGAACCCGATCCACGCCATGCCTGCCGATGCCTCAGTGACCGCGCCCGGCGCTCAGCTCCGCGTAGGCCTCG
Organism: Occultella aeris; assembly: GCF_902703175.1. Taxonomy (GTDB): domain Bacteria; phylum Actinomycetota; class Actinomycetes; order Actinomycetales; family Beutenbergiaceae; genus Occultella; species Occultella aeris. Next base: position 37,740 of record NZ_CACRYJ010000025.1, on the reverse strand, counting down.
GCCACCCGGTCCGCGGCGTCCGCTCCCGCGGCATGATCCAGCCGCTCGCGCAGGGACCGCCCCGGTACCCAGGTGGTGTGCGCGCGGACGTCCTCGGCGGCGTCGGGGCTCACCTCACCGAGTACTCGGAGCAGGGTCGCGTACGCCTGCTCGTCGTCGATCACGGCGGCCAGGCTGGTGTCCAGGCCCACCGGGCCGGGTGGCTCGGCGGCGACCGGCACCGACACGGACCATTCGTGGCCGCCGGAGGAGACCGTCAGCTCCTCGCCGGTGCCCGGAAGGATGACCCGGGCCCTGGTGTTCGGCGGCACCGTGGCCGTCACGGTCACCGTGTCGCCGTCGCGACGCCAGCCGACGGCGGCCGTTCCGTACGGTGTGCGGTGCTCGGCCCGGGCGTGGGTGAAGCCGGGCAGCGGCCGGGGCTGGATGAGCAGGGTGCGGTAGCCAGGCTCGGCCGGCGCGAGGCCGGCGACGGTCCGGTGCAGCCAGTCGGCGATGGCGCCGAGAGCGTAGTGGTTGAACGACGTCATCTGGCCGGGGTTGATGGACCCGTCCGGGAGGGTGCTGTCCCAGCGCTCCCAGATCGTCGTGGCGCCCATCGTGACCGGGTACAGCCAGGACGGGCACTCGGTCTGGGTGAGCAGCCGGGTGGCCACGTCCAGGTGACCGGTCCGGGTCAGGGCGTCGGCGATGATCGGCGTGCCGACGAACCCGGTGCCGATCCGGTAGCCGCTCTCGCGGACCAGCTTGGCCAGTCGCCGCCCCAGCGCGCCGTGCTGGGTCGCCGGGGCGATGTCGAACACGATGGCCAGCGCGTACGCGGTCTGCGCGTCGGACATCATCCGCCCGGCCGGCGTCACGTACTCGGCCAGGAACGCGGTCCGGACCTGCTCGGCCCGGTCGCGGTAGCGCCGCGCGTCCGCGTCGTGCCCGAGGACGGCGGCGGCGTGCGCGACAAGGTCGGCGGAGCGGTACATGTAGGCGCTGGCCACGATGTCCGGGTGGGCCTTCGCGTCGGCCGGGCTCTCGGGCGGCGCTGTCGGGTCCAGCCAGTCCCCGAACTGGAACCGGCCCTCCCACAGGTGCCGCTCGCCGGCGAGGTCGAGGAGGTGGTCGGTCCACGCCGTCATCGACTCGTACTGCGCCTCGAGGGTGCCACGGTCCGCGAACCGCTCCAGCAGCACCGAGGGCACCACCGTGGCGGCATCACCCCAGGCCGCGGCCGGCCGGACCGGCCCGAGCACGTTCGGCACGATGAACGGCACCACGCCGTCGGCGGCGCGCTGCTCGAGGGCGAGGTCGGCGAGCCAGGAGGACAGGAACGTCCGGGAGTCGAACAGGAAGCTCGCCGTCGGCGCGAACACCTGGATGTCCCCGGTCCAGCCGAGCCGCTCGTCCCGCTGCGGGCAGTCGGTGGGCAGGTAGAGGAAGTTGCCGCGCTGGCCCCAGACGACGTTCTCGTGCAGGCGGTTCACCAGGTCGTGCGAGCTCGTGAACCAGCCGGTGCGCTCCATGTCGCTGTGGATCACCACGGCCACCACGGACGCCGGATCGAGGTCACCGGGCCAGCCGGCCACCTCGGCGTACCGGAACCCGTGGAAACTGAACTCCGGCTCCCAGGTCTGTTCGCCGGTCCCGGCGAGCGTGTAGGTGTCCGCGGCGGCGGCGGCGCGCAGCGGCCGCACCCCGAGTTCGCCGTGCTCGAGCACCTCCGCGTGCCGCAGCGTGATGATGCGTCCCTCCTGGCCGCTGACCGTGATCCGCAGCCGCCCGACCAGGTTCTGCCCGAAGTCCAGGATCGTGCGCCCGGACGGGGTGCTGATCACCTCTGCGACGGCCACCTCCTCGATCCGCCGCACCGGCGGGGACGTGCGCGGCTCGGGGACGATCGTCGGTTCGGCGACGCGCGCGGGCGACCATCCGCCGTCGTCGAAGCCTGCGGCGGACCAGCCGGGCTGGGCGAGCCGGGCGTCGTAGGACTCGCCCGCGTAGATCCCGCTCGCCGTGATCGGCCCGTGGCCGGCCCGCCAGGTCCCGTCGGTGACCAGTTCGGTGGTGGTGCCGTCGGTGTGCTCGACGATCAGCTGGAGCGCGACCGACGGCTGCTCGGCGTAGACACGGTGGGCGCGGTCGCGGAAGCCGTACAGCTCGGTGGCCCAGGCGCCGGCGAAGCGGATCCCGACGGCATTGGCGCCCTCGGCGAGCAGGGCGGTCACGTCGGTGGTCTCGTGGATGAGCCGGTACTGGTACGGCGTCCAACCGGGCTTGAGCACCTGGTCGTCGACGTCGTTGCCGTTGATGGCGACCTGGTAGGCGCCGGTCGCGGTAGCGAACAGGGTGGCCCGGCGCACCGGGGCGGGCAGCTCGAACTCGGTCCGGACCAGACCGGGCTCGGCGGGCCTGGTGGGCGTGGTGAGCCCGATCGGCTCGGCGTGCCACCGGCCCGGCGCCAGGAACCCGGCGCGCACGGTGAGGGGTTCGCTCCAGTCGGAGGTGGCGTGGTCGGCGCCGGTGACGCGCACCCGGAGCTCGCCGTCCTGGCCGGGCGTGAGCGGTTCGAACGGCCACGGCACCAGGACCGAGTCGCTCGAGTCGATCGTGGCGGTGCGCCTCGCGCCGGCCGAGGCGAACTCGAGCTCCGCGGACCGCTGGGTCCAGTCGCTCGCGTCGGTCTCGGTCCGCCAGGTCAGCCGGGGCGTCGGCGTGGCGACGAAGGACGTGCCACGTGGAGCCTCGGCGTCGAGCGCCACCGGGCGTGCTGCGGTCATGGGGGTCACTGCTCCTTTGCGGTGCTTCCCGCTCGTTGACGGGAAGGATGTGGCAGCAATCGTGAATCGTTCCAAGAGGGTTGTCAATGCTGCGCGGACGGTCACCTCCGGTCGGGCGCGGCCAGCCCCGGACTCCCGTTGTCGAATCGTTGCTCGCTTTCATTGACGGCAGCGCGAAACGGCCGTACAGTAGCCGTAACTTTGAACCGATTCAATCGGTCGGTGCTGTGTCGTCATCGTCGACGGCGTCTTTACGAGGAGGTAAAGGATGAGCATGCGTCAAGGTGCCCGCAAGGGCTCGGTCGTCCTCGGGACGGCCGCACTGGTGGCAGCCATGGCCGCCTGCAGTTCCGGCGGGGGAGGGGACGGCGACCAGATCGAGATCACGTTCCTGACCCAGTCGGATACGGACAACGTCGCCGCGGCAGAGGCGCTGATCGAGGCGTTCGAAGCCGAGAACACGGACGTGTCGGTCACTCTGGAGACGCAGCCGGGCGGCACCGAGGGCGACAACCTGATGAAGACCAAGTTGGCCACGGGTGAGATGCCTGACGTGTTCCACTACAACTCCGGCTCGCTGCTGCAGGCGCTGAACCCGGATCAGAACCTCGTGGACCTCTCGGACCAGGAGTGGGCCGACACCCTCATCGAGGACATGGCCAACGTGGTCTCGACGGACAACGGGCTGTACGGCGTCCCGTGGGGCTCCACCCAGGCCGGGGCCGTGATGTACAACAAGCCGATCTACGAGGAACTGGGCCTCGAGGTGCCCACCGACTGGGCCGGCTTCATGGCCAACAACGAGGCCATCCTCGCCGCGGGAACGGCTGTCCCGATCATCCAGACCTACGGCGACACCTGGACGAGTCAGCTCTTCGTCCTCGGCGACTTCGCGAACGTCACCGCGCAGGATCCGGATTGGGCTGCGGAGTACACCGCCCACAACCGGTTCTACGCCGATGATCCGGCTCTGCAGGGCTTCGAGAACCAGCAGGCAGCCTACGAGGCCGGATTCTTCAACGAGGACTTCGCGTCCGCGTTGTTCGATGACGGGCTCCGGATGCTCGCCACGGGTGAGGGCGCGCACTACCCGATGCTGACCGGGGCCGGCGCGAACATCAGCCTGAACTACCCGGACAACGTCGAGGACGTCGGCGTCTTCGCGTTGCCTGCGCAGGATGCCGCGGACACCCGGCTCACGGTGTGGCTGCCGAACGCCATGTACATCCCGAACACCACCGAGGGTGATCAGCTCGAGGCGGCGCAGCGGTTCCTGGCGTTCACGCAGTCCGAGGAGGGCTGCCGGGTCCAGACGGAGATCCTCACCCCGAGCGGCCCGTTCACGACCGACGCGTGCGAGCTGCCCGAGGACGCAGCGCCCACGCTGACGGACGTGCAGGCCTACTTCGAGGCGGGCACGACGTTCCCGGCCCTGGAGTTCCTGTCCCCGATCAAGGGACCGAACCTGGAGCAGATCACGGTGGAGGTCGGCTCGGGTATCCGCCCGGCTGCGGACGGTGCCGCACTCTATGACGAGGACGTCGAGAAGCAGGCCCAGCAACTCGGCCTCGAAGGGTGGTGACGGCGCCGGCGTCCTGACATCCGAACCGTCGCGTGCCGCCGCCTCACGCCAGGCAAGTGAGGCGGCGGCCGGAGATCAATGGAGATCGCATGACGACCCTCGTCGCGAATCGGTCCAGCACCGAAGACACGCTGAAGCCACGCAGACGCCGCCCGATCAAGAGTTCCTACCCCACCTGGTTCTACATCCCGGCGGGAGTGTTCTATTTCGTGCTTTTCGCCGTGCCGACGTTCGCTTCGTTCTACTTCAGCCTCACGCGGTGGACCTTGTTCGACACGGAGTTCATCGGGCTCGACAACTTCGTGCAGTTCTTCAGCGAACCGATGCTGCTGCGCGGCTTCACGAACACGTTCGTGTTCGGGTTCCTGACCTCGGGTGCGAAGGTGGTGCTCGGCCTGCTGCTCGGCGTCTTCCTGACCTCGCAGCTCGCGGCCCGCGGATACCTGCGCTCGGTCGTATTCTTCCCGGTGCTGGTGTCGGCGATCGGCGTCGGCATCACGTTCAAGGTGCTCATGGACCCCTTCGGAGGACTGATCAACTCCGGGCTCGCCCTACTGGGCATCACCGGACCGGCGTGGCTCACCGACCCGTCCCTGGCCCTGTTCTCGGTGGCCCTGGTGGACATCTGGAAGGGCCTGGGCATCGCGACTCTGATCTACATCGCCGGGATCGCCGCGATCCCGCAGGAGTACTACGAGGCGGCGCGGGTGGACGGTGCGAACGCCTGGCACCGGTTCTGGCGGATCACCGTGCCGCTGGTCCGCCCGGCGACCACCACCGTCGTGCTGCTCTCCCTGATCGGCGGGCTGCGGGCATTCGACCTGATCTGGGCGATGACGCGCGGCGGTCCGGGCTTCACCAGCGACGTGATCGGGTCCGTGATCTACAAGCAGTACCAGGCCGGGTTCTACGGACTGTCGACGGCAGGCAACGTGGTGCTGTTCCTCGTCGTGACGGCGATCGTGGTGCCGATCTCGCTCTGGTTCAGCAGGCGGGAGGTGGAGCGATGAAGACGAAGGCGCTCCGTCGGAACCTGACCGGGGGTGTCGCGGTCCTGATCTCGGTCGTGGTGTTCCTGGTGCCGTTCGCGTTCATCTTCCTGACGGCCGCGAAGTCCGCGCAGGAGGCGTCCGCGCTCGACGTCTCCCTGCCCACCGAGTGGTTCCTCTGGCAGAACCTCGTCGAGGTCATGCAGACCCGTGACTACATGCTGGTCCGGGCGTTCGTGAACAGCACCGTCCTGACCGTCGTCTCCGTGACGTTGATGGTCGTCATGGCGGCGATGGTGGGCTACGTGCTGCAACGGCGCGCCTCGCGGTGGAACCCGCTGGTGAACTTCCTCGTCCTGGCCGGCCTGATCGTGCCGCCCGCGGTGGTGCCGACCATCTGGGTGCTGCAGACCATCGGGCTGTTCAAGACGATGCCCGGGATGATCTTCATCGAGGCCACGTTCGGCCTCTCGTTCTGCATCCTGCTGTTCCGCGCGTTCGTCTCGACGATCCCGAAGGAGCTGGACGAGGCCGCGATCATCGACGGCGCCGGGCCGGTGCGGCTCTTCTTCCAGGTGGTGCTGCCGCTACTGCGGCCGGTGATGGTCACGGTCGTCGTGGTCCAGGCGGTGAACGTGTTCAACGACTTCACCGGGCCGTTGTACTTCCTGCCCGGCAGCGACAACGCCACGGTCCAGCTCACGCTCTACAACTTCCAGAGCCAGACCCTGAATCAATGGAACCTGCTGTTCATGAGCATCTTCCTGATCACGATCCCGCCGCTGGTGATGTACATCTTCTTCAACCGGCAGATCGTGGCCGGGATGACGTCCGGCGCGGTCAAGGGCTGAGCGGCCGGTGGAGCACCACGAGGCGGCACTTGCGCGGTACGTGAGCGACGCCGGCGCGCAGGAGGCGACCCTCGCCGTCGTCCTCGTCGGCTCCGTCGCCCGCGGTACCGAGCGGCCCGACAGCGACCTCGACGTCTATCTCGTGGTCGACGACGCCGCCTGGGACGCGGCAGCGCGGGAGAACCGGCTCGCCTGGAGCGAGCGGCACGACGAGGACTACCCGGGCGGCTACGTGGACGTGAAGCTCGCCAGCCCGCGCTACCTGGATGCGGCGGCGGACCGCGCGGACGATCCCACCCGCGCCTCGTTCGCCGGTGCCCGGGTGGTGTTCAGCGCTCTGCCCGGCCTCGAGGACTCGATCACGGCACTGGCCGTCCTGCCCGAACAGGAGTGGGACCGGCGGGTGGACGCCCACCTCGCTCAGGCCCGGCTGCACGGTCGCTACTTCCTCGGGCAGGCCCACGCGTCCGGTGACGAGTTCCTGCGCCGGCACGCCGCCCTGCACCTGGCGCTGGCCGCGGCCCGGTGCGTGCTCGCCGCGAACCGCACCCTGCTCCGTGGACCCAAGTACGTGACCGACACCCTCAGGACCCTGCCGGACCTGCCCGCCGGGTTCATGACGCTCTGGCAGCAGGTCATCGCGCGGGCGGACCCCGCCGACGCGGCGGCTCTGATCGGGCTGCTCGAGGGGTGGCTGCCACGGGTCCTGCCCCGGGAGGAGACGCTCTCGACCTTCATCCGGGACAACGAGCTCCCGTGGCTGACCGGGGCGCTGCCGGCCGAGTACTACTGACCGGCGCCGCTCAGACCCAGGTGGGCAGCAGCATGTGCAGCCGCCAGAACGTGTACGGCACCCACTGGTTGCTCCAGATCGGCCAGTAGAACGCGGACACCACCAGCGCGAGGACCACGATCACCGCCGCCGTCCAGATCCCGGGCCTTCGCTCCCGCAGCGGCACGTCCGCAGGGCCGATCAGCTCGGCGATCACATAGGTCAGCGCGAGCACCACGAACGGCACGAGCGCGACCGTGTAGAACGTGAAGATGGTGCGCTCGGAGTACGCGAACCACGGCACGTACATCGCGAGGTAGCCAGCGAGGATCGCCCAGGCCCGCCAGTCACGGCGCCGCAGCGCCGCCCAGATCACCAGGACCAGGGCCAGGGTGGCGCCCCACCAGATGATCGGGTTGCCCACGGCCAGGATGGCTCCGGCGCACCGCTCGGCGCCGCACAGGTCCATCGCGCCGGCGTCCGCCTTGACGTCGCGCCACGCGAACGACGTCGGTCGCCACTGGATCAGCCAGCCCCACGGCTGGGACATGTAGGTGTGCTCGGACGTGAGGTTGTTGTGGAACTCCCACATCTTCAGGTGGTACTCCCACCAGGAGTTCAGCCAGTCCGGCATCCACGCCCGCTCGGGCACGTCGGCGAGCGCGTTCACCTCGGTGGCCCACTGGCGGTTGTAGGAGTTCGGGTTCAGCCACCACGGCAGCCACGTGAGCACATAGGTGAGCGCCGCCGTCGGCACCAGCGCGAGGAAGGCGGGCGCGCCGTCGCGCAGGGCGCCGGCACCCACCCACAGGCGCACCCCGACCGACCGGCGGGCGCTGATCGTCCACGCGACCGCGTACAGTCCGAACACGGCGACCGCATAGATGCCCGACCACTTCACCCCGCTCGCCAGGCCGAGGCACACGCCGGCCACGAGCAGCCACCAGCGCACGCCTAGCTTCGGGCCCCATGGATCGCGCAGTGAGCCATGTGTGGAGATCTCGACCGCCGCCGCCTTGGCGAGTTGGCGTCGATATCGCTCCCGGTCCAGCAGCAGCGCCCCGAACCCGGCGAGTACCCAGAAGGACAGGAAGATGTCGAGGATCGAGATGCGGGACATCACGATGTGGATGCCGTCGATCGCCAGGAACAGGGCCGCGGTGCAGCCGAGCAGGGTCGACGAGAACAGCCGCCGCCCGATCCGGGCGAGCATGAACACGCTGATGATGCCGACGACCGCCGCGCTGATCCGCCAGCCCCACGGGCTGTCCACGCCGAGCAGCCGGATCCCGGCGGCGATCATCCACTTGCCGACCGACGGGTGCACCACGTAGTCGGCGGTGGTCTGTAGGTCGGAGTAGTCGCCGGCCGCGAAGTTCTCGTCGGGCTCCTCGTTCCAGTCGCCCTCGTAGCCGAGCACGAGCAGTGAGTAGGCCTGCTTGACGTAGTAGGTCTCGTCGAACACGAGCCGGGCCGGCCGGTCCAGGTACGCCAGCCGCAGCACCGCGGCGAACGCCGTGACCAGGGCCGGGCCGAGCCACGCCCACAGCCGTGAGCCGGGGATCGAGGTCACGTGCAGCCGGCCGAGCAGGCTCCGTTCGATCTGCTCCTGGGTACGGCCCGCGTACTGCAGCTTCGGCGCGCGCAGCGCTTGGCGCATGCGGGTGGACCACCCGACGGCGGGGGCCGCGTGGTGTGGGTGAGGTTCCGCTGCGTCATCGTGGCCCGGGCCGGTGGCCCCGTCCGCGTCGGTCCGCTCGTTCGTGGCGGGGTCGCTCACCTCGGTGTGCCGGGTCGCGCCGGCGTCCTGCTCGACGTCGGGCGCCCCCTCTGCTGACCGGCTCACCCGCACGAGTGTAAGTGGGGCAGACTGGCATGCGTGGCAATCGATCGCGAGTCCGAGGGTCCGGAACCCGACGGTGGAACCGGGGTGATCGTGCTCGCCGCTACCCCGATCGGGGACACCGGCGACGCCCCGCCTCGTCTGGTGGAACTGCTCGGCCGGGCGGACCTGATCGCCGCGGAGGACACCCGGCGGCTGCGGGCGCTCGCGGGCCGGCTCGGGGTCACGCTCACGTCCAAGGTGATCAGCTACCACGAGCACAACGAGTCCGAGCGTGCGCAGGTGCTCGTCGCCGCCGCACAGGAGGGCGCCACCGTCCTGGTGGTCTCCGATGCCGGCATGCCGGGCGTCTCCGACCCGGGCTTCCGCGTGGTCCGGGCGGCCGCGGACGCCGACGTCCGGGTCACGGCGGTGCCCGGCCCGAGCGCCGTCCTGACCGCGATCGCCCTGTCCGGGCTGGCAAGCGACCGGTTCACGTTCGAGGGGTTCGTGGCCCGCAAGCCGGGGGAGCGGGCCAGGGCTTTGGCTGCGCTCGCCGCGGAGCCGCGCACGATGGTGTTCTTCGAGTCGCCGCACCGGATCGCGGACACGCTCGCCGCGATGGCAGTCGCGTTCGGCGGCGACCGGGCCGCCGCCGTCTGCCGGGAACTGACGAAGACCTACGAGCAGGTGCGCCGCGGCCCGCTGACCGAGCTGGCCGAGTGGGCCACCGAGGGCGTGCGTGGCGAGATCACGGTCGTGGTCGCCGGTGCCACGCCGTCGGTCTCCGAGCCCGCCGATCACGTGGCCGAGGTGCTGAAGCGGATCGAGGCGGGAGAACGCCTCAAGGAGGCGGCCACCGCCGTCGCCGCCGAGCACGGGGTGAGCCGGCGGGAACTGTACGAGGCTGCCCTGCGGGCCCGGTAGGCGCGACGTAGCCTTGGGCCAGTCGGGTGCGCGGGCACCCCGGAGAAAGGGGGCCCCCGTGGCCGTGGACCGCAAGTCGATCGTCGAGACGATCAAGTGGATCGGCCCGTTCCTGCCGAAGGCGATCGACCTGATCAAGCAGAACCCGGAGATCTGGCAGGGCATCCAGGATCAGGCCAACCGGCTGACCCGGCGCAAGGGCACGGCCGTCCAGGACGTGCTGGCCACCATCGAGGTACTACGCGACCAGGTCGCCTACCTTGCCGAGTCCGCCGACGACGCCGACGAGTCCCGCCGCGCGGAGGCGTGGTCGAAGCGCCTGTCCCACTGCGAGCACGCGGCCCAGCTGCTCACGGCGCCCGGCACCACGAAGGACGAGCGCAAGGCGCTGGCGGCACGGGTGGCCACGCTGCGGACCGAGATCTTCACCGCGTTCATCGCCGAGCAGGGTGAGGACGCCCGGGGGATCGGACGGGTGCCCGAGCTCGACGCCGAGCCGAACCTGCCGGACGAGGCATAGACGGCTGGGACGACCATCCGACACGGAGGGTCCGGCCCGGCGTCGGTGCTCGCCGTTAACGTTCAGTGGATGAGCCGACTCGAGCTTCACGACGTCACCGAGAAGAACCTGCGCGAACTCACCGAGTTCCCGCTCCGCCCCGGTCAGGACCAGTTCGTCGCCCCGGTGGTGCACTCGATCGCCGAGGCGTACGTGACGCCGACGGCCTGGCCGCGGGCCATCCTCGACGGTGACGAGGTCGGCGGGTTCGTCATGGCGAACTTCGACCCGGAGAACGAGCTCGAGGCCTTTCGGTGCGGGATCTGGCGACTGAACGTCGCGGCGGGCGCGCAGCGGCGAGGTGTCGGCCGCTTCGCCGTCGAGGAGGTCGCCCGCGAGGCTCGGCGGCGGGGCCGGGACCGGATGACCGTCCTGTGGGTGGAGGGCGAGGGCGGGCCCGAGGAGTTCTACCTCCGGTGCGGCTTCGTGCCGACCGGGGAACGGGTCTTCGGACAGGTCCTCGGGGTGCGCACCACCGGAAGCCTCTAGCCGAGTTCCTCCGAGCGCAACAGCACGACCCCGGCCGCTGCCAGTTCGGCGCGAGCGGCCTCTCCCTGTTGCGGGCTCACCGGCACGGTCAGATCTGTGAAGATGCGGGTCCGCAGGTGTCCATCGAGCGCGTCGAGAGCGGTCTCCTTGACGCAGTGGGACTCCGCGATGCCGACCACGTCCACGTCCGCGATGGCCGCGGCGGTGAGGATCTCGGCGAGCGAGCGACCTTCGGCGTCCGTGCCCTCGAAGCCGGAGTACGCAGCCTCGTAGGCGCCCTTCTTCACCGCCACGTCCGCGTTGAGGTCCGCCAGTGCCGGGTGCAGCTCCGCCTCCGGGGTGCCGGCGACGCCGTGCGGGGGCCAGGAGTCGATGAAGTCCGGGGTGTCCGAGAAGTGCCCACCCGGGTCGATGTGCCAGTCCTGCGTGGTGACCACGAGGTCGTAGTCGGCGCGGTGACCACGAACGAACTCGGCGACGCGCTCGGCAACCGCATTGCCGCCGTCGACGGCGAGGGCGCCGCCCTCGCAGAAGGTGGGTTGGACGTCCACGACCAGGAGTGCTCTGCCGGTGCTCATGACTCCCACTGTGCCACTGCCGCGCAGCGCCTCGACAGCACACGGCGGTAACGTTTCGGCATGGACTTCCGCCGCATCGAGGGTCTGCCCCCGTACGTGTTCACGATCATCGACGGACTCAAGCTGGAGGCCCGACGCGCCGGGCGGGACGTCATCGACCTCGGCTTCGGCAACCCGGACCTGCCCTCCCCGCAGATCGCCGTCGACAAGCTGGCCGAGGCCGCCCAGAACGCCCGCAACCACCGGTACTCCTCCTCGCGTGGCATCCCGAACCTGCGCCTGGCCGTGGCGAATCTGTACCAGCGGCGGTTCGGCGTCACCCTCGACCCGGACGCCGAGGTGCTCTCCACGATCGGCGCAAAGGAGGGCTTCAGCCACCTGATGTGGGTGCTGCTGGCCCCCGGCGACGCAGCGATCGTGCCGACGCCGAGCTACCCGATCCACATCTGGGGGCCCTACTTCGCCGGAGCCGACACCCGGCAGGTCCCGATCGGCGACGGCACGGACGGCGCCGGGTACATCGACCGGGTCATGGAGGCCTGGGAGCTGGGCTGGCCCAAGCCGCGGGTGGTGGTGCTGTCCTTCCCGCACAACCCGACCACCTCCACCGTGGAGCTGGCGGACCTGCAGCGCCTCGTCGACTGGGCCCGGGACCGTGACGTCGCCCTGGTGCACGACCTCGCCTACGCGGACATGTGCTTCGACGGCTGGACGCCGCCGTCGATCATGCAGTGCGAGGGTGCAGGAGAGGTGGCCGTCGAGCTGTACTCGATGACGAAGTCGTACTCGATGGCCGGCTGGCGGGTCGCATTCATGGTCGGCCGCCGGGACGTCATCAAGGCCCTGTCCCAACTGAAGAGCTACCTGGACTACGGCACCTTCCAGCCGATCCAGATCGCCGCCACCGTCACCCTGAACGAGGCCACCGAGTACCCGGCCGAGCTCAGCGCCATCTACGAGTCCCGCCGGGACACCCTCTACGACGGGCTCGCCCGCATCGGCTGGGACATCCTCAAGCCCAAGGGCACCATGTTCGCGTGGGCCCGGATCCCCGAGCCGTACCGGGAGATGGACTCGATCGAGTTCGCCACGCACCTGGTCAACGCCTGTGACGTGGCCGTCTCGCCCGGGGTCGGCTTCGGGCCCGGCGGGGAGGGGTTCGTGCGGTTCGCGCTCATCGAGAACGAGCAGCGGATCGGGCAGGCGGTCCGCGGCATCAAGCGCGGCCTGACCCGGCTGACGACGGGCTGAGCCGGCAGCCGGCTCGGTGAGGTAGTACCTGACATGCTGACCTCGTAGGACGACAGGGGCGAGGCCAGTGCGCCGGGTACTACGTCGGCGCGCTTGCGCGGTAGCGTCCGCGTTCCGTCACGCCTGCTCCGAGAGAGCCGACGGCGGGTGCCCGGCCTACGCTGGCGGCATGCCCACAGCTCTCATCACCGGCGCCTCGTCCGGCATCGGCCTCACGTTCGCCCGGCACCTCGCGCGCCGGGGCAACGCCCTGGTCCTGGTCGCCCGCAGCACCGCCCGCCTCGAGGAGGTCGCCGCCGAATGCCGGGCGATCGGAGCCCCGGGTGTTGAGGTGCTCGGCGCCGACCTGGCCACCTCGACCGGGATGGACGCCGTCGCCGCCCGACTCGGCCACCCCGACATCCGCACCCTCGTCAACAACGCAGGCCTCGCCGTCGGCACGCCGTTCCTGGACGCCGACGAGGCGGACCTGCGCCGCCAGCTCGCCGTGAACGTCGAAGCGGTGCTGCGGCTGACCCACGCGGCGCTGCCCGGCATGGTCGAGCGCGGCAACGGCGCCATCATCAACGTCGCCTCGATCGCGTCCATGCTGCCCGGCCGGGGCAGCACCTACTCGGCCTCGAAGGCCTGGGTGCTGCAGTTCTCCGAGGGCCTCGCCACGGACGTCGCCCCCCACGGCGTCCGCGTCCAGGCGCTCTGCCCAGGGTTCGTGCGCACCGAGTTCCATGACCGCGCCGAGATCGACATGTCGAGGATGCCCGACTGGATGTACGTGGACGTCGACCACCTCGTCGCCACCTCGCTGCGGGACCTCGAGCGTGGCGTCGTCATGAGCGTCCCGGGTGCCCTCTACCGCACGATCGCGTTCCTGTCCCGGGCGGCGCCACGGTCGGTGGTGCGCCGGTTCGCGGCGTCGATCAACTCCGAGGACCGGGACTGACGTCCGGGCGCTCGGTCAGGGTGGACCGGCGCCCCGTTCGGGGCTGGCCTCGGCCCGGACGCAGCAGCGCCCGGCGCCGGGATCGGCGACCACCCGCCGTCCGCACGCGGCGCCCTCGGCCATGCCTCGCACGAGCGAGTAGTTGAGCTCGCAGACCAGTTCCGTGTGCGCCTGCGCGAGCTGATGGAACGGGCAGTTGCCCATCACCAGGTCACCTGCCGGCTCCTCCCGCGGGGTGAAGCCCACGCTCGCCAGCGCCGCCTCGAACGTGCCCGCGCGCTCGCCGCGAGCGCGGCCGTCGGCAGCCGCGCGTTCGCGGAGCACGTCCCGGACGCCGGCGCCGGTGCGTGCGGACTCGGCGATCGCCCCGGCGAACAGGTCCGCGGCGAGCTCGTAGCGCCGGGGCGGCACGGACACCGAGATCTCTTCGGCGGCGGGCGTGTACAGCTTCGTCGGGCGGCCGGCCCCGGGACCGCGGCGCCCGCCCGGCCGCCGGAACTCGACGGCGAGCAGTCCGGCGGTGGCCAGCGCGTCCAGGTGGAACGCGGCGGTGCTGCGGCTCAGCCCGAGCGCACCCGCCGCGGCCTCCCGTCCCATGGGCTCGGTGGACTCGGCGATCAGGTCGTACAGCGCGCGGCGCGTCGGGTGCTCCAGCGCAGCGAGCCGGTGGGTGACGTCCATGACCATGAGCGCGACTCTACGCTTCTAAAAACAACTTTGCTGGACGAAAGTTCGGGAGCGGATCTACGGTCGGTCCATGGATGACCTGACCACCCTCACGGCCGAGCCGCCGAGCCTTCGGTTCGCCCCCGGGCAACCGAGCGACGCCGTCGACCCGAGCGACGCCGTCGACCGCCGGCACGGGCCGACCGACGATCCACCGATCGACCGCGCGAAGGCGATCACCGCCGTCGGCGACCTCCTCGTGGCCCTCGGCCGCGACGTGCGCGGACCGCACCTGCGGGACACGCCCCGGCGGGTCGTGGACGCCTACCTGGAGATGCTCACCCCGCGCGCGTTCACCCTCACCACGTTCGGCAACGACGAGAACTACAACGAGCTCGTGCTGGTCCGCGACGTGCCGTTCCAGTCCCTGTGCGAGCATCACCTGCTGCCGTTCACCGGTATCGCGCACGTGGCCTACCTGCCCGGGTCACGGCTCGTGGGGCTGTCCAAGCTGGCCCGGGTGGTGGAGCACTTCGCGCGTGACCTGCAGGTCCAGGAGCGCCTCACCCAGCAGATCGCCGACTTCCTCGCCGAGCGGCTCGAACCCCGCGGGGTGGGTGTGGTCCTCGATGCCGAGCACGAGTGCATGTCCCTGCGCGGCGTCGGCGTGCGGGGTGCGCGGACGGTGACCAGCGCCCTGCACGGCGTGTTGCGCGACGACGCGCGCTCGCGTAGCGAGTTCCTCGCCCTCACCGGGCTGCGCTGAGGTCCGATACCGAGAAGGATGAGAGTCATGGCTGAGCAGACGTTCGTGATCATCGGTGGCGGGCTGGCCGGAGCCACCGCCGCGACCACTCTGCGCGAGCAGGGTTTCACCGGCCGGGTGGTGCTGTTCGCCGCCGAGGACGAGGTGCCCTACATCCGCCCGCCGCTGTCGAAGGAGTTCCTCGCCGGGTCGGCCGACCGGGCCGAGCCGCAGGTGCACCCGGAGTCCTGGTACGCCGAGAACAGTGTGGAGCTGCGCCGCGGCACCCCGGTGCGCGAACTGCGCCCGGCCGCGCACGAGGTGCTGCTCGCCGGCGGCGAGACGCTCGGCTACGACAAGGTCCTGCTCGCCACGGGTGCGTCCTCGCGGCACCTGCGCGGGGACGCCTACCCGGACCTGCGCGGCGTGTACTACCTGCGCACGTTCGCCGACTCCGAGGCGCTGCGCGCCACTCTGGCCGACGGCGGCCGTCGCGTCGTCATCGTCGGTGCCGGTTGGATCGGGCTCGAGGTGGCCGCGGCCGCCCGCGGCTACGGCAACCAGGTGACCGTGCTCGGCCGCGAGGACGTCCCGCTCGAGCCTGCGCTCGGCGCTGAGCTCGGGGCGTACTTCGGCGCGCTGCACGCCCGCAACGGCGTGGACGTGCGGATGAGGGTCGAGGTCGCCGGCTTCGTGGGGGAGTCCGAGGTCACCGGGGTGCGCCTGGCCGAGGGCGAGGTGGTCGGCGCCGACGTGGTCGTGGTCGGAGTGGGCGCCGCGCCCAACACCGAACTGGCGCAGGCTGCCGGGCTTCGGGTCGACGGCGGCGTGGTCGTGGACGCCGCGCTGTGCGCCGACGGCGACGGCGACGGCCTCGCGGACGTGTACGCGGCCGGTGACGTCGCGAGCGCGTTCCACCCGGTGCTCGGCACGCACCTGCATGTGGACCACTGGGCGAACGCCGAACGTCAGGGCGCCGCCGCGGCCCGCTCGATGCTCGGCCAGGACGTCAGTTTCGACCGGGCGCCGTACTTCTATACCGACCAGTTCGACCTGGGCATGGAGTTCTCCGGATACGGCGACCTGATGCCCGGCTCCCGGGTGGTCTACCGCGGCGACGTGGGAGGCGGCGAGTTCATCGCGTTCTGGGTCGCCGGACCCGACGACGGTGCCCGCGTGGTCGCCGGGATGAACGTCAACGTCTGGGACGTGAACGAGGCGATCGACGCCCTGATCGCGTCCGGCCGCGCGGTGGACGTGGCCCGGCTGGCCGACCCGGAGGTCGGGATCGCCGAGCTCTGAGCGTCGGGAGTGCTGTGGTGGCAGCCACGTCAGCTCGGTCACGTCGGCGCGGGATGGCACGATGGGACGCGTACCCGGGGATCCCGGCATGGAGGACCGCGCCACGATGACGCACGCAACGCTCTGCCCGGACCAGGTCAGCCGCCTGACCCCCCGCACGATCGGTTCGCGCACCTTCGACTTCGCGAACCGGGTGGCGGTGATGGCCATCGTGAACCGCACCCCGGACTCCTTCTACGACGGCGGAGCCACCTTCGCGCTCGACGCGGCGGTGTCCGCGGCGGTGCGTGCCGCGGACGACGGCGCGGACTGGGTGGACGTGGGCGGCATGGCGTTCTCGCCGGACACCCCCGAGCTCAGCGTCGCCGAGGAGCTCGACCGGGTGCTCGGCGTGATCGAGGGGATCCGGGCGGCGTCCGACGTGGTGATCTCCGTGGACACCTACCGCCCGGAGGTGGCCCGGGCCTGCGTGGCCGCCGGCGCCGACGTCATCAACGACACGATGGGACTGCGGGTGGACGGGATGGCCGAGGCCGTCGCCGGGACCAGCGCCACCGTGGTGATCGCCCACTCGATCGCGCAGCCGCACCGGCACCATCCGCGGCCGACGTACGGCGACGTCGTGGCCGAGATCGCGCAGTTCCTGCGTGACAAGGTCGAGGTGGCGCTCGCGGCCGGGATCACGCCGGACCGGATCGTGATCGACCCGGGCCACGACCTGAACAAGAACACGCTGCACTCCCTGGAGATCACCCGCCGCCTGGCCGAGATCACCGAGATCGGCCTGCCCACCCTGGTGGCGCTGTCCAACAAGGACTTCGTGGGGGAGACCCTCGATGCCCCGCGCGGGGAGCGGCTGGTCGGCACCCTCGCCGCGACCGTGATGTGCATCGAGCGGGGCGCCCGGATCGTGCGTGCTCACAACGTCGCGCCGACCGTGCAGACGATCCGGATGGCCGAGGCCGTGCTCGGGCTGCGCGAGCCCGCCTGGACCCGGCACAACATGTGATGGGTCCTCGATGAGCACCTCACCAGAACCCGCCGACGAGCCGGCCTTCGACACCGGCGACCTGCTCGCCGCCTACGCCGTCGCCGATCGCGACCGGCCGCACCTGCGGGTGAACTTCATCGCGAGCATCGACGGCGCCGCCACTCACGACGGCCTGTCCGGTGCCCTCAACAACGCGGCCGACAAGCAGGTCTTCGACACCCTGCGCCGGCTCTGCGACGTGGTGATCGTCGGCGCCGGGACCGTCCGCGCCGAGGGGTACGTGGGGATGCGGCTGCCCGAGCCGGATGCCGCCTGGCGCCGGGAGCACGGGCTGGCCGAGCACCCCGTGTTCGCGATCGTGTCCGCACGGCTGGCCCTGGACCCGACGTCAGCGGTGTTCACCGACGCACCCGTGCGGCCGATCGTGTTCACCGGCCCGGCTGCGCCCGAGTCACAACGTGCGGCCCTGGCGCAGGTCGCCGACGTCATCGTGTGCGACGGGCCCGGCAACGCACCGGTGACGAGCGGGGCCGGCGTGCCCGGGGGCATCGACGCCCACGCCATGCGTCGCGAACTCGCCGGGCGTGGCCTGACCCAGATGCTCTGTGAGGGTGGCCCGCACCTGTTCGGCACCCTGATCGGCGCGGACGCCGTGGACGAGGTGTGCCTGACCGTGAGCCCGGTCCTCGAGGGCGGCCCGGCCGGACGGATCGCCCGAGGCGGCCCGCAGCGAACCCTGGGCATGCGCCTCGCGCACGCGGCGTCCGCCGGTGACATGCTGTTCCTGCGGTACCAGCGCCGAGACGCCTAGGAGCGACGATGCGACGGACCAGCCGGCCCTCTCGGAGCGTCCGACCTGCACGCGTGCTGCTGATGGCCGCCACCCTCGCGCTCGCGGCCGGCTGCACCGCGGATCCGGAGGGCGGCCCCGTCCCCGAGCCGAGCGCGACCACCCCGGCCGGCCCCACCGAGCCCGAGCCCACCACCACCGAACCGGACGGACCCACCGAGACGACACCCCCGCCGTCGGGCCCGCCGGCCGAGATCACCGACGTGCGCGTCGGCGCCACGATCGCCACCGGGCTGCAGACGCCCTGGGGCGTCGCGTTCGCTCCCGACGGCTCCGCACTCGTCACCGAGCGGGACTCCGGACGGGTGCTGCGGGTCACCGGCGACGCCGTCACCGCGCTGGATGCCAGTGGGCCGGGCGGCGCCGTGCCGGACGTCCAGCACGGCGGCGAGGGCGGTCTGCTCGGGATCGCCGTCGGGCCGGACGGCGGCGTGTACCTGTACCTGACCACGAGCGCCGACAACCGGGTGATCCGGATGGACCTCGACGGCGACGCCCTGACCGGCCCGCGGGTGGTCCTGGACGGCATCCCCGCCGCCGGGAACCACAACGGTGGCCGGCTCGCCTTCGGCCCGGACGGCTTCCTGTACGTGAGCACCGGCGATGCCGGCCGGACGTCCCGGGCGCAGGATCTGGACAGCCTCGGCGGCAAGATCCTGCGCCTGACCACGACCGGTGAGCCGGCGCCCGGCAACCCGTTCGGCACCGAGGTGTACAGCTACGGCCACCGCAACGTCCAGGGCCTCGGCTGGACCAGCGACGGACAGCTGTATGCCTCCGAGTTCGGGCAGAACAACCTCGACGAGCTCAACATCATCACCCCGGGCGGCAACTACGGCTGGCCGCACGTCGAGGGCTGGGCCGGGACCGGCGAGTACCTCGATCCCGTGGTGACCTGGCCGACGTCGGAGGCCTCGCCGTCGGGCATCGCGGTGACGGACACCGGCGTCTGGCTCGCCGCGCTGCGCGGCGAGCGGCTCTGGTACGTGCCGATCACGCCCGACGGCGTGGGCGAGCCGAGCTCGTATCTGCAGCTGGGCAGGTTGCGGGCCGTGACGCTCACGCCCGACGGCGAGCTGTGGGTGGCGACGTCGAACACCGACGGTCGCGGCGAGGTTCGCGACGGCGACGACCGGATCGTCGAGCTCGACGTCTCGTAGTCCCCGCCCCAGGCGGCCGGACCGGCCGGCCCCGGACGCGGCGACGGCCGGACACCCGAGGTGCCCGGCCGCCGTCGTGCTGGCGTTTCGCTACGGAACTACCTCACAGGTCACCCCGCTCGGTGACCGCCAGCGTGTTCAGGATCGGGTACTCGTAGCTGCGCCGGTTGGCCAGCTCGACCACCAGATCGCCGCCCTCGTGCTCGACGATCACGGTGTGCTGGTCGGCCCACAGGCCGCCGGCCTCCTCCGCGACGTCCACGGCGACCAACGCGTACTCGCCGTTGACCAGCACGTCGAACAGGCGGTCACGTTCCGGGTAGTCCGAGTCGAACTCGGCGAACCCGAGGTCGATCGCGTACGTCCCGGCCGGCGCGTCGGTGAACACGTAACTGAAGATCCCGGTGCGCCGGGTCTGGAACAGCGTGTCCTCCGTGGTGCCGCCGATCGCGAGGTCGGTCGCCTCGGTCTCGGTGCGCTGCCCCGTCCAGCCCCAGTCGCCCGCGGAGAGCGGCTGATCGGCGGACCAGGCGAACTCCCCGGCGTCGGTGTAGGCGCCGCCACCGGCGTTCACCCCGACCTGGTAGGCGGAGACGATCAGGGTCACCGGGACCGTGATCGTCGGGACCCGCCCGGCGTTCGTCTGCACCAGGATGTTCGCGCCGTACACACCGGGCGCCAGGCCCGTGGTGTCCACCGTGACGTCCAGGGTGGCGGACCGACCGGCCCGCACGGTGCCCTCGGCCGGAGTGACCGTCAGCCACGGCACGTCCGTGACGTTCGGGTCGCCGACGTCCACGAGGTACACCTCGCCGGTCAACTGGTTCGCCGTCCAGAGGGCACCGGTGGCGTCCAGGTCCAGACCGGAGCCCGGGCCTTCACCGGCAACCGGGTAGGCGACCGTGGTGATCGTCGAGCAGTCCTCGGGCGAGATCTGGAAGAACGACGTGACCAGCGCGCTGTTCACGTACCAGATCGTGTTCGAGGTGGGGTTGTACGCGATGCCCGCGATCGACGGGTCCTCCGGCGTGCACTCGGCCAGGGTCTCACCCGGGGTGGCGTGCGTGGTGCCCGCCACCGTGTAGATGATGCCCTCGTTCCAACCGCCGATGTAGAAGACGTCCTCGGCCGCGTTGTAGGCCAGCCCGCGCTGGGAGACGGACGACCACGGGGAGCCGGTGAGGGTGGTGGTGGCCGCCCCCGTCGCCTCCTCGAAGCAGTGGATCCCGTTGTCCCCACCGACGTTCACCTGGCACAGGTCCCCGGTCGTGGAGTCCTGCGCGAGGTCGCCGGACCAGGTGCCGCCCCAGTTGGCCGGGAACTGGCTGCCCGGCGCGCCGGCCGTCGAGTACTGCTGGTTCACGATCTCCTCCGCGTCGGAGATCCACACGTCGCCGGTGTACCCGACGCCCCAGGCGACCCCGGACAGGTTGGAGTCCCACTGGGCCAGGATGTCCCCGGCGGCGTCCGGCGTGACCGGTGCGGCCAACTGGTCGCGTTGGTCGTCCGTGTACAGGCCCAGCGCCGTGCGGGCGTTCGGGTCGGTCTGTGCGGCCGCCTCCTCGAGTTCGGCGAAGGCCGAGTTGACCTGCGCCAGTGACGTGTTGCCCGCAGGCACCACGGCTGCGTCCAGGGCCGCCGTCGAGAGCGCCGGCACCGCCGCCGCCTCGTTGACCGCCCGGGGGAGCTCGCCGATGGTGTAGGCGAGCGGGGCCGAGCCGGAGTTGGAGATGGTCAGGTCCGCCGTGCGGGTCTGGCCCTCGGTGAGGGTCCAGGAGTACGACGGCGGAGCGACCGTCGCGATGCCGGTCTTCAGCTCCGGGGAGAACCGGTTGCGTTCGCCGTCGACGTTGATCACGACGTCCCGTGTGCGGGTGGTGTACCCCGGGGCCTCGATGTCGACGGTGTAGGCGCCGAAGAACAGCAACAGGTTGTAGTCGCCGTTCGCATCGGTGCTGACCGTCCGCGGCTCACCACCGTCGTCCGGCGTGGCCGTGACCGTCGCCCCTGCGACGGCCAGGCCGTCGTTGAAGTCGGTCACGTTCCCGAACACCGTGCCGTTCGGCGGCAGTTCGTACCGCACCGAGGAGCCCGTGGCCAGGACGGCCTCGTTGAACGAGTACTGGCTCGCGATCGTGCCGGACTCGTTCTCGATGCCGACCGTGGCCGAGTTACCGAGCAGACGCGGGTTCTCCGCGTTGGAGGCCGGGCCGTAGCCGATCTCCACGTCGCCGCCGGCGAACAGGGTGATCGAGAAACTGACGGTGTCCGTGCTCGAGTACGGGCTCACGTCCCGGTACTCGATGACGAACGCGTCCTCACCGTCGATGGTGGTGCTCGCCGTGTAGGCGGTGCCGCCGTTGCCGAAGGTGAGGTCGTCCCAGAACCCGTAGACGGCCGCGTTCGGTGCGGCCGCCGTCGGCAGTGCCGCGTTGGCGTACGCGGTGACCGCGGCGAGGAAGTTCACGTGCCCGTTCGTGGCCACGTAAGCCGTGGAGTACGAGCCGCCGTAGAACGGGAACGCGAACGGCAGCTCAACGGCCACCGCGGCGTCGTCACCGGTCAGGGCGAGCAGGGTGTCGCCCTGTCGGTACCCGTCGGTGACCACGGAGCAGAAGTAGCCGTAGTCGTCCTGGAGGCCGACGAGTGCCGCGTCGAGCGTCTCGTCGCCGTCGACCACGAGCTCGGTCGAGAACGGTGCGCTGCACCGGTCACCGGTGATGGTGACGGTGTAGGTGCCGGCCGGAACGACGGCGACGGCGTAGGTGCCGTCCGCGCCGGTGGTGACCGGTTCGATCGGTGCACCGGTGAAGGCGACGGTCGCGCCCGCCACGGGTGCGCCGTCGGCCTCGTGCGTGACGGTCCCGGAGACCGCGAACGACGTCGCTGCCTCCAGTACCAGGTCCACGCCGACCGTCTCCTCGGCCACGACGGTGACGTCGGCCGTGGCCGAGCCGTACCCGAACGCGGTCGCGGTCACGGTGTAGGCCCCGGCGACGAACGTGCCCGTGAAGGCGCCGTTCTCGTCGGTGGTCAGGACCCGCTCGTTCTCACCGGTGACGGTGACGGTCGCACCCGCGATCGGGCCGCCGTCGGAGTTGGTGACCGTGCCGGTCAGGGTGCCCGCCTCGGCGGTGGGCGCGGCCTGGACGAGCGCGAGGGCGTCGAGACGACCCTCGCCCCAGACGTTGTTGTCCTCGGCGGTGCCGCCACAGGTGGTGTCGTCGACGTCCGTGGCGGTCGCGTCCAGGAGGGCCTGGGTGCCGGCGATGTCACCGATCAGCGACGGTGCCGCGCTCCACAGCAGGGCGATCGCCCCGGCCAGGTGCGGGGCCGCCATCGAGGTGCCCGACGCCGTTCCGTAGGCGTTGCCCGGGACCGAGGAGCGCACGTTCGCACCGGGAGCCGCGATGTTCGGCTTGATGGTGCCGTCCTGGCCGGGGCCACGGGCGGAGAACGAGGCGATGTTGCCGCCGGAGTCGAAGGCCCCGACCGAGTAGGTGAGGGTCCGGCTGCCCGGGGAACCGGACGTGGAGCAGGAGGGCCCGCTGTTGCCGTTGGACCAGGTGCCGAAGATGCCGGCGGCCTCCCAAGCGGCGATGACGTCCTCCATGAACGGGTCGTTCGAGGGGTTCCGCGAGCCCCAGGAGTTGTTCACGATGTGCGGGCGCTTCGTCGGGTCGGCGTTCTCACCCGCGGCGTCGGTCGGCGCGATGACCCACTCGCCGGAGGCGATCAGGTCGGCGTCGGCGCAGGTGGAGCAGCCGTTCGCGGCGATCCAGTCGGCGCCGGGGGCGACACCGATCTGGTTGGCGCCTCCGTCGGTGCCGATCATCGTGCCCATCGTGTGGGTGCCGTGACCATCGGTGTCACACGGGGAGCCGTCACAGGCGCCGGCGACGTCGAACCAGTTGTAGTCGTCGACCACGGTGCCGTCGGCCTGCAGGCCCCGGTACTGCGCGGCGAGTGCCGGGTGGTCACCCTGGACGCCGGAGTCGATGTTCGCGACGGTGATGCCCTCGCCGGTCACGCCGTACTCGGCCCAGACGTCATCGGCGTTGATTGCGCTGATGCCCCATTCGAGGACGTTGCGACCCATCGAGGAGGTCTCGACCGTGGGGCCGGCGACAGGTTCTTCGGCCGGGTAGGTCGTGGTCTGCCGGATCTCGAGGACGTCGCTGCTGGACGCGGCCTGGCGGGCCAGGTCCAGGGAGCCGCCCTGGACCAGGATCGCGTTCGAGATCCAGTGGGTCTCGAACGTGGCGCCGGCCGCGGTGAGCTCGGCGACCACGCCGGCCTGTGCGGCCTCGGCGGTCTGGACGAGGGCGTCGTGGACGGCGACGCCGCGGGCGTCCCAGTCGGCGGTCGCCGCTGCCGCGCTCAGGTCTGCGCGGTCGGCGAAGCGGATCCAGAAGTCCGCGGAGTCGGCTGCCGACAGTGTCGACATCGCCTCGTCCGTGAATTTCTCGTCGGCTGTGGCCGGGACGGCCGGAGTCGTCGGCTCCGCGGCAGCGGGGATGATTGCGACGGCCATCGTCGCGACCATC
Source organism: Occultella aeris (assembly GCF_902703175.1). Lineage (GTDB taxonomy): Bacteria > Actinomycetota > Actinomycetes > Actinomycetales > Beutenbergiaceae > Occultella > Occultella aeris. The sequence goes on along the minus strand of NZ_CACRYJ010000025.1, from coordinate 13,951 downwards.
GCCGCTGCCGCAGAGGCGGCGACCACCAGTCGTCTGGCGAACATCAGGGGTGTACGCACTGTGCCTCCATATGACGACGCGTGCCCGGGCGGTGCTCGGGTACGCGTATGTGATCCCCCGGATCAGGGGATTCCGCCACGCTTTCGCGAACCGGGTAGCCGGACAAGGACGGCATCCAGCCAGAACGCGGTCAGGTTGCGGTCAGGTCACGGTCAGGACCTCGTCACCTGGGCGTCAGCCGACGATCAGGCAACGTTCAGGTGATGGTCAGGTGGCCGTCGCCCGGTGTTCAACCGGTCGCCGGGCGGTGTGTCGGGCGCGCCACGCCGGGTTCGTGCGGGGCGGGAGTCGCCCGAACCCTTGACCTGACCTGCGCAATTGGAAAGGATCACGGCAGACCGCACTCGGGGGAGGTAGCAGTCAGGTGTCTATTGGGGATCTTGAGACCGAACGCAACTACGTGCTGTGCATCGGGGTGCCGCTCGAGGTGTGCAGCGAGGTCGCTCGGCTGGTCGGGCCGCACGCCGTCGTGGTCGCCGCTGCCGATACGCACGCCGCCAGGGAGTTGCTCGCCCACGACCGCTACGACGCCGCCGATGGCATGAGCGATCTGGTGCGCGCGAGGTCCAGCCGGGCAACGTCTGACCACGGGGTCGGCAGCCACGCGGTCGGGGACTGGGCAGCCGCGGGTCCGCCGGGCCGGCGGGACGTGGCCGACCGGTCGGATGCCGATGCCGGTCGGGCCGATGCGGTCCGCAGGCACGAGGCGGCCGACCGGGCCGGTACGGCCGGTCGGGCCGATGTAGTCGGTCGTGCCGCTCGGATCTTCACTCGCGGACCGCTCCAGGTGAACCTGGCCACCCGGGAGGTCACCATCCGCGGCCGCCGCGTGCACCTGTCCATCCGCGAGTTCGACCTCCTTGCCGCGCTCGCCTCCGAGACCGACCGGGTCTGGTCCTTCGCCGAGCTCACCGCGAACGTGTGGCGGACCGGCTATCTGGGGGACTCCGACGTGGTCGTCTCGACGGTCAAGCGGCTGCGCCGGCGCCTGCTCGCGGCCGAGGGCCTCGAGGTCGCCTCCGTGCGCGGTATCGGGTACCGGCTCAAGATCGCGAGCTGACGCAAACGCTCACGCAGTACCTGACGCGCTCACGCAGTACGTGCGCCCTGAGCAAGAAGGGTGCATCGGCCTTCCTCAGGCACGAGGTACTGCGTCACCACCGTCACCCTCGGGCACGATCGGCGTGACCACGGCGCGCCCCTAAGATCGAACGCATGACCCGCATCCTCTCCGCCGTGGCCTGGCCCTACGCCAACGGCCCACGGCACATCGGCCATGTCGCCGGCTTCGGCGTTCCTTCCGACGTGTTCTCCCGGCACATGCGGATGGCGGGTCACGACGTGCTGATGGTGTCCGGCACGGACGAGCACGGCACCCCGATCCTGGTCCAGGCGGACAAGGAGGGCGTCGCCCCTCAGGAGCTCGCGGACCGGTACAACCGGGTCATCGTCGAGGACCTCACCCAGTTGGGGCTCACCTACGACCTGTTCACCCGCACCACCACCCGCAACCACTACGCCGTGGTGCAGGAGATGTTCCGCACGGTGCACAAGAACGGCTACATGATCGAGAAGACCACCAAGGGTGCGATCTCGCCGTCGACCGGCCGGACCCTGCCCGACCGTTACATCGAGGGCACCTGCCCGATCTGCGGCTACGACGGCGCCCGAGGCGACCAATGCGACAACTGTGGCAACCAGCTCGACGCCATCGAGCTGATCAACCCGCACAGCCGGATCAACGGCGAGGTGCCGAAGTTCATCGAGACCGAGCACTTCTTCCTCGACCTGCCCGCGTTGTCCACGGCGCTCGGCCAGTGGCTCGGCACCCGCACCGACTGGCGCCCGAACGTCCTGAAGTTCTCCCAGAACCTGCTCGAGGACGTGCGACCGCGCGCCATGAGCCGAGACATCGACTGGGGTATCCCGGTGCCGCTGCCGGGCTGGGAGGAGAATCCCGCGAAGCGCCTGTACGTCTGGTTCGACGCGGTCATCGGCTACCTGTCCGCGAGCGTGGAGTGGGCCCGGCGGTTCGGCACCGGCGAGGAGTGGCAGCAGTGGTGGGGCGACCCCGCGGCCATGCAGTACTACTTCATGGGCAAGGACAACATCACGTTCCACTCCCAGATCTGGCCCGCCGAGCTCCTCGCCTACGACGGGCTCGGGGACAAGGGCGGTGCCCCGGGGAAGTTCGGGACCCTGCAGCTGCCGACCGAGGTGGTCTCCAGCGAGTACCTCACGATGGAGGGCAAGCAGTTCTCGTCATCGCGCGGCGTGGTCATCTACGTGCGGGACATGCTCGCCCGGTACCAGCCGGACGCGCTGCGGTACTTCATCGCGGTCGCCGGGCCGGAGTCCGCGGACAGCGACTTCACCTGGGCCGAGTTCAAGCGTCGCACGAACGACGAACTCGTCGCGGGCTGGGGCAACCTGGTGAACCGCACCGCGAACCTCGTCCACAAGAACTTCGGCGAGATCCCGGCCGCGGGCGAGCTGACCCAGCTCGACCGGGACCTGCTCGCCCAGACCTCCGCCGGCTTCGACACGGTGGGGACGGCGATCGCCGGTCAGCGTCAGCGCGCCGGCATCAACGAGGCGATGCGGCTGGTCGGGGAGGCGAACCGGTACCTGTCCGAGGCCGCCCCCTGGAAGCTCAAGGAGGACCGCGAGCGTCAGGGCACCGTGCTGCACACGGCGGCTCAGGCGATCGGCGACCTGAACACGATGCTGGCCCCCTACCTGCCGCACTCCGCCGAGGCCGTGCACGCCGCGTTCGGCGGAACCTCCGCCGTCGCCCCGCAGCCGCGGATCGACGAGGTGACCGACCTGGACGACCCGAGCCGGCACTACCCGATCATCACCGGCGACTACCGGCTCGGCGAGACGCTGGCCGGCTGGGAGCGCAGCCCGGTCGTGGCCGGCACGCCGGTCGGGCCGGCGACCCCGGTGTTCACCAAGCTGGACGACGGCATCGTCGAGGAGGAGCTGGACCGGCTGCGGAGCCGGGCGTAGGCCGCCGGCGATGAGCAAGCGACGCCGGGACTGGCCGGAGGCACCCGAGCCGCTGCCGGCCGCGGTGATCGACAACCACACCCACCTGGAGTCCATCGCCGGGGTACTGGCCGACGGCGTCGGTGACCCCGGCGTGGCCGGTCACCTCGAGCGGGCGGCCGGGGTGGGCGTACGCGCGATCGTGCAGATCGGGTGCGACCTCGACTCGGCGGTGGTCAGCGTCGAGATGGCTCGTGCGCACCCGCAGGTCGTGGCCGGCGTGGCGATCCATCCGAACGAGGTAGTCCTGCACGCCGGGATCCACGAGGTGGCGCCCGACGGGATGGAACCGGCGCCGCTGGCTCGTCATGACGTCGGGCTCGATGACGCGATCGCCGAGATCGCCCGCCTCGCCGCCGACTCCCGGGTGCGCACGATCGGCGAGACGGGCTTGGACCACTTCCGGGCCGGCCCGCAGGGGCGCGCCGCCCAACGGGAGGCGTTCCGCGCGCACATCGCCCTGGCGAAGGAGGTGGACCTGCCGATGCAGATCCACGACCGGGACGCCCACGCCGACGTGCTCGAGGTGCTCGAGGCCGACGGCGCCCCCGCGCGCACCGTGTTCCACTGCTTCTCCGGTGACGCGCAGATGGCCCGCTACTGCGCCGACCGTGGCTACTACCTGTCCTTCGCCGGTACCCTCACGTTCGGTAACGCCGAGGGCCTGCGCGAGGCGGCCCGGGTGGTCCCGCAGGAGCTCCTGCTGGTGGAGACCGACGCTCCCTACCTGACCGCGCATCCGTGGCGGGGCCGCCCGAACGCGCCCTACCTGCTGCCGCTCACCGTGCGCGCGCTGGCGCAGGTGCGCGACGTCGATCCGGCCACACTGTGCGAGGCGCTCACGGCCACGTCGGAGGAGTTGTACGGGCCCTGGTGAGGGGTCGGAGCGAGGTCCGCGGGGCGCGCTTCGACCCTGTGGAGGAGGTGTGAACGTCCACACCCTGACCCCTCCGGTGTGGCCAATGAGGTCACGGATCGGTTACGGTCGAGGCTCGGCCAACCCCTCCTAGGCCGAATGCAGTCAGAAGAGGACTCCCTGTGTCAGTTGAGAAGACTGGGTCGCGCCACCGCGCCGACTCACCCGCAACAACCGAGATTCCCCGCCCGCTTCGCCGCCTGATCGGTGTCGGTGGCCTGGTCGTCGTCCTCGCCGGCAGCCTCGCCTTCGCCACCACCCAGGCGGATGACCTCGACCCCCAGAGCATCGTCGGCGACGCCGGGGCGGCCCCCGACGTCACCGGTCGCGACAACGTCTGGGCCCAGGTCTCCCGCGGCGAACTGCCGCGTACGGCACTCGAGGCCGAGAACGAGGTCACCTTCACCGTCACCGTGGACGGACAGGACCTCGAGATCACCTCGAACGCGCTCACTCTCGCGGACGCCCTCATCGACAACGGCATCGTCGTCGGGGTCGACGACCAGGTCAGCTCCGAGATGAACCGCCAGGCCACCGATGGCGACACCGTGACGATCGCCCGGGTCGGCACCCAGTACGGGGCCGAGACCGAGGCGATCCCGTTCGAGACCGTCGAGCGGGAGACGTCAGCACTGCCGGCCGGGACCACCCGCGTGGACACCGAGGGCGTCGAGGGCTCCCAGGTCACCGCGTTCACCGCCACATATGAGAACGGCGTGGAGGTCTCGCGCACCAACAGCGCCGTGATCCTCGTCTCCGAGCCCGTGGACGAGGTCGTCCTGATCGGCACCGGCGCCACCACCACTGCCGCCGCGCCCGAGGACTCGGGCTCATCCTCGTCGTCCACGGCGCCGAGTGGCAGCTACAGCGGCAGCGACCCGCGCGGGATCGCCCAGCAGATGGTCACGGCCCGCGGTTGGGATTCCAGCCAGTGGTCCTGCCTCGACCTGTTGTGGCAGCGGGAGAGCAACTGGAACCCGTACGCGCAGAACCCGTCCTCCGGCGCCTACGGCATCCCGCAGTCGCTGCCCGGCTCGAAGATGGCCAGCGCCGGCTCGGACTGGCAGACGAACCCGGCCACCCAGATCACCTGGGGCCTGAACTACATCGCCGGCCGCTACGGCACCCCCTGCGGCGCCTGGGGCCACTCGCAGTCGGTCGGCTGGTACTGACCCCGAAGCGGGGTCGGCGGACACCCGCCACCGATCTCCGTATCACGACGTGTGTCGGCTCACAAGCAACCCTTCTGGCGCGTTGCATAACGATTGAGTTACAGTCAACCCGGCCCTACGGGTCGAACCATGCGTGACCACGGGTCGGTCACCACCGCCGGAGCGTCCCTCCCTCGCTCCGAGGAGGCGACCACACGACCCGCGCGAACGCACCGAGTGCGGATCCTCCCTCCCCCGATCGGACCCGCCTGACCTAGGACGTCTGTGAGCCTGTTCTCCAAGAAGCAACCCGATCCCACCCCAGAGCCGACCGACGAGACGGCCCAGACCGAGGCGACCTCCGCCGTCGGGCCCGACGGCGCAGCGTCCGTCGGCGAGGCATCGGCAACCGGTGCGGCCGTGGACGCGGCAGACGACACCGGCGCCGAGGCGCCGGAGGGCTCGTTCGACGACGTGGTCGCCGGCTACGCCGCCTCCGCGCAGCCGGACTCCGGCACGACCGCCGAGTTCGGCACCGACGACGCCGGGTCCGGCGCCGAGGACGATGCCGCGGCTGCCGGGGCCAAGCCCCGCCGCCGGTCCCGCCGCGCGATCATCGGGATCGCCGCCGCCTTCGCGCTCGTCGTGGGGACCGGTGGCGCCGTGTTCGCCTCGGCCCACAAGACCATCGACGTGGACGTCAACGGTGAGATCCGCACGGTGACCACTTACTCGGGTGACATCGGGGGCCTGCTCGAGCAGGAGGGCATCACCACCGGTGAGCACGACCTGATCGTGCCCTCGCTCGAGGAGGCACTCGTCGACGGTTCCGACGTCGTGGTCCGCACCGCCCAGGAGGTCACGTTCGAGGTCAACGGCGAGACCACCGACCTGTGGACCACCGCGACCACGGCCGGGCAGGCCGTCGCCGACGTGGCCGGCGCGGGTCGTGACATCCAGATCACCGCCTCGCGCTCCGTGGACGGCCGCGCCGAGCTCGAGCTCCCGCTCGTCACCGACGGCCCCGTGGTGTTCGAGGTCGACGGCACCAGCACCACGGTCGAGATCGAGGGTGAGGCGACCCTCGACGAGGCGCTCGTGCAGGCCGGGCTCACCCTGTCCCTGCAGGACACCGTCGCCGTGACGGCCCGCGAGGACGGGACCCCGGTCGTCACGATCACGCGTCGGTCCTACGAGCCCTCCGTCACCACCGCGCCGATCGCCTTCGAGAGTGTCGAGCGGGAGACCGACGACCTCTACGTGGGTCAGTCCCGCGTGGTCCAGGAGGGTGTGGACGGCGTCACCACATCGACCTTCACCAACCAGATCGTGGACGGCGTGGTGGTCTCCACCAAGCTCCTGCGGACCGAGGTCACCGACGCGGTCGCCGAGGTCACCGAGGTGGGCACGGCCGAGCGACCGGTCGCACCACCCCCGGCGCCCGCCCCGTCCTCCGGAGGCTCGTCCGGCTCCGGCTCGGGCTCCGGATCCAGCGAGCCCGACCCGCCGGCGAGCACCGTGGGCGGCGACGTCTGGGCCGCCCTGGCCCAGTGCGAGTCCGGCGGCAACCCGACCATCGTGAGTTCGAACGGGCTCTACCACGGGCTGTACCAGTTCTCGGTGGGCACCTGGCAGTCGGTCGGTGGCTCCGGCCTGCCGTCCCAGGCCTCGGCGGCCGAGCAGACCCAGCGTGCGCAGATCCTTCAGGCGCGCTCCGGTTGGGGCCAGTGGCCGCACTGCTCGAGCGTGCTCGGCCTGCGCTGATCCACGTCCACCGACGCGGGCCGTCCCTGCACAGCGGGGGCGGCCCGCGTCGCGTTCTGCGGACTTTCCCCTAGGCTCTCAGTCGTGACTGAGCCAGCGGTACCTGCCGACTCCGGTGTGCGGCTGCTGACGGCCTCCGACGTGCGCGCCCTCGCCGGCGAGCTCGGGCTACGGCCCACCAAGACCCTCGGGCAGAACTTCGTGATCGACGGCGGTACGGTCCGGCGGATCGTGCGCGTCGCGGACGTGAGCGCCGCGGACACGATCGTCGAGGTCGGTCCCGGGCTCGGCTCTCTCACGCTCGGGCTGCTGGAGACCGGGGCGCGGGTGACCGCCGTCGAGATCGACCCCGCCCTCGCGGCCCGGCTGCCCAGGACGATCGCCGAGCACGCGCCGGACGCCGCCGACCGGCTCACGGTGATCGGCGCCGACGCGATGACCGTCCGTGAGCTGCCCACGCCCCCCACCGCGATGGTGGCCAACCTGCCCTACAACGTCGCCGTCCCGGTGCTCCTCACGTTCCTCGAGCACCAGCCCACGCTGCGCGAGGTACTGGTGATGGTCCAGGCGGAGGTGGCCGACCGGCTTGCCGCCGGGCCGGGTTCGCGGACCTACGGGGTGCCGTCGGCGAAGGCGGCCTGGTACGCCGAGGCCACCCGGGCCGGGTCCATCGGGCGGAGCATCTTCTGGCCGGCGCCGAACGTGGACTCCGCGCTGGTACGGCTGGTCCGCCGGGACCCGCCGGAGGCGACCGTGGACCGGGCGGCCGTGTTCGCCTGCATCGACGCCGCCTTCTCCCAGCGCCGCAAGATGCTGCGCTCGGCGTTGGCGTCCTGGGCAGGCTCCGCCGCAGCCGCCGAGCAGGCGATCCGGGCCGCCGGGGTGGACCCCGAGCTACGGGGCGAGCGGCTCGACATCACACAGTTCGCCGCGATCGCCGCGCACCGGCCGCAGGCCAAGGACCGAGGCGATGACTGAACCACGCCCGGCCGGTGCCGTGCACGTGCGCGCTCCCGGCAAGATCAACCTGTCCCTCGCCGTCGGCCCGAAGGGGGAGGACGGCTACCACCCGCTGGCCACGGTGTTCCAGGCGGTCACGCTGTACGAGGACGTGCTCGCGGTCCCGGACGAGGTGATCCGGGTCAGCGTCACCGGCCGGCACGCGGACCGGGTCCCGACCGACTCCCGCAACCTGGCGCACCGCGCGGCCACGCTGCTCGCCGAGGCCACCGGCATCGATGCGGGCGTGCACCTGCAGATCACCAAGGGGGTGCCGACGGCGGGCGGCATGGGCGGCGGGTCCGCGGATGCCGCCGCGGCGCTGCTCGCCTGCGACCTGCTCTGGGGCACCGGGCTCGCCCGGGAGGAACTCGGTCACCTCGCGGCCGAGCTCGGCGCGGACGTGCCGTTCGCGCTCACCGGGCAGACCGCCGTCGGGCTCGGACGCGGCGACGCGCTCACCCCGGCGCTTGCTCGCGGCCGGTTCCACTGGGTGCTCGCGATCATCGAGGACGGGCTCACCACCCCCGAGGTCTTCCGCGCCTGGGACCAACTGAACTCCGGCGCCCGATTCGCGCCGAGGATCTCGGACGCCCTGATGCAGGCCCTGGTCGCGGGGGACCCGCGCCGCCTCGCCGGGCACCTGCGCAACGACCTGCAGGTGCCCGCCATCGAGTTGCAGCCACGGCTGCGGGAGGTGTTCAAGGCCTTCGACGAGACGAGCGCCCTGCGCGCCCTCGTCTCCGGATCCGGACCCACCGTGGCCGCGCTGGCCCCGGACCACGCGACCGCGCTCGCCATCGCCGCCGCAGTCGAGCAGGCCGACGTGGCGGACGAGGTGCTCGTGGTGAGTGGCCCGGCGCACGGTGCGAGGCTGGTGGAGTCCGTGCGCGACTCAGAGTAGGCGCGGCGGTACTCGCGCCGCACGGGTACTCCGGGGCGTCAGGCCAGCTGCGCGCGCAGGTACGCGACGAGGACCGCGCGGAGTTCCGCGGTCAGGGCGTCGCGTTCCGGCTCGTCCGCCTCGGTGATCAGCGGAGTCATGCCGCGCACCAGCGCAATGGCGACAGTCGCGGTGCGCGCGACGTCATCCTTCGCACGATCCGGCATGAGGAGCGCGATGAGGGCTGCCACGCGGTGATGGATCGTCGCCTGGATGGGGGCGACGGCCTCGCGGAGCCCGGCGGGCATGTCCGTCCTGGCGAAGAGCGCCTTGAAGCCGGGGTGGGCCAGGTTGAAGGCTACGAGCGGTCCCAGCACGGCATCGACCAGCTCCTCCAGACCGGCGCCGTCGATGCTTTCGATCGTGAACACCCCTGCGCGCAGAGCGGTGAGCTGGGCGGCGTAGTGATCGGCCAGGGCTCGGGCGATGTCGTCCTTGTTCTTGAAGAACTGGTACAGCGAGCCCGGTGAGATGCCGGCCCGTTTCGCGATCGCGTTGGTGGTGGTCGCGTCGTAGCCCTGCTCGCCGAAGACGGCTGCGGCCGCGTGCAGGATCTCCTCGATCCGCTGCTGACCGCGCGCCTGCCGCCGCGGCTGCGCAGACGTGACCTCGGAGACCGCACCCTCGCCCACCATGAACCCTCTCGCCTCTCGAAGCCTGTACAACACGAGCATTTGCTCGTATTGTCAAACGCGAGCATCTGCTCGCACAACGTTAGCAGGGGTGGGCCGCGGCATCGCCGTCCGGTTGCGCCACCCGGAGACCACTGGAGATGACCCCGTGACCGACGTACCGCCGTCCGACACCGCCCTCGAACGCCTCGGCGAGGCCACCTATCGCCGCCGCTGGCCGGTGCTCATCGGTTCGCTCCTCGTGCTCGCCGGACTCGTCGCGGTCGCCGCCGGCGCCCTGTCGTCGTTCGTGCTGAACCGCTGGGAGGCGGTTGGGAGCGAGTCCGTCGCCGCGCAGGACGTGCTGCGGGAGGAGTTCGCCACCGGCAACTCCAACCTGATCCTGCTCGTCACGGCCGTGGACGGCGACGTCGACGATGCGGCCGTAGTGCAGTCCGCGACCGCCGTCGCCGACGAGCTGGCCCGTGAGGGCGCCGTCGGGGACGTGTGGTCCTACTGGTCGCTGGGCGGCGACGTGACGCTGCGCAGCGACGACGGCGCGTCCGCGCTGGTGCTCGCCCACGTGACCGGCGACGCCACCGCGGCCCGCGCGGCCATCGCCGAGTACATCCCGGACTACACCCGCGCGGACGCAACGGTCACCGTCCAGGTGGCGGGCTCGGAGGCGGCCTCGACGCAGATCAGCGCCCAGGCCACGCAGGACTTCGTGCGGGCGGAACTGATCATCATCCCGCTGATGCTCGTCCTGTTGGTGTTCATCTACCGACGCGTGAGCTCGGCGCTGCTCACGCTCGGCGTGGGCCTTTTCTCGGTGATCGCGACGCTGGCCGGGCTGCGAGCGCTCACGGCGGTCGTCGAGATCGCGAGCTTCGCCTCCAACATCGTTCTCGTCATGGGTATCGGGCTGGGGGTGGACTACAGCCTGTTCGTGATCTCCCGGTTCCGCGAGGCGCTCGCCCGAGGTGCGACGGTCCGCCTGGCCCTACGGGAGACGCTCAACACGGCGGGACGCACGGTCGTCTTCAGCGGACTGACAGTGGCCGCCTCGGTCGCGGTGCTGCTCGCCCTGCCGTTCCCGTTCCTGCGCTCCTTCGCCTACGCCGGGGTGCTCACCGTCATCACGGCCGCCGTCGGGGCGCTCGTCATCCTCCCGGCCGCGCTCGCGGTCCTGGGCGAGCGGATGACGCGTCGGGGCATCACGGTCTCACCGCCGAAGCCGATCGAGCAGGGCCGCTGGTACCGGCTCGGTCAGCGGGTCATGAGCCGACCGGTCATCTGGGGCGGGGTCGCCCTGCTCGCGCTGGCAACCCTGGCCGCGCCCGCTCTCGGCGTACAGATCGGCGTCCCCGACGACCGGGTGCTCGCCCAGGGCTCCTCGGTACGCGCCACCTATGAGCAGCTGCGCACCGACTTCCGCACCGAGGCCAACGACGCGCTCCAGGTGATCGAGGCCGGTGCCGCCGCACCCACGGGCGCCGAGATGGAGGCCTATGCCGCGGCGATGTCCCGGATCGCCGGGATCGCCCAGGTGAACTCCTCGGTCGGCGTCTTCGTCGACGGAGCCAGGGTCGGCGACGGTGACGAACGGCTCGAGTCAACGTCGCGGCAGCGTCTCGAGGCGATTCCCGTGCGCGCGGATCTCGACGACGATGCGGACCGGATCGTCGGCGAGGTGCGCTCGCTGGAGAGCCCGTTCGAGGAGACCCTCGTGGGCGGCTACCCGGCGCAGCTCGTCGACTTCCGAGCGGCCCTGCTGGAACGGCTTCCGCTCATCGCGGTTCTCATCCTGCTCGTCACCTTCGTGCTGCTGTTCCTGCTCACGGGGAGCCTGCTGATCCCGCTCAAGGCCACGGTGCTGAACCTGCTCAGCATCGGGGTCATGTTCGGCGTGCTGACCGCGGTGTTCCAGAACGGCTTCCTCGCGGACGTGATCGGCTTCACGCCCGTCGGCACCCTCGATCCGGCCTTCCCGATCCTGATGTTCTGCGTCGTCTACGGGCTCTCGATGGACTACGAGGTGTTCATGGTGTCCCGGATCCGGGAGGAGTACGAACGCACGGGTGACAACGACCGTGCCGTGCTCGCCGGCCTGCAGCGCAGTGCTCCGCTCATCACCGCCGCGGCGCTCACCCTCGCGGTCTCGTTCGGCGTCTACGCGACCGGGTCGGTCATGTATCTGCAGATGATCGGGATCGGTGTCGCCGTTGCGATCGTCATCGATGCGACCGTCATCCGCGGCATTCTCGTCCCGGCCCTCATGCGCCTCGCCGGAGACGCCAACTGGTGGGCGCCGGCGTCCCTCACGCCGGTCTTCCGCCGGTTCGGGCTCCGCGAGGAGGAGTCCGCGGCCGCGGCCGCCAGTCAGGGCTGAGTGCCTGTCAGGCTCGGAGGGCGGCGCGCCAACGCCACGAGCCGGGTACCGCGTGCCAGGCGAGGACGCCGGCTCCGACGAGCAGCGTCAGCACGAACCGCACCGTCAACGCGACCGCCTGCGCGGGGAGCCCCGTCGAGCGGTCCGGGGCCGTCATGGCCTGCTCAGCCGGCTAACTCGGACAGCTCGAACCACCGCTCCTCCAGTGCCGCGTTCTCCGACTCGGCCTCGCGCAGCTCGTCGTTCAGGCGCCCGATACCCTCGTAGTCGCCCTGATCGTGCGCGGCCATCCGCTCGTGGATTCCGGCGATGCGCTCGCCCAGCCGTTCCAGTTTCCGTTCCGTCGCGGTGAGCTCCTTGCGCGCTGCCCGTTCCTCGGCGCCGGACAGACGCGTCGCGGCCGCTTCGGGCGTGCTGCTCTGTTTGGCGCCCGTCGGCGCGGCAGCCTGAGCCTGGCGCAGCCGCAGGTACTCGTCCACTCCGCCGGGCAGGTGCCGCAGCCCGCCGTCGATGATCGCGTACTGCTGGTCTGTGATCCGTTCCAGCAGGTACCGGTCGTGGGAGACCACGATGAGCGTCCCGGGCCAGGAGTCCAGCACGTCCTCCATGGCCGCGAGCATGTCCGTGTCCACATCGTTGGTGGGTTCGTCGAGAACCAGCACGTTCGGCTCCGAGAGCAGGATCAGCAGGAACTGCAGGCGCCGCTTCTGCCCGCCGGACAGCTCGCCGACGCGGGCGGACAGGTGCTCGCGGGCGAAGCCGAGGCGCTCCAGCAGCTGCGCCGGCGTCATCTCCTTGCCGTCCACCACGTAGGTGGTCCTCGTCCGGGCGAGGACGTCGCGGACCCGGTCCCCGCCGATCTCCGCGAGCTCGGTGAACTGCTGGTCGAGCATCGCCAGCTGCACGGTCTTGCCGCGCTTGACCCGGCCCGAGTCGGGCTGCAGGGTGCCGGCGATGACGGCCAGCAGGGTCGACTTGCCCGCGCCGTTCGCCCCGAGGATCGCGGTGCGTTCACCCGGGCCGATCCGCCACTCGATGCCGCGCAGCACCGGCTTGTCGCCGTAGGACACGGACACGTCGAGCAGGTCGACGACGTCCTTGCCCAGGCGAGCGGTCGCCAACCGGGACAGTGCCACCCGGTCGCGGATCTCAGGCACGTCCTCGATCAGCTGGTTGGCGGCATCGATGCGGAACTTGGGCTTCGACGTCCGCGCCGGCGGGCCGCGGCGCAGCCAGGCCAGCTCCTTGCGCATCAGGTTCTGCCGCTTGCTCTCGACGGCGGCCGCCTGCCGGTCCCGCTCCACGCGCTGCAGCACGTACGCCGCGTAGCCGCCCTCGAACGGTTCCACGACCCGGTCGTGGACCTCCCAGGTGGCGGTCGCCACCTCGTCCAGGAACCAGCGGTCGTGGGTGACCACCAGCAGCCCGCCGGCGTTCGGCGCCCACCGGGTGCGCAGGTGCCCGGCCAGCCAGGTGATGCCCTCGACGTCGAGGTGGTTGGTCGGCTCGTCGAGCGCGACGATGTCCCAGTCGTCGACGAGCAGCGCGGCCAGCGCGACCCGGCGCCGCTGCCCACCGCTGAGCGAACCCACCGTCGCGTCCCACCCGATGTCCGAGACCAGGCCCGCGATGACGTCCCGGACCCGGGCATCGCCGGCCCACTCGTGCTCCGGCTGCGTCCCGACGATCGACGCACCGACGGTCCGCGCGGGGTCGAGCGTGTCGCCCTGGTCGAGCACCGCCATCCGCACGCCACCCCGGCGGGTGACCCGGCCGCCGTCGGGCTGGATCCTTCCGGCGAGCATGCCGAGCAGGCTCGACTTGCCGTCGCCGTTGCGACCGACGATGCCGATCCGATCGCCCTCGTCGATCCCGGCGGTCACCGAGTCGAACACGACCCGGGTCGGATATTCGAGGTGGAGGGCCTCGGCCCCCAGAAGATGCGCCATCAGGACCAAGGGTAGACGCGCCCGCGCCCACCGCCGAACGCGCGGTTGCCACGTTCCAACCGCCGTTGGGGCGGGGGGGAACTGCGCGCTCGGCCGCCAGACACAGGTGGGGAGG
>NZ_CACRYJ010000024.1 GCF_902703175.1 Occultella aeris | reverse complement strand
GTGAGGTAGAGCAGCGGTGAGAAGAAGTCGTTCCAGGTCCAGATGAACGTGAAGATCGCCGTCGTGGCGAAAGCGGGGACACACAGGGGTGAGACCACGTACAGGAAGGTGCGGTAGCTCCCGCAGCCGTCGATCCTCGCCGCGTCGTCGAGTTCCTTGGGCAGGGCGCGCATGAACTGCACCATCAGGAAGATGAAGAAGGCGTTGCTGGCCAGGAAGGCGGGCACCACGAGGGGTAGGTAGGTGTTCAGCCAGCCCAGATTGGAGAAGATGACGTACTGGGGCACCAGCAGCACGTGCGCGGGCAGCATCAGGGTGCCGAGCATCACGGCGAAGAGTGCCCGCCGTCCGGGGAACCGGAGCCGGGAGAACGCGAACGCTGCCATGCCGCACGAAAGGACGTTCCCGACGATGCTCAGCACCACGATGATGAGCGAGTTCATCATGTAGAGGCCGAACGGGAAGTCCAGTGCCACCCAGCCGTCGACGTAGTGGCTGAAGTCGAACTCGCTCGGCCACAGGCCGGTGTCGGAGAAGATCAGTCGGTCGGGCTTGACCGAACTGGAGAGCATCCACAGCAGCGGGTAGAGCAGCACGATGCCGAGGACGCACGCGACGACGTGTCGCAGGAACACGCGCCTGGAGGACGAGTTTGTCCGCGCCGGCGCCGAGCGTTCGTCAGCTCTCATAGTGCACCCAGTACTTCTGCGCGAGGAAGTTGATGGCGGTGAACGCGGCGATGATCACCAGGAGCAGCCAGGCCATCGCGGAGGCGTAGCCCATGTCGAAGTTCCCGAACCCCTGCTGGTACAGGTAGAGGTTGTAGAACAGGGTGGAGTCCGACGGCCCGCCGGTGCCGTTGCTGACCACGTAGCCCTGGGTGAACGTCTGCATCGACCCGATGATCGCGAGCACCAGGTTGAAGAAGATCACCGGGCTGATCATCGGCATCGTCACGGAGCGGAACTGGCGCCACCGGGAGGCGCCGTCCAGGGCCGCCGCCTCGTAGTAGGCGGCAGGCACCTGTCGCAGCGCGGCCAGGAAGATGACCATCGGAGCCCCGAACGTCCACACGTTCAGGGAGATGAGGACCCCGAGCGCGGTGTCGGGGCTGCCGATCCACGACTGGGTCTGGACACCGAAGCGTTCCAGGATGTCGTTGACGATGCCGTTGGCGCCGAAGATCGCGCGCCACAGCATCACGACCGCGACCGAGCTGCCGATCAGTGAGGGCAGGTAGAACACG
This sequence comes from Occultella aeris, assembly GCF_902703175.1. Classification (GTDB taxonomy): domain Bacteria; phylum Actinomycetota; class Actinomycetes; order Actinomycetales; family Beutenbergiaceae; genus Occultella; species Occultella aeris. The sequence goes on along the minus strand of NZ_CACRYJ010000024.1, from coordinate 89,153 downwards.
GAACGGTAGATCCGCAGCCCGCCCATGCCCTTGTTGAGCAGAACCGCGACGGCCAGCGCCGCCGCCAGGGAGAGCGGCACCGAGACGAACGTGTAGGTGAAGGTCACCACGAGCGAGTGGTGCAGGGTGGTGTCCGCGATCATCCGCTCGATGTTGGCCAGCCCGGAGAACTCCGGCGGGTTCAGCAGGTTGTAGTCGGTGAACGCCAGGTACAGCGACCACAGGAACGGGATGACGGTGAACAGCATCCCGCCGAACCAGGGCAGCAGGAAGACGTAGCCGGACCAGTCCTGACGGGTGCGGCGCCGCAGGCCGGCTGGCGGTCCCTGCGGGTCCTGCGGCCGGCGGCTCGTCCGCTCGAGCGTGGACGTCGTCACACGTCGCCCCATGACTCCTGCGCCGCGGCGACCACGGCACTCGCCGCCTCCGCGGGCGTCATCCGGGCGAACCGCACCTCGTCGGCGATCGTGGTGAGCTGGTCGGAGAAGTCCTGGGCGCCGATCGGGGCCGGGATCGGGTCGACCAGATCCAGTTCGCCCAGGCTCAGGATGTGCTCGTACGCGACCTGCTCGTCGGCGCTGAGGTCCTGGGCCAGTGCGGTCACCACGTCCTGGTTCGGTGGGATCCCGTTGGTACCGGCCATGGCCTCGTTGGCGGCGACGTCATTGGTCAGGAAGTCGATCAGGGCCACGGCGTCCTCGGGGACCGCGCTGGCGGCACTGATCGACCAGAACAGGGCAGGGATCAGTTGCATACCGCGGGCAGTGCTGGTGCTCTCGCCGGGAAAGTAGCCCATCTCCAGGTCGCCGCCGGCGGCCGTGTTGAAGGAGGCGAACGAGTTCGAGGGGATCATCGCGGAGGCGGTGAGCCCCTGAGCGATGGCGGACTGGTCGGCTGCCGCACCGAGCGTGTCGATCGCCCCACCGGCCGGGACCGCCCCCATGGCTTCGAACTCGACCCAGAGCTCGTACCACGGCAGCACGTCCTGCTCGGTGAAACCGACCTCGCCGTCCTCGGTCCAAAGGTCCAGGCCCTGCTGACGCAGCCAGGTCCCGAACGTCTGGAGCGCGCCGATGGGCAGGTCGCCGCCGTACACGGCGCCGCCGCTGGCCTCGCTCAGCTGCGCGCAGACCCGGCCGTAGTCCTCCCAGTTCCAGGCGGTCAGGTCCGGCGGTTCCACGCCGAACTCGGTGAACGCAGCCCGGTCGATCACGATGGACGTCGACGTGACGCCGCCGGCCACGCCGTAGAGCTTGCCGCCGACCAGGCCCGAGTTCAGCAGGGACTCCGGAAGCGCGTCGGTGTTCAGCAGGTCGGAGTGCTCGTTGACGTCGAGCAGCACGCCGCGGTCGGCGTACTCGCGCAGCGACTCCCGCTCCATGCGCATGACGTCCGGTGGGCTGCTCGAGGCGAACCGGACCGCGAGCTTCTGCAGGTACTCCGAGCCCGACTGGTACTCGGTGGAGATGTCCAGGTCTGGATGCTGTTCGGCGAACAGCGCCACCGCGGCTCGCATCTGCTCGGCGCGGGTGGCGTCCCCTTTCCATACGACGTTGAGTGCTTCGCCGGCCGAGCTCGCCCCACCGGCGCTGCTCCCCCCGAAGCGGCTGCAGCCGGCCACCCCCACGCCACCGATGGAAACCACGCCCAACCCGAGCAGGGCACGTCGACTCAGATGCGTTGTCATCATTGACTCCGTTCGGTATGTGTTCGAGTAGGGTTGACCAAACCGCAATCGCGGACGTATTGCAATCAACTCGAACACACTCGAACATCAAACGGGTCGTGATCCCGGAAAGGTGTGCCCCATGTCGGTCGACGGTCACGGTCAACTCGCCCGAGAGCGTCAGGAGCGATTCCTGCGCCTCCTACGCGCCAAGGGGTCGGTCGCCGTCCGCACCCTCGCGGCGGAGTTCGACGTCTCCGAGATGACCGTGCGCCGAGACCTCAATGCCCTGGCGGCGCGTGGCCTGGCGGTCCGGGTGCACGGCGGGGCGACGGTGCCGGATGCGCCGGGCCCGGACGCGGCGGCGAGCCCATCCGATCCCCGTGACCCGCACAATCTGACGATCGGGCTCGTGCTCCCCGGTGCCGAGTACTACTGGTCGCCGGTGATCGCCGGGGCCCGGGCGGCAGCGGCGCGGGCCAACGTACGCCTGATCCTGCGGATCACCTCCTACGAGGCGCGCGAGGACCGTCACCAGGTGCAGTCGCTGCTCGCCTCCGCACGGGTCGACGGTCTGATCATCGCCCCGAACCTCGACCGCGAGGGCGGCGGCGACCTGGTCACCTGGCTGGATGCGCTGCCGATCCCGGTGGTGCTCGTCGAGCGCCGCCCACCGGGCGTGCCGGTGCGCCGCCTGGAGTGGGTGGCGACCGACCATGCCGCCGGAGGGGTGCTGGCCGTCCAGCATCTGCTCGCTCACGGGCACCGCAGGATCGCCCTGTGCACCGGGCCGACCGCCACCACCGAGGACCTGATCCAGGGCTGGCAGAGCGAGCTTCGCGCGCGAGGGCTCGACCCCGCAGAACAGTTCTCGATGCGCGTCGACGTCACCGAGCGCGGTCGGCAGGAGGCCGCCGCCGAACTCCTGGACCGCTGCGCCGAGACGGGGACGAGCGCCGTGATCGTGCACCCGGACATCCTCACGATCAGCGTGGTGCAGCGGTGCCTGGACCTCGGCATCTCGATTCCGGAGGACCTGGCGATCGTGAGCTACGACGACGAGGTCGCCGCGCTGATCGATCCGCCGGTGACTTCCGTGATGCCGCTCAAGCAGGACGTCGGCCGGATGGCGGTGGAGCTGATCCATGCCCGGTTGCTGGAGGGCGATCGCCGCCCACCGCACCGGCTCACGGTGATGCCGGTCCTGAACGTCCGCAGGTCGAGTACCGGAAGATGAGGAGAGCGGGTGGACCGCTAGGGAGGTGGCGTTGGGCGCGTTGACAGCGCGTTGCCGGTGCGGCAAGGTGTGCAAGTACGAGCATGTCTGAATAGTTATGCGCGGCAGCGCTGGGAAGAGGGACTGGCATGGCCCGGCAGGGCGTGATCGTCGCCATCGATCAGGGCACGTCCGCCACGAAGGCGGTCGCGCTCGACGGCGCAGGGCGGGTACGTGGGTCCGTCACCTCCCCGTTGGGTCAGTCGCACCCGCGGCCCGGGTGGGTGGAGCAGGACGCCAACGCGATCCTCGCCGGGGTGTGCTCTGCCGTCGCGGAGGTGGTGGCCCAGGTCGAGGAGCCGTTGCTCGGCCTGGGCTTGAGCAGTCAGCGTGAGTCCGCGCTGCTGTGGGACACCCGCACGGGAGAACCGCTCGGCCCGATGCTCGGCTGGCAGGACCGGCGCACCGCCGGCGCGGCCGCGGGTCTGGTCGCGGTCACCGATGAGGTTCGCGAGCGCAGCGGGCTGCCGATCGACCCGATGTTCTCCGCGCTCAAGCTCGCCTGGCTGCTCGACGAGGTGGACCCGGACCGGTCCCGGAGCGCCCGCGGTGAGATCGCCGCCGGCACCGTGGACTCCTGGCTCGTCCATGCCCTCACCGGCGAGCACCGGATCGAGATCGGCAACGCCAGCCGCACCCAGCTCCTGAACCTGGCCACTGGCGCCTGGGACGAGCGCCTGCTGGAGATCTTCGGCGTGCCCGCCGCCGTGCTGCCGCGCGTGGTCGCCTCCACCGAGCCGACCCGGCCGATCGCCCGGTTCGGCGGCGCCCGGATCCACGCCGTGCTCGGCGACTCCCACTCCGCCCTCTACGCCCACGGCGTCCGCGAGTCCGGAGCGGTGAAGGTCACCTACGGCACCGGGTCCTCGGTGATGGGGCTGCTGGCCGGCGACGGGCGGATCCCCGCCGGGCTCGTCGGCACGATCGCCTGGCAGCTGGGCGACGCGCCGCACCGGCTCGCGTTCGAGGGCAACATCCTCGCCACCGGGGCGACCATGGCCTGGCTCTCGCGCCTGCTCGGGCGGCCGGTCGCGGACCTGGCGGCACTGGCTCGGACCGCCCCGGCGGAGCACGGTGTGCACCTGGTGCCCGCGTTCGCCGGCCTCGGCGCGCCGTACTGGGATCCGGGCGCCGGTGCGATCCTCACCGGGTTCGACCTCGGCACCGACGCCGCCGTCCTCGCCCGCGCGGGTGCCGAGTCGATCGCGCAGCAGGTGGAGGACGTGCTGGCCGCCGCGGACGCCGCCGGCCCGGTCACCGACGTGCTGGCGGACGGCGGCCCGTCCGGCGACGACTGGCTCATGCAGCTCCAGGCCGACGTCAGCGGGCGGGGCGTGCACCGCAGCGCCCGGGAATCGCTCTCGGCGTACGGAGTCGGTCTGGTCGCGGCCGAGGCCCTCGGCCTGAGCATCCCGCCGGACGCCGGCGCCACCACCTTCACCCCGGCCCTCCCGGCCGAGCAGGCCGGCCGGCGCCGCGACGCGTGGCGGCGAGCCGTCCGCCTGGCTCGCGCTACGCCGTCGGGCATCACCGCAGACCCCACCACCACCTGAGGAGACCCATGAGCAACCAACGCTACGGCGCGGGCATCTGGCACTTCGCCACCTACGTTGACCGCTACGCCACCGACGGCTACGGCGAACCGCGCACCATCCTGGACGCGATCGACCTGGCCGGGCAGGTGCGCGACCTGTCCGTGGTGGACCTGAACTACCCGTTCTTCGGCGGGGACTTCAGCAATGAGCAGGTGGGCGCCGCACTGGCGAAGGCCGAGCTCGACGTCATCGGCATCACGCCGGAGATCTACACCCGGGCGTTCGCGAAGGGCTCGTTCACGAACCCGGACCCGGGCGTGCGTCGGCTGACCCACGAGCTCGTCACCGCGGCAGCGGGCGTGGTGCGCCACTTCGGCGCAGACTACGTCAAGCTCTGGCCGGGGCAGGACGGCTGGGACTACCCGTTCCAGGTGGACCACGGGACGCTGTGGAAGGCCTCGCTCGACGGCGTCGGCGCCCTCGCGAGCGAGAACCCGGACCTGAAGTTCGTGATCGAGTACAAGCCGCGCGAGCCGCGGGTGCACATGAGTTTCGACTCGGTCTCGCGCACGCTGCTCGGCATCGAGCGGATCGGCCTGCCGAACGTGGGCATCCTGCTCGATTTCGGGCACGCGCTGTTCGGCGGCGAGTCCCCGGCGGACTCGGCGCAGCTCGCGATCGACTACGGGCGACTGTTCGGGATGGACGTCAACGACAACCTGCGCGGCTGGGACGACGACATGATCGCCGGCACCGTGCACCCGATCGAGCTGTTCGAGTTCTTCTACACGCTGCGCCGCAACAACTGGGAGGGCGTGTGGCAGCTCGACCAGTTCCCGTTCCGGGAGGACTCGGTGGCCGCGGCCGATCTGGCCATCGACTTCCTCAAAGCCACCGAGCGTGCCCTGGACAAGCTGGACGTGGCCGGCGTCGTCGAGGCGCAGTCACGGCACGACTCGGTGACGGCGCTGCGACTCGTGCAGCAGGCCCTCTTCACGTCGTACTGAGCGCGCGTGAGGATGGGCAGTAGTCTTCACGTCATGTCTTCCGGACCGGGCGGCGCGGGGCGCGTCTCGAGCGATCGGATGTCGCTGCTCGTCAAGATCGCTCGGATGTACCACGAGCAGGGGCTGCGTCAGCCGGAGATCGCCGACCGGCTGCACATCTCCCAGTCGCGGGTGTCCCGCTTCTTGAAGGAGGCCGTCTCGATCGGCATCGTCCGCACCGTGGTGGTGCCGCCGCCGGGGGTGTTCTCCGAGCTGGAGGAGGCCGTCCGCGATCGGTACGGGTTGACCGATGTGGTCGTGGCCGGGCCGTCCACCGAGGATGACTCCGCGGTGCTCGCGGCGATCGGCGGGGCCGGGGCCGCGTATCTGGAGACCACCCTGATCGGGGCGGAGCGGGTGGGCATCTCGTCCTGGTCCGCGTCCCTGCTGGCCGTGGTCGAGGCGATGTCCCCGCGCGCGGCCCGGTCCGCCGAGGTGGTCGTGCAGGTGCTGGGCGGTGTCGGGAACCCACGCGTGCAGGTCCAGGCGACCCGGCTCACCGACCGACTCGCGCAGGTCACCGGCGGTACCGGGCTGTACTTCCCGGCACCGGGAGTGGTGTCGTCCGCGACGGTGCGGGACGCCCTTCTCGCCGATCCCTACATCTCCGACGTCGCCGCGGCGTGGTCCACGTTGAGCGTGGTCCTGGTGGGCATCGGATCGGTGCAGCCGTCGCCGCTGCTGGTCTCCTCAGGGAACGCCCTACCGGAGGCGGACCTGGAGCTGCTGCGCGAGGCCGGTGCCGTGGGGGACGTCTGCCTGCGGTTCTTCGACGCCGACGGCGCCCTCGTGGAGACCGACCTGCACGAGCGCATCCTCGGCATCAGCGCCGAGGCGCTACGCGCCACGCCCCGCAAGATCGGTGTGGCCGGAGGGCCGCGCAAGTTCGAGGCGATCCGGGCCGCCGCCCGCGGCGGCTGGATCGACGTGCTGATCACCGACAGTTTCACCGCCCGGCGGCTGGTGGCCTGAGGATCCACAGGCGGGTGCGCTCCGGCGAGGAGCCGCCGCCTGACGCTCGGTCGCGCGCGATCACTCTGACGGTCCCGGGCATCGAGGTGCCGCGGACCTCATGGTCCGGCCGAGCCGTGCGCACAAACTACTGGCAAACCACTCTCTAAGGAGTCGTACATGCAGGTCGAGCAGCCGTGGCAACACGGACGGATCGAGTCATCCGCGGACGGTCACTACTTCCAGCACGAGGACGGCACCCCGTTCTTCTGGCAGGCCGACACGGTCTGGTTGCTCCTGACCAGGCTCTCGCTGGACGAGGCCGAGGAGTACTTCGCGGACCGGCATGCGAAGGGCTTCAACGTCGCACAGGTGATGGTGATCCACAGCCCGTCCAGCGCCACGCAGGCGGGCCGGCTGCCCTTCATCGACGAGGACCTGACCCGGCCGGACACCCGCCCGGCGGATCTGCCGGCGGGGTTGGCGGGCGTCTCGTTCTGGGACCATCTCGACGACGTGCTCGAACTGGCGGCCCGGTGGGGGATCTACCTGGCCCTCGTTCCGATCTGGGGCAGCAACCTCGCGCATGGGGACCACTCCGACGAGTCCGTGGCGACCTACGGCACCTGGCTCGCACGCCGCTACCGCCGCCATCCGAACATCGTCTGGCTCAACGGCGGTGACCTGCACGGCAGCGCCCGGATGCCTGCCTGGCAGCGGCTCGGAGCGGCCCTACGCAAGAACGACCCGACCAGCCCGATCACGTTCCATCCGTTCGGCCGGTGCCAGTCGTCGACGTGGTTCCACACCGAGCACTGGCTGGACTTCAACATGTTCCAGTCCGGGCATCGCGACTACGAACAGGTCTGGAACGACGACCCGGCGACCTGGAAGGGCCCGGACAACTGGCGCTACGTGGAACACGACTACCAGCGCTACCCGGCCAGGCCCACGGTGGACGGCGAACCCTGCTACGAGGCGATCCCGCGCGGGCTGCACGACCCGGTCCATGGCTACTGGGGGCACGACGACTCCAGGCGGTTCGCGTACTGGGCCGTGTTCGCGGGGGCGGCCGGGCACACCTACGGCCACAACGCCGTCATCCAGGTCCACAAGCCGGAGTATCCGCCGGCGTACGGCGTCACGATGGACTGGCGGGAGGGGCTGGCGGCCCCGGGTTCGCAGGACCTGCAGCACCTGAAGGACCTGGTCCTCGCCTATCCCTACGTCGAACGCGTTCCGGACCAGACGGTCATCGTGGGCGATCCCGGCGCGCGAGAGGATCGGCTCGTCGTGACCCGCGGTGCTCGGTTCCTGTTCGCGTACCGGTTCACGGGCCGACCGTACGAGCTCCGCGGTGACGTCCTTGCCGGGGACGAACTGCGGATGCGGTGGATGGATCCGATCACCGGTGCGTTCGTGGGCGAGACGGTGCTCGCGAACAAGGGCAACCTCCGCTTCACGCCCCCCGTCGGTGTGAACGGGAACACCGACATGGTGCTGGTGCTGGATGTCCCCGAGTCCTGACCTGCTTGCGCTGTCCGAGCTCTCCTCACTACGGTCGGAGAAACGTTTTACCGTTGCGAGACGGCACCTACGGAAGGGGAGGGTCGGGCGATGAGGGCACCGATCGGGTTCGGCGCGGCCTACTACCCGGAGTACCAGCCCACGCCGCGCCTGGCCGAGGACCTGCGGCTGATGCGGGAGGCGGACTTCAGCGTCATCCGCGTCGGTGAGTCGACCTGGAGCACGTGGGAGCCGGAGGACGGACGGATCGAGACCGCGTGGATGCGAGAGGTCCTCGACGCCGCGGCCGAGCACGGCATCGACGTCATCCTCGGCACCCCGACCTACGCGGTCCCGCCATGGCTGGCCCGCGCCCATCCGGACATCGCCGCCGAGGCCGGCCGGGGAGTCCGCCTCGGCTGGGGTGCGCGCCAGGAGATCGACGTCACCAACCCGACGTTCCGGCACTACGCGCAGCGGGTGATCCGGCGGATCGTGACCGACCTGGGCGAGCATCCCGCCGTGGTCGGTTACCAGCTCGACAACGAGCCCGGGCTACTCCTGCTGCACAACGACGGCGTCTTCTCCTCGTTCCGGACGTGGCTGGCCGAACGGTTCGACGGCGTCTCCGACCTCAACGACCGGTGGGGCCTGGCGTACTGGTCGCATCGGCTCTCGTCCTGGGCGGACCTGTGGCGTCCCGACGGCAACGCCCAGCCGCAGTACGCCCTGGCCTGGCGGCTCTTCCAGGCGGACGTCGTCGGGGAGTTCATCGGCTGGCAGGCGGGCATCGTGCGGGAACTGGCCCGCCCGGACCAGTGGCTGACAACCTGCATCGCCTACGACCGCCCGGCCGCCGACGACCTGCGTATCGCGGGCGAGCTCGATATCGCCTCCGGGAACGCCTATTACCGGATGCAGGACGGTCTGCGGCATCCGGCGCCGGTCCGCCCGCAGGGGTGGATGACCGACGGCACCTGGAGCGTGTTCCTGTCCGCGGACCGCATGTTCGGTTCCCGGCGGGCGCCGTTCCTGGTCACCGAGACCAACGCCGGTGCGATCAACACCTCGAGCATCAGTGAGCCCGGCTGGGACGGGCAGTGGCGGCAGGCGGCGTGGGCGATGATCAGCCGCGGCGCCAGGCTGATCGAGTACTGGCACTGGCACACCACGCACTTCGGGACCGAGACCCACTGGGTCGGGGTGCTCCCGCACGACCAGCGCCCGGGCCGGGTCTACCGCAATATCGCCGAGCTCGGCCAGGAGATCCGGCACCTCGGCGACCGGGTCGCGGCGACCACCCCGGACGCCGACGTCGCCATCGTGTTCTCGACGCCGTCGAAGTACGCCCTCTCCTTCGAGTCCGCCTTCCCGGACGAGCGGGCGGCGCCGGGCTCACGCAGCTACCACCGGATCGTGGAGGCGTTCTACCGGGGCGCCTTCGACGCCGGGCTGCAGAGCCACGTCCTGCACGACCGGGCGCTGCCCGGCGGCGCCGAGCTGGCCCGGTCCTACCCGCTCCTGATCGCTGCGGGCCTGTACGCCGCCGGTGACGACGTGCTCGCGACGCTGCGCGACTACGTCGCCGCCGGTGGACACCTCGTCCTCGGTCCGCGCTCGGGGTACGCCGACGAGTGGGCGGTGGTCCGCCGGGCGCCGCAACCGGGCGGCCTGACCGACCTCGCCGGCGCCGGCTACCAGGAGTTCACGACCCTGCTCGAGCCGGTGCCCGTCGCGAACGCGTCCGGCGAGCCGATCGGTGCCGCCGAGGGATGGGCGGAACTGCTCGAGATCGACGGCGAGAACACCGGCGAAGCCGAGGTCCTGGCCCGCTACGACCACCCCGAGCTGGGGGCCTTCGCCGCCGCGACCACGGTGGCGCGCGGCACCGGACGCGTGAGCACGGTGAGCTTCGTGCCGGACCAACGGGCCGCCGTCGACCTCATCGGGCGCGCCGCGCAGCGCAGCGGCCTGCGGCCGTTCGCGAGTGCGGCGGAGTCCGTCACGCACACCTCCGCCACCGGTCCAGGGGAGCGAGTGCACCTCTACTTCAACTGGTCGGGCGAGGCGGTCACCATCCCGTGGCCCGAGGGCCAGAGCGACGCCGAAGGCGGGCGCCGACCCACGCTGGAACTGTGCGGCTGGGACGTCCGGCTGCTCTGGGAGCCGTTGGGCCAGGGCTGAGCGTGCGGCCGCCGGTTCGGCCGGCCGGACGCAGTCAGGAGCGGGCGACGGCGATGCCGCGCCGCTCCCGCTGCAGGTGGTCGCCGATCCGGACCGGCTCGTCCAGCGGCGCGACGGCGCAGTAGTAGTGCTCGAGGCGGCCGGCGCGGGTGATCACGGCCGGCTTGTGGGCGTAGGTGGTGTCGACCGTTCCGGGCGGGCCGGCGTCGATCAGCACCTGCTCGGACCGGTGCCAGGTGCGCAGATCGTCCGACCAGGCGAACGTCTCCCGGGCCCTGCCATCGCTGCAGAGGCCGAAGTAGAACATCACCCAGGTGTCCCCGTCGCGGAGCACGCACGGGTCGGAGGCGAACCGGTCGTCGATCGCGCCGGGCGGGCCGTTGCGCAGGAGCGGTTCGGTGCCGACTCGCTCCCAACCGAGCAGATCGGTCGACCGGGCCGCGCCGGTCTGCTCCTGCCAGCCACGGGGCGAGGCATCCTTGGCGTTGTAGAACAGCCAGAACTCGCCGCCCGAGCGCATCAACCAGGACTTGTACAGGCCGCCGCGCTCCCACGGCGACCCGTCCTCGGGCCGCAGCAGTGCCCCGTACTCCTCCCACGTGCGCAGGTCGCGGCTGCGGACGATGCCGACCACGCCCGGACCCGCCTCGTAGCCCGCCGCCGGGTAGGCGTGGAAGGTCCCGTAGTACCAGCCGTCCACCGCCAGCAGCTCCCCGGGACCGCGCAGGTCCTCGTCCCGCATGATCGAGGTGAGGGCCGCGTTGTACCGGCGGTGCGGCGAGGACGGGTCGCGGGCGAGGATGAGCTCCGGCGCCGACCACGAGGCGCCGTCGAACCAGGACAGGCCGGTCTGGTAGCCGACACCGTCCCAGCCGACGACCGTCATGCCGAGTGCGCCGTCGTGGCTGAAGACGAACGGGCAGTCCACGCCGAGGGAGAAGAAGTCGCCGTCCCGCAGGCTCGGCGCGAGCACCAGCTCGGGTTCCTTGTGTGGGGTCGCGAGACGGGCGGTCAGGTCCGCGGTCATGGGGCTCTCCTCCGGTCGGGTGGTCACGGGCGCGCCGGGAAGCCATCGGTCTCGGCCGACCACCCGGCCGGCAGGTCGACGCGTCGGTGCGTGCCGCCGTCGTCCACCCACCCGGCGAACAGCAGTGCGGCGGCCATCAGCAGCCCGCCGTTGCCGGGCAGGTACAGCGGCATCCGGTGCGGCACCTGCCGGTTGTGCCCGTTCGCGAGGAACGTGTTCTTTCCCTCGTCGCGCAGCAGCGCATCGAGTGCGATGTCGGCGCGGCCGAGCCGGGTCGCGCACATCGCGATCATCGGGAAGTCCCAGCCCCACGCGCTGCGCCAGTCCCAGCGCTCGCACGCCCGCTCCAGGGTGCGCAGCATCGCGTCGTGGTCCAGCGCGCCGGTGTCCGGGACCACCCCGAGCGCGCCGAGCATCGACGGGTGGTCGGTGAAGACCGTCCGGGGCGGGTTCTGGACCGCGTCGTAGTGCCCGTCGGCGCTGAGGGTCGGGCGCAGCCCGTCCGCGACCCGGGCCCATACCGGCGGTTCCGCGCGCCCGTCCGCGCGCCGCCAGTCCAGGGCGACCCGTAGCGCCCAGCGCACGTAGGAGAGCTCCAGCAACGGGTCCCAGGTGTCCCTCGCGCCGTACACCTCCTGGGCGGGCATCAGCGGCGGAGGCAGGTGGTAGGCGCCGTCGGAGCCGGCGAGCGCGAACGAGGCGAGGAACTCGGCCGTCTCGTCGACCAGGTTCCGGTACCGCTCGCGCACGGCCGCGGCGTCGTCGGACGCCATGAGGAGCAACTGCGCGTAGTGGATCACGTGCGGCTGCTGCCACAGCAGCAGCGGGCCGATCACGTTCGGGCTCTCGACACCCTCGGGCCCGACGTGCTTGGGCCAGCGCGCGCCCCGGAACCCCTGGGCGGCCGCGATGTCCTTGGCGACCGGCAGGATCGTGGCGTACCAGGCCAGGCTCCGCTCGAGCAGTTCCGGTCGCCCCCACGCCGGGAAGTGCGCGGCGTGCCACCAGTGCATCTCCAGGTGGAACGTGCCGCCCCAGCTGTTGCAGACGAGCCCGGTCTCCTGCGGTGGCGTGCTGCCCGAGCAGTGCACCTTGGTCTGGTACTGGGACAGCACGATCCGGCGCTCCAGCTCGTGGGCCTGTTCGGCGGTGCTGCCGGCGAGGTCGATCGCGGCCCCGCCGCGCCAGAAGTCCCCCCAGCCGCGTGCCGAGCGGGCGAACACGGTGTCGGCGTCCGCGAGCACGTCATCGCCGAGGGTGGCCGCGAACTCGACCACGCCGCTCAGCCGCGACCCGGTGGACCGCAGCCTCCAGTGGTGCCCGTCCCCGGCGACCGTCATCTCGCCGGCCGCGCGGACCTGGTACCGGGCGTCGTCGAGCCTGCGGTCCCAGACCGCCGTGGCACCGTCGCGGTGCAGGGTGGTCGTGTGGTCCTGGGGCCGGTCCCAGACCGGTGGCGCCTCGAAGGTCTCCGCCACGGCGGGAAACGCGATCTCGACGGCGAGCCGGCCCTGGTCGAGCAGCGTCGAGTCGAGCTCGAACGCGACCGCGTCGCGGTCCGGGTCGACGGCGGTGCGAACCCGGACGTCGACGCCCGCCACCGCGAAGGTGCTGGTCACGAGGCCGGTCCAGAGGTCGAGCTCCTGGGCGCCGGCGCGCACCTGCTCCCAGGCCGGCGCCCGACCGTCGAGCAGGAGCCCGATCCGGGCCAGGTGCAGCCGCTGCGGGTTCGTCCAGTAGTAGTACCCGGCGGCCCGTCCGGACGCCGCGGAGGCCTCCCGGTCCTCGCGGTAGTCGTAGGCGGTGGGGTAGGCCACCGGTCCGCGCGGGCTCTCGTAGCGCTCCAGGGTGTCCTCGAGCTGCCAGCCGTTCGGGTTGGGTGCCCAGTGGTAGCCCCACTGGGCCTGGGTCCCGAGCGGCATCGCGGCCTCACCGCGCTCGCGGGCGGCGTCCCGTTCGTACCGGTCGGCGAACGTCTGCAGCCCGGTGTGGTCCACGGTGAACGCGAACTCGCCGTTGCCGAGGGACACCGGTTCCTCGGGCCTGGGCTCGCGGTAGCGGATCGTGTGGCGGCGGACAACGGCTTCTCTGTCGATCACTTCAGGACTCCGGGTTCGGGTGCGGACATGCTGGTGAAACGTTTGTGCAGATCCTTGCCATCGCCGTTACCATCCGAGGATGGTGACGCTGCGGGATGTGGCCGGCCACGCCGGGGTATCGGTGTCGGTGGTCTCACGGGTGCTCAACTCCGATCCGTCGATCAGGATCCGGCCGGAGACCCGTCAGCGGGTCCTCGAGTCGGCCCGGCTGCTGCGGTACGCACCGAACTCCGCCGGGCGGTCGCTGCGCCGCTCCCGCACGCACCTGCTCGCCCTCGTGGTCCCGGATGTCACGAACGCGACGTTCACCGATCTCGTCAACGGGGTGGAGTCGCGCGCGCTGGACCACAACTACTCGGTGGTGCTCGCGTCGAGCCCGCGGATGCAGCCCGGCAGCGACGGGTTCACCCGGCTGCTGAGCGAGCGGCTGGTCGACGGAGTCCTGCTGCAGAAGGGGGACGAGGCCCCCACCGAACTGGTCGCCCGGGCGCTGTCCCACCCGGAGCGGACCGTCCTGATCAACTCCGGCCCGGTGTCCGGCGTCGCCACGATCGCGATCGACGACGTCGCCGCGGGCGCGCTCGCGACCCGTCACCTGCTCGACCTCGGGCACACCAGCATCGGCTACGTCGGTGGCGTCCCGACGTCCGACACGAGCGACCGGCGGCGGTCCGGGGTCGAGCAGACCCTCGCGACGGCCGGGCTGGCGCTGGCCCGCGAGCACACCACGGCGCTGGGCTACACCTACCGGTCGGCGCGGGACGCGGCCCGGCTGCTGCTCAGCCGCCAACCGGCCCCGACTGCGGTCGTGGTCGGGAACGTGAACGCCGGGATCGGGGTGCTCACCGAGGCGACCCAGATGGGCATCGGCGTCCCCGGGGAACTCTCCGTGGTGGCGATCCACGACATCTGGCCGGCCATCACGTGTGCTCCGGCGCTGACCACCATCCGCCTGCCGATGGAGGTCCTCGGAGCCACCGCCGTGGACGTGCTGCTCGCCGGTCTCGAGACGTCGGACCCGGGCGGGAACGGCAGGAACGGCGCTGACACGACCAGCCGCGTCATCGACGACCCGACCCCCGAGCTCGTGCTGCGGGCGTCGACCGGGCCGCCACCCGGAGCCTGATCGGCCGACGGCGCGTGGCCGGTGGCCGACGGCGGGGGGTCGGCTCACGGCAGCGGGTGGCCGCCGGCCCGACTCGCCTCGTGCGCAGCCTCCAGCACGGCCATGGTGCGCAGTACGTCACTCGCCGAGGTCGGCAGCGTGGTGGCCGCACCGGTGACGTACCGCTGGAGCGCCCCCATGGTGGCGATGAAGGCGTCCGGGAACCAGGAGCCCTCGACGTCGACGGCCTGCCAGCCGGTGCCGGTGCTCACCTCGAGCAGATCCGGCCCGCCACGCGGGTAGTCCAGCAGCAGGCCGAGCTGGGTTCGGATCGCCCCCTCGGTGCCGTGCCAGAGGACGGCGGCCTCCTGGTGCTCGGGGCCGAACGTGTGGTCGTGGTTCGTGCTGATCGTCACCCGCAGCGGCCGGCCCGCGTAGTGCAGCAGGTACGCGGTCCGGGTGCTGGCCAGCTGCTTGTGCGGGTGCGGCACCGTGACGGCGCTGACCCCGCTCGGGTCGCCTACGAACGAGCGCACCAGGTCCACGTAGTGCACCGAGTGCATCGGCATCTCCATGCGTTCGAGCCCGAACACGCTGGGGAACAGCTCCCAGCGGGTCTCGATCCGCACCAGGACCTCGAGGTCGATGAGCTCGCCGATGACGCCGTCCGCGATCAGCCGGCGCGCGGCGGCCACGTGCGGTGCGAACCGCAGCTGGGTGTTCACCGCGGCGGTGAGGCGCTTGCGCTCGACGATGTCGACGAGGGCGCGCGCCTGCGCGTAGGTGTAGCCGAGCGGCTTCTGGAGCTGCACCGCCGCGCCGTCGGGCAGTGCCTCGAGGATCGACGCGAACGCGTCGGGCATCACGGCGACGTCGTAGACGACGTCGCTGCCGTGGGCGGCGACCGCTGCCTCGATCCCGGAGTGGGTGGTCGGGATATCGAACGAGGCCGCGAGCTCGGCCGCCCGCGCGGCGTCGACGTCGACGACGGCCGCCACCGGCATGCCCGCCCTCCGGTAGGCGGGCAGGTGCGCGTCCCGGGCGATGCCGCCGGCGCCGACCACGACGATCGGCAGCGGGTCGCTCGGGGGGCCGGCTACGTAGGCCGGGTCCGGTTCGCGTTCGGGCAACATCAGCGGGCCAGCCCGTAGACCCGGGTGGCGGTGTCGTGGCGCAGGGACTTCGCCTGCTGCTGCGGAAGGGCGTCGACGGCGGCCACCAGCACGCTCATCGTGGCATCGGCGCCGCCGGAGACGGTGCTCACCGGCCAGTCGCTGCCGAGCATCAGCCGGTCCGCACCGAACGCCGCGAGCGCTGTGGCCAGGACAGCCGCGAGCTGCTCGGCCGTCACCGCCTCCGGCAGGTCGGCCCGGTAGATCCCGGAGACCTTCGCGACCACGTTCGGGAGGGCCGCCACGCCGGCGAGCTGGTCGGCCCAGCGGCGGAAGTCGTCGTCGAGCCCGACCGGTGGTTTGCCCAGGTGGTCGAGCACGATGGTCAGCCCGGGGTGCGCGCCGGCGAGCGTGACCAGGTTCTCCAGGTGCCGGGGGAGCACGGCCACGTAGTCGAGCGGCACGCCGGCCGCCTCGAGGAGAGCGAGGCTGCGTCGCTGGTCGGCGCCGAGGATCCAGTCCGGGTCGGGGCGGTCGTGGGTGAGGTTGCGGACCCCGACGAAGCCGGGGTTCGCCGTCAGGCTCGGGAGCTGTTGCGCCACCGTCGTCGGGTCCTCCAGCGGCAGGTAGCACACGGCCCCGGCCAGGCGCGCCTCGCCCGCGACCAGTTCGAGCAGGTAGGCGGTCTCGTCCAGGGTCTCGTCCGCCTGCACCAGCACCGCCCGCCGCCCGCCGTACCGCGCCTGCGCCGCGAGGCCCCGCGCCAGGTCGTGGTCGGTGCGCAGCGGCTCCGGCGCACTGTCGAGCCAGCGGTAGGAGGACCTGGCTCGGTCCCAGACGTGCAGGTGGGCGTCGATCACGGCCGTTCGCCTCGCTTGTTGACGACGTAGAGGTGCACCAGGGACAGCACCGTATCGCCGTCGTGGTTGGTGACCGTCACCCGCTCGTCGACCCGGCCGAGCTCGGGGCGGCGGGGGTGGTCGGTGACCTCGACGATCTCCGCCTCGACCGTGATCGTGTCCCCGAGGAACACCGGCTTGATGAACCGGATCCGGTCGTAGCCGTAGCTCATCGCCTGCGGGTTCACGTCGCCCGCGGTCATCCCGACGGCGACCGAGAGGATCAGGGTGCCGTGGGCGATCCGGCCGGCCAGCCCGGCCTCCTCCACGCACCAGCGCTCGTCCATGTGATGGGGGAAGAAGTCGCCGGTCTGGCCGGCGTGCAGGACCACGTCCGCCTCGGTGACGGTGCGTCCGAGCGTGCGCCGCACCTCCCCGACCGCGTACTCCTCCAGATATCGGTCAACGACCTGCATGCTGCACTCCCAACGTCGCGAACATCCGGTCCAGGTCCGCCAGTACCTCGGCGGCGCTCTCACGATCCACCAGGCCACGGTGCACCCGCGCGCAGGCGACGTCCTGCACGGCCATGTACCCGGGATGCTGCGGTCGCAGGCTGGCCCGGTCCAGAGTCCTGCGGGTGTCGGCGAAGAAGCCGCCGGTCAGCTCATCGAGGCCGGCGTCCGCCCAGGCGGCCACGTGCCCAGGCTGCCCGCCGGCGCGTGCATACACCCCGCGCTGGACCGCACCGGTGGCGACCCAGGTCGCGAACGCGATCGCCGCCGCCGGGTGCTCGGTACGGGCGGACACGGCCAGCCCGGCGCCACCGAGCATCGATCCGCGTGGCTGCCCGTCGATCTCGGGGATGTCGCTCCAGCGCAGGACGTGGTCGCGGAAGCCTTGCCGTGCGTAGTTGCTGTAGCCGTACAGCAGCGGGGCATAGGCGAACCGGTCCGAACCGGACAGCCGGTCCGCGACCTGGATCGGGTTCTCGGCCAGGCACTCGACCGGGACCAGGTCGCGCAGCCGGCCGAGCAGGTCCCACGCCTGCGCGAAGGCGTCCGGGTCGGCGAAACCGGCCCGGCCGGCGTCCGCGCCCTGTAGACCGGACGACAGCGTGAACGCCGAGGCGAACGCGTCGATCGGCTTCGCGGGCCAGAGCACGGCACCCGTGCGGGCCAGGTCGAGCACCTCCGGCCAGGTGCGCGGTGGCTCCGGGAGCAGGTCCGGCCGGTACGCCGCGACCTGGGCGGCGGCGTCGATCGCCAGGCCGTACTGGGCGCCCTGCCAGCGGTAGCTCTCGTCGGAGCGACCGACGAACGCGGCCGGCCCTTCGCCGTCGGGCAGTGCCGCGAGCAGGCCGGCGTAGGCGGCCTGCGGGATGTGCGGGTGGTCGATGACGAGCAGGTCGTAGGAGCGGGCCAGCGACTCCAGGCCCTGGTCGGCGAAGGCCTGCAGGGTCCGGGCCTCCCACTCGACCTCGACGTCGTGCCCGGCGTCGGCGTAGGCACGCGAGGCGGCCACGATGCTGTTCCGGCCGCGCTCGTGGTCCCAGGTGATGCCGCGCAGGCGCACGGTCACGGGACGCTCCCAGCCACGGGTTCCCGGTCCGGTGCCAGTTCGTCCCGGACCCGGTCGGTGTCCGCGCCGAGCAGCGGCGCCGCGTCGCTGCCCCAGAGCCGCTGCCCGTCCAGGCGCATCGGGAGCCGGGTCGTGGTGACCTCGGTCCGGGTGCCGTCCCGCTCGTCGCGCTCGAGCGTCTGGACCATGTCGATCGCGCGGAAGCCCTCGTGCTCGACCAGTTCGTCCAGGGTGTGCAGCGGCGCGCACCAGACGTCGGCGGCGTCGAGGACAGCGAGCCAGTCCGCCGTGTCGCGGGTCCTGAGCCGGTCGGCGATCAGGGTCTCGATGCGACCGCGCTGTTCCCACCAGGACTCGGGCTCGGTCAGCTCGACCAGTTCGGGGATCTCCAGCAGGGCGCCGAGCTGCGGCACCGGGTTCATCGCGATCGAGAGGTAGCCGTCGGCGGTCGGGTAGACGCCGTACGGGGCCGGCAGGTAGGTGTGCGCGCTGTGCGGTCCGCGCGGCCGGGCACCGACGGCGCCGGGCTGGGTCAGCCGCACCGACAGCATCTCGAACTGCAGGTCGAGCATCGCCTCGAGCAGCGAGGTCTGCACCTGCCCGCCGATGCCGGTGCGCAGCCGCCGCAGCAGCAGCGCCGTGATGCCGTGGGCGAGGTGGCAGGAGGCGAGGTGGTCGGCGATCGCGATGCCGACCGGGCTCGGCTCCGGGTCGGCCTGCAGCCAGGGCAGGCCGGCGATCGACTGGGCGAGCAGGTCCTGCCCGGGCCGGTCCCGCCATGGCCCGTCGTCGCCGTAGCCGGTGATCGAGCCGTAGACCACGCCCGGGTTCTGCGCACGGACGGTGTCGTAGTCCAGGCCGAGCCGCTTCATCACACCCGGGCGGAAGTTCTCGACGACGACATCGGCCTGCTCGACCAGCCGGCGCACGAACGCGAGCTGGTCCGGGTCCTTCAGGTCCGCGGCGACGCTCTGCTTGCCGCGGTTCATCGCGTGGAAGGAGACGGTGTCGGCGCCCGCGTGCGCACCGGCGAATGCGAGCCCTCGGCCGATGTCCCCGACGCCGGGGCGCTCGATCTTGATGACCCGAGCGCCGAGGTCGGCCAGCCGCAGCGCGGCCACCGGGCCGGCGAGGAACTGGCTGAAGTCGAGGACCAGGAACCCGTCCAGCGGGCGGGGTAGTCCTTGCGGGGAGGCTGTCATGACGCTCGCTCCTGGGAGATGTCGGTGGTGGTCAGGCGCAGGGTCTGGCCGGGCGGGAGATCGAGGAGACGCTCAAGTGATCCGAGCACCACGCGCACGGTCCGGGGGCTGTCCTGGCCGGACGTGATCCGGGCCTCGGTGAGCTCACCGGCTCGCCACTGCAGGTCCACGACCAGGCCGCCGCGAGCGTGCAGGCCCCTGACCTCGCCGTCGGGCAGGTCCGGCGGCAGCGCCGGAAGCAGTTCGAGGTAGCCGGCGTGCGACTGCACCAGGCACTCGGCGAGTGCGGCGACCACGCCGAGGTTGCCGTCGATCTGGAACGGCGGGTGCGCGGAGAACAGGTTGCGGTAGAGGCCCCCGCGCCACCGGCCGCCGCCCGGCCCGGGCTCGATCTCGATGTTGCGACGCACGAACAGGTCCAGCAGCCGGCCCACGGCCTCCGGCTCGTGCAAACGGGCCCGCATCGCCGTCTTCCAGGCGAGCGACCAGCCGGTGCCCTCATCCCCTCGGGCGTCCAGGCTGCGGCTCGCGGCAGCGGCGAGGCTGGCCGACGGCGGCGCGTCCGTCGGGTGCACGCCGACCAGATGGGCGATGTGACGGTGGTGCGGGTCAGCCATCCGGTCCAGGTCGGCCCACTCGCGCAGCAGCCCGTCGCCGTCGACGCCGGCCTCGGCGATCCGGGGCAGCGCGGCCTCGGCCTCCTGGCACAGGTCCGCGGCGTCGTCGCGCAGGCGGTAGTCGTCGGCCACCCGCAGCAACGAGCGGAGCAGGTGCCGGGACAGTTCGAGGTCCATCGTGGAATCGGCGGCCACCGAGCAGGCGCGGTCGGTGCCAGGCACCACGAACCGGTTCTCCGGCGACGTCGACGGCGACGTCCCGAGCGTGCCGTCGGGGCGCGGCTCGAGCCAGTCGAGGACGAACCGGGCCGCGCCGCACAGGACGGGGAAGAAGCGTCGGGCCGCGGCGTCGTCGCGTTCGAAGGTGACCCGGTCGACCAGGTGGGTGGTCAGCCAGACGCCGGCGAACGGCCAGAACGCCCAGGCCGGGTCGTGGGTGCCGTCACCCATCGGGTCGGCGAACGCCCAGATGTCGCTCGCGTGGTGCGCCACCCAGCCCGACGACCCGTAGATCCGCTCGGCCGGTTCCCGGCCCCGCTCGGCGAACGCCTCGACGAGGTCGAACAGCGGCTCGGCGCACTCGCGCAGGCCGGTCGTCTCGGCGAGCCAGTAGTTCATCTCGAGGTTGATGTTCATCGTGAAGTCCGAGCTCCACGGCGGCTGCAGCTGCTGGTTCCAGATGCCCTGCAGGTTCGCCGGGGTGCCACCCGGCCGCGAGCTCGAGATCAGCAGGTAGCGCCCGTACTGGAACAGCAGGGCGAGGAGCTCGGGTGCCACACCGGCGCGGGCACCGTCCCCGTCGGCGACGGCGTCGAGCAGTGCGTCGGTGTCCGCGGAGATGTCCACCGCCGGCTCCGGGCCCGTGCCGAGCCGCAGCTCGGCCCGGTCGTAGAGCTCGGCGTGCGCCGCGACGTGGTCCCCGTGCAGCCGATCCACCCCGGTTGCGACGGCGTCCCGGCAGAGCCGCCGGGCCTGCGCCAATGCGGTGGTGACATCGGGCTCGGGGTCGTCTCCGAGCCGGGTGAACGTGGTCCGGACGGCCAGGATCAGGGTGGCGTCGCCGGAGACCTCGAGCACGACGCCGTCCGGCGTGGCCCGGCTGCGGACCGCTCCGCCGATCGCACGCATGGCGACGGCGGCCTGCACGCCGCGCGGGTCGCTCGCCCACCGCACGGGGTCGCTTTCGCGCTGATAGGCGGGAACGACGTCGTCAGGTGCCCGCAGCACGGCCCAGGCCTCGGCGCCGTCGGCGACGGCATGTTCCAGACGCAGTGGGGAGTCGAGCACGAAGGACACCGGTCGCTCCGACGCGGACACCTCGACCACGAGCACCTGGTGCGGGGCGCTCACGAAGGCACGCTGGTCCACGCCGGCGGCCCGGGTCCAGGCCACCGCGGAGTGGAGGTCGAGGCCGCGTGCGTAGCCGGCGTCGGCACCCGCGGAATCGTCGACACCGTCCTGCGCGGGGACGACCTCGGCCTGCGGGGCGGGCTCGGGCGCGGGGGCACCGACCGTCCGGCGCAGCCTCGCCAGCGGTTGGAACGACTGCGGGTAGGAGTGCTGCAGCGCGTGCAGCGCCTCCTCGGCGGCCACGTGGTCGCCCGCCGCAACCGCAGCGCGCGAGGCCGCGATCGCGGCCCGGGCCACGTCCGCGGTGACCGGGTGCGGCTCCGGACGGCGGCCCGGGCCGGACCAGACCGATCCCTCGCTGAGCCAGATCAGTTCCTGCTCGGCGCGGCCGTAGAGCATCGCGCCGAGTCGGCCGTTGCCGAGCGGCACCGCCTCGACCCATTCGGCGGCCGGGCTGGCGAACTCGAGCCGATGGACCGGGTGCGCCGATGGCGTCGCCCGGCTCGGCGGCACCTCGGACGAGAATACTGACGACACCGTCACCTCGGAGAATCGATTTTACTAGGTGGAGGACACCATAGACGGTCCCACGGGGCATCTGGCAACACCTGATTCCATAGAGTCTATGCCGGATCCGCGGAGGGGGTTGCGCCGTCGCCGATCTGGTGGCTAGCATCCAGACAAACGATTCACCGGACGACGAGGTCAGAGTGCACCCCGCCCCGCCCCTAGAGCGGCAGCGGCTGGCGCGACGGGCCGAGCTCATCGAGAGGAGCACTCAGCGGTGGTACAGACGGGCGTGGGAACACCCATGGCGCCGACACCACTGGCGGCAACAGCGGCGACCACGCCGCCGGCCAACCGCCGGGGTCGGCCGGGCCGGACGCGCAGATCGATCCGCCGGCACTGGCAGCTCTATCTGCTCGTGCTGCCTCCGCTGGTGTACTTCGCGCTGTTCAAGTACGTGCCGATGGCGAACGCCGTCATCGCGTTCAAGGCCTACAACGTCATCGCCGGCATCTGGGCGAGTCCGTGGGTGGGCCTGGAGCACTTCGAACGGTTCTTCTCCAACCCGGTGTTCGGCACGATCGTCAGCAACACGTTCCTGCTCAGCCTGTACGCCCTGATCGCGAGCTTCCCGATCCCGATCATCCTGGCGCTCGCCCTCAACGAGGTCCGCTCGCGCTTCTTCAAACGCACGGTCCAGATGGTCACCTACGCGCCGTACTTCATCTCCACGGTCATCGTCGTCTCGATGGCGATCCTGATCCTCTCGCCCCGGATCGGACTCCTCAGTGGGATCACCGGCTTCTTCGGGCTGCCCGCCACCGACTACCTGGCCCAGCCGGACTTCTTCCGGCACGTGTACGTGTGGAGCGAGGTGTGGCAGACCGCGGGCTACTCGGCGGTCATCTACCTGGCCGCTCTCGCCGGCGTCGACCCCGGCCTCTACGAGGCGGCCAAGGTCGACGGCGCCAACCGGCTCCAGAAGATCTGGCACGTCGACCTGCCGAGCATCATGCCGACGGTCGTGGTGGTCCTGATCCTCTCGGTCGGCAGCATCATGGCCGTCGGGTTCGAGAAGGCGTTCCTGCTGCAGAACCCGCTGAACCTGTCGCAGTCGGAGATCATCGCCACCTACACGTACAAGATCGGCATCCAGAACGCCGACTTCAGCCTCGCCACGGCCGTCGGGCTGTTCAACTCGGCGATCAATCTGGTGCTGCTGCTCGGTGTGAACGCCGTGTCGAAGCGCGTGACGGGGAGTGGACTCTGGTGAGCGTCGCAACGAGGATCCGCGGGGCGGGCCGGCCCACCAAGGTGCGCGAGTCGCGGGTGGACCGGTTCTTCCTGGTCGGCGTCTACATCCTGCTCACCACGTTCCTGCTCGTGGTGCTGCTGCCGCTCTGGTACATCGTGGTCAGTTCGTTCAGCAGCCCCGCGGCGGTGTCCGCCGGCCGGGTGTTCCTCTGGCCGGTCGAGTTCACCCTGCGTGGCTACCAGGTCGCGCTGAGCAGTCCGCAGATCCTCAGCGGGTTCGCGAACTCGCTGTTCTACACCATCGTGGGCACAGCCATCAGCGTCACGCTCACCGTGATGCTCGCCTACCCGCTCTCGCGCGCGGACTTCGTCGGGCGCAAGGTGCTCACCGGCGCCGTCGTGTTCACGATGCTGTTCGCGGGCGGCCTGATCCCCACCTACCTCGTGGTCCAGGCGATGGGGATGCTCGACACCCGCTGGGCGCTGCTCATCCCGAACGCGGTGGCCGTCTGGCCGGCGATCCTGGCGATCACCTACTTCCGGACCGCGATCCCGGACGAGCTGCGCGAGGCCGGTGAGATCGACGGTGCGAGCGACCTGCGGATCCTGTGGAAGGTGGTGCTGCCGCTCTCCGCACCGATGCTCGCCGTGATCGCGCTCATGTACGCGATCGTGCAGTGGAACTCCTACTTCGACGCGCTGATCTACCTGCGCGACGACGCCCTGTACCCGCTGCAGTTGGTGCTCCGGAACATCCTCATCCTGAACAACGACGCCGGTGGCGATGCCACCTCGGCGCTGGAGCGGCAACAACTCGCGAACCTGCTCAAGTACTCGCTCATCGTGGTCTCCACGGTCCCGATGATGCTCATCTACCCGTTCGTGGCGCGCTACTTCACCAAGGGTCTGCTCCTCGGGGCCGTGAAGGGCTGACCCCCCGCACCTACCGAGCCGTCGACCCCCGGCGGCACCACCTCACGACGAAGAGAGGCACCACATGACACGCCGCAACCGGACCGCGACGGCGATCGTCGCCGTCGGCGGACTGGCCCTCACCCTCGGCGCGTGCGCGCCGCAGGCGGAGCAGCCCGTCGACGACGGCGTCATCACGATCTTCAGCCAGCAGGGCGCGGAGTCGGACCTCAACACCAACGAGTTCACGCTCTTCCTCGAGGAGGAGTTCGACGTCGACCTGCAGTTCGAGACCACCACCTGGGACGCCGGGGCGGCCTCCGAGGCGCGTCAGATCGCGCTCGTGAGCGGTGACTATCCGGACGCGTTCCTGATGATCCCCTGGGTCGACCAGTTCACCCAGGCCGAATTGCTCAAGTTCGGCGAGCAGGGTGTGGTCCGGCCGCTCGGCGACCTGCTCGAGGAGAACGCACCGAACCTGATGCAGGCCTGGGAGGAGACCCCCGAGTGGGAGCAGCTCGCGACCTCGCCGGACGGCAACGTCTGGGGGCTGCCGCAGTGGAACGACTGCTTCCACTGCAGCTACCCCTCGAAGCTCTGGCTGAACTCCGCCTGGCTGGACGCGGTCGGCATGGCACAACCGACGACTCCCGACGAGCTCCGCGCGGTGCTGACGGCCTTCCGGGACTCCGACCCGAACGGCAACGGCCAGGCCGACGAGGTACCGCTCTCCGGCTCGCCCGGCGCGAACTCCGTGCTGCCGTTCCTGATGAACCCGTTCGTGTACATGCCGTCCTCAACGACGGACGGCTCGATCCCGGCCTCACTCGCGCTGGACGGTGACACGGTCACCCTGCAGGCGACTCTGGACGGCTGGCGGGAAGGGCTCCAGTACGTGAACTCCCTCTACGAGGAGGGCCTGGTCGACGAGGCGGCGTTCACGCAGAACCAGGACGCGCTCCTCGCGCTGGGGGACGTCGCCGGTGACCCGATCCTCGGGGCCGCGACGGTCGGTCACCCGGGCGTGTTCGTCACCATCGGGCAGGAGGACGGGCGCGACGCGGAGTACGACCCGGTCGCACCGTTGACCGGGCCGAACGGCTCGCCCGCCTCCGAACTGCTCTCGTCCGTGCCGGGGGCGACGCTCGTCATCACGAACAACGCCAGTGACTCCGACGCCGCCAGCCTCGTGCAGATCGTCGACTGGATGATCGACTACGACAACCACCTCCGGGCCGAGTGGGGCGAGGAGGGCGTCGCCTGGGACCGCCCCGCCGAGGGTGACGTCGCGCTCGACGAGACGCTCGAGCCGCTGTACGTGCGGCACCGGCTCAGCGGCGCCGAGGCCACGGAGAACGCCAACGTGGCCTGGGGTCCGCTCGCGCAGTACTACGGCAGCACGGAGTTCCGTGGCGCCCAGGTGGTCTCCGAGGACGTCTACGATCTCGCCGGGTACGAGCGTCGACTGTTCGAGGCCACCGAGCCCTACGCGGCGAACAGCCCGACCGAGGCGTTCCCGTACTGGAACCTCTGGATCCCCGATGAGGACTCGTCCGAGCTGTCGACGGTGCAGACCAACGTCGAGTCGCTCGTGCTGCAGGCCAGTGCCGAGTTCGTGACCGGCGTGCGCGACATCGACAACGACGCCGACTGGCAGGCGTTCCAGGAAGCTCTCGTCGCGAGCGGCAGCGACCGCTATCTCGAGATCTACCAGACCGCCTGGGACGCGTCGAACTAGCGACAATCCCTGGACGGCGGCCCGGTTGCGTGATGCGCCGGGCCGTCGTCGCGTGGGGGCCAGGCGCAGGCGTGGCGGGGTGCGTGGCCAGGCGGCGTCCGCGTTTGCGCATATCTATTCAGTAACGCACAGACTTGACAGGTCGCGATTCGCACACCTACGCTCGCCGTTGAATCGCTTCACTCACACCCCGCAGCACCCGTTTCAAGGAGGAAACATGTCCGCAAGGATCCGTAGTCGGCGGACGCGCCTGGCCTCGTCCATGGCCGGACTCGCCGCGCTCTCGCTGCTCGCCGTCGCCTGCTCACCGGCCGGCGAGAACGCGGGTGGCGGCTCGGACGGCGGCGGTGACGACCAGGGCGGTGCCACCGAGTTCACGTTCCTGACCACCGTGGAGAACCCGCAGATCCGCGACGAGCTCACCCGGCTCAGCGAGGACCAGTGCGCCGCCGAGAACGAGGCCCTGCCGCTGGTGATCGACACCATCCCGCAGGCGGACGTCAACCAGCGGGTCTCGGTCCTCGCGAGCCAGGACGCACTGCCCGTCATGTTCGTCTCGCCCACGAGCGAGTCGAAGGTCGGCGGCGACATGTACGAGTCCGGCGCACTGCTGGACCTCGAGGAGACCCTCACCGACCTGGGCGTCTGGGAGGACGTGCTGCCCGCCGCGGCCTCAACGGTCAACGCCATCTACGGCGACATGGTCTCGCTGCCGTTCCAGTACAACATCGAGGGCTTCTGGTACAACAAGCAGATCCTCGCCGACAACGGCCTCGAGGTCCCGACCACCTGGGCGGAGTTCACCGAGGCCGCCACCGCCCTCGACGCGGCCGGCGTGCAGCCGCTGACCGCCTCCGGTGCCCAGGGCTGGACGATCACCCGGTACATCAGCACCTACCTCGCCCGGGCGAACGGCGTGGACGCGCTCGCCCAGGTCTCCGACGGCTCGGCCAGCTTCACCGACCCCGACTACCTCATCGCCGCGCAGGAACTCGCCGCGCTGGGCGAAGCCGGCTACTTCGGGCAGGGCATCGTCTCCCGGGACATGGACACCGTCACGGCCGAGTTCTTCGGCGGCACCGCGGCCATGATGTACAACGGCTCGTGGGTGCTGTCCAACGTCTATGACGAGGAGCAGAACACCGTCGGCGTGGACAACATCGGCTTCTTCCCGTTCCCCGAGGTCGAGGGCGGCGCGGGCAGCATCGACGACTATCCGGCCAACACCGGCACCGTCACCGCCGTGTCCGCGTCCCTGTACAACGACAAGGTCGGCGCCTGGCTCGCGTGCATCGCCGAGAACTACGGGTCCAGCCTCCTTCAGAACCAGGGCGCGATCTCCGGCTTCGTGCAGAACACCGAGGTCGACGGCGTGGAGCCGCTCGTCGCCGAGGTCACCGAGCGCATGGTGGACGCCCAGGACGCGGTGATCTGGCTCGAGGGTCCGTTCGACCAGCGCTTCGGCGACGCCGCCGGACTCAGCGCCGGCAGCCTCGTCGACGGCGGCATCTCACCCGAGGACTACATGGCCCAGATCCAGGACGCGGTCGACGCCGCCCAGTGACCGCAGCCACGGCGGTGGGTGCGCGCCACCACGAGGCGCACCCACCGCCGTCGGGCCCGGCCCGAAGCATCAGACAGCGGCGGCCACCGGCCGCCTGACCCGGAAGGCGCACACATGAGGGACGTCCTCGGGGACCGGAAGGCGATCGTCATCCTGCTCGCCCCCGCGCTGGCCTTCTACACGCTGATCAAGCTCGTGCCGATCCTGTGGTCGCTCGGGCTCACGTTCTTCGACGGGAACGTGCTGCGCGGCTACGAACCGGTCGGCTTCGGCAACTTCACCCGCCTGGTGGGCGACTCGGTGTTCTGGGAGGCGACGGCTTTCACGCTGAAGTACGCCCTGGTCGCGACCGGGCTCCAGGTGGCCGCCGGCTACCTGCTGGCGATCCTCTACGTCTTCGTGCTCCGCAAGGGCTCCGCGCTGCTGCGCACCATCGTGTTCTTCCCGGTGATCCTGCCGACCGTGGCCGTGGGGGTGCTGTTCAAGCGGCTGTTCGGGATCCACCCCACGCCGGGCCCGGTGAACTCCATCATCGAGGCGTTCGGCGGCCAGTCGCTGGACTGGTTCGCGAGCGGGGACACCTCGTTCCTGGTGCTCATTCTGATGGACGTGTGGCGCTCGATGGGGTTCTTCGCGGTGCTCCTGTTCGCGGGCCTGGTGGACATCCCCGAGGAGGTCATCGAGTCCGCTCGCATGGACGGGGCCAAGGGAGCCAGGCTGATCCGGCACATCGTGCTCCCGCTCTCGCTGCCGGTGCTGCTCTCGGCCGTCGTGTTCGCGGTGAACTCCACGCTCAAGGTGTTCGACTCGATCCTCGCGATCACGAACGGTGGTCCGGGCACCGAGACCCAGCCGCTCACGCTGTACATGTACCGCACCGTGTTCACCTACAACGAGTACGGCTACGGCTCCACCCTCGCGCTCGCGCTGACCGTGATCGCGTTCCTGGTCACGATCGTGATCTTCCGCTCCGCCCGCAAGGACATCACCGCAGACAAGGCCGCCCGATGACCACTCTCACCCAGGCCCGCCCGCTGGTCGGACCGGCCGGTCCCAGCCAGCCGCCCCGCCGCCCCGGCGGCGCCCGCCGGTTCTTCGCCCGGCTCCCGGTCCGGCTGCTCGTGCTCGTCATCGTGGCCGTCGAGATCCTGCCGATGATCTGGATGCTGCTCAGCTCGTTCAAGACCCAGAACGAGTTCGTCACCGGATCCGTGTGGGCGCTGCCCACCTCCTGGGACTTCGGCAACTACGTCGAGGCCTGGGTGACCGGGGACTTCGCCTCGAACGTGCGCAACTCGATCCTCGCCACCGTGCCGGCACTGTTCTTCCTGCTCCTGTTCGGTGTGGCGGCCGGGTTCGCGCTCGAGGTGATGGTCTGGAAGGGGCGCTCGACGATCCTGCTGATGTTCGTCGCGGGCATCATGATCCCCGGGCAGATGCTGCTCGTGCCGCTGTTCATCACGTACTTCAACCTGGGCCTGACCCAGACGATCTGGCCGTTGATCCTCACCTACATCGCTATGGGGCTGCCGCTGACGGTGTTCATGATGGCCGCCTACTTCCGGGCCATCCCCCGCGAGGTGTTCGAGGCCGCCACGATCGACGGCGCCGGCATGATCCGCTCCTTCTGGATGATCGGTCTCCCGATGATCTCCAACGCGATCCTGACGATCGGACTGGTGCAGTTCTTCTCGATCTGGAACGACCTGCTCGTGGCGCTGACCTTCGTCACGAACCGGGACCTGGCCACGATCCAGGTGGGGCTGCTGAACTTCAGCGGCGAGTACGGTGCCATGCAGTATGGGCCGCTCTTCGCCGCGATCTGCCTCAACGTGTTCGGAACGCTGGCCGTGTTCCTGTTCCTCAGCAAGAAGATCATGGCGGGGATGGCATCCGGTGCGCTCAAAGGCTGACCCACTCCAGACCCCGTCCCCGGTGACGCTCGGCACGTCCGGCCTGGGGCACGGGCCCGACGGCGCAGCTGACGCCGCGGACCTGGCCGCGGCCCGGGCGTTGCTCACCGGGGCGCACACCCTGGTCGACACCGCGAACATGTACGGCGGTGGCCGGTCCGAGGTGCTCCTCGGCCGCGCGATCGCCGAGCTCGGCGGGGTCCCGGCCGGCGTGCAGGTGATCTCCAAGGCGGACCGGGACCTGGCCACCGGCGCCTTCGACCGGGACCGGGTGCTGCGCTCGTTCGAGGAGTCGACCGCCCGGCTCGGGCTGGACACGCTGCCGCTGTACCAGCTCCACGACCAGTACACGATCACCTTCGCCGAGGCGATGGGGCCGGGTGGGGCCGTGCGGGCCCTGATCGAGTTGCGCGAGCAGGGCGCCGTCGGCGCCATCGGCGTGGCCGCAGGCCCGACGGCGATGCTCACCGAGTACGTCCGCACCGGTGTGTTCGAGGTGCTGCTCACCCACAACCGGTACACGCTCGTGGACCGGTCCGCGGCCGACCTGATCGCCGAGGCCGCCGGCCAGGGGATGACCGTGTTCAACGCCGCCCCGTTCGGTGGCGGGCTGCTCGCTGCGGGCGCCCACGCCGGGGCGACCTACGCCTACCGGGCCGCGCCACACGAACTCCTGGCGTGGGTGGCCCGACTCGAGCTGGTCTGCGCGGCGCACGACGTGCCGGTGGCGGCGGCCGCGCTGCACTTCTCGATGCGCAATCCGCACGTCGCATCCACCGTGGTGGGGGTGCGCTCACCGGAACGGCTCGCGCAGACCGACGCCCTGCTCGCCACCGACGTGCCCGAGGATCTCTGGACCGAGATCGACCGACTCGGCACACCGCCCTCGACCCTGGACGACTGAACCATGCAGACCAGCACCGACGCCTCGCTCGCCGACCGCCCCCCGCTGCCCGGGAGTGAGGCGCCGCCGGTCCCGCTCGGCTACCACGACGACCCGGTGCCCGGCGTCGGCCGGCGCCGCCCGCGCGCGCAGTTCAGCTCCGACGCGGCCCGGCTGAGCCTGAACGGCGACTGGGCGTTCACGCTCGCCGACACCGCGGCCGGCACCGGCCCGGGGTTCGCGGACCCGGACCTCGACGACGGCGACTGGGGCCGCATCGACGTGCCCTCGCACTGGGTCTTGCGTGGCCACGGGGACCCGCTGTACACGAACACCGCGTTCCCGTTCCCGATCACCCCGCCGCACACCCCGACGGCGAACCCCACCGGCGACTACCGGCGCACCTTCACGCTGCCCGCCGGGTGGCGCCGGGAGGGCGCCGTGCTGCGCTTCCAGGGAGTCGACTCCTGCGCGGCGGTATGGCTGAACGGGGTGGAACTGGGCCATTCCAAGGGCAGCCGGCTGCCGTTCGAGTTCGACATCGGGCCGGCGCTGAGGGAGGGGACCAACGTGCTTTGCGTCCGGGTGCACCGGTGGTCCTCCGGCAGCTATCTCGAGGACCAGGACATGTGGTGGCTGCCCGGGATCTTCCGGGACGTCGAGCTGCTCGAGCGGCCTGCCGCCGTCGACGACGTGTACGTGCACGCCGACTACGACCACCGCACCGGGGCCGGGACACTACGGGTGGAGGCCACCGATGTCGACGGTGCACCGGTGCTCGCCCTGGTGGACGTCCCGGAGCTGGGCGTGGCCGCACTACCCGCCGGGACTGCCACCACGATCGACGGCGTGCGGCCGTGGAGCGCCGAGGCGCCGCGCCTGTACCGGGGCACGGTGCACGCCGGCGGGGAGAGGATCGAGCTCGCGATCGGGTTCCGGACGATCAGCGTGGCCGAGGGCGTCCTGCGCGTGAACGGCGTCCGGGTGCACCTGCGTGGAGTGAACCGGCATGAGCACGACCCGGACCACGGACGCGCAGTCAGCGTCGAACTGATGCGCCGCGACATCCTCATGATGAAGGCGCACAACATCAATGCCGTGCGCACGTCGCACTACCCGCCGCACCCGGAGTTCCTGCGCCTGTGCGACGAGCTCGGGCTGTGGGTGGTGGACGAGTCCGACATCGAGACCCACGGATTCATCTACGCCGGCTGGGAGGGCAACCCGCCCGACGACCCGGCCTGGACCCCAGCACTGCTGGACCGGACCGCCCGGATGGTGGAGCGGGACAAGAACCACCCGTCGGTGATCATCTGGTCCCTCGGCAACGAGAGCGAGGGCGGCGCCGGGTTCGCCGCGATCGAGGCGTGGCTGCGGGACCGGGACCCGAGCCGGCCGCTGCACTACGAGCGCGACCGCACCTACGCGCAGTCCGACTTCTACTCACTGATGTACCCCTCGCTGGATGACCTGGCCGCGATCGCGGAGCGCACCGAGGAGACCCCCGAGGCACTGGCCGAGAACGCGGAACTGGAGCACCGCCGTCGGGCGTTGCCGTTCCTGTTGTGCGAGTACGCGCACGCGATGGGCAACGGCCCCGGCTCGCTCGCGGACTACCAGGAGATCCTGGAGTCCTCGGACCGGATGGCGGGCGCGTTCGTGTGGGAGTGGATCGACCACGGGTTCCGCGGTCGCACCCCAGACGGCGTGGAGTACCTGCGCCACGGCGGCGACATCGACTACCGGCCCAACGGCGGCTCCTACTGCATCGACGGGCTCGTCCGCCCGGACCGGGTGCCCTCGCCGGGCCTGCTCGAGCTGGCGAAGGTGCTCGAGCCGGTCAGGTTCGACGTGGACGCCGACGGCATCACCGTGCGCAACCACTACGACGTGCTCGACACCGGCCACCTCGCCTTCACCTGGGAGCTCGCCCGCGACGGCGTCGCGCTCGCCGTCGGAGACATGGTCGTGCCGGTGCTCGCGCCGGGGGAGCAGACGCGAGTCGAGCTGCCCGAGGCCGTGGACCTCGGGGCGGCCGGCGAGGGCGAGACCTGGCTGACCGTCTCCGCGCGCCTGGCCCAAGCGACGCCGTGGGCCGCCGCCGGCCACGAGGTCGGCTGGGGTCAGGGCCAACTGGCGCAGCACGCGCGTCCTCGCACGCTGAGCCAGAAGAGTACGCCCGGGTCAGACGGTTCTACGGTTCTGTCCCGGGCGGAACCCGCTGCCTCAGCGGATCCGGGCACGCTGGCCGTGGGGGCGGCGGTGCTGGACACCCGGACCGGGGACCTGATCAGCCTCGGCGGGCTCGACGTGAGCGGGCTCCGCCTGGACATCTGGCGCGCACCGACCGAGAACGACCGGGGCCAGGGAGAGCTGAACAACCTCGCGAAGGTGTGGCGCGCCGTCGGGCTGGACCGGATGCTGCACTCGGTGACCGACGTCCTGATCGGTGACGGCGGCGCGTGCGTCCGCGCTCGGCTCGCCCCGGCCACGCAGCCGTTCGGGCTCGACATCGCCTACACCTGGACCGCCGGGAGCGGGCCCACGGCGCCGCCCGCCGACGACCCGGGGGAAGTCACCCTCACCGTGGACGTGACCCCGTACGGACCCTGGCACGACGTCCCGTACGGCCACCATGAGGTGACCCTGCCCCGGCTCGGGGTACGCCTCGGACTGCCCGCCGCCGTGGCCCGGGCCACCTGGTTCGGCCTCGGGCCGGGGGAGTCCTACATCGACTCCCTCACCGCGGCGAAGGTGGGCCGGTACGCCCAGTCCGTCGACGACCTCGGCTTCGAATATCTGGTGCCCCAGGAGACCGGCAACCGGCACCGCGCCCGCTGGCTCGAGCTCACCGGCGCCGACTCGCCAGGCCTGCGCGTGGCCGGCTCGCCCACGTTCGACTTCACGGCCCGGCGCTGGTCCACGGAGGCGCTCGACGCCGCGAAGCACCCACACGACCTGCACCCCGAGGACCGGTTGTACCTGCACCTCGACCTGGCTCAGCACGGCCTCGGCAGCTCGTCCTGCGGGCCGGCCACCCCCGACCGGTACCGGGTGCATCCCGAGCCCACCCGGTTCGCCCTGACGTTCAGCACCATGTTCCAGCCCCAGAAGGAGCAATAGCCATGACCTCCGCCGGCCACGCCGCGACCACCTCGGTCCTGGAGCCCTACGCACTGCGCGTGGAGCACCTCGAGAATCCGATCGGCCTCGACGAGCCCCGGCCCCGGTTCGCCTGGCGGCTGCGGACCAGCAGCGCCGGAACGCGGCAGGCCGCCTACCGGGTCGTCGTGACCGGCGGGCGCGGGGAGACGGCCTGGGACACCGGCCGGGTCGCCTCGGACGACCAGTTCGAGATCGGCTACGCAGGCGTCCCGCTGCGGCCGTTCACCGGCTACACCTGGAACGTGCAGGTCTGGGACGCCGACGGCGTCGCGGGCGTCGGCGCGTCCGGCACCTTCGAGACGGGTCGCCTCGGGCGGCCGTGGGTCGCCCGGTGGATCGGTCGCGACCGCACGGACCGGCCCGCGTTCCTGGCGCCCGCCGACGACGATCTCACCTGGAACACGCGCGGCCTGCCCGCGCCCTCTCTATTGCGCACGACGTTCGCGACGCGTGCCGTGACCTCCGCACGGCTGCACATCACCGCCCGAGGCCTGTACGAGGCGCGCATCAACGGCCGGGTGGTGCATGACACCGCACTCAACCCGGGCTGGACCGACTACCAGCGGCGGATCTTCTACCAGACCTACGACGTCACGTCCGCGGTCCGCACCGGCATCAACGCCATCGGGGTGGTGCTCGCCGACGGCTGGTGGAGCGGCTTCGTCGGCTACGACGCCCGCAACGCGGGCCGGCTGTACGGAACCGCACCTGCGCTGCTCGCCGAACTGCACCTCACGCTCGCCGACGGCACCACCCAGGTGATCCGCACGGACGAGACCTGGCGCGAGTCCGCCGGCGAGTGGCTGCACGCGGACCTGCTCATGGGCGAGGGCGTCGACGCCCGTCGCCGACCCGAGAGCTGGGACACCCGCGGCTTCGACGACTCGAGCTGGCGCCGGGCACGGCCCGCCGGCGACGACACCGCGAACGTCACCGGGGCCACTGCCCCGCCGATCCGCGCGGTGGCCGAGGTGGCCCCGGTGAGCGTGCGGGCCGACGCCGACGGCGCAGCCGTCCTGGACTTCGGCCAGAACCTCGTGGGGCACCTGCGCCTGCGGATCCGGGGCGCCGCCGTCGGGCAGTTCATCGAACTGACCCACGCGGAGACCCTCGACGCAGACGGCAACCTGTACCTGGAGAACCTGCGCCGCGCCGAGGCACGGGACCTCTACTACGCCCGCGGTGACGCCGAGGAGACCTTCGAACCCCGGTTCACGTTCCACGGGTTCCGGTACGCGCGGGTCACCGGGCTCGGTGCCGAGCTGGACCCGGACGACGTGCGCGCCGTGGTGATCAGCAGCGACCTCGAGGAGGTCGGTGACTTCGACTGCGACAACCCCGACGTGCTGCAGATCGTGTCAAACACCCGGTGGAGCCAGCGCGGCAACTTCCTGTCCGTCCCGACCGACTGCCCGCAGCGGGACGAGCGGCTCGGTTGGCTCGCCGACGCCCAGGTGTTCGCACCCACCGCAGCCCGGGCCAGCGACGTGTCCGCGTTCTTCGCCACCTGGATGGTGGACGTCGTCTCGGGGCAGAGCCCGGACGGCGCCTTCGGCGACATCGCCCCGGCCGGCCCATGGATGGGCGAGGGGGCGCCCGCGTGGGGCGACGCCGGCGTGATCATCCCGATGATGCTGTTCGACACCTACGGCGACCGGCGCCAGCTCGAGCGGTCCTACCCGGCGATGGTGCGCTGGGTCGAGCACATCCGCCGCGCGAACCCGGACCTGCTCTGGCGCAAGCGGGTCGGGTCGAACTACGGCGACTGGCTGCACGCCGGGACCGAGACCGCGCGGGACGTGCTCGCCACCGCGTACTTCGCGAACTCCACCTCCCTGGTGGCGCGGGCCGCCGCGATCCTCGGCCACGCGGAGGACGAGCTTCGGTTCACCTCCCTGGCGCAGGAGATCCGGGACGCGTTCGTGGCCGAGTTCGTGCGGGACGGGATCATCACCTCGGACACGCAGACCTGCTACCTGCTCGCCCTCGACCACGACCTCCTCCCGGCGGACCAGATCCCGGGCGCCGTGGACCGCCTCGTGCACCTGGTCCGCACGGCCGGGAACCGGCTCACCACGGGCTTCGTGGGGGTGTCGAAGATCTGCCGGGTGCTGAGTGCATTCGGCCACGACGACCTCGCCCACGCGCTGCTCGTCCAGGAGGACTACCCGAGCTGGCTGTTCCCGATCCGGCACGGCGCCACCACGATCTGGGAGCGCTGGGACGGGTGGACCCCGGAGGGCGGGTTCCAGTCCGCGAACATGAACTCCTTCAACCACTACAGCCTCGGCGCCGTGGTCGACTGGATCTACGCCACCCTCGGCGGCATCGACCGGGTACCCGGTTCGGTCGGCTACCGGGACGTACTCGTGCGACCCCGTCCGGGCGCCGGCGTGAACCGAGCCGCAGCCGGCCAGGAGACGCCGCTCGGCCGGGTCGCGGCCTCCTGGGTGCTCGTCGACGGCCGGTTCAGCCTGGACGTGGAGCTCCCGCCCGGTGCTCGCGGCGTGCTATCCCTCCCGACGGCGGACCTCGCCAGCGTCTGCGACGGTGCCGGTGGGAGCGTGGCCGGGGAGGTCGCGGTCGGGCCGCACGGGGAGGTCGAGATCCGGGTCGGCGGCGGCCGGCACCGCGTGGTCGTGGACGGGGTGACCGCCGGCCTCGTTGACTCGCCTGTCGGCGCGACGGCCACTGAGGTGTGACGCGGGAACCTCCGGCTGCGGCTCGGGTAGGTTCCGGGGTGACCGTGACGATGTTCGACGGCGACGTCTCTCCGGAGGTTGCCCGCTCCGTCCGGGCGGCAGGAGTCGTTGCCGTCGACACCGAGACGAGCGGATTGGACTGGAGGGCCGATCAGCTACAACTGAGCCAACTGTTCACTCCGCAGACCGGTCCGGTCTTCATTCGCAATGTGACGGGGCACCCCAGCGCGTTGGCCGAGGTGCTCGGGGACCCAGGCGTCCTCAAAGTCTTCCACTTCGCTCCCTTCGACCTGAGATTCCTCGAGGCGGGCTGGGACGTGCGAGTCTCGGCGGCCGCGTGTACGAAGGCAGCATCCAAAATCCTGCAGCCGACATTGCCCGCGCATGAACACAGCGTCCAGCCGCTGCTTCGGCGAACCATTGGTGTCGAGATGTCAAAGGGCAGCGTGCGAACGAGCGACTGGGGTGCGGGAGATCTCTCAGCGCCGGGACAGGCTTGCGGGGACGGATGCCGCGTTCGCGGCCGGCACGGTGGCTCATGGTTTGTACCCGCGTACGAATAGGGCCACGCCGTCTGTGATCCAGCCCGCGCGCTCTTCAGGGGTGATCGGGGAGGCCGGTGCGCCGGGTGTGGCTGAGACGAGCCGTGAGAAGTGCACTGCTGCTCGGTCCGGGTCGGTGATGCTCAGGAATCCGCGCTCGGCCCAGCGCGCGAAGACCTCAGCCAGTTCGACGCGGACGCGTCCAGCACCGGCCTGCCACCACGTGGAGACGACTTCAGTTCCCAGGTGCCCTGCCTCGGCCCGAACTTGGGCAACCAGTGCCCGGTGCGCTGCTGAGTCTGGCATGCCGATGAGCCAATCACCGGCGTCGTTGAGCCATTCGGTCGCGAATGCCCGCAGCGCTGGCTCGACCCCTTCGGCGGTCGCCACGGTCGACAGGTGCCGTTCGACGAGGGCGGTCTCGGCCGCAGCGACCTGCGTGGCTGAGTTGATGAGGACCGCGGCGAACAGCGCCGTCTTGTCGGCGAAGTGCTTGTAGATCGTCCGGGTCGAGACTCTTGACGCGGTGGCGATGGCGTCGATGCTCGCTCTCGCGTAGCCGTCGCGGGCGAAGACCGCGCGTCCGCCGGCCATGATCGCGGCGTGCTTGTCCGGCCGTAGCCGGGGGCTCGGCTGCGCGGGGGTGGCTGCGGCCGCCTCCGGATGACTCATGGCGACTCCTTCTTGATCGGGGCTTGCCAGCTCGAATCTAGCATGTAAAGTGCTCGTTGTACTTTACTTCGACATGGAGGATCCCATGACCCGCATCGCCGTTGTCGCTGGTAGCACCCGCACGCACCGCCGCGGCAAGGCCGTGGCTGACTGGGCGCTGCAGACCGCCCGGCAGGTCGCCCCCGAGGGCGTGGCGGTCGAGCTGATCGACGTGGCCGACTTCGATCTGCCCGTGCTCGACGAGCCTGCCCCGGGCGCCTGGGGCATCTACGCCCACGAGCACACCAAGCGATGGTCGGAGGCGATCGCCTCCTATGACGGGTACGTATTCGTCACCCCCGAGTACAACCACGGGGTGCCCGGCCCGCTGAAGAACGCCGTCGACTACCTGTACACCGAGTGGAACCACAAGGCGGCCGGGTTCGTCAGCTACGGCGTCAACGGTGGTGTCCGCGCCGTCGAGCAGCTCCGCCAGGTCGCGGCCGAGCTCAAGCTCGCCGACGTCGCCGCCCAGGTCGCCCTCAGCACCTACACGGACTTCGACTACACCGGCATCGACGTCACCGACCCCGCCGCCACCGGGCTCTTCGTACCTGACGACCGCCATACGGAGGACCTCGCGAGGCTGCTGTACGACGTGGTCGTCTGGAGCCGTGCACTGGCTTCGGTGCGCGCCCAGGCGACCGAGAACTGAACCCCGCCAGCGGCCCGGTGACTCCCATGCACACGACAGACGACGATCCCGACGTCGGCTCCGCCGACACGTCGAGCACCGCGGCGCTCGGCACCCTGCTCGTCATCCTCGCCGGCTTCCTGGTGCTGCCGATGTCTATGTCGGGTGCCAGTGTGGCGATCCCACGCATCGGTGCGGACCTGGACACCGGCGGCGCTGCCGCCCAGTGGGTCGTGACGGTCTACTTCCTGACCGCCTCCGCGCTCATGCTCGTCGCCGGGTCCCTGGCCGACACGCTCGGACGCCGCCGTGCCTACCGCCTGGGCGCCGTCGCCTTTGTCGTCGGGAGTCTCGCGGCCGGGCTCGCGCCGAGCATCGGCGTGCTCCTGGCCGCGCGGGCGCTCACCGGTCTGGGCGCGGCCGGGGTGATGGCCTCCGGGGAGCGATCCTGGCGGCGACCTTCACCGGCGCCGCACGGACCCGCGCGTTCGCCGCCATGGGCGCCACCGCAGGTCTCGGCTTGGCGCTCGGCCCGTCGGTCTCGGGTGGGCGAGGCTGCGACCTGGCTCAGTGCTCACCGCTTCCAGCCAGCACCTCGGCCACCCGGCGCACGCCGAGCTCGGGGCTGGTGAGCACCGGCACCGCCCCCTCCACGGTTGCGGCGGCCCCGGCCATGGAGGCCTGGGCGAGCACCACCACGTCCACCTGCGCGGCCCACTCGACGATCGCGGCGCCGACGAGCTCGTCGTGGCGGGCCCGGTCCCCTCCGGAGACGGCTTCGAATGCGCCCGCCACGATCACCTCGTGCAGCTCGGGGCGGGCGCCGGCCAGCCCGGCGCGCTCGCGCAGCAGGGCTGCTGTCGGGGCGAGGGTGGTGGCTAGGGTCGCGATCACAGCGATCCGGGAGCCGGCCGCGATGGCCGCGTCCGCCATCGCCTCGTCGATGCGCAGCACCGGGATGCCGAGCTCGGCAGACAGGCCGGCCGCGTACCCGGAGATGGACGAGCACGAGAACACGACCGCGTCCGCCCCCGCGCTGCGCGCCGCCCGGCCGAGGTCGAGCAGGCGCTCGCGGACCCCGGTGCCCTCGGCGTCGCGGCCGAGGTCGGCGACGATCTTGTCGTCGAGCAGGTGGTGGACCTCGATGCCGGACAGGTGCGCGGCGGCGAGCTCGGTGAACGTCGGGATCACGACGGCCCCGGTGTGGATGAACGAGATTCGGGTCATGGCGGTGCCTTCCTTGCTTTCTGGGCCGTGTTCGGGGGTGCTGGTCACCGCAGCCGCGGCAGCCAGACGGACATCTCACCGGGGCCGCGGTTGGCCCAGCGGGCGTACGGGACCAGCGCCAGCGGCAGCGGGACGGGCGCCTCCTCGCGCAGCTCGCCGTAGAGCGATCCGGCCGGAACCGGGCTCGGGATCCGGACGGCGTCGGTGTGCAGGGTGACGTAGTCGGTGAAGATGCCCGCGCCGTCGGCCGCGCTCCAGTGCGCGCCCGCCGGCACGTGGACGGACTCCACGCCCACGCCGTCGGGCAGGTCCGCGCTCTCCACGCAGTACACGACCGGTCCGCGCATGATGGCGACCTGGTTGGTCGCCTCCTCCACGAAGTGGTGGGCGACCATCGTGCGCACGCGCAGTGGGATCTCGACGAGGATCTCCTCGTCGGACCAGGTGCGGTCGATGACCGCGTAACCGCTCTCGACGGCGGAGGTGGCCTCGCCGGCGACGCTCACCGCAGTCTCGGGTGCCCAGCCGGGCACCCGCACCCGCACCGTCGCTCGCACGGGCGCCTGCGCCCGGACCCGGATCCGCACGGTGCCCTCGCTCGGGTAGCGGGTGGTCTGCGTGACTTCGACGGGCACGTCGCCGATCGTGAGGTTCACGGTGCCGGGCAGGAACTGGTGCACCCAGAGTGCGTCGGTGCTCCGGGAGTAGACGTAGTACGGCAACTCCGCGATGACCCGGGCGATGTTCGGCGGGCAGCAGAAGCAGTTGGTCATGTACTCCTGGCGGAGTCGGTGGTCCGAGGCCGGGGGGGTGGTCCGCTCCGGGTCGCCCGCCCGGCGCATCTGGAACGGCAGGTCGCGGACCGCGCGCATCGGGTTCGTATAGAAGTAGGAGGAGCCCTCCGCGCCGATCATCGCAGGCAGCGAGTTGAACAGGACTCGCTCGATCTCGTCGGCGTACTTGGCCTCGCCGGTCAGCGCGAGCATCCGCCAGGACCACAGCACGAAGCCGAGGGTCGCGCAGGACTCGTTGTACGCCGTCGTCTGCGGCAGCTGGAAGGGCCGACCGTAGGCCTGGTGCGTCTTCGTGATCGTGGAGTAGTCCTGCCCGGCGTCCGGGGAGGCGCCGTCGTACACGGCGCCGCACCCGCCGGTCAGGTACAGCTTCGCGGAGACGACGTCGTCCCAGAGCGCCTCGACGGCCTCGCGGAACGCCGGGTCGCCGGTCTCCAGGGCGTAGTCGGTCATGCCGGCGAACAGGTAGTTCGCGCGCACCGCGTGCCCGGTCGCGACGTGCTGGGACTGCACCGGGTAGACATCCTGGTTGTCGTCCCCGCCGGCCGAGCCCTTGTCGCCGTGCAGCTCGAGCAGCCTGCGGGCGAGGTCGAGGTAGCGGGCGTCGCCGGTGCTGCGGTAGATCT
Organism: Occultella aeris; assembly: GCF_902703175.1. GTDB lineage: Bacteria > Actinomycetota > Actinomycetes > Actinomycetales > Beutenbergiaceae > Occultella > Occultella aeris. The sequence goes on along the minus strand of NZ_CACRYJ010000024.1, from coordinate 48,885 downwards.
CGATGGTCCCCATGTAGTGGGAGGGGCAGATGTTGCAGTCCGCCAGTGCCTCGGGCCGTTCCTGTGCCGCGTGGCGAAGGAACTCGGCCGCACCGAGGGCAGCGGCGTAGTAGGTGTCGGAGCCGGTGAGCCGCTTGTGCAGGCAGCCGAGCGTCATCAGGTGGCCGAGGTTGTAGGTCTCGAACTGCAGGCGGTCGGTCAGCGGCGCGACGTCCTCGCCCCGGTTCGCCGCGATGATCGTCCTCGTGTGCACATACCCGTCCGGGCGCTGTGCCGCGACGATGGCCTCCGCGGCCTGCGCGACCCGGTCGGCCAGGCCCGGGGCATCCGGCTCGGCGACGACGGCGGCCTCGAGCCACTTGTACAGGTCACCGTCCATGAACGGGGCGGCGTGGTGCTCGCCCTGCGCTCGGCCGGCCGCGATCTTGAAGTTCTCCACGGCGTGCGCGATCTGCGGGTCGAACATCAGGTCGCCCATCGACGGGATGGTCACCTCGAGAGTGTTCGCGCGCAGCCGCCCGAGCGGGCCGTGGGCGTCCAGGGTGACCGACGACGGCGGCAGCGACGTCATCACGGCGTGCGGGCTGGCGGTGGTGTCGGTCAGCATCGGGCTGGGTCCCCCATCGGGTCGCTGGTGGTCGACGCGCGGCCGAGCCGGACGTCCTCGAACAGATCCGGGTGGCCCATCTGGCCGCCCTTGAGCACGATCGCGGTGCCGTCGGCCGGCCGGCCGGGGGCGTGCGCGCGGCACAGCACCACGTTGCCCCACGGGCGTGAGGAGATGGTCAGCGCGTCCACGTCGAGGCTGCGGAGCAGATGCCCGCTGGTGTCGCCGCCGCAGACCACGAGCCGGGTGCGTGGCGCGGCGCGCAGGCGGGCCCGGCCGACCTCGGCCAGGCCGTCGACCACGCGGTCTGAGGACACGGGCTCGCCGCCGGGGGTGCTCGAGTGGAACACCGTGTCCGCGCCGCCGGCGTGGGCGGCGACCGCCCGTTCGACGGCGCTCGGCTCGCGCAGGTCCACGGCCGTCCAGCCGGCTCGGGTCGCGGCCTGGATCTGCTCCCAGGTCCGGGGGGACCGGCTGCCGGAGAGCGCCAGGCAGGGGCCTTCGGCCGGGACGACGGCGGAGCCCAGCCGGTTCTGCGCGGTCCGGTTCGCATCGGGTCGAGCCGCGAGGGCGTGGCCCACGCCGAGGCTCAGGCCGCCCGCGCCGAGGACGAACCGAGGGCCGTCGCCCGGCGGGATCAGGATCGCCTCGCCGATCAGGTCGAGGTGGCCGTCGGTGAAGGCGTCCAGGACCACCGCGGCCGCGCCGCTGGCGGCGATCGCGAGGGCGAGGGCATCGGCCGGGCCAGGTGGCGCCTGCGCGGAAGCGGCGCGGGGGAGCGCTTCCGCGGAAGCAGCGCGGAGGGCGAGCGCTTCCGCGGATGCGGGGTGGGGGGCGAGCGCTTCTGCGGAAGCGGCTCCGGCGCGGTGCCGGCCGACGCGGGTGGCGATGTTCGCGCCCGACCCGGGCTCCGCCGTCGGACCGTAGTTGCGCCAGTCCAGCGCGGCGATCGGCAGGTCCGTCTGGGCGCCGAGGTGGCGCACCAGGTCCGACTCGGTGCTCGGCGTCACCGGGTGCGCGCTCATCGTCGGTTGGCGGTCGAGCCGGAACACCCGCTCGCCGTCGCTGGCGAAGTGGTGCCCGAAGAACGTGTATCGGCCGAAGTCCGGCTGGGCGAACAGCACCGGGACAACTCGCTCGCCGAACACCTCGCGGCCGAGTTCGAGGACGCGACCGAGGCTGCCGACCGCGGGGGAGGAGTCCGCCGTCGAGCAGGCCTTGTACTGCACGATCGGGGCACCGCGGCCGGCGAACCAGCGCAGCGCGGGGAGCACCTCGGCGGCGATCTCCTCGGTCGGCAGGGAGCGTGCGACGCCGGCGATGCCGACCGCGTCGTGCTCGTCGCCGAGGCGTTGCGCGGCGGCCACGGACGTGGCGAGCACGCCGGTGAGCCCGGCCGCGCGCAGCTGCAGCAGGGCATCCACCGAGCCGGTGAAGTCGTCCCCGTAGAAACCGATCCTCATCGGGGCGGCCCGAACGCGGCCAGGGCCGCCGCGAGCTCCGGCACGGACGCGGCGCGCTCCTCGAGGGCCTCGCCCGTCAGCGCTGCCGACCACGCCTCGCGCATGGCCCTGACCCCGGCCGCCGAGCCACCCGGGTGGCCGTGGATGCCGCCCCCGGCCAGGACGAGGAGCCGGTCGGTGCCGACCTGTTCGTAGGTGCGCGTGGCCAATGCGGCGGTCTGCCCGGAGGAGAGCACGGGGACCGCCTCGTAGCCGCCGAGCAGCGGGGCACGCACCGCGGCGATCGAGGCCAGCACCTGCTCGTCGCTCTCGTAGAACTTGTTGCTCAGCCCGTTCGTGTGCACGTGATCGGAGCCGGCCAGGCGGGAGAGCTTCTGGAACACCATGAAGTCGATGCCGACTTGCGGCGAACGCGAGTACGCCCCGAACATCGTGCGGTGGCCGTGGATCGGGAGTTCGGAGTGCGCTCGCAGGTACTGCAGGCCGGCCAGGCCCACGGTGTTCACGCAGATCATCACGCAGGTACCGCCGGCGGCCTCCACGAGGTCATGGTTCGCGGCCAGCCGATCGATGTCATCGGTGATGTTGAACGCGTACATCGGCATCCGGCCGTTGCGGTCCGCGGCGCGATGCAGCGCGTCCGTCACCACGCGGACCCGCTCGGCCAACGGCAGGTTCGGGGCGTTGCCCTGGAGTTCGTCGTCCTTGATGAAGTCGATGCCGGCGTCCGCGAGTTCAGTGACCAGCTCGCCGAGCTGGTCCGCGCTCAGCCCGATGCTGGGCTTGACGATGGTGCCCAGCAGCGGGCCGCGCTCGCGGCCGGTCAGTGCGAGGGTGCCGTCCCAGCCGAACGCCGGCCCGGGGTATCGCTCGGCGAATGCCGCCGGCAGGTCCAGGTCCACCAGGCGCAGGGCGCCCGCCTCCCGGATCTCGAACAGGTTCCCGGCGACGGCGGCGAGCAGGTTCGGGATCGACGGCCCGAAGTTGTGCAGGGGGAACTCGATGCTCACCCGCGCCCGCCGCGCCCGGCTCCAGTCTCCGGAGGCGCCGGGCAGGGGCGGGCGCCCGCTCAGCGGCAACTCTTCGATACCGACCACCCGGGCCGCGTACCTGCGTTTGAGGTCCTCGGTCTCCCGGGCCACGGCGACGAAGGTGCCGCTGGACTGCTCGCTCGCCATCACGGCGGCCGCCTGCTCGAGGGGCAGTGCGGTCTCGATGTCGTAGACCGCGGTGACGACGCTCATCCAGGCTCCTTCGCGCGGCCGGTCCGTGTCCCGGACCCTGACCGCCTTCAAGCCTATGCATGAATGACTGGACGTGCAACCAGCGTCGCGGGCGACGTGGTCAGCGAGGGTCCCAGCCACCCAGGAACGTCGCCGGGTCCCGGAACTGCGCAGCCTCGTCGGCGTCGAGCAGCCGGGCCACGCCCGATCGCCCGCCGAGATCGACCGGGCGCCCGTCGATGGTACGGGTGCCGTGCTCGCGCAGGCGGAGTCGGCTGGTGTCCCAGCGGCCGCCGACGTCCGTGGTGATCCATCCGGTCGTGGCGATGTGGGCGTCCATGGTGGCATCGACGAACACCACCTGGCTGTGCGCGAACCGGGACAGCTCGACGCGGCTCAGGTAGGTGCTCCCGTCCGGCACAGTCGGCGCCCTGGTCAGGCTGACGTTGACGAACACGGCGCCCGGGCCGTCGTCGACGTTGCGGATCTGGGTGAGGTAGCCGGGGCCGAGCGCCTTGATCTCGGTGTCCACCACGACGATGCCGCCGGTGCCCCAGATGACGTCCACCTCGCCCTCGATGTAACTGTCCACGACGTAGCAGCTGCCTTGCAGGCGCATCGTGTCCTGGTGGCTGAGCAGCGAGACCCGGCGCAGCCTGAGCCGCCTCCCGTTGCCCCGGAAGGCCTCCGCCTGACTGCCGCCGTAGGGGGTCGTGTTGTGGATCGTCACGTCTTCCACCGTCACGTCGTCGGCATCCACCCCGAACACGGCGCGCCAGCAGTTGAACCGGTCGGACTCCTCGAGCACGCGTTTCGGGCAGCAACTGATCTCGATCGGCAGCCCGCGCATCGCCGCGTCACCGTTGAGCAGGTCGTTGTTCGGGTAGCTGATCACAGTCCGCGCCCGGTCGGCGCCGCGCAGCGTGAGGTGCGGCTTCGTGGGCGGTACGTAGACGATCTCCCGGTATGTTCCGGGTGCGATCGTGATCAGGACGTCTCGGTCATTGCCCTCCGGAACGACGTCGATGGCGCCCTGCACCGTGCAGAAGTGCCGGTGCCCGGCCGCGTCCACCGCCAGGCTCCTGGCGCCGGGCAGGGGTGGCGTGCGGGTGTGGAAGCGCCAGCCGTCCTCGATGGTGATACCAGGGTGCCCCCGCACGAAGCCCGGGTCCATCGTCACCACGAAGTCCTCGTCCGGATCGAGGGCGCCGTGCAGGGTGAGGATGACCTGTTCGCCCTCGACGAGCACGGCATGGTAGTTCCACAAGTGGAGCTCGCCGTACTCGGACCGGGCGGAGCCGATCGGCCGGCGCCCGACCTCAGGGTCCGCGAGATCGATCGTGTCCACCACCGCGCCGTCGCCGCGATGTACCCGTAGCCGGCCACGCCGGCCGATCTCCACCGGGTGCTCGAACCGTAGGCGCAGCGGCGCGTCCACGCAGACGCCATCACCGGTAGGTGACACCCGCGTGCGGCCACCGGCCGGGTCGGCGCCGGCCGTTCGCGGACCCATCGTCACAGCGACTCTCGAGCGGGCCGGGTAGCAGCAGGCATAGGCGCACTATACGCATTCCGCGCTAGTCTTGATGCGCAGATCGCGCAGTTTGGCCGGAGGGCCGGTCCCGGGGACGGACGTTCCCGAACGGCGCTGCTGTCGACCGACCCTGCCTTTCGAAAGGACGACGATGAGCGACGGCGGCACCCCCCTCACCGGGATCGTGGATTCGCGCGCGGCCGAGATCCTGCGCCGGGTGTCACCTCCGGTGTTCGCCGACCGTGTCCTGGAGGTCACCGCGTACGGGGCCGTCGGAGACGGGGTGAGCGACTGCACGGCCGCGATCGCGGCGGCGATAGCGGCCTGTTCGGCGGCCGGCGGTGGGCGCGTGCTCGTGCCGGCCGGGCGGTTCCGGACCGGGGCCGTGCACCTGCTCGACGACGTGGAACTGCACCTGGCGGCTGGGGCGGTGCTGGCGTTCAGCCAGGACCCTGATGACTATCTGCCGCAGGTCCGCACCCGCTACGAGGGCGTGGACTGTCACAACTACTCGCCGTTGCTCTACGCGATCGGCCGGAGCAACATCGCCGTGACCGGGCCGGGCGTGGTGGACGGCGGCGCGGACGAGGAGCACTGGTGGAACTGGGTGCGGTCGCCGGCCCCGCACGAGGGCCCCGCGAAGCAACGCCTGCTCGCGGCGGCGGCCGCCGGCGTGCCGGTGGCGCAGCGGGTGTTCGGTGCGGGTGACCACCTGCGCCCGAACCTGCTGCAGTTCGTCGACTGCCGGAACGTGCTCGTCAGCGGGGTCACGTTCCGGCGCTCCCCTATGTGGACGATCCATCCGCTCCGGTGCACCAACGTCACGATCAGTGAAGTCACGGTGGACAGCCACGGGCCGAACAACGACGGGTGCAACCCGGAGTCCTCGCGGGATGTGCTGATCGAGGACTGCACGTTCGACACCGGTGACGACTGCATCGCGATCAAGGCGGGCAAGGGGCCGGACGGGTGGCAGCCGGGGGAGGCCACCGTGGGCGTGGTGATCCGCGACTGCCGCATGCGGGCAGGTCATGGCGGGGTCACGGTGGGCAGCGAGACCAGCGGGGGAGTCTCGGACGTGGTCGCCTACCGGTGCAGCATGTCCAGCCCGGACCTCGGCCGGGCGTTGCGGATCAAGTCCAATCCCGAGCGTGGCGGTCACATCCGGGACATCCTGTTCGCCGACATCGACGTCGGGGTGGTCCGCCAGGCAGTGCTCGAGATCGCGCTGGACTACGGCCGGCTGACCACCGGGGAGCATCCCCCGTCCGTCTCCGACATCGAGTTGCACCGGGTGCGCGCCGGCGCCGCCGGGTGCGCGGTTCGGCTGATCGGGCTGCCGGACGCGCCGATCCGCCGGCTACGCCTGCGGGACTGCTCGTTCGGAACGCTCGATGGTCCGGACGTCGTCCGGCACGTGGTCGACTCCGATCTCGGCCCCGGCCGCGGCGAACCGGAGCAGCTGCCACAGCGGTAGCGCGATGACCCAGGAGGGGTTCCAGGTGTTGGCGTGCCCTCTGTCCTGCCAGTTCGTGACGAAGAACGCCTCTGCCTGCTCACCGACGACGTCGAAGCCCCACGCGCCGGGGGTGGTGCACACCCCCTGGCCCATCGTGGCCATGATCGTCCGGGCCCACCGCTGCAGCCCGACGTCACCGGTGAGCCGACCCAACCGCCAGAGGTCGAAACTGGGGAAGAACACGTCCAGATGGTGGTTCTGGACGCTCACGCCCGGCCAGCCGACCGCGCTGAAGCCCGAGTCGCGCAGCGGCGCGCCCCGGTCGTACTGCGGGTTCCAGTGGTAGACCCAGGTGAGCAGCCAGTCGGCCACGACCCGCGCACGCCGCAGGTACCGGTCCGCGCCGGTCAGGTCGTGCAAGGTCATCAACAGCTCGAAGTAGCTCATCCCGCCCTCCTTGTCCTCGCACGCGGCGTCGAGGGTGGAGTGCGCGAAGGGCCGGTCGAAGGTGCGGGTATGGAGCTCGTGGTAGGCATCGGCAAGCTCGATGGCGCGGCTCAGCAGGTCCGGCCGAGCGCAGGCCTCGGCGGCCAGCGCCGTGGCCCGAACGGCCGGGATGCCGGCCGACCAGGGCGCGTCCGGAAGCGGTCGGCCGTCGGCGGTCCAGCCGATCGGCACCAGCCCCGAGGGCGTGGTCGCCGTTGTGAAGAACTCCGCGGCCTCCGTCAGTGCCGTCGTCCAGCCGGCGGGCGCGGGCGTCCCGTACCGGCGTAGGAGTGAGATCAGGTCGGCGAGGTCCGCCATGGTCTCGCCGTGAGCGCGGGCGGAGACGATCTCACGCCCCCGGCAGCGCAGCCCCTGCCAGCGGCGGTCGTCGTGGACATAGGAGTTGTACCGCAGTCCCGGGACACCGGTGCCGGACCCGCTCAGGTAGAACTCGACGGCGGCACGTGCGCGCTCGAGACGGTCCGGCTCGCCCCGCTCCAGGCCGACCCGGGCGTCGCACCACGCCAGCCGCAGGCACTGCCCGGTCCAGCCGTAGAGGAAGTCCACGGCCGCTCGGCCGGGCCTGGACCGCGGCTCACCCCAGGAGGGGAACTTGAGGTAGCCGACCGCCGGACCGTCCGCGAACGCCCGTGCATCCAGTGCCGCGATCCGCAGGTCGAGATGACGGCGATCGTCCAGTGGACCGCCGAGGGTGCGCTCGCCGCCACCGAAGAGTTCCCGGCCGATCCGGACCAGTTCTCGGAATCCGTGGCCCGAAGCCGCCCGTCCGCGGATGACGACGAACCGTTGGCGCAGGCTGTCCCCGGGCGCCAGGTCCCGGTACCCCGCCGTGGTGGCGGCGGTCCGAGCCTTGTGCACGTAGGTGACGTCCGGCTCGCCGTCGAACAACGTGACTCCGCTCAGTCCGAGCGCGTGGGCGTCGTCGCCGCTCACCGCCCCCAGCGACCCGTACCGCACCCGGCCCTGCGGGTCCTCGGCGGGGTCGGGGTGCGAGACCAGGGTCAGGGTCTCGCCGTGTTCGTCCTGCAGGCAGACCGCCGGGATCGGTAGCCGATGCACCTCGGTGACGAACCCGCCCCGGCTCACGTGCGGCACCACCCGGTCGGGATCGGCCGAGGGGTTGTCGTGGTGGATCACCTGCGGGATCGTCACCCGCGCCCCGGCGGGTCCCTGCAGCCGCAGCCCCACGACCAGGTCGGTGATGGGAGATCCGGAGTCGTTGTGCCAGTCGAGGTCGAACTCGAGTCCGTGCTCGCCCCGCCGGGCGAACACCTGGACCCGGAGCGGTCCCACCGATCCCCCCACACGTACCCCGTCGCTGGTGGCGCGCATCTCGGCACCGGTCAGACCCGGCACGCCCGCCCGCCACGGTCGCCCCGAGGACACCACGAGCATCCGGCCCAGCAGGTCGGGCCAGTCAGGGAGCTCGTCGTCCTCCGCTCGGCCGATGACGTACCTGACCAGGTCGGGTCCGCTCGACCTCCCACTCACGTCACGTCCTCCGTGGTGTCGAGAGCCAGGTCGGCGTCCTGCTCACCAACGATCCAGTCGGGTTCGAGTCGGACGTGCTTGATGGTCTTGCGGAGGTAGGAGTAGGCCACCTGAAGGGCGCCGTCCGACGTCTGGATCATCGCCGGGTAGGAGTAGCCGACCGGGGCGTCCTTGTACTCGATGTCCGCCACCTGGAGGTTGCGCTGATGTGGCCAGGTTCGGCCGCCATCCTCGGAGAGCGCGAGCGTGAGCGGTGTGCGGACCGCCTTCTTCCGCCAGCCGTCCCCGGACGGCACGAACCGGAACTGGTCGCGTTCCATCGTCGCGTCGTTGAACACGGCGGCGAGCCGGCCGTCAGCCAGAGCGATGTGGTGCAGCGCCGAGTTGTTGTTGGCAAGCGCGGTGCGCACCGGAGGCGTCCAGGTGCGGCCCAGATCGGTGGACTCGGAGGAGTAGGCCCGGTCGGCGGCGCGCGAGCGGAACAGGCCGAGCAGGCCGCCGTCGGGCCTGGGCGCGATGCTCATCTGGACCCGGTGCCGGCTACCCGGTACCTCGGACACCTGCCAACTGCGCCCCTCGTCGGAGCTGCGGGCGACGACGCTGTACTCGCCGCCGGCGTCCACCTGGTAGGCCGGCAGCAGCCAGGTGCCGTCGGGCAGGAAGAGCGGTGGGTTCCGGAGGAAGAAGCCGGGCCCGTCGAACAACGTCCGTGGGCCGGACCAGGTGCGCCCGTCGTCCGAGGTGCGCACCAGCACGTGCGCGTCCGTGCGGTCGTGCGGCGTGTTCGAGGTGTGCAGCAGCCAGATCCGGCCGTCGGGCGCCCGGAACAGGACCGGGTTCTGCTCCGACCGGTCCGGGTCGGCGGCGATCAGGATCGGCTGGGACCACTCGTCCGTGCCCGCCGGCAGTCGCGCGAGCACCACGTTCGTCTCGCGGTCACCCTCCTGGGGTCCGTTGAACCACGCGCAGAGCAGGTCACCCCCACGCGTCTGCACCAGGGTGGCGGCGTGGCTGTCCACATCGTGCAGGACCGGCAGCAGAGCTTCCCGCAGGCGCGGGTCGGTCGCTGACGGCTCGAGGCGTCCGGTCAGTCGCGGGTCCATCGCAGCCTTTCGGGGGTCATCGTGCCAGCGGTCGGGACAACTCTCGGGTGGCACCTCATGCGGCACCGAGATCCTCGATGCCGCGCAGCCCGAGCTCCTCGCTGAAGTGGCAGGCGACGCGGCGCCCAGGGGCGATCTCCCGTAGCGATGGCACCTCGGTCTCGCACAGTTCCTGCGCGTAGGCGCATCTCGTACGGAACGGGCAGCCGGACGGGACGTCGGAGGGGTCGGCAACCTCGCCCCTGAGCACGATCCGTTCCCTGCGCTTGGCCGCGTTCGGGTCGGGGTTGGGGACCGCCGAGAGAAGAGCCTCGGTGTAGGGGTGGTGCGGCCGGCGGTACAGCTCGGCCGTGGGTCCGGTCTCCACCACGTGACCGACGTACATCACCACGACCTCGTCGGCCATGTACTCGACCATGCCGAGGTCGTGGGAGATGAACAGGTAGGTGAGGTTCTCGTCGGTCTGCAGGTCCCTCATCAGGTTGAGGATCTGGGCGCGGACCGAGACGTCGAGGGCGCTGACCGCCTCGTCGGCGACCACCAGACGTGGGTCGAGGGCGAGCGCCCGAGCCAGGCCGACCCGCTGCCGCTCGCCTCCGCTGAAGGCGTTCGGATAGCGGCGCAGGTACTCGGGGCGCAAGCCCACCCGGGTCAGCAGCGTGGCCACCCGGTCCTCGACCTCCGACTCCTTGACGACCTTGTTGACGCGCAGCGGCTCGCCGACGATCTCCGCCAGGGTCATCCGCGGGTTCAGGGAGGAGAACGGGTCCTGGAAAACCATCCGGATGTCCGTGCGGTACGGCCTCAACTGACGTTCGGTGAGCGGTGCGAGGTCGACCACCCTGCCGTCGGCGCGCCGGTAGAGGATCTCTCCGGAGGTCGGCTCATGCGCTCGCAGGATGCACCGGCCCAGCGTGCTCTTTCCGCACCCGGACTCACCAACCAGTCCCACGGTCTGTCCCTGCTTGATCTGCAGGTCCACGCTCTCCACGGCTTTGACGTGGCCGACGGTTCGGCCCCACATGCCCTTCGTGATCGGAAAGGACTTGCTCAGCTGCCGGGTCTCGAGGAGCACGTCGGACGTGTCCGGCCCTGCGGTCTCGCTGACAACTTCGGTGTCCTGGCTCATTTGTCCTCCTCGTACAGCACGCAGCGAACCTCGTGGCCCTGCTCGTCGCGGATCAACGGTGGTGGGGCGGTGTCACACAGGCCGGGCTGGAAGGAGTCGCACCGGTCGTGGAACGGGCAGCCGCTGGGACGTGCGAAGGGATGGGGCACCATGCCGCGCACCGGCGCCAGCCGGACGTCGCGCCCCTGCCCGAGCTTCGGTATCGAGCGCAGCAGCGCCCGGGTGTACGGGTGGCGGGGGGCCCGGAAGATCTCCGCCAGGTCACCGCGCTCGACTATGTTCCCGAGGTACATCACCGCCACGGAGTCGGCGAGCTGGGCGGCCACGCCGAGGTCGTGCGTGATCAGCATGATCGCCATGCCGAGCTCGTCGCGCAGGGATGCCAGCAGCTCCAGGATCTGGGCCTGGGTGGTCACGTCCAGCGCGGTGGTCGGTTCATCCGCGATCAGCAGCTCGGGGTCGCAGGACAGCGCCATCGCGATCATCACGCGCTGGCGCATACCACCGCTCAGTTCGAAGGGGTAGGCGTCCACCCGTTTCTCGGGTGCGGCGATCCCGACCCGACGCAACAGGTCGATCGCGCGTTCACGGGCGGCCTCCATCGGCAACGGCTCGTGCAACTGGATCGCCTCGATGATCTGGTCGCCCACCCGGTGCACGGCGGACAGGGACGTCATCGGTTCCTGGAACACCATCGCGATGCGCTTGCCGCGGACCGCCCGGATGAGTTCCGGCGCGGCGCCGATGAGGCCGACCATGCCGTCCGGGCCGCCGGCCGTCGCGGCATCGACCGCGGCCTCGCGGCGCCGCCGGCGGCGGGACCGCCTGGACCGGCCGGTCATGCGTTCGACGTCAGTGGCGGGTGGGCGGGGTACCCACACCTGACCGCCGACGATCCGCCCGGGCCGGTCCACCAGCTGCAGGATCGAGCGAGCCATCACACTCTTGCCGCACCCGGACTCACCGACCACGGCCAGGGTCTCACCGCGACGGATCGTCAGGTCCACTCCGTCGACGGCGGTGACGACGCCGTCCTCGAGGTGGAACTCGGTACGCAGACCGGCCAGCTCGAGCACCGGCTGTGCGTCCGGGTCCAGCCGGCGGAGGGTGGTCTGGTCACTTGTAGGGGTCTGCAGCATCACGCAATCCATCTCCGACGAAGTTCATGGCCAGGACAGTGATGAAGATCGCGAGCCCGGGCAGCAGGAGCCACGGTGCCGTCTCGATCGTTCGGATGTTCTGCGCGTCCTGGAGGAGCACACCCCAACTCACGGCGGGTGCTTGGAGGCCGAGCCCGAGGAAGCTCAGCGAGGTCTCGGCAAGGATCATTCCTGGTACGGCCATGGTGAGCGAGGCGATCACGTGGCTCGAGAACGACGGCACCATGTGGCGGAAGATGATCCGCGGTTTGTTGCATCCATCCAGCGATGCGGCCGTGATGAAGTCCTCCTCCCGCAGGGAGAGGAACTTCCCTCTGACCTGTCTCGCCATGCCGGTCCAGCCGATCACCGACAGGATGGCGGTGATCGCGAAATAGCGAGCGAGTGGGCCCCAGGACGCCGGTATCGCCGCCGAGAGCGCGAGCCACAGGGGCAGGGTCGGGATAGCCATCAGGAACTCGATGATCCGCTGGATCAGCGTGTCCGGCTTTCCTCCGTAGTAGCCCGAGATGCCGCCGAGCGCGATGCCGAGGACCAGGCTGATGGCCACGCCGACCAGCCCGATCGACAACGACACCCGGGAGCCGTACAGGATGCGGCTCAGCGAGTCCCGTCCGGCCCGGTCCGCGCCCCAGAGGTAGAAGGGTTGGTCCGGGTCCTCGGGCCCGATGAGGTGCACGTCCATCGGGAAGACGCCCCAGAGCTCATAGGGCTCGCCGCGGACGAAGAACCCGACCGGGATGTGACGGTCCTCGTCGATCTCGAACTCGTTCGCGAACGTGTCCGGGTTCTGCGTCACCGTGAAGCCGTTGACGTGGAGGCCGAAGCCCTCGGTCGGGTGGGAGATGTGCAGCGCCTGCGGCGGAGCGTACGCGTACTCGGCGTCCTGGGCCGTGGCGGTCGAGGGGGCCAGGAACTCGGCGAAGGCCATCACGAGGTAGATGGCCAGGACGATCCAGATCGAGACGTACGCGACCTTGTGCCTGCGGAAACGCCGCCAGACCAGACGCCACTGCGAGGCCGTTCCGCCTCGCGCCATCGCCGCTCGGGCCAACTCGGCCCTGGGACCGGTGGGGTGGTCGGCGCCGGAGTCCGGGAGGGGGATCTCCATCCCCTCCTGGGTCATGGTGGCGCCCCCGGCGACCGGGTTCGGCTCGTCCCACACGTCCGTTGCCGTGCCGGAGGTCCCGGTGCCCGGACGTTCTGTCCTGTCCGTCATGGTCAGCTCTCCTGGTAGCGGCGTCGGATTCGGGGGTCCCACCAAGCGAGCGCCAGGTCGCTCAGCAGGGTCCCCACCACGGTCAGCGCGCTGAGGATGAGGATGAAGCTGCCCACGAGGTACATGTCCTGGCTGAGCACGCCACCGAACAGCAGTGGTCCGGTGGTGGGGAGGCTGAGCACGATCGAGATGATCGTCTCGCCGCTGATCAGGCCCGGAAGCAGCCAGCCCACGGTGCTGAAGAACGGGCTCAGGGACATCCGCACCGGGTACTTGAGGAGCAGCTTCCACTCCGGCAGGCCCTTGGCGCGTGCCGTGATGACGTACGGCTTGTAGAGCTCGTCCAGGAGGTTCGCCCGGGTGACTCGGATCAGGCCCGCGGTTCCGGAGATACCGATGATCAGGATCGGCAGCCACAGATGCGACGCGAGGTCGAGTACCTTGCCGAGGTTCCAGGCGGCGTCGACGTACTCGGGTGAGAACAGGCCGCCGGCACTCTGGTCGAAGTATCTGACGCCCAACCAGAGGAAGACCAGCGCCAGCAGGAACTCCGGGATCGCCATGCCGACGAAGCCGAAGAACGTCGCGATGTAGTCACCCGGGGAGTACTGCTTGACGGCGGAGTAGATGCCTACCGGGAAGGCCACGGCCCAGACGAACAGCAGGGTGCTGATCGAGAGGAAGAACGAGAGCGCCACTCGGTCCCAGATCAGGGTCGAGACGGGGCGGTTGTAGGCGAACGACTGGCCGAAGTCGCCATGGAGGACGATGTTCGTGATCCAGTTCCAGTACTGCAGGAGGAACGGATCGTCCAAGCCGTAGCGGGTACGCAGGGCCTCCATCTGTTCCGGGGTGATCGTCTCACCGCGGGACTCCGCCTGCGCGACCAGGGTGGATACGTAGTCCCCGGGCGGCAGTTGGATGATCCAGAAGGTCACGAACGATATCGCGACCAGGGTGACCAGCATCAGGCCGATGCGCCTGAGCGTGTACTTGCCCATACCAAGTTCCCTTCAGTGGCGTCGGTGCGCAGCGGGCGCGGACTCGTCCGACCACGACGGCGCATGACGCACCGCTGGTGCCATGCGGCGGATGCCTGGTCCTCGGCCGCGCGGCGCCGTGCGTGCGTCGCCGCGCGTTTGCGTTCGACCTGGGCAGCCGGTCGCCACCGGTCGGGAACAACCCGACATCGCGGGACTCGGTGGTGGGGAAGTCCACCAGATACAGCGCTTCATTGGGCTCCTTGCATATCTACCCACATGCTCGTGAACATGCGGCTTCGTGATGCTAACCCGTGATCGGGGTCACTGGCAACGTCTAGAGCCCGGTTTCTTGAACATCCGGCATTCTGGTGGCATCCCGGATCCGAGTGCGTTGCGAGGCGGCAATTGATCCGCAATCGCTCTCGGGATCGACCAATGGCATGCCAGTGGCACGAGGGTGCCCGGCCGTGGTCACGGAACGGATCCCACGCAGGTCAGCCGTGCACCGGCATCCAGATCCGCATCGCTCGCCGGTCCCGGTTGGCCCACTGGAAGTAGGGGACGGCTACGGCACGGGCTCCTCGCGTGGTCCAGGAACGCGTTCCGAGGAAGTACGGGAGCCCGTCGGTCGGTGCACGCAGGAGTTGCGCTGCGGGGACGCTGAGCGAGACGGTGCGGCCGATGCCCGGCAGGTCCTCATGATGGCTGGTCGTGATCGCTTCGTGGTCAGGAACGATCTGGACCTGCTCGAGGTCGACCGTGGCGTCCTGGTCGACCTGCTCGAAGCAGTACACCAGGGGGCCGCGCTCCAGAGCGAAGCAGCCACGAAGTGCGTCGATACGGGGGTGCGGGCCGGTCAGGCGAGGCGCGATGTCGAAGCAGAGCCGGAGCTCGTCCTGCGGCTGCCAGACCCGGCGGATCCGCAGGTAGCCGGACTCGTTCGTGGCCGGCACCGGTGCTCCGTTGAGGTGAACCGCCGGGGCGGGACTCCAGGACGGGACGCGCAGCGACAGGGTCCACTCGGAGTCCGGCGTCGATCGGATCCGCACGCCGGTGTCGCCCTGCCACGGCAGACTCGTACCCACCTCCAGCTCCACCTCGCCGTCCGGCAGGTTGCTGCCGAGGATGGCGTCCGCGTACTGGTGCACGGTGATGCCGTCGTCGTCGCTGGTACCGAGATAGTGCTGCAGCGAGGCCATCAACCGGGTCACGTTCGGGGGGCAGCAGGCGGACCAGAACCATCCGTCGCGCCAGCGTGGGTCGCCGATCGCCAGGGCGTGGTCCGAGCGTCGCTGCAATGGGTTGCCCTTGAAGAACTCCAGGCCGTCGAGCGAGACCGAGGCGGCGAAGACGTTGTAGACGGTGCGTTCGATCAGGTCGGCGTACCGGGACTCGCCGGTGGCCAACAGCAGTCGCCAGCTCCAGTGGACGCTGGCGACCGCCGCGCATGTCTCGTTGTAGGACTGGTCCGGCGGGAGCTCGTAGGCTTCCCCGAAGGCCTCCTTCAACTGCCGTGACCCGTGGCCACCGGTCAGCGCGGTCCGCGTGGCGACCAGGTCCTCCCAGCGGGCGACCGAGGCGTTCAGGAGTGAGCGGTCGCCGGTCTCCAGGTAGACGTCGACGATGCCGGCCTCCAGGTACATCGCCCGCACGGCGTGGCCGGTCAGGACCGGCGCCTCCCGCACCCCGAACGCGTCCTGCTGGTAGAGCGGACCGACCGGGTGCCGACCCACCATGCCCTTGCCTCGGTCGTCGAGGAGGCGCTGCGCCAGGTCCAGGTACTCGGGTGTGCCCAGCTGACGATAGAGCTCCACGAGCGCGGTCTCCACGCCGGGATGCCCGTCCAGTTTCTCCAGGCGCTCCGTGAGGAACACCTGAACGAGGTGGTCGGCCAGTCGCCGGGCCACCGGGACGAGGCGCTCGTCGCCGGTCCGGGCCAGCGCGATAACGGCCTGGAACAGGTGTCCCGCGGTATAGAGCTCGTGGCTGTTGTTCAGGTCCTGATATCGCGCCTGAGGTCCGCGCACCTGGTAGGTCGAGTTCAGATAGCCGTCCGGGGCCTGGGCGGCGCAGATCAGCTCAGAAGCCTGCGTGACGAACTCCAGGAGCTCGTTGTCCTCGCCGCGGTCCAGCTCGTAGGCGACCGTCTCGAGCATCTTGTAGATGTCCGAGTCCATGTAGACCGGGCCCCGGTGCTCGGCATCCAGTTGTTCGCCGGCGGCCAGCCGCAGGTTCGTGAAGTTGCCGGCCTCGTCCAGTTTGGCGATGCCGAGCGGGATGCTCGCCGAGCGGTTCACCTGCTGCCAGTGCCGCCACAGGCCGCCAGTGAGCGTCGCGGTCCCAAGTGGGCGTTGCACCGCGACGGCTCGGGGGGTCGGGACGAGTGGTCCGCGGCCGGAGGTCGTCGTGCCGATGGTCATCATCGCTCCTCAGGGGGATCGGGTTGTCGGTCCAGTTCGTACGCGAGCATCGCGACGGCGTGGTCAGAGATCTGGTGCTTGCCGTGGGTGGCGTCGTCGATGACCTCCCAGTCGCCACCCAGTAGGGCGGCGCGGTCGCGCACCGGCTGCGCGTAGCTGCGGTGGCCGACCCCGGGGAAGCAGGACGGGTCGAACCGGTTCAGGATCTGCAGTTGGCGCCGACCGCCGCCGGTCGCGCCGAGGACATAGAGATCGAGATAGCCGGCGATGTCGTACAGGCCGGGCATGCTCTCCCGCCGCTGTTCCCAGTCGCCGAAGTTGGGGTGTGCGGCCGGATGTGGGCGCAGGAAGAAGGGCCACGTCCCGGCCACCTGGATGCTCAGCCTCACTCGCGGATCGACCGCGGCGTGCATCACGGTGGTCCAGGCGCCGCCGGAGAAGCCGAAGGTGACGACGTCGGTCAGTCGGCCCGCTCGGGCGGCGTGGTTGAGCAGGGTGACGACGGGATCCAGGAAGTAGGTCGCGGCACTGAAGTCCGGCGTCTCGTACTGGGCGAACCGTTCGTGGCTGGCCGGGTCCACGGGCGCAGTGGCGCCCGGCGTGGGAAGCTCCATGTCCGCCGGGTTCCAGCCCTGCAGCGGCATGTCGATGGCCGCGACCCGGTAGCCGCGATCGAGGAAGGTCTGCATCGCCGCGAGCTGCGGCCGGTGATACACGGGCTTGCGCGCATTGCCATGCCCGGCCAGGAAGATTCCCAACCGTCCCGGCACCGGCCGCCGCGGATGGACCAGGTAGCTGGTCGATTTCAGGGCGTGTGCCATCGACAGGGTGGCCCGGTCGATGCGGCTCCGGGAGAGCGAGTCGAGCTCGGGCACGGTAACCCCGGCGTCGATCGAGGGCGTGGACGAGGGGAGGCCGGCGTGCTTCCACAGGTGGTCGACCAGGCGGCGGCGGCGTTCGGTGACGTCGTGGCCGGAGCGGATCGTGATCAGGCGGTCGACGTCGACGCCGACGGACTCCGCGGGCATCGTCCGCCACTCGGGGCCGCGGCTAGCCTCGATCGCGGCGTCGACCACCGGGCGGGGGCGTGCGACGCTCACCGGGCGAAGCCACCGCCAACGGTGGGCTGCGGGCGGGAAAGGAACACGATCGTCTGATCGCGGACCCGGAGGATGTGCGACTCCAGAGCCGCTCGCGCCGCCGCGCCGTCACCGGCATCGAGTGCCTCGACGATCTCGCGGTGCTCGGCGACGGCGGCGTCCAGTCGGTCCCGGTTCATCGGCGCCTCCATCCCGGCTCGGGTGACATGGATGCTCAGGTGCAGATCGTCGTGCAGGGCGATCAGCCGTGGGAATCCGGACATCTCCACCAGCGTGCGATGGAACCTGCTGTCGTTCTCGCGGAACGCGATGTACTGCGCGGGCTCCTGCAGTGCGGCCTCGGCGAGTTCGCCCGCCTCGGCCACCAGATCGTGCAGGATCCTGGGCGCCGGCGGCGGCTCCTGCTCGGTGTACCGGCGCAGGCTGTGCGACTCGATCATCACGCGGAGCTCGAACAGTTCGTACAACGAGGAGAGGGAGGGGACGGCGACGGTGAACCCCGCGGTGGAGTCGTAGGAGAGCAGACCGCGCTCGTGCAGGCGCCCCACGGCGCTCCGGACCGGCGTCCTGCTCATGCCGAGCTTGCGGGCGAACTCTCGGATCGGCACCGTCTGTCCCGGCTGCGGGTGCTCCTCGGTCAGCCAGCTCACCAGTGCGTCGTGCGCGCGGTTCTCCAGTGTCGCCTGGCTCACCTGCTCCGAGGCCCCGGTCCCTGCCGTTGACGCCATGGACGTAGTCACGCAGTCCTCCCCATCCGCATCGGTCGTCGATGCGCTCGAGCCCGCTCGTTGTGGTCCGCCCATGGTATGCCATCGGCGCCCCGCAGGTGGGCACATTCGACTCCGAATCGGGCGCCAAGCGCCACTGGGAGTCTAGTTCGGTCTTGACAACGTCCCAGTTGTGCCCAAAGGATGCCTACATGCCACTGGCATTCACACCTGAGAACGAAGAGTCCTCCTACCACCTACACGGCGTGCTCCCGCCGGTTGTGCTCCCGATGACCCCTGATGGCGAGATCGACTCGGAGTCGCTGGAGTCGCACGTCGGCCACCTCGTGGCCGCCGGGGTGCACGGACTGTGGGCCAACGGCACCACCGGCGAGTTCTACTCGCTGGACGGCGAGGGACGCGCCGAGGTGGTTCGCCTGTGCGCCAAAGCCGCAGCGGGGCGCGTCCCGGTCGTGGCGCACGTCGGAGACACCTCGACCAGCCTCGCGGTGCGGCACGCCCGGGAGGCCGTCGCCGCGGGTGCCGCGATGGTCTCGGTGCTCCCGCCCTACTTCGTCGGTTTCGACCAGGACGAGCTGAAGCGGCACTATCGCGCCCTGGCCCACGCCGTCGATGGCCCGGTTGTCGCCTACCACCTGCCCCAGTTCATCCCCGCCACGCTCTCGATCGACTCGATCGTCGAACTCGTCGCCGACGGGATCCTCTGCGGAGCGAAGGACAGCAGTTCGAACATGGTGTGGTTCCGCCGGCTGCAGCGTCGCCTGCGTGATGCGGGGACCCCACTGCCCTGCTTGACCGGAGGATCCAGCGTGGCTGACCTCGGCTACCTGCTCGGCGCCGTCGGCTCGGTCTCCTCGACGGGGAATCTGACCCCACGTCATCTGGTGCGCCAGTACGAGGCCGCACGGAAGGGTGACTGGGACCTCGTTCTGGCACTGCAGGAGCAGAGCGAGGAACTCATCGAGTCCTTGACCCCACCGGGAAAGTCCGCGGCCCCTGGCTTGACCAACAGCGTCTACAAGCACCTGCTCGCGGTGTTGGGCCGCATCGACTCCGATCACAGCGCCGCACCGCAGACCCAGTTGTCGGACGAGGACCGCCAGTACGTGGAGAAGCACGCACTGCCGGTCATCGGTCGCATGGAGAGTGCCGGCGACCACGGCTGAACCAGCCTCCGCCGGCCGGCGTGTCACCCAAAGGAAGAGGAGAACAACGATGTTTCCAAGAACCACTCCGGAGTCGGCCGACCGTGATCGACTCTGGTCGAGCGTGGTCAGTCGCCGCTCACTGCTGCTGACCGGCGGCGGTCTGGCCGCCGTCTCTGCCCTGGCCGGCTGTTCCTTCTTCGAGACGGACCCCGCCCAGGGTGCGGACGATGGGGCCGGCGCCGGCCCCAAGGGCAAGGAGGCGCCGTCGCTCGCCGCACAGGTGGAGGCCGGGGAGCTGCCACCGGTCGAGGAGCGGCTCCCGAGCACTCCGCTCGTGGTTGAGCCGCTGAACGAGGTCGGCCGGTACGGCGGGACGTGGCGGTCGGCGATGATCACGGAGGAGGATCGCACCTGGCTGGAACAGTCGGTCGGGTACGAGCCGTTGGTGCGGTGGATCCCAGGGTGGACCGGCCAGCCGGGGACCAGCGAGATCATCGCGAACGTGTGCGAGGTCTTTGAGGAGCTCGACGGCGGCCGGGTCTTCCAGTTCACGCTGCGCGAGGGAATGCGGTGGTCGGACGGCGAGCCAGTCACGGACGAGGACTTCCGGTTCGCCTACGAGGACGTGAACATCAATCCGGCTTTGCATCCTGGTGGGATCTACTCGCTCTGGACGAACGTGAACGACCCGGCCAAACCGGGCACCTTCGAGAGTGACGGCACGGTCATCCGGTACGTTTTCGACGAACCCAAGCCGGGCTTCCTCGAGGAGTTGGCCTCGGGCACCATGATGGTCCTGCCCAGGCACTACTTCGAGCAGTTCCACGAGACGTACAACACCGAGATCGCGGAGCTGGTCGCGCAGGCGAACCTCGACGACTGGGTGCAGTTGTGGGAGTCCAAGCTCGAGCCGTTCTCCAACGTGGACTCGCCGAGCCTGCATCCGTGGCGGCTGACCGCCGCCCTCGGCGACGGCAGCTATGTCACAGCGGAGCGGAACCCGTACTACTGGAAGGTCGATCCCGACGGGAGCCAACTGCCCTACCTCGACGAGATCCGCTGCGAGATCCTGCAGGACATCGAGGTCGAGCTGCTGAAGATCACCAATGGTGAGCTCGACATGCAGATGCGCAACTTCGACACGATCCGCAATCTCCCGGTGGTCACGGACAACCAGGAGAGCGGCGACTACCGGATGTTCACCCTGTCGCCGCAGGGCCCCAATGCCATGGTGCTCGGCTTCAACCAGACGTTGGAGGACGAGCGCAAGCGGAAGATCTACTCCAACAAGGACTTCCGGGTGGGCCTGTCCTACGCGATCAACCGGCAGCGCATCATCGACACCATCTATGCCGGGCAGACCATTCCCTGGCAGTGCGCGCCGGTCGAGGGGCACCCCGCCTACGACGAGGAGTTCGGCACCCAGTTCACGGAGTACTCCGTGGAGCTGGCCAACGAGGCACTCGATCGTGCCGGATACACCGAGACGGACGCGAACGGCATCCGGCTCAGCGAGGGTGCGCCGATCAGCATCACGGTCCTGGTGCCCTCATCGATGCCCGACCATCTCGACGCGTTCGAACTGATCAAGCAGGACTGGGCGGCGGTCGGTGTCGAGGCCAACGTCACGCCCCTGGCCGAGACCCTGTACTGGGAGCGGGTGGAGGCGAACCAGGCCGAGGTGTCCACCTGGACCGCGGGCGGTTTCGAGATCCGCGCCACGCAGGGATCGAACCACTACTTCGTACCGTCCAACCCGCGCGGCTCCTCCCGCTACGGTCACACCTGGGCGCTGTGGTACCGGGGCGAGACGGACGAAGCACCGCCCGAGATCATCCAGGAGCAGCTCGCGCTGTTCGACGAGATGCGCACCACCTATGACGCGGACGAGGCGGTCGACCTCGCGCGTCAGGTCCTGGACATCGCGAAGGACCAGTTCTTCTACATCGGCATCTGCACGCAGCCGAACGGCTATGGGATCGTGCGCAACGACATGGCGACGAACCTGCCGGACGAGATGCCCGGAGACGTCGGATACCAGCCGCCCGGCCCGTCCAACCCGGAGCAGTACTTCTTCACCGCCTAGCTCGGGCGGCTCCGACAACCGCTCCCGGCTCTCGATACCCGACGGCGTCGCGCACCCTGATCGTGCGCGGCGCCGTCGCCGTTCTCTCAGGCCGTGCGGCTCGGCGCATGCCCCGCCAGCGCGGCTGCCTGCCGCAGCGCCTCGGCCATGCTGGCCGTGGTGACCGTGCCCGTGCCCGCGATGTCGAACGCGGTGCCGTGGTCCACGGACGTCCGGATCACCGGCAGGCCCACGGTGATGTTCACGCCGTCGTCGATCCCGAGCACCTTCACCGGACCGTGTCCCTGGTCGTGGTACATGGCCACGACGAGGTCGAAATCACCTCGGCTGGCGAGGAAGAACGCGGTGTCGGCGGGCAGCGGCCCGTGTACGTCGTGGCCGAGGGCGACGAGTTCGTCGATCGCCGGCTGGATCTTCTCGGCCTCCTCGCCGTAGCCGAACAGCCCGTTCTCGCCGGCGTGCGGATTGATGGCGCACACGCCGACCCGAGGGTTGGCCAGCCCGGCGCGCTCGAGCGCCTCGATGCCCCGGGCGACCGTGCGGCGCACCAGCGGTGGGTCGATGCGTGCGATCGCGTCGATCAGACCGATGTGGGTGGTCACGTGGATGACGCGGAGCTTGGGCGTGGTGAGCATCATCGAGACCTCCGGTACGCCGGTCAGGTGCGCGAGCAACTCCGTGTGGCCGGGGAATCGATGGCCGGCGGCGTGCAATGCGGCCTTGTTCAGGGGTGCGGTCGCGATGGCCGCCACGTCCCGGGTCACGGCGTAGCCGGCGGCCCGCTCGATGTAGGTGTAGGCGGCGTGTCCGGCGACGGGGCTGACCTCGCCGAAGGGCAGGTCCCCGGGCAGTGTGCCCACCTGGACCACCTCGATGCGGGTGGTGCCCGGAGCAGCGTGCGCCGGGTGCTCCACTTCGTGCATCGTCGCGGGCACGCCCATCAGTGCGGCCGCCCGTGCCATCCGCGGCAGGTCGCCGACCAGCACCGGCCGACAGAGGTCCAGGACGTCCGGGCTGGTCAGTGCAGCGGCACAGATCTCCGGTCCCACGCCGGCCGGATCTCCCATCGTCACGGCGATGACGGGACGGGTGGACGCTCGGTCGGTCGATTCCACGGTGGTTCCTTCTCAGGGTCGGGTGGTCAGGCCAGGGACGCCGCGGTGGGCTGGAGCAGGTCAAGGAGGATCCCGGCGCCTCCGTAGCTGCCGGGCTTGGTCCAGATGGTCCGGCCATCCGGTGCGTACAGCCGGGCGACCGGGGTGACGGCGGACGGTGCGCTGCGTAGGTCGCGCAGGTCCAGTCGCTCCAGGACCAGGCGTGCCGTGTGGCCTCCGCTGAGGAGCAGCGCCACGTCGGGTGGGGCGCCGGTCAGCGCGCCCGCGCAGGCTGAGACCAACGCGTCCATGCCGGCCCGCTCACGTTGCGTCGCCGCTCCCGTGACGGGGAACGTGAGGATCACGTGCTCGCCACGGGCGAGCCCCGCCCGAGCACGGCGGACCGCCACCGCCATCGCGTCCGGGTCGGTTCCCTCGGCCGGAAGGACGATCTGCGTGAGCTTGTCGCGTGCTGCCAGTGCGTCGACCTGGACGCGACTGATGTGCTCACTGGTGCCGAGCACGGCAAGGAGGGCACGTACGGGCGCCGGACCGGTCGCGACCAACGCAGACCTGACGGGCGCCTCAGAGGCCTCCGGCGCAGGGTCGCGGACCGTCCGGGCGAGGGCGCCGAGGAATGGTGCCGACCCGGCGAAGGTCGCGTGGGGGTGACGGGCGCCGGCGGCCGCGAGTCGATCCAGGTCCGCGGCGGTCGAGATGTCCACCGTGAGGAGGATCGGATCGCCGCGGGAGAGCAGCGGGGGGATCAGGTCGTAGTCGGTGCGACCGAGGTGTCGGTGCGCCAGGCCGGATCCCAGTTCGGTGAGGCTGACGGGCGAGAAGTTGTCCGTGTCGGTCTGCGCGCTCGTGTACGTGCCGGCGTCGCCGTGCCGGCCGGCTACCGTCAACCGGCCCATGGCTGGGTTCGCGGGGCAGAGCAGCACCGGCCGCCCGGCCTGCAACACCGCGCTAACGTACGCGCGGACCGGTCCGCGCAGCCGCGAGTCCAGCTTCAGGAACACGGTCGCGGCCGAGTCCGTGGCGGCGAGAGCGGTGGTCACAACACGGAGCGCCTCGGCATCGTCGTGGTGCCGCAGGTCGAGGTCCCAGACGGTGTCCTCGTCCGCGCTCGCCGCGGGCGTGGTCGGATCGGGTCGCCCGAGCCGCACGTGCACGTCCCGGCCCGTGCCGGACTGCCAGAGCCGCGCGAACTCCGCCGCGCCGGTGAGGTCGTCGGCCCAGACGTGTGCCGGCCTCACGTCCGGGCTCTCTCCGCCGTGGCCGTGATGACCACGTCCCGGCCGGTGGCACGGAAGGCGTCCAGGAAGTCCGGGTCCGCGCCGTCGTCGGTCACGAGCGTCCACGGGCCGTCGAGCCGGGCCCAGCTGTTGAACGGCGCATGACCGAGTTTCGCCGAGTGCGCGAGCACGTAGACACAGCGGGATCTACGAGCCATCAGCTCCTTCAGGCGGGTCTGGTCGAGCTCGGCCTCGCAGATGGACCCGTCCACGCCGACTCCGTCGGTCCCGAGGAACAGTCGGTCGAACGTGAGCCGTTCCAGAGTCAGCTCCGTGAGCGGTCCGACGAACGCCGCCGAAAGTTCACGCAGGCGTCCACCGAGGCAGGTCAGCGCGAGGTCCGGCCGGGACCGTAGCAGGTTGATGACGGGGACACTTGCGGTGGTCACGCCGACGCCCTCCAGCGCGGGCAGCCGCCGGGCGAGCAGAGCGACCGTGGAGCCGGCGTCGAGGAGGATCGACTCACCCGGCCGGACCTGTTCGGCCGCCCACCGCGCGATCGCGGACTTGGCGTCGAAGCTCTCATGCTCGCGCTGGAGCAGGGAGGTCTCCGTGGGCCCGCCTGGCGCGATGGCCCCGCCATAGGTCCGGGCAAGGCGGCCGGACCGGCTCAGCAGGGCGAGGTCGCGCCGGATCGTCGAGGCAGTCACCCCGAAGCGGCTCGCGAGGTCGTCCACGCTGGCAAGGCCCATCTCGCGAGCGCGCGCGAGGATCTCCTCACGGCGTTGTTCCGCCTTGCTGGCCATCGGGGTCTCCCTCTTCATCGCCCGTCCGGAGGTGTCACGGCACGGGAGCATCCTACTCACGTGCTGCGCGTTTCGTGCTAGTTTGACTGCGCGTTCTGCGCGCGATGACTTCCGATGGAGGACTCATGGATGAACTGTTGGACGACTCGAGCCTGCAGCCCGAGGGTGCCGTGCGCCTGGTCCTCGGCACGATGTCCTTCGGCGACACCGTCGACGAACCCACGGCGGGCCGGATCATCGAGGCCGCGATCGAAGCCGGGATCACCGAGCTGGACACCGCGAACACCTACGCGGGCGGTGCGAGCGAGCAGATCATCGGTCGCGTGCTACGCAGCGCACCCGAGGGCATCGCGGTGTCCTCGAAGGTCGGCATGCAGCCCGGACGAGGCGCCGGACCGCTGGCGCACGGGGAGGTCATCGCCGCGGCCCGGACCAGCGTCGAGCGTCTGGGGCGGCCGCTGGACACGCTGTACCTGCACCAGCCGGACCGCAGCACCCCGTTGACGGAGACCGTCGGTGGCGTGTCCGAGGTGCTCGAACTCGGGCTGGCCGACCGCTTCGGGCTGTCGAATCACTCGGCCTGGGAGACGGTCGAGGTCCACGAGCTCTGCCGCCGACAGCAGGTGGCGGTTCCACGGCGTGCCCAGCAGCTCTACAACGCACTGGCCCGGCGACTCGAGGTGGAGTTCCTCCCCTTCGCGGCGGCCCGCGGTGTGCAGACGGTTGTCTACAACCCGCTCGCGGGCGGCTTGCTCACGGGCCGGCACACGATCGCCGAGGAGCCTGCGGACGGGCGGTTCGGTTCCTCTGCCCTCGCTCCGATGTACCGTCAGCGGTACTGGACCCAGGAACGGTTCCAGGTGCTCGACGAGCTGCGCGCGATCGCGGACGGAGCCGCGCTCACGTTGATCGAACTGGCGCTGCGGTGGCTGCTCGGGGTGCCCGGGGTGGGCGCGATCCTCGTCGGCGGGTCCACGCCGGAACAGATCCGTTCGAACGTCGCGGCACTGGGGCGCGGGCCGCTCGAGGCGGAGCTGCGGGTGCGGATTGACGCAGCCACGGCGCCCCTCCTCGCGGGCGCGCCACACTACGCACGCTGACGGTACCGGGAGCACGGGGAGACCCTGTCGCGCGGCGGGAACCGGCCGCACGGGGCAGACCCGGGCGGCACGGGAACCGGGGCGGCGCCGGGAAGGGTTGTCTAGGCTCGGGGTCGTCATCGACACGAACGGAGGTCCGCCCCGTGGCCGCCACCATGAGCGACGTCGCGAAGCTGGCCGGCGTCTCGGTGAAGACCGTCTCGAACGTGGTCAACGACTACCCCTACATCCGAGAGGGCACCCGGGCCCGCGTGCTGGACTCGATCCAGAAGCTCGGCTACCAGATCAACACCACCGCACGTGGGCTGCGCACCGGGCGCACCTCTCTGATCAGCCTGGCCGTGCCCGAGCTCAAGCTGCCCTACTTCGCCGAGCTCGCGGACTCGGTGATCGCCGAGGCCGAGCAGGTCGGGCTGACCGTGCTGATCGAGCAGACGAACAGCGACCGGGATCGTGAGATCGCCGTGCTGCGGGACCCGCGCCGCCAGCTCGTGGACGGTGTCATCTTCTCCCCGCTGGCGTTGGGTCAGGACGACCGGCACCTTCTCGATGTCGACTTCCCGCTGGTGGTGCTCGGGGAGCGGATCTTCGCCGCTCCCGCCGATCACGTCACGATGCAGAACGTGGACGCTGCAAGCGCCGCCACGCAGCACCTGCTCGGCCTGGGCCGGCGTCGCATCGCGATGGTCGGTGGGCACCGGGGGGAGCGGGTCGGATCCGCGGCGCTGCGGGAGGCGGGCTACCGCGAGGCCCTCGAGGCGGCCGGGATCGCCGTGGACCCGGCCCTGATCGGGGAGTCCGGGCTGTGGCACCGCGAGACCGGGGCACGCACGATCGCGACCATGCTCGACGCCGGAACCGATCTCGACGCAGTCTTCGCACTCAACGACGCGCTCGCCATCGGGGTACTGCGCGAGCTCCACACCCGCGGGATCCGGGTGCCGCAGGACGTCGCCGTGATCGGGTTCGACGACGTCGAGGACGCCAGGTTCACCTACCCGAGCCTCAGCTCGGTGTCACCCGGCCGGGCGCAGATCGCACGATCCGCCGTCGCGCTGCTGCACCGCCGGATCGTCGAGCAGGTCGCGCCGGCCGAGCACGAGACCATCATGGCCGAGTTCGAGGTGGTGCCCCGGGAGTCGACCCTTGGTCTGCCGGCCGGCCGAACCTGAGACGCCCTCAGCCCGCGGCCGCCCCGGCCAACGCTGCCACCTCCGCCGCCGTCAACGCCGTCGTGTGCAGCTCCAGCTCGTCGATCGCGCCCGCGTACGGGGTGTCCCACCAGTTCACCCCGAGTGCGAACGCGCCGGAGGTCGTGGTGAACACGTCCGGGAACCCGGTGCCGGCGAACGCCTCGACTCCGTCCACATAGACGGTCAGGGCGCCCTCATCCACGGTCAGGGCAAGGTGGGTCCACTCGCCGACCGGGGTCTGCTGCCCGGCGGACGCGTCGTACCAGGCGTTGCCGGACCAGACCATGGTGTCCCCATCGACGCCGTCGTGCCCCCGCGGCAGCAGGCTCACCCAGTTGTTCGGGTCCCGGGCGCCGAAGAACGTCGTCGTGTAGGGCGTGAGGGCATCGGGCCGCAGCCACAGGCTCACCGAGTAGGTCGGCCCGACGAGCAGCCCGTCCGGCAGCCTTACCCCGGCGCTGCCGTCGAGCTGCAGCGCCTGCCCGCTGACGCCCTCGGTGTAGCCGACGGCACCCCCGGTGGTGTCGATGCGGGTGCCGGTGGGCTGGCCGTCCGCGACGCGGCCCTGCGTCTCGGCGAGGTCGCCCTCGAAGTCGTAGCGCGCCACCAGGCCGCCCACCACCTTCTCGGAGACGACGACGGCGAACGTCGCCGTCGCGGTCAGCTCGCCCTGGGTGAGGGTCGCCGTGAGCGTGACGTGGGCATCCCCGGCGCCGGGTTCGGGGCGCACGACGTCGCCGGTGGTCGAGACCACGGCCGGGTCGGAGCTGGCCCATTCGATGCCGACGCCGCGGGTGCCCTGGGTGGGCAGGGCCAGGTCGGCGATGACCGCGGAGGTGTCGCCGAGGTCCAGGTCGGCGAGCACGGCGTCGAGCGCCTGCTGATCGGTGAGCGGAGCGAGCCTGCTTCCCCAGAGCGACACACCGCCGTCGGAGGAGACGGTGAAGGTGAGTACCCACGAAGCGGACTGCGGCTCCCACTGGCGCACGAAGTAGCCCGTGTACTCCTCGCCGTCGATGGTCAGCCGGGCCCGGTCACGGCCCTGCAGCAGGTGCCAGCGGCCCTCGACGGCGCCGCTGATCTCGCCGTTGCGGTGCAGCTCGATGGTGCTCGCCTCTTGGAGGTCGGCGGAGATCTCCTTGCCGTGGTCGATGAACGCGTACTCGCCGGCCACATCGGGGCGGCGCACGACGCGGTCGTCGAACGAGCTGGCCGGTGCGTAGCGGTACGGCGCCACCACGGGCCAGCCGTGCTCATTCATGAACATCTGGTGGGTGCGGAGCTGATGGAACTCCCCCTGACCAGGGAAGCGCGTGTGGAAGATGAGGAACTGCTCGCGGGTCTGCGGGTCGTAGTAGGTGGTGTTGTGCCCGGGTGAGACGTACCCGACGCCGGGCTCCTCGCCCGGATCGCCCACCTCGTGGCCGAACAGGTGGCTGCCCATCAGCTTCACGCCGAACGGCTCGATCGAGGCGTCGTCGAACAGTGGCAGGGACGGGTCCGAGCGCACCTCGGACATCGGGTTGCCCTCGGCGTCGACGTAGGGGCCGCCCGGGTTCGCCGAACGTGCCACGCGCATGTTGTAGCCACCGTCCGCACCGAGGCCGCCGAAGGAGGTGAACAGGTAGTAGTACTCGGTCTCGGGGTTGTACATGATGGTGGGCCCCTCGATCCGGCTGTGGTTGCCGCCCATCAGGTGCTCGCCGTAGCCCTGGCCGGGGACTGGCAGCCCGGTCTCGCGGTCCATCTCGAGGATGAAGATGCCGCCGGAGTAGGAGCCGTAGACCATCCAGAGGTTGCCCTCGGCGTCGAAGAACGTGTCCGGGTCCACCACGTTCGGGTGCACCCGTGCGTCGTAGATGGTGCCGTCCTCGCTCGGCTCGTCCCACATGCCCGAGCGCAGGATGATGCCGAGGTCCTCGTACGGCCCGTCGACCGAGTCGGCGACGGCGACGCCCATCGCCGAACGTGGCGAGTCGCCCTTGCAGGCGTTGTAGTACATGTAGAAGCGGCCGTCCTCGAGCTGGATCACGTCCGCCGCCCAGAGCGTATCCGTCTGGGCCCACTCGAACGTCTCCGCGAGCTCGGCGCGCACGTCCTCGAACAGCGGGTTGTCCGCGTTGGCGCCGTCGGCCACCAGTTCCCAGTTCATCAGGTCGTCGGAGCGGGCCGCGGCCAGGTGCGAGCCGAACACCCAGAACTCCCCGTCGGCGACCACCAGCGACGGGTCGTGCACGGAGGCGTCGGTGAACTCCGGTGGTTCGGTCGGGGCGGGCGCCGGCGGACGGGCCGCCGCAGCAGCCGGGACGAGGGCCACGAGCGCGGCACCGATGAGGGCGAGGAGGGGACGGACAGACATGGCGCTCCTGGTGTTCAACGCTGGACTCAGGGTTCGGGGTGGCGAACGGGATCGCCGCGCCGGCCGGCCGGCCGGGATGCCGGCCATGCCGACGGAAGCCACGCTAGCCCGGCGTCTACATCGATGTAAAGACTGCGGGCCGGTGCGGGATGCGGATCGCCACGTCGCTCACAGGGCTCCGGCGCGCAGTTGTTGCATTGAGATCATGGCAACATGAGCGCGATCACGATCAGGAAGTTGCCCGATGCCGCGAAGCAGCGGCTGCGGATGCGCGCTGCCGCGAACGGCCGGTCGATGGAGGCAGAGGCGCGCACGATCCTCCTGGAGGCGCTCAACGCCGGTCAACGGGTGGATCTGAACTGGATCGAACAGCTGATCGCGGTCGGTGGCGAGGTCGGCGGCGTCGACCTGCCGGAGACCGAGGACGAGCCCGCCACCGCAGCCGACCTGGGCTCGGCGTGATCATTCTCGATACGAACGTGATCTCCGAGGCGATGAGGGGGCCACGCGCCGCTCCGGTGGTCCTGACCTGGATCCGCGACCTGCCCGAACAGCCGGTCACCACGGTCGTCAATCGCGCGGAGATCCTGGCCGGCATCGCGCTCCTGCCCGACGGCGCAGGCAAGGAGCGGCTCGCCGCTGGTGCCGAGGCCGCGTTCGACTCGCTCGGCGCGTGCCTTCCCCTGCTCCAGGAGTGCGCGAGCGAGTACGCCGAGATCGTGGCGTCCCGCCGGGCGCTCAGCCGCCCGATCGGGGGCATGGACGCCCTGATCGCATCGATCGCCCGGGTGAGCGGAGCCGGCCTCGCGACCCGGGACGTCCGAGACTTCGAGGGTCTCGGCATCGTGCTGATCGACCCGTGTCGCGAGATCGGCACCCCCGGGTGATGCGGACCGCGGCTCCGAGACGTGCCCCCGTCCGGCTCAGCCCAGGCTCGGCGCGCCCGCCCGCGCGTGGTGCCGCCCGATCGGCAGCATCAGCGGCTTGCCGGAGACCGGGTCGGGGATGACCCGGGACTCCAGCCCGAACACCGTCCGCACGGTCTCGTCGGTGAGCACCTCACCGGGCTCGCCGACGGCGTGCACCCGCCCGTCGGCCATGGCGATCAGGTGGTCGGAGTACCGGGCGGCCAGGTTGAGGTCGTGCAGGACCATGACGATCGTGGTGCCGCGGTCGGCGTTGAGGTCGGTGAGCAGGTCGAGGACCTCGATCTGGTGGCTCACGTCGAGGAACGTGGTCGGCTCGTCCAGGAGCAGCAGGTCGGTCTGCTGCGCCAGTGCCATCGCGATCCAGACCCGCTGGCGCTGACCACCGGAGAGCTCGTCCACGGCGCGCTCGGCGAGGTCCGCCGTCGCGGTGGCGTCCAGGGCGGCCGCGACCGCGGCGTCGTCCGCGGCGGACCACCGCGAGAGCAGCCCCTGGTGCGGGTGCCGGCCGCGGCCGACCAGGTCCGCAACCGTGATGCCCTCCGGGGCGATCGGCGACTGCGGCAGCAGGCCGAGGGTGCGCGCGAGTTCCTTCGCCGGCATCTTGTGCACCTGCCGCCCGTCGAGCAGCACCCGGCCGCCGCGCGGGGCGAGCAGGCGGGACATCGCGCGCAGCAGCGTGGACTTGCCGCAGGCGTTCGCGCCGACGATCGCGGTGATCGCGCCCGGTGGGACGAGCAGGTCGAGCGAGCTCAGCACGGTGCGGTCGCCGTAGCCGGCCGTCAAGGATTCGACGGTCAGCGAGTGGTCCGTGGTCACAGGGAGCCTCCCACGCGGTTGGTGCGGATGATCAGGTAGATCAGGTACGGCGCCCCGAGCACGCCGGTGATGACGCCCACCGGGAACCGGGTGCCGAACGCGAACTGGCCGGCCAGGTCGGCCACGAGCACGAGCAGTGCACCGACGCACGCCGCCGGGACCAGCAGCGAACCGCCGGGGCCGACCAGGCGGGCCGCGATCGGACCCGAGAGGAAGGCGACGAACGCGATCGGCCCGGCGGCCGCCGTCGCGAAGGAGATGAGCAGCACCGCGGCGAGGATCAGCACCAGCCGGGTGCGCTCCGGGCGGGCCCCGAGCGCCGCGGCGGTGTCCTCGCCCAGTTGCAGCGCGGAGAGGTTGCGCGCCTGTCCGAGCAGCACCGGCACGAGCACGGCGGCGGCGATCAGCACGGTGACCGTCTCCGGCCACTTCGTGCCGTTCAGGCTGCCGGTGAGCCAGCGCGTCGCCTCCTGCAGGTCCCACTGCGCGGCCTGGGAGAGCACGTACGCGGTGACGCTGTCCAGCATCGCGGAGATCCCGATGCCGATCAGGATCAGCCGGGTCCCGGCCACCCCATCCTTGAACGCGAGCACGTACACGATCAGGGCGACGGCCAGGCCGGCGACGATCGCGAACGCGGACACCCCGGTGCTGCCCAGGGAGAGCATCACGATCGCGAACGCCGCGGCGGCGCTGGCGCCGGAGGAGATCCCGATGATGTCAGGGCTGGCCAGCGGGTTGCGCAGCATCGTCTGGAACGTGACGCCGGAGAGGCCGAAGCAGGCGCCCGCGGCGACGGCGAGCACAGCCCGCGGCAGCCGCAACGTGCCGACGGTGAACGACGCACCGGGCACGTCCTGTCCGAGGATCACCGCGATCACGTCCGCGGGCGGGTAGAACGTCCGCCCGACCATGAGGGTCACCGCGAAGACCACCGCCACCGCCACCGCGAGCACCAGGATGATGGTCCGACGGCGGGCCGTGCGTCGCGTACGGCCGCCGCGGACAGCGTCCAGAGTGTCGAGCGTCGACGCCGGTCGGTGCGTCTGCGTCGTCACAGCTCGCGCACCTTCTGGCGGCGCACGATCGCGATGAAGAAGGGCGCCCCGATCAGGGCGGTCACGATTCCGACGGCGACCTCGCTCGGCCGGGCTGCGATCCGGCCGACGATGTCCGCGGCGGTCAGCAGCGCGGCGCCGGTGACGGCGGAGAACGGCAGCAGCCAGCGGTGGTCCACGCCGACCAGCAGGCGGCACGCGTGCGGCACGACCAGCCCGACGAACCCGATCGGCCCGGTCACCGCCGTCGCCGCCCCACACAGCACCACCGCGCCGAGCGAGGACACCCCGCGCGCGATGGCGACCCGCTCGCCGAGTCCGGCGGCCAGGTCGTCCCCGAGCGCGAGGGAGTTCAGGCCGCGGGCGCACAGCAGGCAGATCGCGAACCCACCGATCAGGAACGGCGCGACCTGCCCGATGGACGCGAACGTGGCCCCGCCGACGCCGCCGATCTGCCAGGACAGGGCACTGTCGGAGATATCGCCGCGGATGAGCCGGATCCCGCTGATGAACGAGGCGAGCGCCGCTGCCGTCGCGGCGCCGGCGAGCGCGAGCTTGAGCGGCGTGGCGCCGCCGCGGCCGAGCGAGCCGATCACGTAGACGGCGACGGCGGTGATCGCCGCCCCGGTGATGGCCACCCAGATGTAGCTGGTCGCAGCGGTGAGGCCGAAGTAGCCGATGCCGATCACCACGGCGAGCGAGGCGCCCATGTTGATGCCGAGGATGCCCGGGTCCGCGAGGGGGTTGCGCGTGACCCCCTGCATCACCGCGCCGGAGACCCCCAGCGCGGCGCCGGTGATGACGGCGAGCAGGGTGCGCGGGATCCGTTTGGCCACCGATCCCTGACCGAACCCGTCGGTGCCGCCGCCAAGGGCGGCGATCACGTCGGCGAGGTCGACGTCGCGGGAGCCGATCAGGATCGAGGCCACCATCAGGGCCGCGAGCACCGCGACGACCGCGAGCAGCCAGAGGCCGCGGGCGCGCCGCGGGCGCCGTCGCGATGATTGCGCGACGGCGCCCGGGGCGTTCGTGGTGGTCGTGCTCACTGAGAGGCGTCGGCCGCCTCACCCAGCAGGGCCAGGTAGTCGTCGAGGATCCAGGAGATGGACAGCGGGGTCGGGTTCGCGGCGGTGCCGAGCGGGCTTTCGCCCGGCAGGTTCACGATCGCCCCGTTCTCGACGGCCGGCATCTGGGACAGCAGCGGGTCCGCCTCGAGGGCGGTGACGAGCTCGTCGCCGCCGTAGGTGACGATGATGTCGACGTCGTTGAACGCGTCGGCCTGCTCGGCGCTCTGGGTGAGGGCGAACTGGTCGGTCTCCGCGGACGCGGTCGCGATCGACTCCGGCGTGCTCAGGCCGAGATCCTCGAAGAAGAGGGCCCGGGTGTCATGCGTGGTGTAGAAGCTGACCTCGCTGAGGTCCGTGGTGTCCACGTGGGTGAGGAACATCGCCGAGCGGCCCTCGAGCTGCGGGTAGGCCGCCGCGGCCTCGGCGATCTCGGTCTCGAGGGAGGCGACGAGCTCCTCGCCCTCCGCGGCCATGCCCATCGCGGTCGCGTTCACCTCGATGATCTCGCGCCACGGGGTCGCCCACGGGGCCTCGGGGTAGGGCACCACCGGGGCGATCTCGCTGAGGGTGTCGTAGTCCTCCTGGGTCAGACCGGAGTAGGCGGCCAGGATGACGTCCGGGGCGGTGTCCCCGACGGCCTCGAAGTCGATGCCGTCGGTCTCGTCGAACAGCACCGGAGCCTCGCCGCCGAGCTCCTCCAGCTTCTCCTCGACCCACGGCAGCAGGCCGTCGCCGTCGTCGTCGCCGAAGTTCGCGGCGGCCATGCCGACCGGGACCACGCCGAGCGCCAGCGGCACCTCGTGGTTGGCCCAGTTCACCGTGGCGACCCGCTCCGGCTGGGACTCGATCACGGTGGTGCCGAGCGCGTGCTCGATGGTGATCGGGTACTCGGCCCCCGAGTCGGCCGTGGTGGCGGCATCGTCGGCGTCGGCGGAACCTTCGGCGCCGTCAGCGGTGGAGCCGCACGCGGCGAGGGTCAGGGCGGCCGCCGCGGCGACGGCCACAGCCAGGGGTCGATAGGAACGCACGGGAAACGGACTCCACTCTCGGTGTGGGAACAAGGAAGGGGAGGGGCCGCACGCGGCGGTCCCCTGGGGCGCCCGGAGAACCACCCTGGCGCTTAGGTATGGCGACCCTAACACTCGCGCCGGTGCGCCGACAACGCCAGCCGCGGGGATCCGGTGTGCGTCGTCATGGATCGCCGCCGTGCGCCTGCCGCCCGCGGTCAGTGCCGCCTGGACGCCTTCCAGTATCCGGAGAACGTGACGTCGTCCTTCCCGGCGCCGCCCCGGACCAGGTGCCGGCGCAGCGCGACGGGCAGCGTCTGCTCGCCGGCCACCCACGCGTAGGTGCCCGCGGCCGGCGACGGCAGCGCCTGCGCCGCGGCGAGCACCGCGCGGCCCGGGGTGTGATGGACGTCGTCCCGGACCACCCAGGTGACCTCGACGCCGTCGGGCCCTTCGAGCACTTGCTGGTCGCCCTCGGCTGGGATCTCGATCAGCGCCCGGCCGGTGGTCGTCCCGGGCAGCGAGGCGAGGATCCCGGCGATGGCGGGCAGCGCCGTCTCGTCCCCGACGAGCAGCACCCGCCCCGGTTCGGGCTCGGCGCGGAACGCGATGCCCTCGTCGAGGATGGCGACCACGTCCCCCGGCGAGCAGGTCTCCGCCCACGATGCGGCCGGCCCGGCCGTCCCGTCCGCGGCGCTGCCGTGCAGCACGAAGTCGATGTCGAGCTCCGGACCGAGCGGGCCGTCCGGCCGGTACGCGCGCACCGTGTAGTTGCGCAGCACCGGCCGCTCGGTCTTGGCGTGGGTCAGATACTTCAGGTAGCTGAGTGTGTCCAGCTTGCTGGGCACCCAGCCCAGCGACTCGGGGTCCGTGATCGGGATGAACAGGCGGAACCACTGGTCGTAGCCCATCGGGACGAAGTGCTCGATGTCGCGCCCGCCGAGGCTCACGCGCGCGAAGCTCGGCGAGATCCGCTCGCTGCGCAGCACCTCAAGGGTGACGAGCGTCGTCGTCACCGGCTTCGACCGCACCGCCGTCATGTTCGTGCGAACCACCGTGGACTCCTGACCGATCGGAACTGAGGCGAGCCTTACCTTACCCCTAGTTCGAAGCCGTCGTCTCGGCGTCCACCCACTGGTGGCCAAGCGGCACCAGGTCGCCCGCTCCGGAGGTGGCAGCGGCCACGAGCGCCGCCAGCTCACCGCCGTCCCCGGCCAGCCGCAGCACGGCCCGCTCGTCGTAGGTCGTGTCCAGGACCATCACCCCGGCATGACGGCGGAGCTCTGCCTCCACTCGGCCGGCGTCGGCGTGCGGCAACGCGACCGAGTACAGGTCCCGGCGCTCGCGGGCCACCAGCAGACCATTCGAAGCCGCTGTGTCGGCGGCGGCCAGGACCGCATCGGAGTAGGCCCGCACCAGCCCGCCCGCCCCCAGCAGAACGCCACCGAAGTACCGCGTCACCACCGCCGCGCAATCGATCAGGCCGCGTCCGGTCAGGGCCTCGAGCATCGGGGCACCGGCGGTGCCGGACGGCTCGCCGTCGTCATTGGACCGGCGTACCTGCCCCGGCTCACCGGAGCCGCCGAGCACGAACGCCGAGCAGTGGTGCCGGGCGCCGTGGTGCTCCTTGCGGGCCCGCTCGACGGCGGCCCTCGCCTCGTCCTCGTCGCTCACCCTGACGAGTCGGCACAGGAAGCGCGAGCGCTTCACCTCGATCTCGGCATCCAGGCGCGCACCGGGGCCGCCGCGCAGGGTCAGATCGGTCATCTCCCCATCCTCCCGCAGCTGTCCGGGCGCCGGTCCGGGCGCCGTCCAAGTGCCGCCCGTCGGCGAGATAGGGTCGCCGGACGTGAGCGCGGCAGCGGAGGTCAGCACCATCACCAGCACAACGGACCCGTCCGAGGGGTCCCGCCCATGATCGTCGCGCTGGCACTGCTCGCCGTGGTGGCGGGGGCGGCCCTGCAGCGCATCACCGGCCTCGGCTTCGCCCTGGTCTCGGCGCCGTTCCTGGTCCTGCTGCTCGGACCGTTCGACGGCGTCGTGGTCGCGAACGCGGGTGGGACGCTGTCGTCCCTGCTCCTGCTGGTGCGGCTGCGCGACCTGATCGACTGGCAGCGGTTCCGCTTCCTGACGGCGGGCGCGCTCGTGGGCACGATCCCCGGGGCGTGGGTGGCGCTGAACGTCGCCGACCGGGTCCTGGATATCGGCATCGGGCTCGCCGTGCTGCTCGGGATGTCGGCGTCGTTCCTGGCCGCCCGGCTCGGCACCATGTCAGGCCGGGCGCCGATGCTCGCGTTCGGCGGGGCATCCGGGTTCATGAACGTCACCGCCGGGGTGGGTGGCCCGGCCCTCAGCGTCTACGGCGTGGCCTCGCGCTGGTCGCAACTGTCCTTCGCCGCAACCCTGCAACCGGTCTTCCTCGTGATGGGCCTCGTCTCGCTCGCGGTCAAGGGCATCGGCGCCCCCGAGGCGTTCGCGGCGCTCGGCTGGTCGATCTGGCTGGGAGTGGCGCTCGCGGTGCTCCTCGGCCTGGCGGTCGGGATGGTCCTCGCGCGGCGGGTGGGCCCGGCGGCAGCCCGGGTGGTCGTGATCGTGATGGCGTACGCCGGCGGCGCTGCGACCCTGCTGCGGGGACTGCTCGCTGGGATCTGAGCCCCGAGCACCGCCGTGACGCGAGTGCGGCCGTGAGCCCGCCGGGCGCGTCCAGACAGGACCTCCCGCGGTGAGGTAGGCCCTCGCGACTGAGCCAGAACGGTAGAGACTTCTTCTTCGGGCCTGCGGGTCTGCCTGACGGCGTGAGGTACTTCCTCACGCGCGAGGCACTTCCTGAAGTCCGCTTCACGAACCTCCCCGGTTGCGGCATCTGCAACGGTGCCCGTGTGCGCCACGTCACAAAGCCGCCTGCCCGGGGCGCCTGACCTGCGGGTTCGTCGGCTCGTTCACCGGTGTTCACCGGAGCGTCGACTACCGACGCTCTGGTATTCACCCTCGGCTCGTACGTTTCCCAACGGCCCGCGGAACACGTTCCGGGCTTTCAGGAGGTACCGGTGCTCGATTCAACCCAGTGTCTCGGCAGGCGTCCGTGAGCGCGCTGACCAAGGCGCCGATCGCCGTCGGGAAGTCGAAGGCGGCGAAGCCGCCCCAGCGGCCCGTGACGCCCGAGCGTCGCCGCTCGAACCGGCGCGAGGCCATTCTCTTCCTGGTCCTGATCCTGCCGAACATCGCGGCGATCGTGGTCTTCTCGTACTACCCGACGGCCTACAACTTCATCCTCAGCTTCATGGACTGGGACCTCGTGGCCCCGTTCCCGGAGTGGGTCGGTCTGGAGAACTACCAGCGGATGTTCGCCAGCCCCCGGTTCGCCGAGGTGCTCGCCAACACGCTGCTGTTCACCCTGGTGGCGGTCGGCGGGACGCTGGTGCTCGGGCTCGGGGTCGGGCAGCTGCTCGCCCAGCGGCTGAAGTTCTCCGGGTTCGCCCGCACCATGGCGTTCGCCCCGCACATGCTGCCCGGCGCGGCCGTCGGCGTCCTGTGGCTGTTCATGTTCGACCCCACCTACGGCCTGAGCCGGTGGCTGTTCAACATGGTCGGTCTGGACTCGCCGAACTGGACCACCACCTCGGACTGGTCGCTGTGGGCGGTCATCATCGCGTACTCGTGGCAGCGCCTCGGCTTCGTCACGATCATCTACTACACGGCCATCCAGGACCTGCCGCAGGACGTCTACGAGGCCGCCGAGCTCGACGGCGCGCGGGGCCGGAAGCTGTTCTGGTACATCACCCGGCCGCTGCTCTCGCCGGTCACGTTCTTCCTGTCCGTCACCGGGATCATCAGCGCCGCGCAGGCGTTCGACATCATCGCCACCCTCACCGACGGTGGGCCCGGCTCCTCCTCGACGACCCTGAACTGGATGGTCTACGAGGAGGCGTTCAAGAAGTTCGACGTCGGGACCTCGGCCGCGGCGGCCACGGTGCTGTTCCTGATCCTGCTCGTCGTCACCCTCATCCAGGCCCGTGCGCAGGGCAGGCAGGTGCACTACTCATGAGCCTCGACATAAAGCCTCCCGTCACCGCGCCGGCGCCGACGGTGAACCCTGCGGAGCCGACGGACCCCGCCGAGACCGATGTTCCCCGCGCGCCGAACCGCAAGGTGGTGCACAACCCGGCGCTGCGGGTACTGCAGTACCTGGCTCTCGCGCTCGTGATCGCGGTGTTCGTGCTGCCGCTGTACTGGCTGTTCAGCTCCGCCCTGAAGGCCGAGAACGAGATCTACTCCTACCCGCTGCAGTGGATCCCGACGATCCTCGAGCCGGAGAACTTCGCCGAGGCGTGGCGCTCGGCCCCGTTCGACCGGTTCTTCATCAACTCGATCATCACGACGTTCTTCGGCACCACGCTGGAGATCGGGCTCGCGATCCTGTCCGCCTACGCGTTCGCGTTCGTGCGGTTCCGGTTCAAGACCCCGCTGTTCCTGGTGATGATCGGCTCGCTGATGCTGCCCGGGCACGTCACGTTGCTCGTCAACTACATCACCGTGGGCCACCTCGGCTGGCTGAACAGCTACGCCGGTCTGATCCTGCCCGGGATCGGCAGCGCGTTCGCGATGTTCCTCATCTACCAGCAGATGCGGGTGGTGCCGACGGAGATCGTCGACGCCGCGAAGATCGACGGCGCCGCGCACCTGCGCCGGATGTGGTCGGTGGTGCTGCCGATGTGTCGCCCGATGATCCTCACCGGAACTCTGATCGTGATGTTCGGCAAGTGGAACGACTTCGTCTGGCCGCTGATCGTGACGTCCACGGCGGACATGCGCACGCTGCCGATCGGGCTGATGTTCCTGCGCAGCCAGGAGGGCTACTCCAACTGGGGCTCGATCATGGCCGGCACCGTGATGGTCGCCCTGCCGATGCTCCTCGTCTTCTTCTTCGCTCAGAAGCGCATCATCGGCGGCATCGCCGCCGGCGCGCTCAAGGGCTGAGTCCGTACCCGCACCACCAGACCTCAAGAACCCAAGCAACCCACAGGA
Organism: Occultella aeris; assembly: GCF_902703175.1. GTDB lineage: Bacteria > Actinomycetota > Actinomycetes > Actinomycetales > Beutenbergiaceae > Occultella > Occultella aeris. The sequence goes on along the minus strand of NZ_CACRYJ010000024.1, from coordinate 9,833 downwards.
GATCCGCATGTCCTCGTCCCGTCTGGACACCTCGCTGATGCTGAACCGTCGAACCCTGCTGACGGCGTTCGGCGCCTCCGCGGCGGGCCTCGGCCTGGCCGCGTGCGGCGCCCCTGGCGGCGGCGCTGCCGCCGACGACGGCGAGGCGGGCTCGAACCTGCGTCCCGAGTTCTCCCAGGCACCGGTCACGGAGATCCCGTCCCAGTACGCCGACCGCACCAACATCCTCTTCTGGGCACCGTTCACCGGCGTGAACTTCGAGGCCCTGCAGGAGCTGTTCACGAAGTTCAACGACTCCCAGGAGGACATCTACGCGGCGCTGGAGTCGCAGGGCAGTTACGCGGACCTGAACACCAAGTTCACCGCGGCCCTGCAGGCCCGCCAGGTGCCGGACATCGTCTGCTTCCCCGAGATGCAGTGGATCCAGTTCTACTTCTCCGACGCCCTCGCCCCGCTCGACGACTACTTCGACGACGAGTGGTCCCTGGACGTGTACCTCCAGAACTACGTCAACGAGGGCGTCGCGGCCGGCCGGACCTACGTGGTGCCGTTCGCCCGCTCGACGCCGCTGTTCTACTACAACAAGACCCAGTACCAGGCGGTCGGCCTGCCCGACGAGGGCCCCACCCGCTGGGCCGATCTCGCCGAGTTCGCGCCGGCCCTGAAGAGCGTGAGCGTCGCCGGTCAGCCGCTGATGCCGTTCGCGTTCGGCGCCGGTGACAACTGGTACGGCCAGGCGCACACCTGGGCCTGGGGCGGTCAGCTCTCCGACGAGCTCACGGTGACCGTGACCGACGGCCCGATGCAGGAATGGCTGGAGTGGAAGGCGAAGTTCATCCACGACGACGGGTTCGGGTACATGGCCCAGTCCGCGATGACCGACTTCACCACGGGCCTGGCGGCCGGCACCCACGGGTCCACCGCGTCCCTGCGCGGGGCCACCGAGTCCGCCGAGTTCGAGATCGGCACCGCGTTCATGCTCGGTGGCATCGAGGACGAGACGAAGGTGCCCACCGGTGGCTCCGGTCTGTCCATCGTGAAGGCGGAGTCCCAGGAGCGTCAGGATGCCTGCGCCGTGCTGTTCCGGTTCCTCGCCGAGCCGGAGAACGCCGCGTTCTGGCACGCCGGCACCGGCTACCTGCCGATCGTCACCGAGTCCCTCGAGACCGACACGGTCACCGACCTGGTGGCCGAGAACCCGAACTTCGGCGTTGCCCTCGAGCAGCTGCCGAACGCCCAGACCGCGGATGAGCCCACCTGGTACCAGGCCGGCGCCACCGAGTTCGCCACGGCCATGGCGCAGGTCTACGGTGACAACGCGGATGTCGCCGGCGTCCTCGAGGGCCTGCAGGCCGCCTTCGAGGAGGTCATCGAGGACAACCGCGAAGACCTTGAGGAGGTCAAGGGTTCATGATCGCCGGTCCGATCCCACAGATCGTCGGGCACCGGGGCGCGTGCGCCCTGGCGCCGGAGAACACGCTCACCTCGTTCGCACGCGGCGTCGCCGACGGCGCGGACCAGATCGAGCTGGACGTGCACCTGACCGCGGACGGGCACGTGGTGGTCCACCACGACCCGACCGTCGACCGCACAGCCGTGGGATCGGGCCGCACCACCGGCGCCATCGCCGAGCTCACCTGGGCCGAGCTCCAGGAGGTCGAGCTCGCGGGAGGTGAGCGGATCCCGACGATCCAGGCCGCCCTCGACGCCATCGACGTGCCGGTCCTGATCGAGATCAAGGCGCTCGAGGCCGCCGGACCCGTCGCCCACCTGGTGGCCGAGGGAGGATACGCGGAGAAGTCGATCTTCATCAGCTTCAAGCCGGAGGCGCTCGCCGAGGTGCTCCGGGTCGACCCCGGGTACCGCACCGGCCTCATCGCGACCGAGACCACCGACGTCCAGCGGGCCGCCCTGGCGGAGCTGGGCTGTGGGAACTACTCGCTGCGCTACTCCGGGCTGACCCGGGACGAGGTGGCGCACTGGCAGGCGCGGGGCGTCACCGTGACCGGCTGGCCCACCCTGGCAGACGCCGACGTGGCGGCCGGGCTGGCCGGCGGCGTCGACTTCATGACGGCGGACGACCCGGCCTGGGCACGCCGCACCGCCGAGGCGGCGCTCGCGGCGCAACCGACGCTCTGAGCCGGGGGCTGCGCGGGGCGAACAGACCCTCGCGCGGGCTGCCGCACGGTCCCGCCCGACGGCACCCCCGCCGTCGCCCGCTTGACGACCCTTCATGGAAGGCACACCCAATGGCACGCAACCGACTGCTGGTCATCTCCGTCGACGCGATGGTGGGGGAGGACCTCGAGTACGCGCGCACCCTGCCCACGTTCTCCCGGCTGATCGAGCGGTCCGCGATCGCGGAGATCGAGTCCGTGTTCCCGACCGTCACCTACCCGAACCACACGGCACAGACCACCGGGTGCACACCGGCCACGTCGGGGATCTACAACAACGTGACCTTCGACCCGCACGCCCCGGACCCGGTCTGGTTCTGGGACTCCCGGCACATCCGGGTGCCCACCCTGTTCGCCGCGGCGAAGGCGGCCGGGCTGCGCACCGCGGCCGTGCAGTGGCCGGTGACCGCGCACGATCCGAACATCGATGTGCTCGTGCCCGAGGTGTGGCAGGTCGACCAGTGGGGTGGCATCGAGGAGCTCTACCGGGGCACCGCGTCGCCCGGCGCGTGGGAGACCTACGTGGCCCCGCACGTGCACAAGGTCGTCTGGACCCCGAAGCGGGACTTCAACGACTTCGCGTCGGGCGTGACCCAGGACATCCTGCGCGTGGAACGACCGGACGTGATGTTCGTGCACCTGGTCGCCGTCGACGCCGCCCGGCACGCCACCGGGCCGCACAGCCCGCAGGTGGACGCGGCCCTGCGCCGCATCGACGCGATCCTCGGCGAGATCCTCGCCACCCTGGAGGAGGTCGGCACGTTCGAGTCGACGAACATCGTCCTCGTCAGTGACCACGGCCACCTCGCCACCACCCAGCACACGAACCTCAACGCCCTGTTCGCCGAGCGCGGGCTGCTGCGACTGGATGACGCCGGGGCGCTCGTCGACTACGACGTGTACTGCCACGGCGCCGGCCTGTCCGCACAGCTGTTCCTCACGGAGGGCCTGGATGAGGCCCGGCGCGCGCAGGTCGAGGCGGTGCTCGTCGAGATCGTCGAGCACCCCGCGTTCCGGATCGACGAGATCATCACCGCGGCAGCCGCCCTGGAGCGCTTCGGCCTGGACGGCCCGTTCGAGTACGTGGTGATCTCCGAGCCGGGCGTGCTGGTGGCGCCGCACCTGGACCGCGCGGTCATCGCCGTGCCGGGCGACGCGGACTTCATCGGCTACGTCGGCAACCACGGGCACCACCCGGAGCACGGCGGGCAGCCCGTGTTCATCGCGTCCGGCCCGGACTTCGCGGCGGGCGTGCACGCGGGGCGGCGCTCCATCCTCGACGAGGCACCCACGTTCGCGGCCGTGCTCGGCCTCGACCTGCCCACCGCCGAGGGCACTTTCATCGCGGACGTGCTCGTCGCGACGCTCGTCGAGCGGTAGCCGCGCCAGCGCACTGGGCGGCTCAGCGGAGGGCTCGGCGGCTCAGCGGGGCGGCTCAGCGGCGCGGCTCAGCGGGGGAGGTGGCGGGCCATGAGCACGTCGTCCACCTCGGCGCCGTCGAGCAGGAACTCCCCGCGCAGCACGCCCTCCTCCACGAACGAGCAGCGGGCGTACAGCCGGCGCGCGGCCGGGTTCGTGGAGAGCACCCGCAGGCTCACCTTCCGCGCGCCGCGCCGGCCGAGCTCGGCCACGGCCGCCTCCACCAGGGCGGTACCGATGCCTCGGCCGGCCAGCGCGGGGTCCACTGCGAGTCCGTTGATCTCGAGCACATGGGCGTGGGAGTCGATGCCGAAGACGTTGTGCCACTGGATGTAGCCGGCCACCCGGGCCTCGGCCGTGACCGCCACGAGCACATCCGACGTGGGCAGATGCGCGAACGCCGAACGCGGCCCCTCGGGCGCCGACACGGGAGAGTTCGTGGGAGACCAGGTCGCGTCATCGATGGCGACGATCGCGGCGTCGTCGGCCGCGGTGGCGGTGCGGATCGAGATCATGGCTCCCATCGTGCCGCATGGCAGGTTCGGGTCCCGAGGCGGGTGACGCCGCCCCTTCGGACGCTGCTCACCTAGTACCCGCGGAGTTGAGATCGGAATCGAGGCGGGCGAGGTCAGTGCGGCGGGTACTGGGTGAGCACCGGGAGGTGGGACGCGGAGCCCGAGCGGGGGCGGCTGGACCTGTGGTGGGACGGCGGCGGTACCGTCGTGGCCATGACCTCGATGGAGCAGGCCCGGCCCGAGGCGCAGCCGCCCCCGGGCCGCGAGGTGGGACCCGCGCGCCGGCTGGTGCCGGTACTGGCGGTGGCGTTCGCGCTGCTCGCCGTGATCGCGGACGCGGGTGACTGGCGCAACGGACTCTTCCTGCTGCTCCCGGTCGCCGCCTTCGCGGCCTGGTATCGCTGGGACGTGTCGATCCCGGTCCTGGCCGCCCCGGTCATCGTCGGCACGGCCGGCGCGCTGTGGGGTGGGGACTTCGAGCCGGCCCTGTTCCTGCTCGCCCTGTTCGCGCTGGTGAGCGTGGCCTGGTGCGAGCACCGCCCGACGGCGTGGGCGCTCGTCGCGCTGTCGGTCGTCGCCGTTCTCGCACTGGCGCTCGGGCGGCCGGAGGCCGAGGTGGCGTGGGCGCCGTGGGTCGTCGGCATCTCGTTCCCGGCGGTCCTCGGTTGGGTGGTCCGCCGCCAGGAGCAGACCACCGCCCAGTTGACCCGGGCCCGGCGCGAGCTCGCCGAACGGGCCGTGCAGGACGAGCGACGCCGGATCGCCCGGGATCTGCACGACCTCGTCGGCCACGGGCTGGCGGCCGTGCTGCTGCAGGTCACCAGCGCCCGGCACGTGCTGCGCCGCGACGTCGACTCCGCCGACGACGCCCTGGCCACGGCCGAACGGGTCGGCCGGGCGAGTATGCAGGACCTCCGCGCGACCATGGACCTGCTCCGCGCCGACGGCGAACCGTCCGGGAACGCCCCGCTACCGGGCCTGGCGCAGCTGCCCGTGCTCGTGGCCGGCTACGCCGAACGCGGGCTGGACGTGGCGCTGGAGGACGGGACCGACGGGTCCGACGGAACCGGTGCGCCCGGTGAGACGGATGCGCCCGACGGAACCGGTGCGCCTGGAGGGACAGCTGCATCCGGCAGGACGGCTGCGCCCGGCGCCACCGGCGCACCCGCCAGAACGGGCGCAACAACTGCCACCGGCGCACCCGGGCCGGGCTCCGCCGTCGGGCTCACGCTCTACCGGATCGCGCAGGAGGCGCTCGCGAACGCGGCCACCCACGCACCCGACGCGCGCACGCGGGTGCGCACCGCCGTCGGGCCGGACTCGGTGATGATGGAGGTCGTCACCGAGGGGCCGCTCCGACCCGTCCCGCCGCGCCCGGTGCACGGCCACTACGGCCTGCTCGGGATGCGCGAACGGGCCGAGGTCATCGGAGCAGACCTGCAGGCCGGGCCGACACCGGCCGGGTGGACGGTGCGCTGTGAGGTTCCGATCGGTGGTGCGCCGTGATCCGGGTCGTCCTCGCCGACGACCAGGCGATCGTGCGCGCCGGGATCGCGCGCATCCTGGCCCCGGCGGACGGGTTCGAGGTGGTCGCCGAGTGCGTCGACGGCACCGAGGTCGCGGCCGCGGTCGCCCGGTCCCGGCCCGACGTGGTGGTGATGGACGTGCGGATGCCGCGCCGGGACGGGCTCGCCGCGACGCGGGAGGTGCGGGCGCTGCCGCAGCCGCCGCCGGTGCTGATCCTGACCACGTTCGACGAGGACGAGGTGCTCTGGAGCGCCCTCGAGGCGGGCGCCGCCGGGTTCCTGCTCAAGGACGCCGGCGCGACCGACCTGATCCACGCCGTGCGGGCCGTGGCCGGCGGCGCCGCCTGGTTCGACCCCGCCGTCAGCCCCCGGCTGCTGGCCGCGTACCGGCGCTCCGTGGTGCCCGACCAGCGGCAGCGCCGACGCCTCGAGGAGCTGACCGAGCGCGAGGCGGAGGTGCTCCGGTGGATGGCTCGCGGCGCCACGAACGCCGAGATCGCCGCGGGCCTGCACGTCAGCGACGGCACCGTGAAGTCCCACGTCGGGGCCGTGTTCGGCAAGCTCGGCGTGCGGGACCGGGCCGCCGCGATCGTGTACGCGTTCGACCACGGCGTCGTCACTCCGGGGCAGGGACCACCCGCGAGCTAGGACCACGGTGGCAGGGCGGGTTCTGGACCGCGGGCCGATGTGGCGGGCATGCCCCGCGGCGCAGGATCGCGGGTATGACGGACCAGCTCACCAGGCCCAGCAACCCCGACCGGCGGGACGCGATCGTCGCGGCCATGTCCAAGCCACCCGCCACGGGCAGGAACCGGTTCCGGGTGGTGGCGGTGGCGTTCCTCTCCCTCGGCGTGGTGGCCTACGCGGCCGTCGTCTACGGGGGCTTCGACGTGTCCACCTCCCAGGTCGAGACCCGGGACGAGTTGCCCTGGCACTACCCGCTGCTGTGGACGCACATCGCCACCGGCGCCATCGCACTCACGCTCGGGCCGCTGCAGTTCGTGCGGCGGATCCGCCGGGTGCCGCGCGTGCACCGCTACATCGGGCGGGTGTACCTGTTCGCTGGGGTCGTCCCGTCCTCGATCGTCGGGATCGTGGTGGCGCTGCTGACCACGTCCGGTCCGGTGGCCGCGGCCGGCCTCGTGGTGGGTGACCTGCTCTGGATCACGACGGCGGCGCTCGCCTATGCCCATGCGCGCGCCGGACGCTATCGGCAGCACGGCCAGTGGATGATCCGCAACTTCGCGGTGACGTTCGCCGCGGTCACGTTCCGGGCCTGGCTCGGCCTGACGATCGTGGGCCAGCTACCGATCCTGCAGTCGGTGTACGGCGGTGACTTCGACGCCCTGTTCGGCGTCGCCTACGCCGCGACGTGCTGGCTCGCGTTCATCCCGAACCTGCTGTTCGTCAACCTCTACCTGCGGCGTCGGCGGACCCGACGCGTCGAGGGCGCGCTCGCCTGACGTGAGTCGTGAGTATGCTCTGTCGGCATTCGCATCTCGAGACAGGGGAATCGGGTGCGCCTCATCCACAGGAATCCGCGAGGAGCGATCGTCCACAGGACCGATGGGCGAGGCGCCAGGAGGCGTGAGGGTGGGTGCACCGTGACCCCATGAGGCGTGGTGAACTCCCCGAGGCTCTTGGACGGACGTTCTCGGTGAGGCAGGCTCGGGGGCGCGGCGTCACCCCATCGCGACTTCGGGCACGCGATCTCGGCCGACCCTTCCGGGGTGTGCGGACGCGCACGGTCGAGCGTGGAGACGCGCGGCACGCGGGTGCTGCCAAGAGCGATGCGCGCAACACGGATGTGGCCAAGCCCGGACGAGTCGCGCGCAAGGAGGCCGAACTGAGCGAACGGGCGCTGGCGTACGCGCTCGTCATGCCGGCGAACCAGTTCTTCACCCACCTCACGGCCGCGCTGCTCTGGGGCGTGCCGTTGCCGCCGCGGTTGATCCTCGCAGCGCCTCTCGAGCCGGACGTCGGTGTGTTGAGCCCGGCTCGCGTGCCGCGGAACCATGCGGTCCGCGGCCACGCGGTGCACGCGGATCGGGCGGGCGTGGTCACCCATCCCAGGTACGGCGTCCGCCTCGCCTCACCGGCGACCACCTGGGCGATGCTCGGCACTGTGCTCACGGACCTGCGCGACCTCGTCGCCGTCGGCGATGCGCTGGTGCGCGAGCAGATGTTCACGACCACGCCGCCGCCGCTGACGACGATCGCGAAACTGGCAGGCGTGGTCGGGAGCGGTCGGCGCGTGGGCATCGCTTCGCTGCGGGAAGCGCTGCCCTTGATCCGGACGCGGTCTGCATCACGGCCCGAGACCTGGCTGCGCCTGCTGGTGGTCGGAGCCGGGTTGCCGGAGCCCGAGGCGAACTGGGAGTTATGGGTCGACGGCACGATGGTCGCTGTCATCGATCTCCCGTATCCGGAACTCAAGATCGCCATCGAGTACGAGGGTGAGCACCACCTGACCGACGGCGAGCAATGGGACTTCGACATCGCTCGGTATGAGGATCTCGCCGCCCGGGGCTGGATCGTGGTCCGAGTGACCAAGGAGCAACTGTTCGGTCGGCCCGAGAACGTGCTCAAGCGCGTGCGGCGTGCGCGCGCCGACCGACTCTGACGCCCCGGCTCGCCCCCTGACGCCCCGGCTCGCCCCCTGACGTCTGGGCCGAACGCTCAGGCTCGCCTCCCCTGACGCGAATGGTCGGTTGGTACGTTCGGCACCCGCATCTCGAGACAGGGGAACGCGGCGCCTCGTGACTCCGCTGACTTCAAGTGTCGGTATGTCCGCCCGATATGCGCATCTGGAGTCAGTGGAACCGACGCCCCCGTTCCGATGACGCGAAGTGTGGGTTGTGCGGCTCGCGACCCGCATCTCGAGTCAGCGGAACGGGCATCCTCGGAGTTCCGCTGACGTGAACTGTGGGTCGGCGCGGGCGCGACCCGCATCTCAAGTCAGCGGAACCAGAGCGGGGCCGCCGTCAACCTCTACCTGCGGCGTCGGCGCGCCGCTGCGCGGCCACGGCGATGAGCGCGATCCCGAGCCCGCCGACCGCCAGCACGGACCCGGCCCACGCGGGCGCCAGGTAGCCGAAGCCGGCGGCCAGCACCAGGCCACCGACCCATGCGCCCACGGCGTTGCCGATGTTCAGCGCGGAGTGGTGCAGCGCGGCGGCCAGCGACGGCGCGTCCGGGGAGGAGTCCAGCAGCCGCGTCTGCAGCGACGGCCCGAGGAACTGCGAGATCGTGGCGATCGCGAACAGCCCGATGACCCCGACGACGGCCCAGTGCGCGGTGAGCGCGAAGCCGGCGAGCAGGACGGCCATCCCGGCCAGCCCGGCGATCGCGGTGCCCATCACGGAGCGGTCGGCCAGGCGCCCGGCGATCAGGGTGCCGACGGTCATCCCGGTGCCGAAGACGGCGAGGATCAGGGGCACCGCGCCGATGGACAGGCCCAGCACCTCCGGCACGATCTCGCCGATGTAGCTGTATACGGCGAACATGCCGCCGAACCCGACGGCCGCGATGCCGAGGGTGAACCATACCTGTGCGTGCCGGAACGCCCGCAGCTCCCCGCGGGCGCTCGCGCGCTGGCCCGCCGGGCGGGGCAGCGCCGGTACGAACCGCCAGATCGCGGCCACGGCTGCGAGCGAGACGATGACGACCACCCAGTAGGCAGCGCGCCATCCCGCCCACTGGCCCAGCGCCGTCGACAGGGGCACGCCGATCATGGTCGCGATGGTGAGCCCGAGCATCACCTGCGACACCGCGCGCGCCCGGCGGCCGGCCGGGGCGAGCGTCGCCGCGATCAGCGAGGCCACGCCGAAGTACGCCCCGTGGGGCAGGCCGGCCACGAACCGGGACACTGCCATCGAGCCGAACTCCGGCGCGAGCGCGGAGAACGCGTTGCCGAGGGCGATCGCCACGGCCAGCAGCACCAGGAGCTGCTTGCGCTCGAGCCGGGCCGCGACCACGACGATCAGCGGTGCCCCGATCACGACGCCGATCGCGTAGGCGGAGATGAGTTGGCCCGCGGTCGGTACCGAGACGCCGAGGCTCGTCGCCATCTGCGGCAGCAGCCCCATGGTGGCGAACTCGGTGGTGCCGATCGCGAAGCCGCCGATCGCCATCGCGATGATCGCGGTCCGCAGCCCGCGGGGCGGCAGGGGCGACGGCGTGGGCTGGGCGGGCAC
>NZ_CACRYJ010000023.1 GCF_902703175.1 Occultella aeris | reverse complement strand
GCCCCCAGCCGCGCCAGCATCGAGCTCGTCCTCGGCGCGAGCCCGCACCAGCCCCGCCACGAACCACGAGCGCAGCGTGACCGTCGTGGCAACCACCTGCCCGTCGGTAGCCCGAGCCAGCCGATCTGCCAACTCCGCCCATGTCACCTGGTGCACGCGGCGTCGCCGCTCCAGCACCCAGTCCCGCAGCGATGCACCCTGCGCGTCACGCAAGATCAGATCTGCGAGGAGATACAGCGGAGTGGCCATGAACAGCATCATGCAACGATCTTTGCTTGCAGTCAACGATTTATCATCACTTACGAACGCTGTACCGGTGTTCTGCTTGCAAACTCGGTCAGGAACCGGCCATCCTGCTGACCTATGGACGAGGACTCTGAGGCGCGCGCGGTAGACGCAACCGTGACCGCGACCGTACGTGGCCTCGCCCACTCGCGACGCGTCACCTCCGCCTCCCTCGCGCAACTCTGCGGGATCGGCACATCCCAAATGACAGCCCGACTCAACGGCCGTGCATCCTGGAAGCTCCGAGAGGTCGTGTTGCTGGCTCGGTACTTCCAGGTGAGCCTCGACGACCTGGTCAGCGGAAACGTCTCGCTCGCACCCCGACCCAAGCGGTAACCCGGCCCTACACCACGACCACACGAACCGCCTCGACCCCGGACCTTGGATTCGACCAATCTCTCGCGTCGGCGCCTTCATCTGCGGCGCGCGCTGCCGCGCTTCCAGCGCGGGGATCGCGACAGAGTCGGCGCCCGCGGTGTGGACTCGGGCAGGGGTGCAGCGTGTGCGCATCGGAGGCTCCAAACTCTCGAGTGATCCGTTCCCACGGTCACCACTGCCCCTTGCCCGCACCCCTTGCCCAAGTCCCGTCCCGACTGTGAAGTCCGCCACCGACCCCTTGCCCGCCTATCGCGAGAGACCCGGGCAACCGGACCCGAGCCGCCACATGGGCCCACAGTTGCCCATCAGGTGACCGGCGCCCATCGTTGACGTCGACCAGCAATCGGCCCTGCCGGAGGCCACGGCGCGTCGGTCCTTCGTCCAGACTGCGTACACCTGTTCGACTGATTGCATGACAAGTGAGGGCCGACACCCGGACCGTGTTCCGATGCGCGACGCACCACTCGACATTCCGCCGGCAGCCATCGGGATTCCGATCCGACCGCTGGACCCGCCCATCCCGGTCAAGGTCTGGGTGTCCTTTCCCAGGACCGGATTCGTGCAAGTCGACGGCCGCGCAACGGCCTACTCGCCACGCGCAGGACGAGTCGAGTTCATCGACGAACACGGACGGAACGGAGCGGTCTGGGTTTGGGCAACCGCCATCCAGCGAAGGTGACCACGCCGGGGCGGCGGACCCCTCATTGGGTGCGGTGGCCGCGACTGAGTCGCACTAGCCTCGAGCCAGTCGCCGCACGGCCAGCCCTGCCCGCAGTCTCGTTTCAACAAAACGCCGCCCCCGAATTTTGCATCAACGAAGGAGCCGCGGACCGCTGGTGGATCGAGGCTTGGTGTCCCAACGCGGGAATGCCACACCGGACGAGTTGCACCTAAATGCACGTCGGACCGCCCGACTGCCAACTCGGCGGGAATATGTAGATGCCGGCCGACCTTATCCCTAATACACGTCAAGCAAATTCTCGACCAAGAGAGGACTCAAAATGCGTGGACTTAAGGACAAGGTCGTACTCGTTACTGGAGGTGGCCACGGGAAGGAACAGGCCGGTTCCAGCCTGGGCCAGGCCATGAGTGCGGAGCTCGCGAACGAGGGGGCGAAGGTTGTTATTGCCGACCTCTCCATTGAGCGGGCCAACGCGACGGTGGCTCAGATCCGCGACGCCGGCGGAGACGCGAGAGGCGTGGAGGCCAACGTCGTTGACGAGAATTCCGTACGGACCATGGTGGACTCCGCACTCGACGCGTACGGGCGCATCGATGTCTTGGTAAACAACGCTGGTGTATTCGGCGCCTACTTGCCGCTGCTCGAGATTGAGACGAGCCAGTGGGAGCGTGTCATGGACGTCGATCTCAAGGGTGTCTTTCTAGCGACGAAGGCTGTGCTCCCGCACATGCTCGAGCGCGGGAACGGCGTCATCATCAATGTCTCCTCCGCATCCGGCCTGGTCGCGAGCGAGGTCGGGGCCGAGTACACCACGGCGAAGCACGGGGTCATCGGGCTTACCAAGCAAATCGCGTACGACTACGGCCACAAGGGTATCCGTGCGGTGGGCATTGGCCCAGGCGTTATCAAGACCTCGGCCTTCGAGGGCGCTGAGATAACCCCCGATTTCCCGTTCTATGACCTGACGATGCAGGCGCCTGCTGGGCGATACGGCGAAGCCCTGGAGATCGCGCGTGCCGTAGTCTTCCTCGCAAGCGACGACGCATCGTTCATCCACGGCCACACCATCCCGGTCGACGGCGGGTCGCCTACGCGTTAGTTGCAAAGCAGTCGCAACGCGTCACTTGCCGCGATAGGTCTTTTCGACCTGACGACACCTCGCCATCCACGCCTCGGTCGGGCAAAGGGGGGTGGCGAGGTGTCGATTTCGGCAAGCGGACACCCAGCGACGCCGATTCGATACGAACTACGCGCCTACGAAACTTGACCACCGCCCCGTCCTACACCGCACGCGAGCCAAATCAGCGATGCTGTAGTGTCAGGCCTCCAAACACTCACAACCTCGGTTCTGAGACACCAGCAGATGAGACACCGGACATCACTGTAAGTCGCAATGCTCAATGGCGTGGTTCCGCGATCACTTGATGGCCGATGTCTACGACGACCAGTAACGAGGGAGTTGAGAAACCCTGGTGTCAGGGTGGCGCCGGGGAGGAGTGGACGAGCGGGGTGGGGTCGGCCTACTGGGTGTCGAACCAGGGCTACGCAGCAGCAGGTTTGGTCTGGCTCAGCTTGCCATCGACGAGGTGAACGACGCCGTGCATGCTGGGAAGGTGGACCAGGTCCGTGGGTGGCAAGCAGCGCGGCGGTGTTCATCTGATCGGTGGGGTTGAGGATGAGCTCTGGGACGAGTGGTGCCACCCCGCGAAGCTCGACGACCCCACGGCGATGGTCGCGATGATCGACACGCGTTCGGAGGCGATCGCGACGACCATGACGACGCACCTGCTGATTCGAGCCGTGAACCACATCCGGACGGCCGACCCCGCGCTAATCCGCGCGATCTAGGCGCGTTGGCGCCGAGCTGTGTCGCACCGCCACGAGGTCTTGGCCAGCTCGGAGGCCGCGCGCGAGAAGACGAGGGTGTCCTCCCGATGGGGGAGGGCAGCCTCTGAGTGCATTCCCTCGGCCTTTCTGGGAAAGGGCTACGCCCTGGGACTGATGGAGGAGGCGACCGCCACGACACCCTGCCCGACGGGGTAGAGCTCGGGCGCCGCCTAGCGCTGGGTCCGCGGGGCACTGCGGGCGACTGTGGCCTCGACGGCGGCGGTGATGGACGTGTCACCGTCCGTGAGCTCGACGATGGCGCGCCCGAGCTTCGGATGCTGCAGTGCGGAGACGAGGAATGCGATGACGTCGGCGCGGCTGACGTCGGCCTCGTCGGGGAGCGCCGCGCCGGCGGCGATCGTGCCGTGTGCGGGATCGTCAGTCATGTGGCCGGGGCGAAGGATGAGCCAGTCGCGGTCGGACTCGGTGAGGGCATGCTCGGCGGCCTTCTTCACGCGCAGGTAGTGCTCGTATGTCGGACCGAGCTCGCCGCTACGGACCGACTCGGGGAAGGCGGACAGGACGGCGATGCGGGTGACATCGGCGATCCGGGCGGCGTCGATCGTCTTGAGGAGCCCGTCGCCGTCGATGAGCGAGGTCTGCTCGGTGCCTGTGCCGTGGGCGCCAGCTGCGAAGACCACCGCGTCTGCGCGATCAAGGTGCGCTGCGAGCGTCTGCGCGTCGTCGGCGATGAGGTCGCCGTGGGCGGGCGTCGCGCCGGCGGCGGCGATGGCGTCGGTGTGGTCAGGGTTTCGGTGGATTCCCGTGGCAGTGTGGCCGGCGGCGGTGAGCTGGCGGGCCAGCTCGAGTCCGACGCGGCCGCCAGCTCCGGCGATGGCGACGTGCATCCGTTGCTCCTTAGGTATAGCGGTCGGGATGTGTGGGGCCGCCGACGTCGATCGACGATGACGCCGGCGGCGGCGCCGGTGATCAGTCGTCGAGCGTGGCGGTGTCGATGACGAAGCGGTAGCGTACGTCGGACTTCAGCACGCGCTCGTAGGCATCGTTAATGTCCTCGGCGCCAATGACCTCGATCTCGGGCGTGATGTCGTGGGCAGCGCAGAACTCCAGCATCTCCTGCGTCTCAGGGATGCCGCCGTTGCCGGAGCCGGCGATGCTGCGGCGTCCCATGTTGAGCGGCATGACCGTGCTGGTGAGCGTCTCGGACGGTCTACCGAGCATGACGAGGGTGCCGTCGACGGCGAGCAGGTTGACGTACTTCTCTGTGTCGACACCGGTGGAGACGGTGTTGAGGATGAGGTCGAACTGGCCGGCGAGCTTGTCGAAGGTGTCAGCGTCCTCAGTGGCGTAGTAGTGGTCTGCGCCGAAGGCGATGCCATCGTCCTTCTTCGACAGGGTGCGCGACAAAACGGTGACCTCGGCACCGAGTGCGTCGGCGATCTTCACACCGACGTGGCCCAGCCCGCCTAGACCAACCACGGCGACCTTACTGTCCTTGCCGGCGTTCCAATGCTTGAGAGGCGAGTAGAGCGTGATGCCAGCGCACAGCAGCGGAGCAGCCTTGTCGAGGTCGATGCCGTCGGGGATCCGCAGGACGAAGCGCTCATGGATGACGGTCGCCTGTGAGTAGCCGCCCTGAGTGATGGTGCCGTCGACGTCGACGCCGGCGTAGGTCTGCACGTTGCCATTGAGGCAGTACTGCTCGTTGCCCTTGTCGCACTGGGCGCAGTTCTGGCAGGAGTTCGACTGGCAGCCGACTCCGACGCGGTCGCCGACGGCGTGGCGGGTGACCTCGGGCCCGACCTCGCGGACGATGCCGACGACCTCGTGGCCGACGACCTGGGGGTAGCTGATCTCGCCCCAGTGGCCGCGGACGGTGTGGATGTCGGAGTGGCAGATGCCGGCGTAGGCAATGTCGATCAGGACATCGTGCGGGCCGAGGTCGCGGCGCTCGATCGTCGTGGGGACCAGGGGCTCGGTGGCTGAGACTGCAGCATAAGCGTTGACGGTGAGCATCATCTTCTCCTTCATCGGTGTGGCTGGCGACCACCGCTCGGGCCACCGTCGACCAGTCTGCATCGGTGCAATCCCGAGGTGGGAGGCCCGCACAGGCCACCCCAGGGCGCGCGAGAACGGAGCATGATTGCTCTCATGAGCACGAAAGATGAAGTGCGAGAGTTCCTGATCTCCCGGCGTGCGCGCGTCACGGTAGCTCAAGCCGGGCTGCCCGACTTCGGCGGGGACCGCCGGGTACCCGGGCTGCGCAGGGAGGAGGTCGCGATGCTGGCCGGGGTGAGCCTCGACTACTACAACCGCCTCGAGCGCGGCAACATCCACGGCGCTTCTGAGAGCGTGCTGAATGCCATCGCTCGCGCGCTCCAGCTCGACGACGCAGAACGTGAGCACCTCTTCCACCTCGCCCAGGGCGCGCCGCGCCAGGTGGACGGCCCTGCGCGGAGCAGCGAAGTCATCGTGCGCTCGTCCGTCCAGCGGGTGCTGGACAACATGGCAGTGCCCGCGGTCGTGACCAATGCCCAGCAGGACATGATCGCGGCCAACGACCTGGGCCGAGCCCTGTACTCGCAGCACTTCGACGTCCCCGGCCAGGCGAACATGGCCCGGTTCATCTTCCTCGACTCTCGAGCACCTGACTTCTACGAGGACTGGCCCCTGGCCCGGCAGATGAACGCGGCGATGCTTCGACTCGAGGCGGGACGCGATCCTCTCAACCAGCAACTCACTGCTCTGATCGGTGAGCTGTCGACGCGGAGCCCCCACTTTCGGACCGAGTGGGCTCGACACGACGTGCACGAGCACCGGACCGGTCAGAAGACCTTCAACCACCCAGAGGTAGGCACGGTCCTGCTCACCTTCGACGCCTTCGACCTGCCGGGCGAGCCAGGCTTGTCGATCGTCACGTACAGCGCGGAGCCTGGGACCTCGGACGCAGACCGCATCGCGCTGCTGGCCAGCTGGGCGGCGTCCTGAGAAACCCGAGATACTGCGTGGTCCGAACCCGGAGCACCGCCCTGACCGCCTGACCCGTGAGCGGCCGGCGCGAGCGCGTAACTGGCTTGGAGCCATGTGCGGCAGGTGCGCAGTGACACTGCCATCGACGACATTGACGAGCCGGCCCGCTGGCGTCAGCGGCCAGGCCTACGTTCAGCTCAGTGTCAGGGTGAGTGCGCCGCACTGGTTGCGGTGGTTGGATCCTGAGCACCTGGTGCCTGGCTCATACGTTCGTTGTCGTCCCTGGTTTGGGGCTG
>NZ_CACRYJ010000022.1 GCF_902703175.1 Occultella aeris | reverse complement strand
TTGTGGGCGTGGATGCCGAGGCGGCCGTCGGTGCGCTCGCGCACCCCGGAGACCGAGGCGCACACCCCGACCCGCAGCAGGGCCCCCCGAGTGTGGCAGGGGGCCCCGCCGGCCGCGCCCGCCGCGCACCCCCGCGGCGCCCCGGCCGACGGCGGACCAACAGATCTGCACACGAGTCTCACCACCCCTGCGCACGTCGGCGCGGTATCTGGCCGCAGGCCATGGTTACCGTGGAGGATGACTGCTGTGACCATGGCTCCGACCCCGGCGCCTCTCGACGCTCGCGGGAGGCGCGGGCTGACCGCCCCGCTGCTCGCGGCCCTCGCCTCGGCGGCGGTCCTGGTGGCCACGGCGTGGTTCTTCGTCACGACCCGGCTCGGGCAGCTGATCGACGACGCCGCCCTCTCCGGTGCGGACGCCGGCCCGCTCACCCTCACCCAGGCGATCCTGCCCGTCCTCGACCTGGTGTCCGTGCCGTTCGTCGCTGGGGCGGTGGTCGCCGCCGTGGTGATCGCGGTGGCGCAGCGCCGCTGGTCGATCGCCGGCGCCGCGGTGCTCCTGCTGGTCGGCGCGAACGTGACCACCCAGGTCGTCAAGGCGATCCTGCCCCGGCCGGACCTCGACGCCACGCTGGCCCTGGCCAACTCGCTCCCCTCCGGGCACACCACGGTGGCCGCATCGGTGGCCGCGACGGCGCTGCTGATCGCCCCGCAGCGGTGGCGCGGACCCGTCGCCATCGGCGGTGCCGTCTATGCGGTCGCGACCGGCCTGGCCACGATGGCCATCGAATGGCACCGCGCGTCCGACGTGGTCGCCGCGTTCGCCGTCGCCGCGTTCTGGTACTTCATCATCGAGGCGGCCCGCTCCGTGCGGCGCCGCTCGCTGCCCCGCGGCTACCGCGGTGCGCCAGGGGCGAACGCGGTCACGCTGCTCAGCGTCGTGGCCGTCGCGACGGGACTGCTCGGCGTCGTGATCGGTGTGTTCACGGCCCTCAACGTGCCGGTCTACGAGCGTTCCGGCGAAGTGATCGCCTACGTCGGCGCCTGCTCCTCAGTGATCGCGGCGTCAGCGGTGGCGACCCTCGCGATGCTCGCGATGCGCCCTCACCACCGGGCGTCGTCGTACTCCGCCGGCTCGTAGTCCCGCGACTCCTGGTTCTGCTCGCCCTCGGCGCGCTCCTGCGCGGCCCCGGCCTGCTGCTCCTCCAGCTGCTCCAGGGTGCTCTGGTCGGGCGCCGACTCGGGTTCGCCCTCGGTCTCGCCGTCCTCGCCCTCGTCCCCGTCGTCGCCCTCGCCCGGTTCCGGGTCCGAGTTCTCCTCGATGCGCTCCTGTGCCTCCATCAGCCGATCGCCCGCCTCGGACGCCTCGCTGCCGGCCTGCTCGGAGAAGCAGTACTCGGCCTCGTCGATCACGGCCAGGGCAGCGTCGTAGTGGGCCTGCGCGCCGGGGACGTCGCCGAGCGCGTCGCCCTGTGCCTCGATGCTGAGCACGAGATTCACCCGCACCTGACAGGCGCGGTCGGGGCCGGCCAGGCCGAGGGCCCGCTCGAACTGGGCCTGGGCGCCGGGCAGGTCCCCGAGCCGGAACAGCACGTCGCCCTGGTTGAACGGCGACACCTCGCGCTCGAACAGGTTCGCGAAGCCGGCGAGGGTGAACAGCCGCTGGCTGCGCTCGTACTCCATCGGGTCCGCGACGCCCGCCTCGTACGCCGACACCGCGGTGGCGTTCAGGATCGGGGTGCCGAGCAGCTTGCCGGCGATCAACAGTGCCACGGCCGCCGGTCCGACGGACCAGCGCAGGAGCCGGCGACGGCGGAGCCTGCGTTGGTCGTTGACGGCGGCGGTGTCGGTACTGCCGGGGTGCGCGGAGTCGGAGCGTGGTCGGGTTCCGGCGCCGGGCTGCGTGCCCTCGTGGTTCGGAGGGGTCGACGGCGGAGCAGCGGTCGGGATCGTCATCGGAGAGCTCCGTTCGTGGTGCGGTCCCGGTCGCCGCGGGTCACCGCGTTCTCCGGCTCGCCGTTCGTCGTGGTGCGGTCCCCGGCGGTGGCGCGGTCCAGTCCGGCTCCGGTCGCGCTGCGGCTCTGATCGCCGCTCGTCGCGCTCCGGTCCCGTCCGGCGCCGCGCCGCCGGGCCGGGCCGATCGCGAGCAGTTCGGGGACGAGCAGCGCGCCCTCCCAGAGCACCAGCGCGAGCAGCGGCAGCGCGAGCAGCCAGCCCAGGTCGGCGCGCCCGGCCAGCTCCTCATCGGTCACCTCGAGGCCACCGGTCTCGACGTCGACGAGGTCCGCCAGGCCGCCCGGCGCGGTCCGGTGCGCATAGTCCACGCCCAGCTCGCCGGCGATCGCCGTGAGTGCGGCCTCGTCGATCCGGGAGATCGCGTCCGTGCTCGGGGACTCACTGTTGTCCTGGATGTACCGCTCGTCGCTCTCGTAGCCGGTATTCTCCAGCATCCGCCCGCCCTCCGCCGTGCCGTACCCGAGCACCGCGCCGTCGTCGACCAGGTCCGCGAGCGAGGCGAACGAGGCGTCCGGCGGGGAGTCCGTGGTGGTCTCACCGTCGGTCATCAGGAACACCACGCGGTTCCGGTCCGGCTCCTGCTCCTGCGCGGCGGTGAGCCGCTCGGCCATCACCTCGACCGCCGTCAGCGGGGAACTGCCCGCCGAGTAGAACGCGATCTCCGGCCGGACCACCTCGACGGCCGTGCGCAGCGCCGTCGTGTCATCGGTCAGCGGCAGCTCGACCCGACCGATCTGGTCGAACGTGAGCAGCGTGAACCGGGCGCCCGGCAGGGCGTCGGCGATCGCGACCACATCCTCGGCGACCCCCTCCAGCCGGGGCCGGCCGCCGTCGTGATCCTCGGCGACGATCGAGCTCGTGGTGTCAACCACGAAGAACACGTCGACGTTGGTGTTGGCGGCCCGCGCGTCCGGGTCGGGGATGCCGGGCCGCAGCGCCATCACGGCGAGCAGCGCGGCGATCCCGGCCCGGCGCAGCCAGGCCCGGCGTCGGCGCGGATCCTGCCGGCCGGCCCAGACGGCGAAGCCGGCGGTCGCCGCGGCGAACACGGCGATCAGCCACCAAGGGGCCAACGGCAGGAACGTCATAGCCCGGCCTTCCAGGCGAGACCCATCAACGCGACCAGGCCGGCTCCGCCGAGCGCCAGGAACACCCCGGGAGCCGCGTACTCCAGCACCTGGGGTGCGCCGGTGAACGCGGCTGCCTCGGTGTCGGCGATCGTGTCCACGAGCGCCGCGATCTCCTCCGGCTCCTCGATCAGATAGCTCGACCCGCCGGTCAGCTCCGCGGTCTCGGCCAGTTCCACGCTCTCGTCGCTCTCGCCCCAGGACGTCACGTTCAGCGCGTACAACCGGATGTCGCGGTCGGCCACGAGCCGGGCCGCCTCCGGCAGGGTCACGAGCGGGTTGCCGGACACATAGTTGTCCGTGGCCATGATGATCGAGCGGGACCGGTGGGTGTCGACCGCGTCGAACCGGAGCGCGCAGGAGACCAGGCCGTCCCCGATCAGCGAGGAGCCGCCCTCGCCGTAGTAGGTGCCTTGGAGCTGGCTGTAGTCGTTCTCCGCGAACCCTTGCGAGAGCATCGTCAGCTGCTCGGTGACGTAGGCGTAGTCCGTCGTGAGCGGGAACACGGTCACGGCGGAGCTGTCCCAGATCGTCATGCCGATCCGCTCGCCCTCGAACTGCGGCACCAGCTCGGCGAACGTGGCCAGCAGCTCCTGGTTGAAGGAGTCCATCGACCCGGACACGTCGAGGCAGAGCATGATGTCGCGGGTGTGCAGTTCCGGCTCGGTCGCAGACGCCCCGATCGGGCGGGCCAGCAGCACCGTGCCCGCCACGGCGAGCCCCGCGACGGCGACCGTCATCGCGGTCAGCAGCTGCCGCCGTCGGGCAGCGAGCGCGCGGTAGCGCGGCAACGAGGTGAGCCGCTCCGAGTGCGCCACCCGGACGGCGTCGGTGGAGGTGCGGGCCGCCGTGCGGCGCCACCACCACCACGCGCCGGCCGCGATCGCGACCAGGAGCACCGGGATCAGCCAGCCCCACAGGATCGAGACGGTCATCGCCACCCTCCCACCACGCCGGTGGCAAGGGCGACCGCGCCCGGCACGTCGGCCGCGCTGCCGCGGCCGTCGGTCGCGTCCGCGCCGGCCCCGGGAGCGGAGAACTCGACCGGGTACAGCCGCTCGATCGCGGCCGGAAGCGCCCCGGGATGGTGCCGCTTCAGGTCCGCCAGGGACATCGTGTGTGCGGGCACCCCGGAGGCGGCGAACGCGAACGCGCGCACGATGGTGCTGAGGCGCTGGTAGGCGTCCCGTTCGGGCAGGCGGCCGGCGGCGTGTTCGGCCCCGACGGCGTGCAGCTGCGCCAGGTGCGCCTGCTTCAGTTCCGCGAGACTGCGGCCGTGCGTGGGCGCCGGCTGCGCCGTCGCCGGCACCGCCCGGGTGCTCCAGAACAGGTAGGCGAACCAGCCGAGCACGGCCGCCCCGAGCAGTGCGCCGAGCACCGGCCAGAGGGCGCCGTACTGCCACGGGCCGTAGAGGTCGTCAGCCACGGGCGGCCCGCTGCTTCTCGAGGAGCCGGAACACGGCGGGGATGACTTCGGCGTCGGAGCCGATCCGCTCCGCTGCGATCCCGACCCGGCGCAGCAGCGCGTCCCGGCCGCCGCGGGCGGCGGCGAGGGCGGCGGCGTGCTCGCGGCGCAGTTGCGGGTCGTCGCGCAGCGCGGCCGGCAGCCTCTGGAGTGCGTCGACGTCGAGCAGGTCCCGCCCGGCGAACCGGTCGTCGGTGAGCTCCGCGTCGGAGATGGTCAGCCAGAGCACCTCGTGCTGCACCCGGAGCCGGCGCAGCACCTCCTCGTGGGCCGGGCCGAGGTCCACCTCGTCGGTGACGATCAGGACGATCATCCGCCGGGTGATGGTCCGCCGGACGGAGTCCAGCAGAGCGAGCAGGTCCTGGGCGGCGCCGTCGGGGCGGATCCGCCCGTGGATGCGCTGGAGCAGGGTCTCCAGGTGCCCGGAGGTGCCGCGCAGTGGGAGGTAGGTGACGCCGTCGGCGTCCCCGCAGGCCAGGCCGACCAGGTCGCCGTGCTGGGTGGCGACGTGGCCCATCACACCGGTGCTGAGCACGGCCACGTCGCGCTTGCTGCCGCCGCCGGCGGCGGTGGCGGACATGGTCCGGCCGGTGTCCACGACGAGCAGCACGTTGTGCTTCTTGACCGCCACGTACCGCTTCAGCAGCACGTGCGCACTGCGGGCGGTGGCCTTCCAGTCGATGTCCTTGACGTCGTCGCCGCGCTGGTACTCGCGCAGGTCGTCGAAGTCCATGGAGCGGCCCTTGTGCACGGACGCGTACTCGCCGGCCAGCAGCCCACGCACCTTCTCGTGGGCGTGGATCGACATCTTGGTCCGGACCTCGACCAACAGGGAGGACATCGAGGCTCCGCTACGGCGTGGGAGTGGCCGCGAAGAC
Source organism: Occultella aeris (assembly GCF_902703175.1). Classification (GTDB taxonomy): domain Bacteria; phylum Actinomycetota; class Actinomycetes; order Actinomycetales; family Beutenbergiaceae; genus Occultella; species Occultella aeris. The sequence continues at coordinate 99,812 of NZ_CACRYJ010000022.1, read as the reverse complement.
CGCGTCCACCACCTGCTCGGTGCTGACCCGGTCCGAGACTGCCTCGAAGTTCAGGATGATCCGGTGCCGGAGCACCTGGTGCCGCAGCCGCTGCACGTCCTCGGGGATCACGTAGGTCCGCCCGGCCACGACCGCGAGGGCCCGGGCCACCTGCTGGAACGTGATCGACGCCCGAGGGCTCGCGCCGCAGGTGAGGTACCGGCCGAGGCGCTCACCGAGGGCCCGCGACGGCGGCCGCGTGGCCTGCACGAGGGCCACGATGTAGGACTTGATCGCCGGGTCGAGGTAGACGCCCTTGACCACGCCCTGCAGGTAACGCACCTCGTCCAGGCTCACCTGGGAGCCGGCCGGCAGCTCCTGGTCGAACACCTCGCGCTCGATCCGGTCGAGGATCTCGATCTCCTCGGCGTGGCTGGGGTAGGTGAGGATCTCCTTGAGCAGGAACCGGTCGAGCTGGGCCTCGGGCAGCTCGTAGGTGCCTTCCTGCTCGATCGGGTTCTGGGTGGCGAGCACCACGAACGGCTTCGGGAGCTCGTGGATGACGCCGCCGATCGACGTCTGCCGCTCCTGCATCGCCTCGAGCATCGCGGACTGCGTCTTCGCCGAGGACCGGTTGATCTCGTCGAGCAGCACGAAGTTCGCGTGCACCGGGCCGAGCTGGGTGCTGAACGCGCCGGTGGCCGGCTCGTACACCTGGGTGCCGACGATGTCGGCCGGGAGCAGGTCCGGGGTGCACTGGATCCGGGTGAACGAGCCGTGGACCGCGTCGGCGAGCGTCGCCGCCGCGGTCGTCTTGGCCAGGCCGGGCACCGACTCCAGGAGCACGTGCCCACCGGTCATCAGTGCCACCACGAGGCTCAGCTGGAGGTTGCCCTGCCCGACCACCCGGCTCCGGAACGAGGTGCCGATGCGCTCGACGATTGCCTGGGCGCGGGCGACGTCGGACGGCTCGAGTCGGCGGGCGGCTGCGGGCGCAGGGGCTTGCTGGGACATGGTGCTCCGGTGGGTGCGAGAGGCGGTGGAGGGTGGGACGCCGGTCGAGGCGACCCGGTCGGGACACGGTCGCGTGGGCGACCCGGAGTCCGATCCCGTGGCACCGACCCTAGCCGCGGTCGAGGGCCGGAACCGGCCAGGGGCCTGGGGAGAGGTACCCTCGTCCCAGCGGCGGTACCACGCTCGCCCCAGGGTGAGCAGCGCCGGAGGCTCGGGTGCGTGATGTGACGATCCGGCCGGCGCAACGGCCCCCAGCAGGCCCGACAGGGCCGGTGCCGGGACAGGATCCGCGACGATCCGCCGAAAGACGATGTACCGTCGAGCCGCAGTGTCCCCCTAAACGCGCCGCCGTGTCCGGTCGGCGCGAACTGAGAAGGAAGGTCCGCGTGACCACACCCCATCGCAGGCTGGTCATCGTCGAGTCCCCGGCGAAGGCTCGCACCATCGCCGGCTACCTGGGCTCCGACTTCGACGTCGAGGCGAGCGTGGGGCACATCCGGGACCTGGCGCAGCCCTCCGAGCTGCCCGCCGAGATGAAGAAGGGGCCCTACAAGAAGTTCGCGATCGACGTGGACAACGGGTTCGACCCCTACTACGTCGTGGACGCGGACAAGAAGAAGAAGGTCGCCGAGCTCAAGAAGCTCCTCAAGAACGCCGACGAGCTCTACCTCGCCACCGATGAGGACCGCGAGGGCGAGGCCATCGCGTGGCACCTGCTCGAGGTGCTCGAGCCCAAGGTGCCGGTCAAGCGGATGGTGTTCCACGAGATCACCCGGGAGGCCATCCAGCGGGCGCTGGAGAACACCCGGGACCTGGACACCCGCCTCGTCGACGCCCAGGAGACCCGCCGCCTCCTGGACCGGTTGTACGGCTACGAGGTCTCCCCGGTGCTGTGGCGCAAGGTCCGCCAGGGCCTGAGCGCGGGCCGGGTGCAGTCCGTCGCCACCCGCCTGGTGGTGGAGCGCGAGCGCGAGCGGATGGCGTTCCGCAGCGCGGAGTACTGGGACATCAAGGGCACGTTCGCGGGCGGCCGCGGGCAGACCGCCGGCACCTCGTTCGGGGCCCGGCTGGTGGCCGTCGACGGCGCCCGCGTGGCCACCGGCAAGGACTTCGGTGACGACGGGGTGCTTCGTACCCGCGCCGCCGTCCAGCTCACCGAGGCCGACGCGCGCGGCCTGGTCACCGCACTCGAGGGCTGCCAGGTCCAGGTGCGTTCCGTCGAGGAGAAGCCGTACACCCGCCGGCCCGCGGCCCCGTTCACGACCTCCACGCTGCAGCAGGAGGCCTCCCGCAAGCTCCGGATGAACTCCCGGCAGGCGATGCGCACCGCGCAGACCCTGTACGAGAACGGGTACATCACCTACATGCGTACCGACTCCTCGGCGCTGTCCGGTCAGGCCATCGCGGCCGCACGCAAGCAGGCCACCGAGTTGTACGGCGCCGACTACATCCCGGCCAAGCCCCGCATGTACGCCACGACGTCGAAGGGCGCGCAGGAGGCCCACGAGGCGATCCGCCCCGCCGGTGACTCGTTCCGGACCCCCGCCCAGGTGGCCCGCGAACTCGCCGGCGACCAGTTCCGCCTGTACGAGCTGATCTGGAAGCGCACCGTCGCCTCGCAGATGGCGGATGCCAAGGGATCGACGGCGTCCATCCGGCTGGGCACGACCGCAACCGATGGTCGCGACGCCGAGTTCGCGGCGTCCGGCACGGTCATCACCTTCCGCGGCTTCCTCGCCGCTTACGAGGAGGGTCGCGACGTCGAGCGCTACGAGGAGCGCGAGGCCAAGGACGCGCGGCTGCCGGACCTGCAGGTCGGCGACGATGTGACCACCGAGGAGCTGGTGGCCGACGGTCACGAGACGTCCCCGCCGCCCCGGTACACCGAGGCGAGCCTGGTCAAGGCCCTGGAGGAGCGGGGGATCGGCCGCCCGTCGACCTACGCGGCCACCATCGGCGTAATCACCGACCGTGGCTACGTGCTGCGACGGGGTCAGGCCCTGGTGCCGAGCTGGCTCGCGTTCTCCGTGGTGCGTCTGCTCGAGGAACACTTCCCGCGGCTGGTCGACTATGACTTCACCGCCGCGATGGAGTCCGACCTGGACCGGATCGCCGCGGGCGAGGCGGACCGGGTGGACTGGCTGGCCGGGTTCTACTTCGGGCGCGACGGCGTCGAAGGGCTGAAGCACCAGGTCGAGGACCTCGGCGAGATCGACGCCCGGGAGATCAACTCGATCAGCGTCGGCGAGGACATCGTGTTGCGGGTCGGCCGGTACGGTCCCTACATCGAAGCACCCCCGCTGGAGGAGGGTGGCGAGGCCCGGCGCGCGAGCGTCCCGGAGGACATCGCCCCGGACGAGCTCACGCTCGAGAAGGCGAAGGAACTCTTCGAGGCCGGTGGCGACGGCGACCGCGAACTCGGTGCCGACCCCGAGACCGGGCACCAGATCGTGGCCCGGTCCGGCCGGTACGGACCGTACGTGACCGAGATCCTGCCCGAGCCGGACGAGGCCGAGGCGCCGAAGAAGGGCGCGAAGAAGGCCGTCAAGCCGAAGCCGCGCACGTCCTCGCTGTTCAAGGACATGGACCTGAACACGGTGGACCTGGACTCCGCGCTGAAGCTGCTGTCCCTGCCGCGGGTGGTCGGTGAGGACCCGGAGTCCGGGGACGAGATCACCGCCCAGAACGGCCGGTACGGGCCGTACCTGAAGAAGGGGACCGACTCCCGTTCGCTGGCGTCGGAGGACCAGATCTTCGACGTCACCCTCGAGCAGGCGCTGGAGATCTACGCCCAGCCCAAGCGCGGTCGCGGGGCCACCTCGGCCCCGCCGCTCAAGGAGTTCGGCGAGGACCCGGTCTCGGGCAAGCCGGTGGTGGTCAAGGACGGCCGGTTCGGCGCGTACGTCACCGACGGCACCACGAACGCGACGCTGCGCAAGGACGACCCGGTCGAGAACCTGACCGCCGAGCGTGCCTACGAGCTGATCGCCGAGAAGCGTGCGAAGGGTCCGGCCAAGAAGCCGGCCCGGGCCACCGCCGCCCGCAAGCCGGCCGCGAAGAAGCCGGCCGCGAAGAAGGCGACGGCGAAGAAGTAGCCCCGCCACCGGCGAGGTCCCGGAACCGACCGGGCCCTCGCCGTCGGGCAGTCGTGTTCAGCCCGACGGCCTCGCTGCCGGCCGCGGCCGCGGCACCCTAAGGTGTCTGCGTGACCACCCTCGGCCCTGCCTTCGAAACTGCCCAAGACCCCGCTGCCGCCCCCGCCCTGCGCTGGGGCATCCTCGCCCCCGGGGGCATCGCCCGGAAGTTCGCCGCGGAGATCCCCGCGAACACCGCGTCGTCGGTGGTCGCGGTCGGCTCGCGGGACGCCGGGCGAGCTCGCGCGTTCGCCGGCGAGTACGGGATACCGACGGCGTACGGCAGCTATGCCGAGCTCGTCGCCGACGCGCAGGTCGAGGCGGTCTACATCGCTTCCCCGCACTCGGAGCACCTCGAGCACGCCCTGCTCGCGCTCGGGGCCGGCAAGCACGTGCTGGTGGAGAAGTCGATCACCCGAAGCGCCGGCGAGGCCCGGACCCTGTTCGCGGCCGCCGCCGACCGCGGCCTGTTCGCCATGGAGGCGATGTGGACCCGGTTCCTGCCGCACATGATCGCCGTGCACGGGGTGCTCGACTCCGGTGAGATCGGCGAGGTGGTCAGCGTGAGCGCCGAACACGGGCAGGACATGCGCGCCCTCGGTGACGAACACCGGATGCGCAACCCCGCGCTGGCCGGCGGTTCGATGCTCGACCTGACCGTCTACCCGATCTCATTCGCGCACGACATCCTCGGCCCCCCGGAGCAGGTCACCGCCGTCGGCACCCTGACCTCGACCGGCGTGGACGACACGGAGGCCATCACGCTGCGGACGGCCTCCGGGGCGGTGGCGCTGCTGCACGCGACGATGCGCTCGGCAACCGCGAACGCCGCGACCATCAACGGCACCGAGGGGAGGATCGAGCTTGCCGGGACGTTCTACGCACCCACGACCGTCACGGTCCGCCCACGGCACGGTGAGGCCCGCAGCTTCACGCCCGAGGTGAGTGCCGGGTTCGCCTACCAGGCCGCCGAGGTGGCCCGCCGGGTGCACGCCGGCGAGACGTTCTCCCCGCGGCACGACCCGGAGGGGACCATCGCGGTGATGGCCACCATGGACGAGGCCCGCCGCCAGCTCGGGGCGGTCCTTCCCGGTGAGTGAGGGCGGTCCGGCGCCCCTGCAGGTGCTCGTCGGCGCGGACATCGGCGGTACTTCGAGCAAGGTCGCCGTCGGGCTCGCCGGCGGGCCGGTGCTGAGTTACGCGACCGGGCCCGGCGGCAACATCCGCAGCTCGCCGGGATCGGTACGCGCGAACCTGGCGCAGACCCTGCGGGCGGCGCTTGCGGATGCCCGGGTTCTCGAGGCAGGGCTGGGGTCGGCTGGGTCGGCTGGCCCGATCGGAGTGCACGAGCCCGGCGCGGGCGACGGTGCCGCTGGCGCGGCCCTGGGAGCGGCGGCCGGCATCGAGGTCTCCGGCCTGATCGGCATGGCCGGCGCGGGCACGGGCGCCGCCCCGGTGCCGGAGGCGCTGGAGGCCGCGCGCGGCGCCTGGTCGGACGTGGGACTGCCCGGCGAACCGCGCCTGCGTGGAGACCTGGCGATCGCCTACGCGGCTGCGGCGCAGGTCCCCGACGGGCTGCTGCTGCTCTCCGGCACCGGCGCGGTGGCGGCCCGGGTGCGGGTGCCCGACGCGCGTCCGGGCGGGGACCCGTGGGCCGGGCTCGAGGTCACCGCCCGGTGTGACGGCATGGGCTGGATCCTCGGCGACGGTGGGTCCGCCGTGTGGATCGGGCTGGCCGGACTACGGGCCGCCGCCGCGCACCTGGACGGGCGCGGCCCGAGCACAGCCCTCACCGGCGCGGTACTGGACTGGGCCGGGGTTGCCGACGGCGTCGAGGCGCGCCAGGGACTGATCGTCGCCGTGCACTCTATGGCCGCGTCCCAGTACGGCGGCGTCGCGCCACTGGTGGCGAACGTGGCCGCGGCCGGGGACGAGGTGGCCGGCACCATCATCGAGGAGGCTGTCGCGGCGCTGGTAGGCACCGCGCAGATGGTCGCGGACCCCAGCCCCGCGGAGATCGTGCTCGCCGGCTCGCTGCTCACGACCGCCGGCCCGGTCCGGGACGGGGTCCGTGCCGCGTTGGCCACCATGTTCCCGGCGGCACCGCTGCGCACCGCCGAGGTGCCCGTCGTCGGGGCGCTCCGGCTCGCTGCCGCCGAGGCGGGCTGGCCGGTCGGAGGGCCGGCCGACCTCGCCGCGGGCGTTAGGGCCGTCGCGCAGTAGGGGTCGAGTGGTGGGTCGACGACTACTCACGCGTCCACGCGTCGGCGATCCGCTCGATCTCCGGCACGAGTGCGGCGGCCTCGGGCAGCGCCTCGATCGCGGCTGCCAGTTCCTGCGCGCGCGCCCCGTACCGGTCATCGGCCAACACCCGCGTCACTGCCTGCGCCAACTGGCCGACGCCCGCGGGGGGATCCGCGACCCGGATGCCGGCGCCCATCATTGCGACCCGATCGGCGTTCATGCGCTGGTCGATCGCGAACAACGGCATGAGCACCTGCGGAACGCCCGCGGCGAGCGCCGACATGGTCGTGCCGAAGCCGCCGTGTCCCACCACGGCCGCCGCGAACGGCATCACGTCGTCCTGCGGCCAGTACGTCTCGACCCGGGCATTCCTGGGCCAGGGCGGCGGGACGAGCGCCCCCGAGGCGAGACCCGTGGTCATCAACACCCGGACGGGTTGATCGGCCAACGCGGCCAGGGCCGCTTCGTGGAGTCCGGAGAGGTGGTCCAGACCGGCCGCGACGGTACCGAACGTCACATAGACCAGGGGATCCGTCGGCTCACCCCATGCCGCAGGCAGGCGTCCGGCGCCCCGCGTCGTGTCGGCTCGGTACCGGGTGAGCGGGCGGTTCAGGCCGGCCTCGTCAGGGATGGCTTCTGAGTCGTCGAGGATCGCAGGAACCGCGGAGAAGGCGGGCGCGGACCGCATCGCTGCCAGGAGTCGACCCTCGGGGAGGCCGACCAGTGCGTCCAGTTCGGCCAACGGCTGGGTGACCTGGCCGATCGCCCAGCTCGTCATCGAGCTGAGTCCGACCGAGACCTCGATGTGCGGGATGCCACTCGCCTCAGCGGCAGCGAGCGATCCCAGCTCCATCGGCTCGCGCAGGATCACGTCCGGCCGCCACTCCGCGACCGTGCGGCGCACGCCGGGCAGGGCATGCTGGGCGTCGAGACGGCCGAAGATCTCCCGCGTCACAGTTTCGTTGGCCCTATCGAAGCCCAGCCTGGGCAGGGTCGCCATCACGGGGCCGATCAGCTCCGGGGGCACGTCCGCGAACGGGGCGTGCGTCAGGCCGGCCCGGGCGACCGCTCGGGCGTAGGACGCCGGCGCGGCCACGAGTACGTCGTGCCCGGCATCGACGCAGGCGCGAGCCACCTGCGCGAGGGGACCGAAGTGGCCATCGCCGGCGGTCGTGGAGCACAACACGCGCATGCCGAATCGTCGCATCCGGTGGCCCGTGACACACGGTGAATGGCAGCGCAGGTGGTCGGTAGGTGCACGTGGTCCGCTCCGTCGGTGGGCGTCGTTAGGCTGCAGGACGTGACCGGACTCTTCATCTCCTTCGAGGGCGGCGACGGCGCTGGCAAATCGACCCAGCTGGGCCTGCTCGCCGACTCCCTGGCAGCCGGCGGTGTCCGGGAGGTGGTGCGTACCCGTGAGCCCGGCGGCACCGAGCTCGGGCGCACGCTGCGGGACCTGCTGTTGCACGGGTCGGACCTGGACCCGCGCACCGAGGCCCTGCTGTTCGCCGCGGACCGGGCCCACCACGTCGCGTCCCTGATCCGCCCGGCACTGGCGCGTGGGGCCGCCGTGCTCACCGACCGGTACCTGGACTCCTCCGTGGCGTACCAGGCGGGTGGCCGGACGCTGCCGGCGGACGACGTCGAACGGCTCTCCCTCTGGGCCACCCAGGAGTTGTTGCCGGACCTCACGGTGCTGCTCGACCTGGACCCGGCGCGGCTGGGCGAGCGGCTGACGGACGCCCCGGACCGGCTCGAGAGCGCAGGGTCGGAGTTCCACGCCCGGACCCGGCAGGCGTTCCTCGACCGGGCCGCTGCCGAGCCGGACCGTTGGCTGGTGTTGGACGCGACGCGCCCCCGGGCCGACCTCGCGGCGCAGATCCGCAGTCGCGTGGACGCCCTGCTCACCGCCGCGACCGCCACGCAGGAGAGCATGGACGACCCATCCGGATCCTCCGACGAGAGGTCGGTGCACAAGTGAGCGTCTGGGATGCCCTGGTCGGCCAGCCGGAGGCCGTCGCCGTGCTCAGCGAGGCCGTGCGCCGCCCGGAGGCGATGACGCACGCCTGGCTGATCACCGGCCCGCCCGGCTCCGGCCGGTCCGTGGCCGCCCGTGCCTTCGCGGCCGCGTTGCAGGACCCCGCCGACGTCGACGGCACCTCGCACGAGACCCAGACGGCGCTCGCCGGCACCCATGCGGACGTCACCGTGCTGGCCACCGAGAAGGTGGTCATCAGCATCGACGAGGCGCGGAACCTCATCGGCCTGGCGCAGCGTTCGCCGTCGCAGGGCCGATGGCGCGTGATCATCGTGGAGGACGCGGACCGGATGGTCGAGCGGACCTCGAACGTGCTGCTCAAGGCCATCGAGGAGCCGCCGCCACGGACGGTCTGGATCCTCTGCGCGCCGAGCCCGCAGGACGTGCTGGTCACGATCCGGTCCCGGTGCCGTCTGGTGAACCTGCGGGTTCCGCCGGCCCAGGACGTGGCGGACCTGCTCGTCGAGAAGGACGGCGTGGACCCGGATCTGGCGATGGAGTGCGCCCTCGCCGCGCAGAGCCACATCGGGATGGCCCGTCGGCTGGCCGCGAACCCGAATGCCCGCGAGTACCGGGCGAAGGTGCTGGCCATCCCGGCGACGATCCGCGGCGTCGGGGACGCGATCCTGGCTGCCGGCACCCTCGTGGACGAGGCCACCGAGGAGAGCAAGGTCGCGACCGCGGAGCGCGACGCCGCGGAGAAGACCGAACTGCTCCGCAACCTCGGGGCCGAGGAGGGTGGCACGATCCCACCCGCGCTGCGGGCCCAGGTCCGCCAGCTGGAGGAGGAGCAGAAGCGCAGGGCCCGCCGGGCGCTCATCGATGTCCTCGACCGGGCGATGGTGGACCTGCTCTCGTTCTACCGGGACGTCCTCGTGGTCCAGCTCGACAGCGACCAGGTCCTGATGAACCGCGCCGCCGAGTCGGCAGTCCGGGAGATGGCAGCCGGGTCCGCACCCGAGCAGTCACTGCAGCGGATGCAGTCCGTCGGGGTGGCGCGCACCCGGATCGCGGCCGGTGCCGCACCGCTGCTCGCGATCGAGGCGATGACGGTCGCGCTGCGACCACAGAACTGAACCGACCGCGACACCCCGCTCTGAACCGACCGCGAACGCGATGTCCCTGCCCGCGGAACCTCCGCCGTCGGGCAGTTCTGCCCCCGGCCCGGCGTCGAGACGTCAGTTTGCTTATATAGGCTGCCCTCGTGCGCATCCCATCCCGCCGATCGTCCGTCGTCGCTGCCGTGTTCGCCGGCATCGCCCTGCTCGCCGGGTGCGCCGCGCCGGCACCACTCGTTCAGCCGCCGGCCGCGGGTGGGGGTACGGCGCCCGAGGGACTCGAGGAGTTCTACTCCCAGCAGCCCGAGTGGAGCGAGTGCGACCCGAACTACCGATGCGCGGACGTCGAGATGCCCCTGGACTACGAGGACCCGGTCGGCGAACGGATCACGATCGCGGTGAAGGTGTTCGAGGCCGTCGGGGAGCCGATCGGCTCGCTGTTCGTCAACCCGGGCGGCCCCGGGGGCTCCGGGGTCGAGATGGCCGAGTCCGCCTCCGCCTACTTCAGCAGCGACATCCTGCGCAACTACGACGTGGTCGGCTTCGACCCGCGCGGGGTGGGGCAGTCTTCGGCGGTGCGCTGCTACGACTCGGCGCAGCTCGAGGAGTGGTACGGCACGGAGTTCGACGTCGAGACCGATGAGGGCTTCCAGGCCTATGTCGACGGCAATACGGCGTTCGGCGAGGCCTGCGCGGAAAACACCGGTCCGCTGATCGGGCACGTCGACACCGTCAGCGCCACCCGCGACCTGGACATCCTGCGCGCGGTCATGGGTGAGAGCCAGCTGACCTATCTTGGCTTCTCCTACGGAACGTTCCTCGGCGCCCACTACGCCGATATGTTCCCGGAGAACGTCGGCCGTCTCGTGCTCGACGGTGCGGTCGACCCCGCGCTCAGTTACGGCGAGATCATCCGCGGCCAGACCGGCGGATTCGACCTGGCCTATCGGTCCTACCTCGAGGACTGCCAGGCCGGCACCGACTGCCCGCTGACCGGTGACGTGGAGTCCGGGATCGACCAGACCATCGCCCTGCTAGATCAGCTCGCGGACACCCCGCTCGCGAGCGGCGACCCGGACCGGCCCGTCAACGACGCGGACCTGCTCAACTCGATCATCGTGGCGCTCTACAACCCGGGCTCGTGGCCCTCGCTCACCAGCGCGATCGCCGCGCTGCAGGCAGGTGACGGGTCCGAGATCCGGTTCCTGTCCGACTACGCGCTCGACCGAGACGAGGACGGCAACTACCCCGAGGACCAGGGCGCGTTCCGGGCGATCGACTGCCTCGACTACCCGGTCGAGATCGACCTGGCCGCGATGCGCGCAGAGGTCGACGAACTCACCGAGATCTCCCGTCTGTTCGGCCCGTACAACGGCTACGGCGAGGTCGGCTGCGGCACCATGCCAGTGCAGTCCACGGCCGTCCGCGAGCCGCTCACGGCGGAGGGCGCCGCGCCGATCCTCGTGATCGGCACCACCCGCGACCCGGCCACCCCGTACGAGTGGGCCGAGTCGATGGCTGACCAGCTCTCCTCGGGCGTGTTCCTGTCCCACGACGGCGACGGCCACACCGCTTACGGGGCGGGCAGCTGCATCGACGACGCCGTGGATGCGTTCCTCGTCGAGGGCACCGTCCCGGAGGACGGACTGTCCTGCTGAGGCCCGGATCACACCCCCACCGTTTTGGCGAACGCCGACGGCGGCGGGTACAGTGGGCGCGCCCCGCGGCTCCACCTGCGGGGCATCCGCCGCCTTAGCTCAGTCGGCAGAGCGTCTCACTCGTAATGAGAAGGTCCAGGGTTCGATTCCCTGAGGCGGCTCCGGTGGAATTCGGCCCCAGCACTGATGAAAGTCGGTGCCGGGGCCGTTCTGGGCCGTGCCCCGACCCTGCGCGAGCGGGGTGAGCGCCTTCTCTGCGGCGGGCAACCAGGCCCCGGCGCAGCTGACGCCACGGTTGTCACCTGGCGTGCCTGTGTGGGTCGATCAGGCGGACCCCGTCCGGGAGCGGAGCGCCTGCGGTGAGCGCACCATCGAGCCAGAGCTCGATCAGCCGGGCAAGTTCCTCGGGATGGCTGAAGTTCGCTGCGTGTGCTGCCTGCTTCAGGAGCGCGATGGTGATGTGCTCGCCGGCGAGTCGGCCGATCTCACGGACGCGGGCGGGTGGCGGCATGAGTGGATCGCGGCCGCCGAGGACCGCCAACGTCGGCACGGGTGCGCGCAGCAAGCGCTCCAGCGACGGGAAGATGGTCAACTTGTGGAACATACGAAGGCCGTTGATCGGTCCGTACTTCAGGTAGTCCGGAAGCGCTATCGGCGCCATTCTCGGGCTCTCACGAGCGACATCGGTCGCCAGCTGGCGGAGCCCGCGGCTGAGGGGCTGGTTCTGCACACCCCCCGCAGGAGCGACCAGCACGAGGCGTTCGACCCGCTGGGGTGCCCCGTGTGCCACCTCAAGCGCGATCGGGCAGCCCATCGAGTTCCCGATCAGCACTGCCCGGTCGATGTCCAGCGCGTCGAGAATTGCGAGTAGCGCCTCGGCGAGCGCGGGGATGTCCAGGACGTGGGCACGCCGCGTGCTGCGTCCGTAGCCCGGCAGGTCGGGTACCACGTTGATCCTGTGCCGGGCCAGTACGCGGGCGGCCGGCATGAGGTATGCGCCGGAGATGCCGAAGCCGTGGATGTGGACGAGGGGTGGGCCGGACCCGTGCGTGCTCCGCCGACAGTAGACGACTGCGCCCTCGACCTGCAGCAGCTCTGTCACCCATCCGGTGTCGTCGGTCGACATGGCAGGCTCTTTCCAGGAGCAGGGAGGTGGTCCCGCAGATGCGGGCTGAGCTGGAACGGCTTTCCGTTCACCGAATGGTCCTTCAGTGCAGCGCCACCTTGAGGAGTGCGACGAGCACCCCGATGCCGGCGCCCGCTACAGCGCTGGCAATCCTTCCCTTTGCATCGAGACCGCCCCGTGCGCCGGCCCGGTAACTGTAGAAGGCCAGCAACGCGATGGTCACGAGTAGCGCCGTCCATGCCGACGCGTCCAGGCTCGCCCCGGCGAGGCGCGTCAGGAGGAGGACGGCCAACGGCAGGATCGACGCGGCGGCGACCGGCGCGGCCTCAGTCAGGGCGTGTCTGAGTGCCTTGGCCGGATGATGGCCCTGGGTGAGCGCACTACTGATCGTTGCGGCATGCAGGTGCGCTATCCAGTAGACGCCGACGGTGACGATGATCATCAGGCTCAGTTGCGCCGTCGAGTCCGCGTGACCGACGCCGTACGCGATCACGGCGGCACAGACCACCGTCCCGATGATCGCGCCTTCACTGCCTGAGACGAGATCGAGCGGAACTGAGCGGCGGTCATCCGGCACCGAAGGTCTCCAGGAGCACGGCGCGCTCGGCAGCCGTGAGGTTGGTGTGGATCAACTTGCTGTCGCGGCCGCGGAACCGGTCACCGAGGGCGTCCAGGTCCGTGTTCTCCGTGACCAGGAACAGCGCAGACGTGCCAGGACCGACCTCGGTCCGGATCCGCTCCAGATCCTCCTTCGTGATGCCGGTTCCCTCCGTTGCCTTTGCAAGGGCACCGATCCCAGCACCGAGGACGACGCCCGCCACCGGGATCGTGAACAGTGCACCTACGAGGATTCCCCAGAGTGCCCCCCACGCGGCGCCGCGCTTCGGGCTGTCGTGGTCGTGGTGGAGTTCGGGCTTGTCGGCTCCCTCGGGCCAACTCATGACGGCGTGGTCGACTATCGTGACCACGCCATCGGCGGCCGCCGCCTTCAGCGCGCTCTCAGCGTGCGCGGCGCCGTCAGGGTCTTCGTACTTCCACACTGTGAATGTGGTCATCTCGCACCTCTTTGTGTTGTTGGGATCTTGCAGTTCGCGGGCCTCATGGGTGAGTCCGGTCCGGACGCTGGCCCGGGGCCGTGTTGGAACTTCCTGAGGAAACTGCGGTGACGAAGCTGAACGACATCGGACCATCCTCGTTTCAGGCCACGGCGGGTGTGAGGCCAACGGGTAGCGCCACCGGCTCCGTGGGCCCCGCACGCCACCTGAGGATCGCCTTGATCAGTTCCTCGACCACGACGATCGAGGAGGCGATCCCGATGCAGATGCACCATTGCTCGAAGGTGAGTCCGGTCGTCCCGAAGATCTCCTGGAGGAAGTTCAGTACCGTGATCAGCACGATCGCGAGCAGCGCGACGCCGTAGCGCCGCAACTGCACAGCGCCGGGAATCGAAGCGCGGTCGAACATGGTCCCGGTCTGGTCACGGCTCAGCAGTGCCCCGAAGAGGTGGAACAGCGCGAGTGTGGTCAGCAGCATCGTCGCGGCCACGACGGCACCGCCCTGGCCCGCACCGATCTGGTACGCGACCAGCGAGCCGACGGTCATCACCGCGCCCTGCACGCAGAGCCGGATCCAGTTGGTGCGGGAGAGTACCGGCGCGCTGATCGGCCGAGGGGCGCGCGACATCAGGCCGCGGGCGGGCTGGTCGAAGCCGAGCGCGATGGCGAGCGGGATGTCGATCACCATGTTGATCCAGAGGATCTGGAGGGGGTTCAGCGGCGCACCGTTGGCGATGCCGAAGATGCCGGCTCCGATGAAGATGGCTATGTAGGCGACCAGGGTGGACATCTGGAAGCGCAGGTACTTCAGGAGGTTGTCATAGAGGGAACGCCCGTATGACACTGCGCCGACGATCGTCGCGAAGTTGTCGTCGGTGAGGATCATGACGGCGGCTTCCTTCGAGACCTCCGTGCCGGTGATACCCATGGCGACGCCGATGTCGGCGGTCTTCAGGGCCGGGGCGTCGTTGACCCCGTCCCCGGTCATCGCCACGACGTCGCCCTTCTCCTTGAGCAGCCTGACCAGGCGAACCTTGTCCTCGGGTGCGACGCGAGCGACGACGCCGATGTCGTCGAGTTCCCGGAGGAGTTGCGCGTCGCTCATCGCGGCGAACTCCGCACCGGTGACGGCCCGGCCCTCGATGCCGAGCTCGCTCGCGATCGCGGCAGCGGTGCTGGCGTGGTCGCCGGTGATCATGCGGACCCGGATGCCGGCCTCGTGGCACTCGCCGATGGCGGCCTTCGCCTCGGGCCGTGGCGGGTCGACGATGCCGACCATCGCCAGCAGGGTCAACTCCTGGACGAGTCCGATGAGGTCGTCGTCGGCCCCCACCGTGCCCGGCTCGAGGTTGCGTTCAGCGACGACCATGACCCGCTCGCCGGCGTTCGCGATCCGGTCGTTCGCTTCGAGTGCGAGATGCCGGTTGGCCTCGGTGAGCGGCAGAACGGTGCCGTCGGGCTGCCGCACGGAGGTCGACCTTGCGATGAGCACGTCGGGTGCTCCCTTGACGTAGCAGCGAACCACCGGCCGTCCGTCATCCGAGGTCACGTTGTGGAATGTCGCCATGAACTTGTAGTCGGAGTCGAAGGGCACCTCGGCAACGCGAGGGTAGGCGGCCCGCGTCTCGGTGATGTCGAGTCCGCCCTTGGCTCCGAGCACGATGAGAGCACCCTCGGTAGGATCGCCGATCAGGGACTCGCCGTCGAGGACGGCGTCGGCGCAGAGCACCATCGGGAGCAGGTAGGGATCCAGGTCGTATCGCTCGCCCCCGACATGGCTGATGTCACCGACCGTGCTGTAGCCCTCCCCTGAGACGGTGTAGCGGTGGTGTCCGGGGATCACGATCTCGCGTGCCGTCATCTTGTTGAGGGTGAGCGTGCCGGTCTTGTCCGAGCAGATCGCCGACGTCGAGCCCAGTGTCTCCACCGCGGGCAGCCGTTTGATGATCGCGTTGCGACGTGCGATCTCGCGCGTGCCCATCGAGAGCAGGGCGGTCACCACCGCGGGCAGACCGGTGGGGATCGCGGCGACCGCCAGGGCGACGCCGGTGACGAACAGCGTGTCGAACGTCGCACCCTGAGCCAGTCCCAACAGGATCACCAGGACGAGGGCCACCGCCGCAATCGAAGCGATGATCTTCGACAGCGAGTCGAGTTGCCTCTGCAGGGGGGTCTTGCTCGTCTCGGTGTTGGCCAGCATGTGCGCGATGTGCCCGATCTCGGTGTCCATCCCGGTGGCCGTGACGATCACTTCTCCGCGGCCCCGCGTGACCGAGGTGTTCATGTAGGTCATGCACCGCCGGTCGCCCAGCGGGACGTCGGTGCCGGGCACCGGTTGGATGCTCTTGCCGACCGGGAGGCTCTCGCCGGTCAGGGCGGCCTCCTCGATCTCGAGGGTCGCGGCGAGTGACACGCGACCGTCGGCCGGGATCCGGTTGCCGGCCTCGACCAGCACCACATCGCCGGGCACCAGCTCCTCGGCGTCGAGTTCGGTCGGCTGACCGTCACGACGGACCCGCGCGATCGACTTCATCATCTGGGATAGCGCCTTGACGCTCTCCTCGGCCTTCGCCTCCTGGCGCAGGCCGATGACGGCGTTGAACACCGTCAGTCCGGCAAGGACCACGGTCGTGGCGGTGTCCTGGGTCACGAGCTGGTTGATCAGCGCAGCGCCGAGGAGCACCAATTGCATGAAGTCCTGGTACTGCCGCACGAAGGCTCGCCATGCGGGCTCCCGCTTCCCACTGGCGAGCCGGTTCGGCCCGTGGGAGGCAAGGCGCGATCGGGCCTCGTCGCTGGAGAGCCCAACCGCCGGATCGACACCGAGTTCGCGGGCGACGTCGTCCGCCTCCATCGCGACTGGGTCCCGAGGGCTCTCGGCGCCGGGAATGTCAGCGTTCACGGTCGCCATCGTTGACCTCCACGGATCAGTGCGGTTCTCACCGATGGTGCTGAGACGCTGGGTGGTTGCGCTCCACCCTCGGCGGGGTGGGTTCATCTGGTGCCCGGCCCCGCCTTGACGGCCGTGCCGACGAATCCTGCACTCTGGATGAAGCCAGGCCGGTGTGCCGGGGATACCGTGGCGTGCATCGGCCCACTCGGAGGGCTCAAACCATCGGGTACTCATGGCAGACGATCCACGTGGCTCCAGGCTGGTGCAGCGAGGGCGATACGACTCGCCGTTCTTCAGGTCCAAGTTCCGCGTTCCCACCACACCGGCGCACTTCATCCGCAGACCGCGCCTCGTGAGGCTGCTCGAGGATCTCAACGAGTGCCCGGTTCTGGCCCTCGTCGCGCCGGCAGGTGCCGGGAAGACGGCGCTCGCAGCCGACTGGATCACTCATACCGGGCGGCGAGCGATCTGGCTGGCACTCGACGACGCGGACCGTGACCCGCAGCAGCTCACGACGGCGCTCGCCGCCACCATCGACCAACTCGCCCCAGGCTGTGCCGATAGCACCATGTCCGTGCTCCGTCGCCCGCACAGACCCGAGGACGCGGTGCACGCGCTGGTCGATGTGCTCGAGGACATCGAAGCAGACCGGACAGTGCTGGTCATCGACGATGTTCACCTCGTGGACGACGACGCCTCGGCGTCGTCGTGCCTTGCGGCATTCATCGAGCACAAGCCCGCCTGGCTGGATCTGTTGGTGCTGACCCGGCGCCGGCTGAGGCTGCCCGTTGACAGGTTCCGGGCCAGCGGTCTGCTCGCCGATCTCTCCTTCGAGGCGCTGAGGTTCTCGGATGCCGAGGCGATGGCGATGCTCGTCGGGCTGTGTCCGGACGCGGCCCCTGACGAGCTGTCCGAGGTCGCCCAGTGGGCCGGCGGCTGGGCGGCTGCCCTCCAGCTCTCCGCTCTCGCAGTTCGGTCCCAAGGGGCGGACGGTATCCGACGTTCGGGCCACGAGAACGAAGCCACGACCGGGTCCGGTCGCCTCGTCGACGAGTACCTGTGGCACGAGGTGCTGCGAGCGGAGCGACCCGAGATGATCAGTCTGCTCCTGGGCGTGTCGGTGGCGGACCGAGTGAACTACTCGCTCGCCGAGGCGCTCACCGACAGCCCCGGGGCCGGCGAGATGCTCGCCGAGGCGGAGCGCCGTGGCCTGTTCGTCACGGCACTGGAGCCCGGCGGCTGGTTCGAGGTGCACGGACTTGTCAGGGACCTGCTGCGGGCCGAGCTCGGGCGTCGGCAGCCTGAGCGTCTTCGGGACCTTCATGCCCGGGCGGCCCGTTGGTTCGAGGCCACCGACGACAGCACGAGCGCTGTCGAGCACTGGCTGTCGGCGGGTATGCCGCGCGAGGCGCTCCGTCTGCTCGCCGAGCTGGCAGTCGACCTCTTCGATGGCGGCCGAGCGTCTGCCATGCGCCGCATGACGGAGGAGATCTCACCGAGCTCCTTCGCCTCGGACCCGGAGGCGATGATCGAGTATGCATGGTGCCAGATGCCGATCGACCGTCAGTCGTTCCAGATTGCCTTGGCCGCCGCGCAGTCATCGCAGCCGGTGAGTGGCCACAGTGCCGGCAGGCTGGAGATCCTCCGGGCCGCAGCGGCGATCATCTCCGGAGACTGGCACCGCTGCGAGGGCCAGGCCCGGGCCGCGCTGGACGCGTTCGACGGGCCGGCCTGGCTCGACTCCCTGGGAAGGTTCGGCTGGAGTCTGGTCGCCCGCGGCATCGCTCTCGACGAGCGATGGTTCGACGGCGGCCCGGAGGTCGAGGAGGTCGTCCGGGGGGTCAGCCACGACCCCGAGCGTGCTGTCGCCCTCGAGGGTACCCGTGCCGTCGCGCTAGCTCTGGGTGGCTACCCCCTCGACGCTGTGCGAACGGCGGCCAGGGTGCGGCCGATCGCAGAGGCCGGCGACATGGGCACGCTCCGGGTCGACCTTGCCTTGGCTGATGCCATCGGCATTCGAGAGCTCGGGGACCACGGACAGGCCAGGCAACTGCTGGAGGATCTGTCGTCGCGAACGTCGTACCCGAACGTGTACGTCCAGTTCCTGGCCCAACTCGAACTCGTAGAGCTGCACCTGTCGGAAGGCGCCCTCGATTGCGCCAGGTCCGCGTTCCGGTCGGCCGCCGAGATCTGCGAATACGACTTCGGAGGACGTGGCGCTACCGACTGCTTGGCGCGTCGCGGCGTTGTGCTCGGACTCGCGTGCCGTGAGCCCGGCGATGCCGCACACTGGGCCCGGCAGATCGAGGACCCGTTCTGGCGTCCCGTGAGTGACGCCCGCGTGTTACTGGCCGCGCAGCGGCGCACGGAGGCCGCCGGTTCGCTCGCGCTCGCTGTGCCTCGGTGTGCGCGGCACCAGGTGGTTCGCCACCTGCTGCTGGGCCGCAGCCTCCACGGCAGCGATCGCGGTTCTGCGGAGAAGGAGGTTGCGGCGGCTGCGGAGATCGCCGCCGAGCACGGCATGCTGGAGACGGTCGGGGACAGTGGGCGCGATGTGCTCGACCTGCTCGAGCTGGCCGCCTGGCGCGTGCCGGACGGATGGATGCGGCGGCTACGCCATGTCGTGTCGGGGGGTGAGGTTGTCCCCTCGCCGACCGGTGCTCTTGTGGCCGAGCTCACGGTTCGGGAACGTGGTGTGCTCCGGTTGCTGCCAACGCGCCTCACGCTCCATGAGATCGCCGATCAACTGTTCATCTCCCACAACACCGTGAAGTTCCACCTGCGTGTGATCTACCAGAAGCTCGGCGTCAACTCACGCGCGGAGGCAGTGGCGACCGCTCGCCGTCTGAGCCTGATGCGCTAGACCACTCTGGCGAGCAGAGCCGGAACATCTTCAACATCTGAAGTTCGAACTCCTCCTCGGACAGGAGGTCACGGTCGACGAGTGAGAGAAGCTGACGGACCTCGTCGACCCTCCACTTCATCACTGGACCGACGGTCGCGCCGACTGTCGTGTCCAGCATGGGGCTTGCGCGGAGCACCCCCACGCGGTCTCGTCGAGAACCAGCCACCCGTCTCATCTCATCGACCTCCGCCCGGCCGTCCTCGTCGAAACGCACGCTCGGCCTGCTCCAACCGGCTCCGTGGGATTCGCTCGCCACCGACGATCTGACCACCGCCGGACCGGGCCGCGTCCGCCAGCACCTTGGCCCAGAGGTCCTCGGCGACCAGGATCAGCGCGGACGTACGTGCGGGCAGCGCACGGCAGGCGACCACGATGTCGTCGTCACTGAGAAGTCGGCCCACCTCTCCATCCACGTCGCGCAGGTCCGCCAGCGCCGACACCAACTCGGGCTCGGTGACCGTGTACCTGCCTTCAGCGTCGATGGCGACCCCGACGAGGTCGAGGATCCTGATCCGTGACGACTCGACCAGGCTCCTCAGCGCCTGCGCGACGGTGAGGCTCGACGAGAGGTCGGGCAGGTTGATGACGACATACTCGACGAGGTCCGGGTCTGAAGCCGGCGGACCCTGGCCGCCCTGCTCGTTGCGTGGTGTCACCCGAATGCCATCCCTTCCGTGTCGCCCGTCGGCTTGGGCTCAGGAAGGCGAACCATCCGAAACGAGTTGGCCAGGCCGAGCAGAGCCGCGAGAGTGGGAACGGCCAACGCCACCTGCAACGCCAGCGGACGAGCTTCGGTGTTGATGCGTACGATCTCGTCCTGGATGACCTCCGGCTCGTCTGCCAACAGTTCCTCCAGATCGCTGTTGCTCATCAACTGGGCATCTCGATCGAGTGCCTCGGCGACCTGCACCTTGTCCTCGGGCGGCAGAACCGAACTCCCCTCGGCCTTGGCCGTGAACGTCAGCGACAGCGTCGCCAGCATGATGGCGCCGGCGAATGCCAGCCCGAAGGACAGGCCGAAGGATCCGGCGGCGGAGTTGATGCCCGCGGCTTCGCTGACGCGTTCCTCCGAGACCGGGCCCAGGGTGTAGTTGTTCAATTGCGACACGAGCAGACCGAGCCCGCTGCCGGCCACGACGAGTGGGCCGACCAGCGCCCACCCGGACTCGGCACGCGGGACGATCGGCAACAGCGCCGCTACTCCGACTGCGAGCAGCAAGAATCCCATGCGAACGATCCGGCTCGGGCGACGGTCGCCTGCCTTCCGGCCGGCCAGGAGCGCGACCGCGAACATACTCAGGGACAGCGGGGCCATGGACAGCCCTGCCCCCATCGCGTTGTACTCGAGGACCATCTGCAGGTAGATGGGGAGCGCGATCATGGCACCCCCGAGGGCGACCTGCTGCAGCATCTGCTGGGAGATACCGAGCCGGAACGTCGGGATCTTGAACAGGTCGGGGTCGACCAGGGTCGGGCGCTTCTTCTTCTTCCGACTGACCAACCAGCGGACGAGGGAGCCCAGGGCGACCACGCCGACC
Organism: Occultella aeris; assembly: GCF_902703175.1. Classification (GTDB taxonomy): domain Bacteria; phylum Actinomycetota; class Actinomycetes; order Actinomycetales; family Beutenbergiaceae; genus Occultella; species Occultella aeris. Next base: position 79,170 of record NZ_CACRYJ010000022.1, on the reverse strand, counting down.
ACGAGGAGCAGCAGGACGAACTCACCCCCTTCCTGCCACACGAGGACGCTGAGGACCAGCCCGCCCATCGCCAGGACCGAGAGCAGGGCACCGACCGGATCGACTGCACGCGACCCCGTGTACGGCGCGTCGTGCACCAGCCGGATCCCGGACAGCACGATCGCGATGATCACGACCTCCATACCGAACGCCACACGCCACGAGAGGTACGTGGTGATGAAGCCGCCGAGCAGGGGACCGACCGCCGCTGCGATGGCGGCAGCGGCACCCACCAGGGCGTACGCCTTGCGCTGGGCCGCACCCTCGAAGTTCCCGTGCACCAACGACTGCATCGCCGGCAGGAGCAAGGAAGCACCCAGGCCCCCGATCACGGCCCAGAACACGACGATCGCCCTCAGGTCCTGCGCCACCATCATGGCGATCGCACCCGTCGCATACCCGAGTAGGCCGAGTACGTAGGCACGCTTGCGGCCGATCAGGTCGCCAACCTTGCTGCCGATCAGAATGAACGCTGCAGAGACGAGTGCCTCGAGCGCGATCGCGGACTGCACCCCGCTGACGGTCGTGTCCAGGTCCCGGACCACCGCGGAGATCGAGACGTTCATCAGGGATGTGTCCACCACGAGGACGAACATGGCCATCGCGAGCAAGACCGCGAGCTTGTTCCCTGGCGAAGCCGCGGCTGCTCCTCCGTCTTGCTGGTTGCCCATGGTGCACCACCCCATGCCTGTGCCGGACGTGCCGTGCAGCCAAGGTAGTCCGGGACCGCCTGCCAGCAACCACCCGAACCGGGGTGGGCTGTGGCACCCTGCGCCCGCCCCATGCTCCGCGAACCACCCAGTCATAGTGGATGGGTACCGACTCTCGGGAGCGGATCTGGGTTTGAGGCTCGACCCTCCGCCGCGAGGCGATGCATGAGGTGGCGGATCCCCGTGACGCGGCCCGGAGGATCGGCAGGTGTCGAGGTGTGGCCCTCGGACCACCCTGGCGTGGGTAGTGCCTACCACCCCTGAGGAGAGGCATGGTGATGACGTGGACGAGAACCAGCACGCAGGCTCAGCGAAACTGCCCAGAGAGGCATACGAGCAGGAGCTCGCGCGTCTCCACGTCGAACTCGTCGCCTTGCAGGAGTGGGTGAAGTCCTCAGGTGCGAAGGTCTGCGTCGTCTTCGAGGGTCGTGACTCCGCCGGAAAGGGCGGCACCATCAAGGCGATCACCGCGAAGGTGAGCCCGCGGGTGTTCCGCGTGGTGGCGCTCCCTGCCCCGACGGAGCGTGAGCGATCGCAGATGTACATCCAGCGCTACATCCCGCACCTGCCCGCGGGCGGCGAGGTCGTGATCTTCGACCGCAGTTGGTACAACCGGGCCGGGGTCGAGCGAGTGATGGGATTCTGCACCGAGGAGCAGTCGCAGCGCTTCCTTTCGATGACGCCCGACGTCGAGCGCGCGATCGTCGATGCCGGGATCGTGCTGGTCAAGTACTGGCTCGAGGTGGGCGAGCAGGAGCAGACCAAGCGCCTCCAGTCGCGGATCGATGATCCGCGCAAGATCTGGAAGTTGTCCAAGATGGATCTCATGTCGTACACGAAGTGGTACGAGTTCGGCGCCGCCCGCGACGACATGCTGGCGAGGACGAGCAGCGAGTGGGCTCCGTGGCACGTCGTGCGTACCGACGACAAGAGGCGCGGTCGCCTCAACCTGATCACGCACTTCCTGGGCCAGGTTCCATACGCTCCACTGGAGACCCGCTCGATCGAACTTCCGAAGCGGCCCGAGGCCGATGGATACATCGAGCGGGACCTGACGCCGTACGAGATACCGGCGCTCTTCTGACGAGAGCCCGGTCGCCGTACGGTGCAGTGGCAGACACTTCAGCGCGCGCTCAAGACGTGCTCCGGGGTGCTCGCCGAAGCACGCGCGGCGAGCTGTCGCTACTCGACGATGCGCAGGTCGCGCTCGGTGTTGTTGAACCGCCGAGCGCCGGTGTCGGTGACCGTGACGATGTCCTCGATGCGGACGCCGAACCGGCCGGCGAGGTAGATGCCGGGCTCGACGGAGAAGCACATCCCTGGCACCAGAGGTTGTTCCTCGCCCTCGATCATGTACGGCGGTTCGTGGGTGGTGGTGCCGATGCCGTGGCCGGTGCGGTGGATGAACCTGTCGCCGTAGCCCGCGTCCGAGATCACTGCCCGGGCCGCGCGGTCGATCTCCTGGCAGGCGACACCCGGCTGGACCGCGTCGACCCCTGCCTGCTGCGCCAGCCGAACGATCTCGTGGACGTCACGGATCTCGGGCCTCGGCTCCCCGACGCACACGGTGCGGCTGGTGTCGGATCCGTAGCCGTGCATGAGCCCGCCGAAGTCGAGGACGACGGCGTCGCCGACCTCGATGGTGCGTTCGCCCGCCTCGTGGTGCGGGTTCGCGCCGTTCGGGCCGGATCCGACCACGGTGAAGTCGACCTGCTCGTGGCCGAACTCCCGAAGGAGCCGCGCCAGGTCGGCGGCGACCTCGGTCTCTCTTCGCCCGGCGAACCGGACCCCGAGGATCTGCTCGTACGTCGCGTCCGCGGCGGCACCGGCCGCTTCCAGCCGGGCGAGCTCGGCGGCATCCTTGACGGCCCGGAGCATCGGCAGGCTCTGCGTCAGCGACAGGTACGAGGTACCGGGTACCGCATCCTGCAGCCCGAGGAGGTGCATCGCCCAGGCGGAGTCGGAGATCCCCAAGGTGGCGTCCGCACGGATCAGGGCACCCGCCCTCGCGAACGGGTCCTCGCCGTCGGCCCAGTCCACGATCATGAGGCCGGGCGCCGCGGTGGCGCCCTCCGCATCGGGCCGTTCCAGGGCCGGCACCACCAGGGTCGGTTCGTGGTCGGCGGCGAGCACCAGCACGGTCAGTCGTTCGGTGATCGCCGTGGGCCGGTAGCCGGTGAGCCAGACCAGTTCGGGTCCGGGCATGACCAGCAGGCCGTCGAGCCCGGCGCGCGTCGCCTCGGCCACGGCGCGGCGCATCCGCGCCGCATAGTCGGCGCTGGTGAACGGCGCCGATGGCGTCGGGTCGGTCGTGTTCATGAGAGGCTCCCTGATCTGGCCGTCGCAGAGGTCGGCAACGTGTGGGTGTGGGCCGCCGCCGAGGCGGCGGCGTCGTTCAACGTGCCGGTGGGTGCACGGTGCCGGGCGATCACGAAGGCCATCAGGACGCCCAGGAAGCTGAAGATCGCCATCATCCACGAGGCCGCGGCCAGGCCGGCGGCCAGCGCGTCGGACGGCGACGCACCATCGGCCGTCTGGTTCCCGATCACGCTGCCGTAGATGGTGGCGGCCAGGGCCGTGGCCACCGCGGCGCCGACGTACCGGGCCATGTTGGACACACCGGACGCCCCGCCCACCTGGTTCTCCGGAACCGACGCCGTCGCCGCCGACGACGCGGGGCCGTTCGACAGGCCCATCCCGACGGCGATGGCGACCAATGGCAACAGGAACGCGGCGTACTGCCACGATGCGTCGACCAGACCAACGATGACGAAGCCGGCGGCGGTGACGGCGAACCCGACGCCGATCGTCTGTCGGCCGCCGAACCGAGCCGCCAACTTCGGCACCATGGGAGCCACGACCACCAGCCCGACCGTTGCCGGCAGGGTGGCCAGGCCGGCCTGGAGAGGACTGAAGCCCAGCGCGGCTGGGTCCTGGAAGTAGAGGCTCAGCAAGTACATCAGACCGTTGATCGTTCCCGCGCCGATGAGGATCGCGATCGTGGACCCGACGAGGACCCGGTTACGCAGCAGGGCCAGGTCGAGCAGCGGCACGGCCACCCGTCTCTCCACGGCGACGAACGCCATCCCGGCAGCGATCGCGATCGCGAGACAGCTCAGCGTGCCCACCGAGATCCAGCCCCATTCGCCGCTCATCGTGACGGCGAGGATCAGCGGCGTCAGCGTCAGCGCGATCAGCACCGTGCCGGCATAGTCGATCGTCCTCGGCCGGGTTGGGTCCCGCGACTCGGTGACAGTGACTGCGGTCAGCACCATGCAGAGCAGAGCTACGACGGCGTCGATCCAGAACAGCCCCTGCCAGCCGGTGATGCCGACGAGCACGCCGCCCAGCAACGGGCCGAGCGCCGCACCGACGGCGGCCGCGGCGCCCCACAGGGACACCGCCCGTAGCTGTTCGTCCCCCTTCTTGGCGACCGAAAGCAGGCTCAGCCCGCACGCCAGGATCGTCGCCCCCGCCGCGCCCTGGATGACGCGCCCGGCGATCACCATGGCGCCGGACTGCGCGAGGGCAATCAGGACACACGAGGCGACGAACAACAACAGGCCGAGCTGGAAGACCCGCTTGCGGCCGAAGACGTCGCCCAGCGAGCCCGAGGTGACGATCACCGCGGCACCAACCAGCGAGTAGCCGGTCACTGCCCACTGCAGCGTGGCGACCGACGTGCCGGTGTCCTCCGAGATGGCGGGCAGCAGGATACTGACGGCCGAGGTGTTTGCGTTCACCACCAGGGTCGAGATGCAGGTGGCCGCGAGCACCCCACCTGCCCGGGTGCTCATCCCTGTGTCGCCACTCATCCGGCGTCCTCCCGTCACCGGCCCGCAGGGCCGTTCCGGACCGACTGTATGGGCGGGAGCCGCGGGATGCCTCACCCGCTCTGGGGGATTCAATCGGCGCCGTTCCTGCAGGTCCGCACCGGTTCACCCAGTCAGGGTGACGTAGGTGATGCCGGAGCGTTCTAGCGTGGGTCCGGGCTGGAGCGCATTCAGTTCTGGACGACTGGGTCGCGCCGGCGCGACAGGTCAGATCGAGTCCTGGAGGCGGGCGATGGCCAGATCCGATGTCGGAGAACCCCAGCCGGGGCTGCGTGTTGGCCCGACCAGTGAGTTCAGTCTGTTCTTCCGCGTCAAGCCGGGCTCGGAGCAGTCGTTGAGGACTGCTCTGACCGACCTCCAGAACACGCCCGGGTACCGCCCCGGCGACTACGGGATGGCCATACAGACGATCCACGAAGCGCGATTCGTGATGTTCGACGACGACACGCGGCTCGCCTTCGTGACCAGCTTCGACGGGCCGTGGGATGCCTACATGGAGGACTTCTTCACCTCCGGACCGACGCTGGCGCTCTTCGACGTCATCTTCCGACACGTAGAGGGATACGGCGGGCTCCCGGACCTCTCGGCCCTGCGGGCGTTCGTCCTCGACGCGGAGCACGTGGCCGCCGCCTATGCGCGGAACTACCCCGGCACGGTGAAGGAGATCCGGAAGGCGCTACGTGTGAGCAGAGCCTTCCAGGAGGTTCTCGACCATCCCCAAGCCGCCGAGCTCCTTCAGCACCCGGCAATGCGGCCGCTGTGGGACGAGGCCGGAGACTGAAACAAACCCGCGACTACGAAAGGTTGTCGATGTCGGACCACATCTCGGGACCACGTGCCCTGGCGGACCCCATCGCGGACATCACGGACGTGTATGCGTTCCCCAGTCCCGAACGGTCGGGTTGCCTCGTCCTCGTCCTGAACACGCTCCCGATGGCCAAGCCCACCGACCTGTTCTCCGACGGCCTGCTCTATCGCTTCCGCCTGCGACCCGTCGCTGCCTCGAGTGGGGAGGGCGCGAGCTGGAGATTCGTCCCCGGCGAAGAGGAGCTCGTTATCGACTGCGTCTTCGCTGCCCCCGAGGAGGCAGCCGGCGACGGCGGGGAGCCGGTCCGCGTCCAGCAGGGCACCTGCGTCAGTCCGTCGGGCGAACGGATCCCGTTCGCTGTCAACGAGGAGCAAGGCGGCTCCGGCCGCGGCCTACGGGTCTTTGCCGGCGTGCGCTGGGACCCGTTCATCATGGATGCTCGGGCGGCACTGGCGACGATCGCGACCCGAAAGCTGGCCTTTACCGACCCGGGCTCGATCTTCCTTGACGGCAAGAACGTGCTGAGCATCGTCGTCGAGGTCGACACCGACCGTTTGACTGACTGGGGGCTCGTGGGAGTCGTCGCCGAGACGCTGACCCGTGGGACCGTCAACGTCCGGATCGAGCGTGTGGGTCGCCCCGAGGTCAAGAACATGATGCTGGCACCCAAGGACTTCGACCGCGTGAACCGGGACCTGGAGATCCGCGACCTCTACAACATGGAGAACGCGTTCCACCTCGGCGACTCCTACGGCGGGGCCTACCGGGCACGGCTGGACGCGAACCTCGCGTTCTGGGACGGTCTGGACGGAGAGGTCGACTGGCCCGTCGGCGAGGACGGCCGTCACCCGATGACCGAGCTGGTCCTGTCCGACTTCCTGGTCGTCGACGTCACCAAGCCTTACGTCGAGCAGGGCTCGTTCCTCGAGATCGAGCTGGCCGCCCGGCGGGGCGACCAGCACGTGACGTGTGGCGGCCGCACCCTGAACGACGACGTGATGGACATGATCTTCACCCAGCTGGTCAACGCCGGTCACGGGCCCACCATCCGCGACGGCGTCGACGCCGCCACCCGGCCGGCCACCGGCAGGTTCCCATACCTGGCGTCGCCGAACCCGAATCCGCCCGAGCCGCCCGAGCACCACTGACATGGAAGCGGGTGAACCAGTGCACGCCACGACGAGCCCGGCCTTGGATCTCGACGACATTCAGGCCGGTGCGCTCTACGGACGACCGTCCCCGTATGTCGGCACCTATCTGCTGCTCTGCATCCGCGATCGAGACGACGGCCGGGACCTGGTTCGGCGACTGCTTCGGGTCGTGAAACCGGCCGGGTTCCCTGGTAGCCCGGACGACACCTCGGTCACCGTGGCGTTCACCTACAGCGGACTGAAGGCGCTCGGGGTACCGCAGGGCTCGCTGGACAGCTTCGCGCCCGAGTTCCAGCAGGGGATGGCCTCCCGCGCTGCGACGTTGGGCGATGTCGGTGAGAGTGCACCCGAGCACTGGGAGTGGCCGCTGGGTACCTCCGATGTGCACGTCGCGATCTCGGTGCTCTCCTCCGACCGGGCGCAGCTCGAAGCGGTCGCCGAGAAGGCTCGGGAGGCCCATGCCGAGCTCGCCGGGATCGACCTGATCTGGCGCCAGGACTGCTACCAACTCGCCAGCGGACGAACGTCGTTCGGGTTCAAGGACGGGATCGGCCAACCGGGGGTCGAGGGGAGCGGACGCCCGGCCGCGAATCCCCGTGAACGTCCTCTCAAGGCCGGCGAGATCATCCTCGGGTACCCCGACGAGACCGGTGAGCTGCCGCCGATGCCGAGCCCCGAGATCCTGGGTCGCAACGGAACCTACGTCGTGTTCCGCAAGTTGCACACGCGGGTGGCGGCCTATCGGAGCTACCTGCGGGCACGGTCACGGAGCCGTCAGGAGGAGGCCCTTCTGGGCGCGAAGATGGTTGGCCGCTGGCAGAGCGGAGCCCCGCTCTCCATCGCCCCGGACCAGGACGACACGGAGCTCGGTGGCGACCCTCGGCGGAACAACGACTTCGGGTTCGCCGATGACCCGCGCGGCTTCAAGTGCCCGGTGGGCGCCCACGCGCGCAGGGCCAACCCGCGGGACGCACTGGACGGCGAAGGCAGCGTGGACGTACGTCTGCATCGCATGATCCGGCGAGGCACCAACTACGGACCGATGCTTCCCGAGGGCGTGATCGAGGACGATGGGATCGACCGCGGAATCATCTTCGTGTTCGCGGGCGCGCATCCGAAGCGTCAGTTCGAGTTCGTCAAGACCCAGTGGCTCAACGACGGCATCTTCATCGGCGCCCCGCTCGAGTCCGACCCGCTCGTCGGGCCGCACCCCGAATCCAGCACCTTCACCATCCCGCAACGCCCGATCCGGCGCAGGTTGCAGGACCTCCCGCCGTTCGTCGTGACCCGCGGCGGCGAGTACTGCTTCGCGCCCAGCCTGCGCGCTCTGCAATGGCTCGCCGGACTGGGCGTGCGTGACGAGACGCCACCGAGAGAGGACGCATGATGGGCTCACCAGGCACGGACCGCTGGGCAGCGCTCGACTTCGCCCCACCCGATCCCGGCATCGAGGAGACCGAGGCGCCGGTGCTCCTGGACTATCTCACCGACGGCCGGGCGGCCCTGATCACCCTCAACAGACCGCATGCCGACAATGCGATCAGCACCGAGATGGGTGCGTTGTTGACCGAGGTGGTGGAGGAGGTCGCCGTTCGCACCGCGGTCCGCGTCGTCATCCTGACCGGTGCTGGAGACCGTGCCTTCTCCGTCGGAAGCGACCTGCGGCAACGTAAGGCGATGACCAAGGAGGACTGGCTGCGTCAACGGCAGGCCTTCGACCGGACGCTCTACACGGTCCGACAGCTCCGCAAGCCGATCTTCGCCGTGGTCAACGGGATCGCGTACGGGGGCGGCTGTGAGCTCGCCCAGAGCACGGACTTCATCATCGCCTCGACCAACGCGACCTTCGGACAACCCGAGGCCATGCTCGGCCTCGCGGCCGGCGGCGGGTCGCCCGCGCTGCTTCCCCGACTTCTGCCGCGAGGCAAGGCCATGCAGATGCTCATGACCGGGGACCCGGTCTCGGCGCGGGAGGCGTACCGGCTCGGCTTGGTCAACGAGCTGCACGATCCCGGCCAATTGATGGGCGCGGCGCGTCAGATTGCGGCCAGGATCGCTGGTAACTCGCCGACCGCGGTCCAGGCCGTGAAGCGCGCGGTTCAGTTGGGCGAGGGACAGCCGATCGAACATGCGATCGCGATCATGATGGATGCCCACTGGCGCTCCGCGGTCCATCCCGACCGCGTCGAGGGCATCGGCGCCTTCAACGAGGACCGCGAGCCGACCTTCTCCGAGTCCGACTTCTGACGATCCCGGCATCACCCTGACCCAAGGAGACTGAGACGCATATGACGGTCACTGGCGACCTCGAGGCGGCACGCGCCGCACTGGTGATGATCAACCCCGCGCCCTACAACGCCGAGGCGCCACCGGCCGCGCTGCACGGCGACATCACTCCCACGGAACTCCACTACGTCCGCAGCAACTTCGCGGTCCCCGACCACGACGGCGTCCTGGAGATCGGCGGCGCGGTCGGCCGACCCACCACCCTCACGCTCGACGACCTTCGCGCGATGCCGGCCCACGAGCACACCGTCACGCTCGAGTGTGCGGGCAACGGGAGACTGGAGATGAAACCCCTGCCGACCGGCGAACCCTGGGGTGACCTCGCCGTGTCCACGGCCCGATGGCGCGGTGCGCTGCTCCACGAGGTGCTGGCGAGGACCGAACCATCGGCGCACGGTGTCGAGGTTCTGGCGCAGGGGGCCGATCACGGGCCATACCACCTCCGAGCGATCCTTCCCGAGACCGAGCAGGACAACCTCTCCTTCATCCGGTCGCTCCCACTCACGTACGCCACGGACCCGACCTCGGGGATTCTCATCGCCTACGAGATGAACGGGAAACCGCTCGGGCGCGATCACGGCGCCCCGTTCCGGCTGATCGTGCCGCACTGGTACGCGGTCGCCTCGGTGAAGTGGCTGAAACGTCTCGAGGTCCTCACCGAGCCATACACCGGTGAGTTCCAGACCGGCCACTACATGTACCAGTGGCCGGACCGACCCCAGGAACCAGTCTCGCTGATGCGGGTGCGCGCCCGGATCACGGACCCTGCGCCGGGCGCGACCATCGGCCGCGGGTCCTACCTGGTCCGGGGGAAGGCATGGTCGGGGACCGGCCCCATCGCCCGGGTCGACCTCAGCCTCACCGGTGAGGGTGACTGGCAGCCGGCACGACTCGAACCGTCCCGCAGTGGCTTCCATTGGCAGGACTGGTCCTTCAACTGGGACGCCGACGACGTCGGCAGACACACCCTGAGAGCCCGCGCGGCCGACGCCGCCGGCAACGTGCAACCCGACGTGCCGCCGTGGAACCGCCTCGGCTACGGGAACAACGCCATCGAAGTCATCTACGTCGATCGCCGGTGACGCGCCGGGGAGAGACCAGTTGTCTCGGCGACGTCGGGGCGGAGCGGCCGGTCGCGAGGCCAGCGGTTGCCGACTTCCTTCGCGGCGCGCTCGAGATGGTCGGCGTCGAGGAGTTCGTCCTTGCGGTTTCACCAGATCGTAGTCGGCCTGGGCGGGCTCGAGGGGGGGCGTAGCCGTTCGGCTCGTTCGTTCCGGAGCCCTGCATCCACCGGGGCGCCGTCTTCGATGACCTGGGTGAATCGGCACCAGCCCCAGGCGACGTACGGGCTCCGCGTTTCACGCACATGAGGTGATTCAGCGCCGCGCACGTCTTCCTAGCCTTGGGGCAGCAACCACTGGCTCTCTCAGTAGGAGTGATGATGGTGACCACAACTCGGAGGCCTCGCACCTGTCTGGGATGGTTCGGATGAGTGCCGGAGACGCAGTCGCCCAGGTGGCAACACGAGCGAAGGTCCCGCCGACCGCCTGGATCTCGTGGGTGGCCCTGGCGATGATGACCACCAGTTCGGTCGCCAGCCTTCGGGCGGCGCCCACCATGGCCGTCTACGGTCTGGCCTGCGTGTTCCTGTACCTGCTCCCGGCCGTGGTGTTCCTGCTGCCGACGTCCCTGGTCTCCGCCGAACTCGCGTCCGGCTGGGAAGGCGGCATCTACAAGTGGGTCTCGGAGGGCATCTCCAAGCCGATGGGCTTCCTGGCCGTCTGGTGCCAGTTCGCGATGACGGTCTTCTACTACCCGAGTCTGCTGGGCTTCGTGGCGAGCACACTCGCGTACGTCTTCAACCCAGAGCTGGCCAGCAGTGGCGTGTGGACCGCCATTGTCATCATCGTCGTGTACTGGTCCGGTGTCTGGGTCTCCTCGCGTGGGACCAAGGGTGTGGCAGGCCTCGCCAGCGGCGGCCTGATCATCGGCACCTTGATTCCCGGCGTGGTCCTGGTTGTGCTCGGCATGGTCTTCCTCGGGCAGGGCAACCCGTCCGCAGCGCCCATGACGTCCGAGAACATCTTCCCGGTGTGGGCCGGACTCTCGAGCCTGGTGCTCATCGTCAACAACTTCCTCTCCTACTCCGGCATGGAGATGAACGCCGTTCACGTCTCCTCCCTGAAGAACCCGGGCAAGGAGTTCCCGAAGTCGATGTTCCTGGCGATGGGCATGGTCCTGGCGATCTTCATCCTCCCGGCGCTGGCGATCGCATGGATCGTGCCGGCCGAGACGCTGTCCCTCACGGCCGGCGTGATGCAGGCGTTCGACGCGGTCTTCGCGAACTTCGGCTGGCAGTGGCTGACACCGATCGTCGGCATCATGCTGGTGACCGCCTCCCTCGGCGGCATGCTGACCTGGCTGGCCGGGCCCTCGAAGGGCCTGCTGCTGATCTCCCGCCAGGAGGGCTACCTCCCGCCGTTCCTGCAGAAGCTCAACAAGAACGGCGTCCAGCAGAACATCCTGGTCGTCCAGGGGCTCGTCACCACCGTGATCGGCCTCGCCTACGCGTTGATCCCCGACGTCTCCAGCGCCTACTGGATCTTCTCGGTGATCACGACCCAGGTCTACCTGATCATGTACCTCCTGATGTTCGTAGCCGCGATCCAGTTGCGCCGCAAGCATCCCGACCACCCCCGTGGCTACCGAGCACCTCTGCTGGTCGGGATGTGTGGCGTCGGGTTCACGGCCTCGCTCGCCGCACTGCTGGTGGGGTTCATTCCGCCCTCGCAGTTCGCGAGCGGCAACTCCGGGCTCTACTTCCTGATCGTGGGCGGCGGCGCACTCGGACTCGGGTTGTTCGTGCCGTTCCTCTTCTACAAGCTCCGCAAGCCCTCCTGGAAGCAACCTGAACCGCGGGAGGTGGCTCCGTCATGAGCATTCCGGTCGAGACGCAGAGCAAACGCGAACGCAACTGGATCTACATCACCGCCTGGATCATCCTCGCCGCCCTCATCGTCGGAGCGTTGCTCGCGTTCAGCTCGGGCCGGGAGACCCGCCAGGCGCAGGAGAAGGCCGACCAGCTGATCGCGGCGCTCGAGGAGGCGGGCGCGTCGGCGCCGTCGCAGGACCAGATCGTGCGTGTCCTCGGCGATGACGGCGGGGCCACCTGCGAGAACCCGAACGATGCACTGAACCGGTCCATCCTGCTGTCGCAGCTCTCGAACGGGGCGAGCGGTCCGGGGGCACGCCCAGTGATCGCGGACAGCAAGGTCTTCCAGGGCCAGCTGCTGATCATCGAGGTCTACTGCCCCGACGAACTGGACGACTTCCGGGAGTTCGTCGAGAGCCTCGAGACCGCGAATGTGGCGGGGGAGTGAGCCGTGGACCTGAAGACCCGCGTCACCGAGCTCATGCCCTGGGCCCGCGAGGAGCTCGCCGAGCTGGTCGCGATCAAGTCGGTCGCCGACTCGCGCCAGTTCCCACCCGAGGAGTGCCACCGCGCCGCACAGTGGGTCCTCGAGCGCTTCTCGGTGCTCGGGTTCACCGACACCCGGCTGGCCGCGACGTCGGACGGCAGCAACGCCGTCGTCGGCTCTCGGCCGTGCGCGCACGCCGACGCACCCACGGTGCTGCTCTACGCGCACTACGACGTGCAGCCACCCCTCGACGACGCCGCGTGGCGCACACAGCCCTTCCAGCTCACCGAGAGGGACGGACGCTGGTACGGGCGCGGGACCGCCGACTGCAAGGGCAACATCATCATGCACCTGATCGCGCTGCGGGCCCTGGGACAGGACGTGCCGGTGAACCTGAAGCTCGTGGTCGAGGGCTCGGAGGAGCAGGGTACCGGGGGTCTGGAGTCGTTCGTCGTCGACAACCCGGACCTGCTCCGCGCGGACGCGATCCTGGTCTGCGACACCGGGAACGCGGCCGTCGGTCAGCCGGCCGCGACCGTGAGCCTACGCGGCATGGTGAATGTCGTGGTCACCGTCGAAGCACTCGCGTCGGAGGTGCACTCCGGCATGTTCGGCGGCGCGGCCCCGGACGCGTTGGCGGCTCTTGTAGCGATCCTGGCGACCCTGCGCGACCACCGCGGCAACACGACGATCCGGGGGCTGGACAACACGCAGACCTGGTCTGGCGAGCCCTACCCTCCCGACCAGTTCCGGGCCGACACCACGGCGATCAGTGGTGTGTCGCTGTTGGGTGACGGCAGTGTCTCGGACATGCTGTGGGCCCGCCCGGCGGTGACGATCCTGGGTATCGACTGCCCGCCGGTCGTCGGTTCGGCCTCGGCCATCGTGCCGCGCGCGTCGGCGCGGCTCAACCTGAGGATACCGCCGGGGATGAGCCCTGAGAGCGCCAAGGTCGCCCTCGACGAGCACCTGCGTGCCGCCGCTCCGTGGGGAGTGCGCGTGAGTGTGCAGACCGAGGCGACCGGAGCACCGTTCAAGGCAGAGACCGACGGCCCTGCCTACACGGCGATGGCCGCTGCCATGCAGGAGGTCTTCGACCGGCCGATGGCGGTCCTCGGGCAGGGCGGGTCGATCCCGCTCTGCAACGTGTTCGCCGACACCTATCCCGGCGCCGAACTGATCCTGATCGGTGTCGAGGAGCCCCAGGCCATGATCCACGCACCGAACGAGAGCGTGGACCCGCGAGAGATCTCCGGCATGGCACTGACCGAGGCGCTGTTCCTGCAGCGCTACGCGGCGGCAGTCCGCTGATCGGCGAGCGGACCGCCGAGGTCGTGAGGCCCAGACGAAAGCACCAACTACTGACCCGCAAGGAGGGCGACAATGTGCCGCTGGCTCGCGTACTCCGGTTCCCCGGTACTGCTGGAGGACCTGCTCTTCAAGCCTCGGAACTCTCTTGTGGTGCAGAGCAAGCACTCGAAGCTCGGCGCGACGACGACCAATGGGGACGGGTTCGGTGTCGGTTGGTATGGCGCGCGGGACATCCCTGGGGTGTTCCGCAGCACCGAGCCCGCCTGGAACGACCGCAACCTGCAGGAGCTGTCGGCGCTCGCGAGCTCACGCCGGGTCTTCGCGCATATCCGGGCCTCGACAGGGTCCGCGGTACAGCAGACCAACTGTCACCCGTTCCGCCACGATCGCTGGCTGTGGATGCACAACGGGATGCTCTCCGGCTACCCGGCGATGAAGCGTGACCTCGCCATGGCGGTGGAGCCGGCGCTCTTCAATCAGATCGAGGGATCGACCGACTCGGAGATGATGTTCTTCCTCGCCCTGACGTTCGGGTTGCTGGACGACCCGCCGGCGGCGGTGGCACGGGCGGTCGGATTCGTCGAGGCGACCGGTCGTCACCATGGCGTCGAGCAGCCGGTCCAGATGACCGTGGCGACAACCGACGGCGACACCACGTGGGCGTTCCGCTACTCGTCGGTGGGCGCGTCCCGTTCGCTCTTCCACAGCACCGACGTCTCGACGTTGCGTGCCCAGTATCCGGACAACCCGGTCCTGCACGACCTGTCCGACGATGCCCGGCTCGTCGTGTCCGAGCCGCTGGGCGATCTGCGTGGGGCCTGGCGTGAGGTGCCCGAGGCATCCTGTCTGATCGTGCACGGCGGCCAGGAGGAACTCCGACCGTTCACGCCGGTCCAACCCTGATCCGAGTGGCGCGAGCGGCGAACTGAAAGTGCCGGAGCCTAGTCGGACGGCAACCGCCGTCGACTACGCCGCACACCGGTGGGTCGCGGAACATCGCTATCGGCATGTCGATGTCTCAACATCGGGGAACCTCGACGTCGAGCCAGCAACGGCGCTACAGGCGGGCAAATCGACGACGACCGATCTCCCGGGTCGCGGATGGAGTGGGCCATGCGATCCTGTCCGGGTGAGGTCCCTAGGTTGGCTCTACGAGTTCAGGCCGCGCCCATGGGCAGCGATCGAAGCCGAGTTCGCCGCCACCGCCGAGCAGAGTCCCAGCTTCCGGTACCTCCTCGACATCGCCTCAAGCGTCATCGAATCCGGCAGGACCAACGAGTTGGCGGCTTGCACGTCGATGCACGACTTGGTGGTCGCCCGAAGACCCGTGGCGGCACCACCTCTGGATGTCGTCCGAGTTGTCGCACCGAGCTCCGTTCGTCACGCACCTCCCGCCGGACATGTCGGAATCGAGCATCAGGCACACTCGGGCCGAAACGACGAGCTGGAGCGCCCCGACCACGAGGCGGTCGCACTGTTCTGGCGGTTCATGATCGAGAAGTTCGCAGTCACGCCCGAACCGCGGAGCTGACGGGTGATGGACCGCTGCCGTTCTTCACCCCGGGTCGCGATGAGTTGGTGTATGTCCCACCCGCGGCGTGGTTTCATGTCCCGATGAGCGAGCCCGAGACGCAGTCGAACGAGTTGAAGGTCCCGAACCCCGGTCCGGTGGGGTCCGCGGTCGTCCTCACCTTCGGGGTGGCGCTACTGGTGATCGGCTGGGCCGCGATGGATCAGGCCCGGCAGATGAGCCTGGTCTGGGAGCTCACCGGCGAGTCCCTGGGCGACCCCGGCCGTGCCTGGCTGACCACCGGGTTCATCATCGCGGTCGTTGGCCTGCTCGCCACCCTCGTCGGGGTGTACCGGCTGGCCGTCGGCGTCGACTATGCGGCACGCCGGTGGGCAGCGCAGGGCACGCGGAAGTAGGCCCAGGCTCACTGGGACGAGGCGGCGAGGACGTACCAGAACCACAGGAGCAGTACCGCGTCATCCACCGGAATGCTCGGTTCGCAGTCCAGCCGGACGTAGTTCGGGAACCCACCCGTGTAGCCCGTGTGTCCCACCTGGGCACCGGCCCGCCACAGCGTGAGCCCGACCGAGAGCGTGCCCTCCTTGCGTAGTCCGTACCAGCCCGAGCCGGAGCCCGCGTGCCAGGACGTGCTGCTCCCGCGCTCGCGCTGCACCGAGAAGGTCGGCTCGGCGGCGCCGTCCGGGGTCGCCTGGTAGTCGTTGCCCCGGCGAAGCTTCCAGGGTCTGCCACCGATGCTTGCCTTGCTCGTCCTGCTCCAGGGCGAGATCGGGATCTGGGCGACCTCGACGCCGTCGAGCCGGATCACGTTGCCCCGTCCCCAGTCAAGCCGCATCGTCGCATTGTGCCACCGCCGGTCACGGCTCACCCAGGCAGGTCCCACATGGCGGCAGTGCAGTGCGCGCCCCGCCGCTCCAGATGCGGGGCACCCGCCGCATTGGATCAGTCGGCACAGCGTCTCACTCGTCATGAGAGGGACCAGGGTTCGATTCCCTGAGGCGGCTCCGGTAGGAACTCGGCCCCAGCACTGATGAAAGTCGGCGTCGAGGCCCTGCTGCGTCCGATCCGGGGCGCCGACGCGCTGCGACCGTCTTGACATCGCGAGGCGATGGTGGGACTTTCCTCAAAGCGGGCCGCCGCGGTGCGCTCGTTTCGGTGTGACGGACGGGAAGACTGATGGCCGGAAACCCCGAGAGGGCGAGTTATCGTCACCGCGCTCGACTGCATCCGAGACGGCCCGCGTCCAGCCTGACGGACACGTGGACCATGGTCGACGGGGTGGACGTGTTCTATCGCGCGTCTCTGGCTTCGCCGGGTGCGCCGGTCATGACGCACCTGCACGGCTTCGGGCTTTCCGGTCGGTACCTGCTGCCGACCGCCGAGTTGCTCGCGGACGAGTTCCTCACGTATGTGCCCGATCTTCCCGGCTTCGGGCGCAGCGGACGACCTCGCGATGTGCTCGACGTGCCCGACCTCGCTCACGCGGCGGCCAGATTCCTGGACGACCGCGGGGTGAGGTCGACCACGCTGGTGGGCAACTCGATGGGATGTCCGGTCATCTGCGAGTTCGCGCACCGGTACCCCGAGCGTCTGGATCGCGCCGTTCTGGTCTCGCCGGCCGGGGGGATCCAGAACCAGCCGCTCCGACGCGCGATCGGTCAGCTCACGAAGGACGGCAGACGGGAGCCGGCCAAGATGCTCAGCGTGGCGACGCCGGACTATCTGCGGTTCGGCGTACCGAGCACGGTGCGGTTGTTCCGCGCGCTCACCCGGTACCCGACGCTCGAGCGACTGCTCGAACTGTCGTTGCCGACACTGGTCGTGCTCGGCGACCGCGACCCGCTGCTGCCAGGTGCCGAACGGATCCGGGAGGTCGCCGGGCAGACCGACAACCATGTGCTCGTCGTCATCATCGAGGGCGCTGCGCACGCGATCAACTTCAGCCACCCGGGTGAACTCGCCCACGCCATCAGGCTCTTCATGCGGGACGAGCCCATCGTCGATGACCCGGACTCGCCCGGAACCGCATCGGTCTACGAGATCCATCGGGGCACGCTGCACCCGCAGGCGAAGCCGAAGCCAGACGGCGGAGGAGCACCAGGCGGGTGATGAGCGCGGTCGGACGGGGCAGTCGGTGATGCTGCGGGACGGAGGCGACGACGACCGGTCAGGCAGTCACCGGGCGAGTTCCGCGCGATAGTGCGCCGCGAGCGCCGGGTAGTACTGGTCGAAGTCGATCGCGGCGAGGTCGGCGCCCGTCTCGGCGGCGACCATCCGGTCCAGGTAGTAGTCCCACCCCGGCCCCACGCTCTCCGCCAGGACGTCCGAGCCGACCTCCTGGGCGAACTTCAGCGTCGTGACGCCGTCGGCCTCGGCGAGGTCGATCTGCCAGGTCCACTCGAGGGCGCTGTCATCGGGTCGCGCCGACCGCATCACGAGGCGTCGGGGCGCGTCGCACACGTCGATGCGGATCGTCTCCTCCGGTGCGTCCGCAGCCTCGGCGGTCATCCAGAACGACACCGAACCACTGGAGGGGACTCCCGCCCAGTGGCCGATCCAGCGCACCAGCCGGTCCGACTCGGTCGTGGCCGCCCAGACGTCCGCGATCGGCGCCCGGAAGGTCCGTTCGAAGACGAGGTAGGCAGTCCCGGCCCGTTCCTCTCGTCGTCCCGTGGCCCGGGGCGTGTGTGTACTCCTCATGCTGACTCCTCCGTTGTGGTTCGGTTCCTGTCCGAGTGGGGCGTGGCATGGTCGCGGACGGTACGTCGCACCTCGAGCTCGAGTCCGTCGAGGGCGCTCTCGTCGAAGCGCGGTGCCGGCGCAAGGGTTGCGAGGTAGTCGGCCACCGGCCTCAGTCGGCTGCGTTCCAACCGGTAGTGCCGCTCGCGGCCGATGTCGTCGGCGGTCACCAGGCCGGCCTCGCCGAGCACCCGCAGGTGCCGGCTGATCGCCGGCCTGCTGATGGCGTGCTCGCCCGCGAGGTCGACGACCCGCGCCGACCCACGGGCCAGCCGGCTCACGAGGTCCCGGCGGACCGGGTCCGCGAGGGCGGCGAAGACATCCATTCCTTGTTGGTAACCGATTGGTTACCAATCTGTCAAGAGCCCGACCGGGCCCGGCCCCGTCGGCCCCACCGTGCCCGGGTCCGGCCGCGCCAGCGTGACACGATGGCGCCACCGACCGAGGAGGAGTGACGATGCCGGACTCCGCAGACCCGTTGGGCTGGATGGGCGCGAGCGACCTGGCCGCCGGTGCCACGATCACCGTGCTGCGCGGAGTCGACGGCGCCACCGTGCTCAGGGCGTTCGGCGCCCGCGGCACGCCCGTGCTGCCGGCGACGCGGATGCAGGAGGCCGGCTCGGAGGCCCTGCCGCGGCCCTGGGCCGTGGTCGCGGCCATCGGTGAACGGGTGGTGGTGGTCGAGCCGAACGGGTACGTCGGGGTCAACCCGGTGGTGCTGCGGCATGCGTCGCGGGGTGGGCTCGCCGTCTGCGTCTACTGGAACGTCAACATGCTCACGGACGTCGAGATCGCCGAGAACGGTGCGGTCATCGGCGGGATCAACGACATGCAGCCACACGGCGCGAAGCGGTTCCGTGAACTCGCCGGGCCGCTCGGGCTGCCGGGCCCCGATCTGGATCCGCTCGACGCGATCGCCTGGGGCCTGAGGGCACAGGCCAGGCTCGCCGGGCTGTCGCTGACGGCAGAACTGTGGCAGCACCTCCAGAACCAGCCCTGCGCCTACCACCTGCTGCCGCCGCTGCCCGAGCAGCATCCGACCCGGCGCACCTGGCACCAGGAGGTGGCGCCGCTCGCCGGCGCGGTGGTCGCCGCGGACCGGAGCATCGTGACCGAGCTGACCTGGCAGGCCATGTCCCAGGTGGCGGGCGCGGTCGGCGCGGAGCAGCGCGCGGAGGTGGCCTCGGCCCTCGCGAACCGAGCCTTCGACGGTGCCGCCGACCTGGCCGCGCGGCGCGCCTTTCTCGGCGCGGGCAACGACCTCGTGCTGTGGCGGATGCTCTACGCCGCGACGAATCCCGACGCTCCGTCCGCTCTTCTGGACGTGCTCGCGGACGCGTCGTTCCTGCTCGACCCCGGTGCGTTCGCCAGCCTGCTCGCTCGCGTCCGCACGCACCTCTCAGCCTGAGGTCGCCCGGGTCCGCCAACGCCTCAGGCACCGCCGGGCCGACGACCGAACACGGCGGCGATCGTGTGAAACGATCGTGGTGATGGGGACATAGGCATCTTGAGAGCACCGTGGCACCCGCCCGTGCCCCCAGCGCATTCGGGAGTGACGATGACGGACCACGACGGCCCCGCCACTGTGGCTGGTGCCGCCGCGCGCTCGGACGCCTGGTTCGAGGAACTCTTCGCGGCTCATGCCGGCGCCGTCCACCGGTACTTCCTGCGTCGAGCCCCACGCGATGACGTGGACGACCTGACGGCGGACGTCCTCGCGACCGCTTGGCGCCGCCGTGCCGACGTCCCCGACGGGCACGAGCTCCCGTGGCTGTACCGGACGGCCGGGTTCGTGCTCGCCAACCACCGGCGCAAGGGCCGTCCGATCCCGGTCGAGGCACTGCCGGACGACGTCGACGGCGAGTACGCCGCGGACCCGGCGGACCTCGTGGTCGCGGACACCCAGGTGACCGAGGCGCTCGCGGCCCTCAGTGTCCGGGACCGGCACGTCCTGATGCTGCACGCCTGGGAGGGCCTCGACGGCGAGGAGCTGGCCGCCGCACTCGGTATCGGCCGCGGTGGAGCAGCCGCGGCCCTGTCCCGCGCCCGGGCGCGGTTGCGCACCGCCTGGGACGAGCGCGTCAGCGCCTGACGCACGGCCCACACCGGTGCGCCGAACGCCCGACGCAACATCCGCCGTCGACGGCACACAGGCAGGGCAGAGGGGACGCAGGGTTGCCCGCCGGGACGAAGCGGCACCCGCCCCCAGGTGAGAGGACAGCAGATGAGCACCGACGGCCCCGAGGGTACCGACGAGGCATTGCGACGCCTGCGCGCCGCTGACCCGGCGGCCGGGTCCAGCCCGGATCTCGACGCGCTCCGGCTCGCGGTGACCGCACGCGTCGGCGAGCTGGGCGACGGTCACGAGGGCGGCAACGGCAACCACGAGGACACCGAGCACGACGACGAACTCCTCGGCGCACGGACGCGCCGCACGGCCGCCGGACGGGGCCGACGGGGGCTGCTCGTCGCGGCGTCGGTCGCCGCGCTCGCGGTGTTCGGTGGTGGCGGATATGCGCTCGGTGCCGCGGGCGGACCACAGGACGACGGCGGCACGACCGTTGCGGGGGGCGGCACGGCAGGTGATTCCTCAGGTGAGGCTGCCGATCCGTCGGTGGCGTCGGAGGCGTTCGGCGCCGACATGACGCAGGCGGACCGGATGTTCGCCGGGTACGGGCGGACCGAGTTCACCGCGGCCGGGCTCTCGACGGACGGTTCGGCGGCCGAGGCCTATGGTCTGGACCCGACCGCGGCACTGACGACCGAGCGGGTCGCGCAGTTCGCCCAGGCGCTCGGGCTCGAGGGGGAGCCGGTCCTCGCCGACGGAGTCTGGGCGGTCGGATCCTGGGAGGCGGGCGGGCCGGTGCTGTCGGTGTACGTCGATGGCACGGCGTCCACCAGCTACACCGACCCGAGCGTGGATCCATGGCTGTGTGCTGAGATCGAGCAGATCGAACCGGACGCAGACTCCGACTCGATCGACTGCGGCAACGAGCAGGTCGCGGCCGGGCAGGACGAGGCGATCGCCGCCGCACAGGAGGTCCTGACCGCGGCAGGCGTCGATGTCGACGACTTCAACTGGAGCACCACGGAGCCGGGGGAGCACGCGACGAACGTGGTTGCCACCCCCTCGATCGGCGCGGGCTCGCTGGACGGTGTGGTCGGGTGGCAGTTCACCGTCACGACCGGCGGCATCGCGTCCATCTGGGGATCGCTGGCGGACGTCTACTCGCTCGGCACCTACGACGTGGTCTCGCCGACCGAGGCCGTGGCCCGGCTCACCGACCCGAGGTTCGGTGCCTTCGGCGGCGGGATGATGCCGTTCGCCGCGGCCCAGGATGGACCCGCCATCGCCCGGGACGGCTCGGCGGACGCGGCGGAGGGCTCGGCCGCGGAGGAATCCGGCGGCGAGACCGCGCCCGACGCCGCCGCTCAGGAGCCGGCGCAGGCACCGGGCGTCGGTCCCGCGGACGAACCGGTCGATTCCGGCGAGCCGCCGACCGCGGCCCCGGTCCCAGCTGAGCCCGGCGCCCCGATCGACTGGCCGGTGCAGCAGGTGACGGTCAACGGATCGGAGCTCGTCCTGATGTCGGTCCACCAGAACGACGGCTCGGTGGTCCTGGTGCCGGCCTGGCGCCTGTACGACACCGACGGCGGGACCTGGACCGTCAACGCCGTCGCCGACGCGGGGCTGGACTTCAGCGCCGAATGAGACCACCGCTCGCCCGGGCCGGAGGGGGCCCGGGCGGGCGGGATCAGAGGGCGGACGCCGCACGCGGGACACGGCGCCGGCGTGGGAAACTGACGAGCGTGTCGACCGTGAGCACGAATCCCCCCGTGGCGCCCGAGCTGGCTGACCTGGTCGCGGCCCTGGACCGCGCGATCACCGGGGAGGTCGACGCCTCCGCGCGGCGCCGGTCGGAGTACGCCACCGACGCGTCCAACTACCGGGTGCCGCCGCAGGTGGTGGTCTTCCCACGCAGCACCGAGGACGTCCTCGCGATCCTCGCCACCGCCCGCGCGCACAAGAGTCCCGTGACCTCCCGGGGCGGCGGCACCTCGGTGGCGGGCAACGCCGTCGGGCCCGGCATCGTGATCGACTTCTCCCGGCACCTGAACAAGATCCTCGAGATCGACCCGGTCGCCCGAACCGCCCGCGTACAGCCGGGCGTCGTGATGTCGGACCTGCAGGCCGCCGCGAAGCCGCACGGCCTCCGGTTCGGACCGGACCCGTCCACCCAGGCCCGGGCCACCCTGGCCGGCATGATCGGCAACAACGCCTGCGGCCCGCACGCGGTCGCGTACGGGCGCACGGTGGACAACACGATCGCCCTGGACGTCGTGGACGGCACCGGGCGGCGGTACACCACGAGCACCGGGGCCGGTGCCCTCGACGAGATCCCCGGCCTGGCGGACCTGGTCCGGTCCCGTCTGGCCCTGATCCGCACCGAGTTCGGCCGGTTCGGCCGCCAGGTCTCCGGATACTCCCTCGAGCACCTGCTTCCCGAGCACGGCACCGACCTTGCGAAGTTCCTGGTCGGGACGGAGGGCACCCTGGTCACGATCCTCGAGGCGACCGTGAAGCTGGTGCCGATCCCGAGCTCGCCGGTGCTCGTCGCCCTCGGCTACCCGGACATGCCCGCGGCCGCCGACGCCGTGCCCGCGATGCTCGCGCACGCGCCGCTCGCGATCGAGGGGCTGGACGCGAAGCTCGTCGACGTGGTGCGCGCGCACAAGGGCTCCGACTCCGTCCCGGAGCTCCCGCCGGGCGCCGGGTGGCTGCTCGTGGAGGTGGGCGGCGAGACCCCCGAGGCCGCGCTCACCTCCGCCCAGGCGATCGTCGCGGACTCCGGCACGGACGCGGCCCGGATCATGCCGCCCGGACCGGACGCGACCGCGATGTGGCAGATCCGCGCCGATGGCGCCGGCCTGGCCGGGCGCACCGCGACCGGTGCGCAGGCGTGGCCGGGCTGGGAGGATGCCGCGGTGCCGCCCGAGCGGCTCGGCACCTACCTGCGCGAGTTCGAGGCGCTGATGGACTCCTACGGGGTGTCCGGTCTGCCGTACGGGCACTTCGGGGACGGCTGTATCCACGTGCGCGTCGACTTCCCGATGACCGACGAGGCCGGCACCGCGCAGTTCCGGGCCTTCATGCTCGACGCGGCCAGACTGGTGGCCTCCCATGGTGGTTCCCTCTCGGGTGAGCACGGGGACGGCCGCGCCCGGGGCGAGCTGCTGCCGCTGATGTACTCGGCCGAGGCGATCGCGGCGTTCGAGGCGGTCAAGGCGCTCTTCGACCCCGAGGACCTGCTCAACCCGGGCGTCGTGGTGCGGCCCCGGGCCGTCGACGATGACCTGCGCCGCCCGCACGCCCGCCCGCTGCCGATGCTGTCCGGCTCCGGCTACTCGTTCGCCCACGACGACGGCGACTTCACCACGGCCGTGCACCGGTGCGTGGGCGTGGGCAAGTGCCGGGCGGACCTCACGGACGCCGGTTCCTTCATGTGCCCGTCCTACCTGGCCACCCGGGATGAGAAGGACTCCACCCGCGGCCGCGCCCGGGTGCTCCAGGAGATGGCCAACGGCACCCTCGTGAACGGCTGGGACGCGCCCGAGGTGCACGACTCCCTCGATCTGTGCCTGTCCTGCAAGGCGTGCTCCTCGGACTGCCCGGCCGGGGTGGACATGGCCCAGTACAAGTCCGAGGTACTACACCGCAGCTACCGCGGCAAGGTTCGGCCCATCAGCCACTACGCGCTCGGCTGGCTACCCAGGTGGGCCCGCCTGATCACGTCCGTGCCGGGCGTGTCCGCCCTGGTGAACGCGGTCCTTGGGGTGCGTCCGATCGCGAAGCTCGTGCTCGCTGGCGGTGGCATGGATACCCGACGACGGATGGTCACGTTCGCGGATCAGCCCTTCAGTCGGTGGTGGCGCAAGCGGGCACGCGACCTGCCCCGTGCTGCCGCGGGCGGTGCCGGCGCCACCCGCGCCGCCCCGGGCGCAGCCCGCGACACGGCCGCATCCACGACCCGGGCGACGGCGGCGCCCGGCCAGGCTCCGCCGTCGGGCATTGCCTCGGGCTCGACCGAGGTGCTGCTCTGGGCGGACTCGTTCTCCGAGCACCTGGATACCACCGGCGCCCGCGCCATGGTCGAGGTGCTCGAGCAGGCCGGGTACACGGTGCGGATGCCGGAGGCGAGCGCCTGCTGCGGTCTCACCTGGATCTCGACCGGGCAGCTCGACGGCGCCCGGGCGCGCCTTCGCCAGACGATGGACGTACTCGGCCCCTACGCCGAGGCGGGCATCCCGATCGTCGGTATCGAGCCGTCCTGCACGGCGGTGCTGCGCTCGGACCTGCCGGACCTGTTCCCCGACGATCCCCGTGCGACGGCCCTGGCGAAGGGCACCTACACGCTCGCGGAGCTGCTGACCGCGCCCGCCCCGCTCGGGCCCGCGGACTGGGCGCCGCCGGAGCTGTCCGGGCTGCAGGTGATCGCCCAGCCGCACTGCCACCAGCACGCCGTGATGGGCTACGACGCGGACCTGGAGGTGCTGCGCCGGGCCGGTGCGCAGGTGTCGACGCTCGGCACCTGCTGCGGGCTGGCGGGGAACTTCGGCATGGAGAAGGGGCACTACGACGTCTCCGTCGCGGTGGCCGAGCAGGCCCTGCTGCCGGCCCTGCGGGAGGCGCCCGAGGGGGCCGTCTACCTCGCCGACGGGTACTCCTGCCGCACCCAGGCGCAGCAGTTGGCAGGTGTTACCGGAATGCAACTGGCCCAGTTGCTCCGGCGCCCTTGATCCCTGCGCCAGGAGTGTCAGAATGGGCGGCGGGGCAGGAGAGTCAGATTGGACGGCGCGCCTTTACGAGAGGCTCGCCGCGCCCCCCGCTGCCATCAGAAGAGACCCTTGCCGATGCCGTCATTCGCGTTCGAGTCCGGACACCTCGTCCCAGCGACGTTCGGAAGGCAGGGCCCGAGCCGATTGACCCCCGAGCTGAAATCGGCGTTGCGCCGGTATCTGCTCGACGTGCTCGAGGCGGATCTGTTCCCGATCAGCTGGAGCGACGGCGCCGAGCCCGTGCTGACCGCTATGGACCCGGCCGGTCAGGTGGTCACCGCGGTGGTCGTGGACCGGGTCGACTCGACCACCCTGATGCGCGCCCTGGCCCGGGCCGGTGAGAATGCGGCGGCGCCCTGGCTGACCATCGCGGGCCGCTACCGCGCCGGCGTCCCCGGATTCCGGAGGGACTGGAACGCGTTCCGGGAGGCCCGGCCGGCGGGACCTCGGCCCGGACCGCAGCTGTACCTGCTCGCCGGCGACGTGTCCTCGGAGGTGCTCTCCGGCCTGCGGGTGCTGCACGGCGTGCGGGTTGTCGCGGTGGACGTCCGGGAGACGCCGACCGGTGCCCCGCTGCTCGAGGTCGCCGACGTGGCGCCGGCCCGGTTGCGGGTGTTCGACGGCGCGGCGGTGCCCGAGCTCGCGCCGCTCGCCGGTACTCCGGTCGCCTCGGGCGCCGACGCCGGTGGTGCCGCATCGGGTGGGGCTGCCGCGGGTGCGCACGGCGTCGATGTGCAGCGTGTGGGTGCGCAGGACGTCGGTGTGCACGGCGCGGGTGCCGGCCCGGCAGCCCAGCCGGCCCCGGCCCAGCCGGCCCCGGCCCAGCCGGCCCCGGCCCAGCCGGCCCCGGCCCAGCCCTGGGCACGGCCGGCGGCGGCCACACCAGCCGGTCCGTCCGACCCGTCGACGCCGCCCGCTCCGTTCGGTCCGCCCGCTCCGGCTGACCGCTCGGTCCCGGTCAGCCCACCGGCCCCGGTCAGCCCACCCGTGCCGGTCAGCCCACCTGTGCCGGTCGACCATCCGGCAACGGGCAACGGGCCCGGCCCGCTCAACCGGCCCGAGCCGGTCGACCGGCCGGCTCCGACCGATCGGCCTGCTCCGGCCGCCGAGCGCGAGTCCCGCTTCGCTCCCCGACCCGAGCCGGTCGCACGGCCGGAGGCCCGCCCGCCGGTTCGACGCGAGCCGGAGCCGGTGCGGGCCTCGGAGAACCTGCGCGCCGTCGCGGCGCTGGTGGACGCTCCGGTGCGCATCGTGCTCCGTTCGAGAGAGCACGACCATCCGGCGTGGCTCCGCGAGGACGGCGTGGTGGTGCTCGCGGGTGGCGCCGAGCACGGCGAGCTCGGGTCCGCCGCCGCGCATCTGCTCGGTCACGAACCGGCGGATGCCTGGTCCCAGTGGCGCTTCGCCGAGGGCGGCCTTGCACTGGCCGACGCCCGCGCCGAGGTCATCAGGACCACCCGCGCCGAACACCACCGCACCAGTGCGGTCCCGCCCGGCCAGGGTGGCGAGCCGAGCCGTCGAGCGCTCAGATCAACGGAAGAAAACGGCTCACGTCGGGCAGGCCGTCACTGAGGTACTCGGGTCGCAGCGCCGCGGCGGCCACGGCGTCGGGCCAGGTGATGCGGCCCGTCGCCGCCTTGATCCAGGCCGCCTCGTCCCCCACCTGCAGGTCATAGCCGCTGACGCGGTTGAGCGCATCGAGCAGTGCCTGCGCGGCGATCTTGCGGGCCCCGGCGTCGACCGGCACCGGGGCAGGCAGGTCGGTGGCGAGGTCGTACCCGTGCGCCACGAGTTCGATGATCCTGGTCAGCACGAGGTCTCGCACCGTGATCGGCCCGCGGCGGGCGAGGACCACGGCGTCCGGTCCGGACTCGGTGAGGGCGGCGAGCCGGTCGAACGCCGCCTCCGCGAGCTCGTCCAGGCGGGGCAGGAGGTCGTCACCCAGTTCGGCCGCGAGGGCCTTCGTCCCACGGGAGATCTCGTCCGCACCCATCGCGTACCCGCGCACGTACTCCTCGAGCGGCAAGGGCTCGACGTCACCTGGCTGCGGCTCGCAGCTGGAGAACACCGCCATGGCACGCCCGAGGTGGGCCACCAGCTCGGCGACGCTCCAGCCCGCGACCGCGCTCGGCTCGGCGAGCACATCGTCGTCGAGGTCGTCGAGTCTGCTCCGGAGCAGGTCCCACTGGTCCCGTAGTTCGGCGGTCAGCGTCGGCAGCGGTGTCGGCATGCCACCATGATGGCGGAACCGGCGCGCCTCGCGCGCCACCGGCAGCGGGTGACGGACAACGCGACGGCGATCGCGGGAGATGGGCGGGACATGACGCAGGTGCGCTGGGGGATCCTCGGGCCGGGCCGGATCGCGGCCAAGGTGGCCGCCGACTTCGGGCAGGTCGACGGCGGGGTGCTCACGGCCGTCGGGTCCTCCTCCCTGGAGCGGGCGCAGGCGTTCGCCGCCGAGCACGGCGCCTCGCTCGGCACGCCGATCCGGTCACACGGCTCCCACGAGGCCCTCCTCGCCGACCCCGAGGTGGACGCCGTCTACATCGCCACACCGCACTCCGACCACGCCCGCCAGGCGGTCGCGGCGGCCCGCGCCGGCAAGGCGGTGCTCGTGGAGAAGTCGTTCACGGCCACGCTGGCCGGCGCCGAGCAGGTGTTCGCTGCGGCCCGCGAGTCCGGCACGTTCGTCATGGAGGCCATGTGGACGAGGTTCCAGCCGGCCCTCGTGCGGGCGCGGGAACTGATCGCCGACGGCGCGATCGGCGAGGTCCGGGCGGTCCAGGCCGACCTCGGGGTGCGCCGTGAGTTCGATGCGGCGGACCGGCTGTTCGCGCTCGAGCTCGGGGGTGGGGCGCTGCTCGACCTCGGCGTCTATGTGGTCTCCTTCGCGCAGCACTTCCTCGGCGCCCCCGAGACCGTCACGGCCACCGGGACCTTGCTCGAGACCGGCGTGGACGCCGAGGCTGCGATCAGCCTCGGCTACCCGGACGGGCGCGCTGCGAGCCTGCTCACCTCGTTCCGGCTGCCGCTGCCGGGTCAGGGCCGGATCTTCGGAACCGACGGCTGGATCGACATCCCGCCACGGTTCCACCACCCCACCTCGCTCGTGCTGCACCGGTCCGGCGCCGACCCGCAGCCGTTCGACCTGGCACCCGACGGCGCCGGGTACGCGCTGGAGTTCGACGAGGTGAACCGGGCCCTGGCGGCCGGCGCGGTACAGAGCGAGGTCATGCCCTGGTCTGACACGCTCGCGGTGCAGTCGGTGCTGCAGCAGTCGGCGGACCAGCTGGGGGTCGCGCTGCACGAGCGCTGAGGCGCACGGCTCGACGGCGGAGGTTCAGCGGGTCAGGTAGGCGCGGTTGCCGAGGAACTCGGCGATGATCGGGCCGAGTTGGTCGAAGTCGATCAGGAAGCCGTCGTGACCGTAGTCCGAGTGGAGCACTCGGTAGGTGCCGTCCGGGGCTCCCTCGGCGATCCGTTCGGACTGGCTCGGCAGGAAGAGCCGGTCGGAGTCGACGGCGACCGCGAGGGTGCGTGCAGTGATCGAGGCGAGCGCGGAATCCACGCCACCTCGGTCGCGGCCCACGTCGTGGGTGTTCATCGACTCGGTGAGCACCACGTAGGAGTTCGCGTCGAAGCGGCGGGCGAGCTTGTTCGCGTGGTGGTCCAGGTAGGACTGCACGGCGAACCGGCCGCCGCCGCCGAGCGGGTTCTCGCCGCCCTGCGGCAGTCGTCCGAAGCGTTCGTCCAGTTCGCGGGCACTGCGGTAGGTGGTGTGGGCGATCTGCCGGGCGATGCCCAGCCCGGCGTGCGGTCCGTCGTCATCGGCGGCGTCGTAGTAGTCGCCGCCCCGGTAGCGCGGGTCGGAGCGGATCGCGCCGAGCTGTGCGTGCGCCCAGGCGATCTGGTCCGCGGTGCTCTGCGCGGACGTCGCGATAGCGGCCACCGCGGCAACCCGGTCCGGCTCGCCGACCGCCCATTCGAGGGCGCGGTGCCCACCCATGGAGGCGCCGATGACCAGCGCCCAGGTGCCGACGCCGAGCCGATCGGCGAGCTCCCGCTCCGCGGCCACCTGATCGCGCACGGTCACGTAGGGGAAGCGGCTGCCCCAAGGGGTGCCGTTCGGTGCGTCCGAGGACGGGCCGGTGCTGCCCTGGCAGCCCCCGAGCACGTTCGGTGCGACCACGTAGTAGCGGTCGGTGTCGATCGGGCGCCCGGGCCCGACCATGTCCGACCACCAACCGGCTGTGGGGTGCCCCGGTTCGGCCGCACCGGTGATGTGGGAGTCCCCGGTGAGGGCGTGCAGCACCAGGACCGCGTTGTCGGCCCGGGCGTTGAGCGTGCCCCAGGTCTCGTACCCGATCCGGACCTCGGGCAGCTTCCCGCCCGCCTCGAGATGCAGTGGGCCGAGGTCGGCGAACTGGCGCCGGCCTACCGGGTCGCCCTCCCGCCACGCGGCCGAGGCGGGGATCGGACCACCGGGCGTTCGCGTGCGCGCCGACGGACGGTTCGCGCGTCGTCCTGACTCGCTCATCGCCACCTCCGTCTGCTGGGCTGCGTCCACGGTAGTTCGTCCCCGCCCCTCTTCGCTCAGTGGATGCCGTGCCGGCTCAGATGCTGGCCGGCTCGGCTGCGCCCTCGCGCGCACCCGATCCGGACGCCACCGTGAACCCCTTGTCCAGGTCCGCGATGATGTCGTCGATGTGCTCGAGGCCCACCGCCAGGCGCACCAGCCCGGGGGTGACGGCGCTGGCGGCCTGTTCCTCGGGCGTCAGCTGGCTGTGGGTCGTCGAGGCGGGGTGGATCACCAGGGAGCGCACGTCGCCGATGTTGGCGACCAGGGAGTGCAGGTCCAGGCCGTCCACGAACGCACGGCCGGCATCGACGCCGCCCTCGATCTCGAACGCGAGCACTGCCCCGGCGCCCTTGGGCAGGTACTTCTGCGCGAGCGCGTGGTACGGGCTCGACGCCAGACCGGCGTAGTTCACGGAGAGGACCTGCGGGTGCGCCTCGAGGTACGCCGCCACCTTCCGGGTGTTCTCCACGTGCCGCTCAACCCGTAGGGAGAGGGTCTCCAGGCCCTGGAGCAGCAGGAACGCGTTGAACGGGCTGGCCGCGGGACCGAGGTCACGAAGCAGCTGGACGCGGGCCTTGAGGATGAACGAGAGGTTCACGCCGAACGCGCCACCGACGCCGAGGTCCTTGGCGTAGGTGAGGCCGTGGTAGCTCGGGTCCGGAGTGTTGTAGTTCGGGAAGCGCTCCGGGTGCTGGGCGTAGTCGAAGGTGCCGCCATCGACGATCACACCGCCGATCTGGGTGCCATGGCCGCCCAGGTACTTGGTGGTGGAGTGGATCACGACGTCGGCGCCGAACTCGATCGGGCGCACCAGGTAGGGCGTGCCGACGGTGTTGTCGACGAACAGCGGCACACCGACCTCGTGTGCCACGTTCGCCACGGCCTCGATGTCGAGGACGTCGCCCTTCGGGTTCGGGATGGTCTCGCCGAAGAACAGCTTCGTGTTCTCCTGGGCCGCTGCGCGCCAGGACTCCGGGTCGTCCGGGTTCTCGACGAATGTGGTCGAGATGCCGAGCTTGGGCAGGGTGTAGTGGAGCAGGTTGTAGGTGCCGCCGTACAGGCTGGGGCTGGCGACGATGTGGTCGCCCGCCTCGGCGACGTTCAGGATCGCGAGCGTCTCCGCAGCCTGCCCGGAGGCGACCAGGAGGGCTCCGACGCCACCCTCAAGGGAGGCGATGCGGTCCTCGGCGGTCGCCGCGGTCGGGTTGCCGATGCGGGTGTAGATCGGCCCCAGGTCCGCCAGCGCGAACCGGTTGGCTGCCTCTTCGGTGTTCTTGAAGACGAAGGACGTCGTCTGGTAGATCGGCACGGCGCGGGCGCCGGTCTGGCCGTCGGGGCTCTGCCCGGCGTGGATCTGGCGGGTCTCGAAGTTCCAGTTCTCGCTCAAGGTTCTCTCCGGTGAGGGTGAAGGGGTGTGGGGGCAGGCTCTGGATGGATGGTTTCCCACGATAGGTGCGGTCCCAAGGGGCAACTGGCAAATCCCACATGTCGAGACGGTGGGTGTCCTGGCAGGTGCCCAGACGGTATCGGCGCGGTTCCGCGGAGATCCATCGATGTGGCTGGTGTGACTGATGTGAAGGTTGGGACTCGTGTTCACAAATTCAACAAGTTCCGCTACGTTGAGGCGCGGATAGCGACGAACCGTCAACCCGACACGCCGAATAGACCCGGACCAAAAATTACATGGGTGTAGTTCAAGCGTGGGGAAACGATTCGGTCGGCACTGGAACGGACGGAGACTGATCGGTGAGAGCACGACATGGGCGACGACTGGTCGCCGTTCTCGGCTCCGTTGTGCTTGCGGGCACCCTGGCGGTCGGATCGGCGGCCGCTGAGCCGACGATCCCGAGCCAGGACGACATCGACGACTCGCAGGCCGCGGCGGACAGCACGGCCTCCCAGATCGCCACCCTCGAGGTACAGCTGGCCACCAACGCTGCTGCGCTCGACGCCGCGAACATCGATGCGGCCGTCGCCGCCGAGGCCTACAACCAGGCCGCCGTCGACCTGGAGACCGCACAGCAGGATGCGGACGCCGCGCAGGCCGCATCCGACCGGGCCGATGCCGACGTCCTCGCCGCGAGCCAGGAGGTGGCCCGGATTGCCACTGCCGCCTACCGTAACGGCGGAGATCTTCAGCAGTTGTCCGTATTCCTCTCCGCCGACGGCGTCCAGGACGCGGTCAACGGCGCCACGACGTTCGACCGCCTCGGCGGGAGCGCCACCGACGCGCTCGGCAGGCTGGACGCGGCCGAGCTGGTCGCCGACATCATGCAGCAGCGGGCCGATGACGCCGTCGCCGAGCAGGAGGCGGCCACCGCGGAGCTCGAGGAGACGTCCGACGCCGCCGACGCGGCTGCGTTCACGGCGCAGACCACGCTTGAGACGACCCAGTCCGAGCGCGGCGCCCTCATCAACGAACTCGCCACGCTGCGCAACACCACGGCCGAGCTCGAGGCCGAGCGCCAGACCGCCCTCGAGGCGCAGCAGCGCGAGCGCGAGAACGCGGCCGCCGCGGCCGCGATCAGTGCTCCGGTCGCCACCCCAGCCGCGACGCCGGCTTCGCCTGTCGCCCCTACGCCGGCTGCACCGGTGACGCCGGCTCCGACCGCACCCGCGCCGTCGACCCCGGCTCCGGCGCCGACCGCGCCCGCGCCCGCGCCGTCGACTCCCGCGCCGCCGGCTCCGACGCCCACCCCGCCGACGTCGGGCTCCGGAACGGGCGCGGCGGCCCTGGCCTGGGCGCTCACTCAGGTCGGCAAGCCCTACCTGCTCGGCGCGGAGGGACCGAACAGTTACGACTGCTCCGGCTTGACGATGCGGGCGTACCAGAACGCCGGCGTCAGCATCCCGCGGACCACCACCACCCAGTACGCGGCCGTCAGCCACGTGCCGGTCGGCCAGATGCGCCCCGGCGACCTGATCTTCTACTCCGACAACGGGAGCGCCAGCGGCATCTACCACGTGGCCATCTACGCCGGCGACGGTATGCGCGTGCACGCCCCGCGGCCCGGTGCGAGTGTTGAGTACGTTCCGATCTGGTGGACCAACGTGCTCCCCATGGCTGGCCGCCCGTAGTCAGGGTCGACCTGGGAGTTTCCGGCAGGCAGTTCCGACCTGCCGCGAGGCACAGCGGGCATGGACCACAAGCAGCGAACGCCGGAGGACCCGGGGAAGGTCGTCCGGCGTTCGCACGTTCACCCGCCTGACTGTCTTACCGTGAGCGTGGCCGCACCGCCGCACCGCCGCACCGGAACGGTCAGCCGAACAGGTGCGCCGTCTGGGCGTGCGGGTCCTTGCCGAACGTGAGCACCTTCGTCGGTGCCACCGCGAACACCCAGGCCGCGTGGTCGCCGTCGCCCACGACGTCACCGTGGACTGTGAAACGCCAGGCCTCGCCGTACTTCGCGAAGGTGGCATCGGCGAACGCCTGCAGCTGCGCCGGCTCCGTCAACCGCTGCGCGGCTCCCTCAAGCACCACGTCGGTGCCCGCGGCCCACGTGTTCGTCCCGGTGGTCACGGCCACGTGCGGATTCGCCACGAGGTTGTGCACCTTCTGCTCCCGGACCCCGCTGGCGAAGTGGAACCGGTCGTCGAACCAGGCCCCGATCAGCGGCGTCACGTGCGGGCGCCCGTCGGCGCGCACGGTGCTCAGCCAGTACAGCTCCGCGTCCGCGAGCAGCTGGTCGGTGCGAGCCCAGGACGCCGGCGTGGGGTCGTCGCCGTAGCGCGGGTCGAGGCGGGACAGGTGGGGTCCGGGCATGGTGGCTCCAGGTGGGGTCGGTCGGGTCGGTTCACCCCGGACAGACCCCAGCCGTCCTCGAAACTCACCGCGCAGACCCCGCGCAGACCACCCCCGGTCGCGCGTCCGGTCAGTGCGCGATGTGCGGCTGCGGGTGTGAGTAGCCGGTGTCGATCGCGCGCTGGAACGAGCGCCGGATCTCGATCTCGGCGTCCTCGCGGCCGACCCAGTGCGCGCCCTCGACGGACTTGCCGGGCTCGAGGTCCTTGTAGACCTCGAAGAAGTGCTGGATCTCCAGCCGGTGGAACTCCGAGACATCGTCGATGTCGGAGCGCCAGGACGCGCGCTGGTCGCCCTTGGGCACGCACAGCACCTTGTCGTCGCCGCCGGCCTCGTCGCGCATCCTGAACATGCCGAGGGCGCGGCACCGGATCAGGCAGCCGGGGAAGGTCGGCTCCTCGAGCAGCACCAGCGCGTCGAGCGGGTCGCCGTCCTCGCCGAGGGTGCCCTCGATGTAGCCGTAGTCGTCCGGATACCGCGTCGAGGTGAACAGCATCCGGTCCAGGCGGATCCGTCCCGTCTCGTGATCCACCTCGTACTTGTTGCGCTGTCCCTTGGGGATCTCGATGGTGACGTCGAATTCCACGGTCTTCTCTTCCCGCTCGCCTGATGGTCCTTGCCCTAGTCTGGCCTACGCTGGCCCGGAGTGCGGAACCCTGGGTGGTGGCCTTGGACCGGATGGGGTGAGCGTGGCACGCACGAAACGGCGCAAGCGACGCCGTCGGGGACTCGCCGTCGCGCTGGTCCTCACCCTCGTGGTCGCGGGACTCGGCGGATACGCCTACCTCGACATCACCGACCAGGTGCCCGGCGTCCTGACCGACGACCCGCCCTGGCCGGAGGCGGAGCCCTATCCGGACTCCGTCCCCCCGACCATCGCGGACCCCGCCGAGGTGGCCGGTGCAGACCCGGACGCGCCGGTGCCGACGGCGGACGCCCTGGCCGCGCTGACCGCGCCGCTGTTCGCCGACGACCGCGTCGGCCCCACCCCGGGTGTCTCGATCGTCGATGTGCTCACCGGCGAGGAGCTCTACGCCTCCTCGGCCGCGAATCCGTACGTGCCCGCCTCCACTCTGAAACTGCTGACAGGGGTGGCGGTGCTCGAGACGTTCGGGGATCAGCACACCTTCACCACCGAAGCCGTCGCTGGTGACGACGGCACCGTCACCCTCGTGGCCGGTGGGGACATCACGCTGGCCCCGGACCTCGGCGACCCCGACGCGACGATCGGGCACGCCGGGCTCGGTGATCTCGCCGAGCAGGTGGCCGCCGAACTCCTCGCGCAGGACCGCACCGAGGTGACCGTGGCCCTGGACGACACCCTGTTCACCGGCCCGGCCGTCGCCCCCGACTGGGGCGAGGTCGACCTGGCCGGCGGCTGGGCGATGCCGATCGCGCCGCTCGCCGTGAACCTCGGCATCGTCGACGGCGTCACCCGCCGGCAGGACGACGCCGCCCTCGCCGCGGCGCAGAGTTTCGCGACCGCCCTGGCCGCCCGCGGGATCACGGTGACCGGGGACGTCACCCGGGCCGCCCGTCCGGAGATCGCGACCGTGCTCGGCTCCGTGGCGTCCGCCCCGCTGCGGGACATCGTCGCGTACATGATGCAGCACTCGGACAACGTCCTGGCCGAGGTGCTCGGCCGCATGACCGCGGTGCAGACGGGCCAGGAGGCGAGCTTCCTCGGGGCCGGGGCCGCCGTGCTGGACGTGGTCGCAGGGCTCGGCGTGGACGTCACCGGCGCGCAGTTCCAGGACACCTCCGGGCTGTCCCGGGACAGCACCCTCACGCCACGGATGCTCACCGACACGACCGTGCTGATCGCCGGTGGCACCCACCCGGAACTGCTCGCGGCCGTCCAGGCGCTGCCGGTCGCGCACCTCGAGGGGACACTGGCCGATCGGCTCGGCGACACCGAGGCCGCCGGGACCCTGACCGCGAAGACGGGCACCCTCCCGCAGGTGGTCGCGCTCGCCGGCCTGGTGACCACGGCGGATGGGCGCCTGCTCGCGTTCAGCGCCCTCGCCAACGGCTTCCCGGCGGGCGCCGGCTACCAGGCCCGGATCGCCATCGACGCGTGGGCCGCCGGACTTGCCGCCTGCGGGTGCACCTGACCGACGTCGACAGTGCTGAAAGGGCT
Source organism: Occultella aeris (assembly GCF_902703175.1). Taxonomy (GTDB): domain Bacteria; phylum Actinomycetota; class Actinomycetes; order Actinomycetales; family Beutenbergiaceae; genus Occultella; species Occultella aeris. Next base: position 43,988 of record NZ_CACRYJ010000022.1, on the reverse strand, counting down.
GCCACTTCTGCACTCTCGCGCCGGGCGCGGGCCGGGCCCGTCGCCGTCGGTGCTGATGTGGCGGCGCCAGTTCCGTCCGCTCAGCGCTTCGTCGGTGACGACGCCTACTCTTGGGGGATGAACCTCGCCGCGCACGGCCCGCAGGTGACACCGCAGCGGGCGGACCTGCCCCCGGCCCGGCTCGAGGCCGGAGCGACCAGGTGAGCGACGCCGTCGACTGGGGCCTGGCTGCACGGCGCGCCGGGCGTCTGGCCCGGCCCGGCCCGGCGGCCGAACGCGACGAGCTGAGCGCGCTGGTGGCGTCGCTGCGCACCGGTGCGGCCCGGGCGCCTGAGTTCGTCGGCACCGTCACCGCCCTGCCCGAGGCCGCCGAAAGCGCGGCCAAGGGCCCCGTCCATGTGATCGACCGACCGCGCTGGTCCGAGGGCAACCTCGGCATGCTGCGCCACCTCGTCGGCGACCTGATGCCGGCCCCGAAGGGTCTCGGCGGCCCTCGGTTCGCCGCGGAGGAGCTCGGGGCGCTGCTCAGCCTGCTCTCCTCCCGGGTGCTCGGTCAGTACGACCCGTTCACTCCGCCGTCCACCGGACCTGGTGAGGGCCGCGACAGTGCCGTCGCAGGTGCCGGTCGGCTGCTCCTGGTGGCGCCGAACATCCTGCACCTGCAGCGCCAGCTGAACCTGCGGGCGGCCGATTTCCACCTCTGGGTCTGCCTGCACGAGCAGACCCATGCCCTCCAGTTCGCCGCCGCGCCGTGGCTCGCCGAGCACCTGCGCACCCAGATGCGGGACCTGATGGCGACCCTGCTCGTGGAGGACGACGCCGCGACCCGGATGCGGGATCTGATCGGCGCGCTGCCCCGGGTGCTGCGCGGCGACGCCGAACCCGTGACCGCCGGATCCGGCGGCGCCATCCTCGGCGCCGTGCTGACCGACGCGGAGCAGGAGGCGATGGACGCCTCGATCGCGATCATGTCCCTGCTGGAGGGGCACGCGGACGTGGTGATGGACGCCGTCGGCCCACGGGTGGTGCCCACCGTGCGCACCATCCGCAAGTCGTTCGAGGCACGCCGCGCCGGGCAGGGATTCGTGGACACGCTGCTGCGCCGGGTCCTCGGCCTGGACGCCAAGCTCGCCCAGTACCGGGAGGGCGCGAAGTTCGTCCGGGCCGTCGTGGCCAAGGTCGGGCACCCTGGCCTGAACGCGGTCTGGTCGGCGCCCGAGCGGCTGCCCACCGCCGCCGAGATCGCCGACCCCGACATCTGGGTCCGGCGGGTCCACGGCTAGTGCCCCGGCTGGATCCCGCCGTCGCCGCCGTCCGGGCGGCCGTCCGGACGTTCCTGCAGGACCGCCTCGACGATGGCACGTTGGCGCCCGGTGGCCTGATCCTGGTCGCCTGCTCCGGGGGCGCCGACTCGCTCGCGCTCGCGGCCGCCACCGCGTTCGTGGCTCCCCGGCTCGGGGTGCGGGCGGGCGCGGTCAGCGTCGACCACGGTCTCCAGGACGGCAGTCGCGCCGTCAGTGAGCGTGCGGGCGCCGTGTGCGCCGGGCTCGGACTGGTCCCGGCCGAGGTGTTCGGGCCCGACGGCGCAGGTGCTGCGGGTGGCGGTGCGCGCGGCGCTGCCGGCGAAGGTCCAGAGGGCGCGGCCCGCGTGCTCCGGTACGACCTGCTCGGCGCCGCCGCGGCCGGACACGGCGCGGTCGGGGTGCTGCTCGGGCACACCCGGGCGGACCAGGCCGAGACGGTGCTGCTCGGCCTCGCGCGTGGTTCCGGCACGCGGGCTCTCGCGGGCATGGCCCCGATCCGCGGGACCTTCTGGCGGCCGCTGCTAGGCGTGGGCCGCGAGCAGACCCGACGGGCCTGCGACGTGCTGGGCCTGGCGGCGTGGGAGGACCCGACGAACGCGGCAGACGGACCGCTGCGCACCGCGGCCGGCGCGGCACTTCCCCGCGCGGCCGTGCGCGAGCGGGTGCTGCCCGAGCTTGCCCGCGCGCTCGGGCCGGGCGTGGAGGTGGCGCTGGCCCGTACCGCGGACCTGGCCCGTGACGACGCCGACCTGCTCGACGAGCTGGCCCGGCAACTGCTCGAGCGGGCCCGCACCGCGACCGGCACCGCGGCCGGCGACCAGGCAGGTGCCCCGACCCGGAGGGCGACCGGCAGGGGGACCGGCCCCTTGACCGGCACCGACACTGTCGACGACAGGGCCGCCGCCGAACCTGCGGCAGCCGCCGTGGTGCTCGACGTGTCGGTGCTCGTCAGTGCCCACCCAGCCCTGCGCCGTCGGGCCCTGCGGTCGGCCGCCGTCGAGGCCGGAGCCGACGGCGGCGCGCTCGCCCGGGTGCACGTGCAGGGTCTCGACGCCCTGCTCACCGACTGGCACGGGCAGGGGCCGATCCACCTCCCCGGGCCGACCGAGGCGGTCCGCAGGTATGGCAGGCTGTTCCTGCGCGCTCCGGAAGCGTCGGCTCGCGCCGCCGCACCCGATGATCCGCACGGACCGACAGCACCTCATCGCCACAGTGACAATCGGGAGAGTTGAGTGGACGCCAACGACATGGGCTCGGACCTGGAGAAGGTCCTGGTCAGCGAGGCGCAGATCGCGACCCGGCTCGATGAGCTCGCGGCCCAGATCGACGCGGACTACGCGGGCCGGGAACTGCTGCTGGTCGGCGTCCTCAAGGGTGCGGTGATGGTCATGGCGGACCTGTCCCGCCGGTTGCACACGGACCTCAAGATGGACTGGATGGCCGTGTCCTCCTACGGGTCGGGCACGAAGTCCTCGGGTGTGGTCCGCATCCTCAAGGACCTCGACACCGACCTGCTCGACAAGCACGTGCTGATCGTCGAGGACATCATCGACTCCGGCCTGACGCTGTCCTGGTTGGTGTCCAATCTGCGCAGCCGCAACCCCGCCTCGCTGGAGATCGCGACCCTGCTCCGCAAGCCCGACGCCGCCAAGGTGGACGTGGACGTCCGCTACATCGGCTTCGAGGTTCCGAACGAGTTCGTGGTCGGTTACGGACTCGATTACGACGAGCGATACCGCAACCTGCCGTTCGTGGGCACGCTCGCTCCGCACGTCTATCAGGGCTGAGATCGTCGCTCCGGGGTGCGGCGCTCTGACGCGGGTGTTCATGCCGTAGGCGAACACATGCCGGAATTCACGGCCCCGTCGTATACCGTCACGGTCTAACACTGCGAGCAGGAGGGACGGGGCGCAGCCCCACACCTAGGATGAATGTGAAGAAGTTGTTGCGCGGGCCGCTCATCTGGGTGCTCATCCCGCTGATCGTCATCTTCGTGAGTTTCCAGCTCATGAGCGGTGGAGGCACCCGGCAGATCGACACGTCCGCGGGTCTCGAACTGCTCGCCGGGGACACCGTCGAGCAGGCGCAGATCACCGACGGCCAGCAGCGCGTCAACCTCACGCTCACCGAGGACTACCTCGTCGATGGCGACGAGGCCCAGAACATGGGTCGCGACGTCGAGTTCTACTACGCCGCGCCGCAGGGTGAGACGGTCGCCGAGGCGATCTCCGCCGCGGAGCCGGAGGGCGGCTTCAACTCCGTCGTACCGCAGACGCCGTGGTGGTCGTCACTGCTGATGACGCTGCTGACCGTGCTGCTGCTGGTCGGGCTCTTCTGGTTCCTGATGTCCCGCCTGCAGGGTGGCAACTCCCGGATGATGAACTTCGGGAAGTCGAAGGCCAAGCAGGTCTCCAAGGAGGCCCCGAAGGTCAAGTTCACCGACGTCGCCGGTGTGGACGAGGCCATCGAGGAGCTCGAGGAGATCCGGGACTTCCTCACCGAGCCCGCCAGGTTCCAGGCGGTCGGGGCGAAGATCCCCAAGGGTGTGCTGCTGTACGGGGCGCCCGGCACCGGCAAGACCCTCATGGCCCGCGCCGTCGCCGGTGAGGCCGAGGTCCCGTTCTACTCGATCTCCGGTTCGGACTTCGTCGAGATGTTCGTGGGTGTGGGTGCCTCGCGCGTCCGGGACCTGTTCGAGCAGGCGAAGGCGAACGCCCCGGCGATCATCTTCGTGGACGAGATCGACGCCGTCGGTCGCCAGCGCGGCGCCGGCCTCGGCGGCGGGCACGACGAGCGTGAGCAGACCCTGAACCAGCTCCTGGTGGAGATGGACGGGTTCGACGCGAACGCGAACGTCATCATGATCGCGGCCACCAACCGTCCGGACATCCTCGACCCCGCGCTGCTGCGTCCCGGGCGCTTCGACCGGCAGATCTCCGTCGAGTCGCCGGACCTGAAGGGCCGCCAGGCGATCCTCGAGGTGCACGCCAAGGGCAAGCCGATGGCGCCCTCGGTGGACCTGCACGCCGTGGCCAAGCGCACCCCGGGATTCACCGGTGCCGACCTCGCGAACGTCCTGAACGAGGCCGCGCTGCTCACCGCCCGCACCGGGCTGGAGCTGATCGGCGACCACGAGCTGGACGAGGCGATCGACCGCGTGATCGCTGGGCCGCAGAAGAAGTCCCGGATCATGAACGAGAAGGAGCGCAAGCTCACCGCCTACCACGAGGGTGGTCACGCCCTCGTCGCGGCCGCGCTCCGGTACACGGATCCGGTCACCAAGGTGACGATCCTGCCCCGTGGGCGGGCCCTCGGGTACACGATGGTGATGCCCGCCGAGGACAAGTACTCGACCACGCGGAACGAGCTGCTCGACCAGCTCGCCTACGCGATGGGTGGCCGCGTCGCCGAGGAGATCGTCTTCCACGACCCGACCACGGGTGCGTCGAACGACATCGAGAAGGCCACCGCGACCGCGCGCAAGATGGTCAAGGAGTTCGGCATGAGCGAGCGGGTCGGCGCGATCCGGCTCGGGCAGGCCGACGGTGAGGTGTTCCTCGGTCGGGACATGGGCCACCAGCGCGAGTACTCCGAGGATGTCGCCGGGCTCATCGACGACGAGGTCCGCCGGTTCATCGACTCCGCTCACGACGAGGCGTGGGAGATCCTCACCCACTACCGCCAGGTGCTCGACGACCTCGCGCTGGCGCTGCTGGAGCGGGAGACCCTGAACCAGGCCGAGCTGGCCGAGGTGTTCGTCCCGATCACGAAGCGGGAGCCGCGTCCGGTCTGGCTGTCCAGCCAGCACCGCGCCGTCAGCGATGTGCCGCCCGTGCAGTCCCCGCGCGAGATCGCCAGCGGCGCCGCCCCGATGCTGCCGCAGGACCAGGCTGCGGCCGCCGGTGACGACGAGGCACCCGCCGAGACGATCGTCGAGGTTCCGGAACGGTTCGCCTACCCGGGCGAGGCCACCGCCGGCCCCGTCGGCGGGCAGGCTCCGGGCCAGCCGGCACCGGGCGCGTCCGGCGAGTCCGACCTGAGCGGTCCGGGTGGGTCCGCACCGGATCAGTCCTAGGAGTTCACAGCCTCATGGTCGAACAACTGCCGCCCGCCCGCCCGTATGACGCCGAGGGCGTCGAGCGGGCCGTGCGGGACCTGCTCATCGCGGTGGGCGAGGACCCGGACCGGGATGGCCTGCGGGACACCCCGAAGCGGATGGCCAAGGCCTACACGGAGATCTTCGCCGGCCTGCACGCCGAGCCCGAGGACGTCGTCCAGACGTTCTTCGAGATCGAGCACGAGGAGATGGTGATCGTCCGGGACATCGCCGTCTACTCCACCTGTGAACACCACCTGCTGCCGTTCCACGGGGTCGCCCACGTGGGCTACATCCCGTCGGTCGACGGCACCGTCACGGGCCTGAGCAAACTGGCCCGGCTCGTCGACGTCTTCGCCAAGCGGCCCCAGGTGCAGGAGCGGCTCACCAGCCAGATCGCGGACGCCCTGGTCCGGCTGCTGGACGCGCGCGGCGTGATCGTCGTCATCGAGTGCGAGCACCTGTGCATGTCCATGCGCGGGGTGCGCAAGCCGGGTGCGCGGACCGTGACGTCCGCGGTGCGCGGGCAGATGCGCAACACCGCCACCCGCGCCGAGGCGATGAGCCTCATCGCGCGCGACTGATCGACGGCCAGCCCTGTCCGGCACGGCCCCGCACCGGCGTGCCGACCGCCGGTGGATCGGCGGTCGGGAATGGATAGGGTGACCGAATGACTCCGCGGACGCTGGTGATGGGCGTGGTCAACGTCACCCCCGACTCGTTCAGTGACGGCGGGCAGTGGTTCGAACAGGACGTCGCCATCGCGCACGGGCGACACCTGCTCGCCCAGGGTGCGGACATCCTCGACATCGGCGGGGAGTCCACCCGCCCGGGCGCGGAGCGGGTCAGCCTCGCCGAGGAGTTGCAGCGGGTGGTGCCCGTGGTCGAGGCACTTGCCGCCGCGGGCGCCGTGATCAGCGTCGACACGATGCGTGCCGCGGTCGCCACCGCAGCCCTCGACGCCGGCGCCAGCATCATCAATGACGTCTCCGGCGGCCTCGCGGACCCCGAGATGGTGGCGCTGGTGGTCGACGGCGACTTCGAGTACGTGGTCTCGCACTGGCGTGGCCACTCCGACGTCATGGCGGGGCGCGCGACGTACGTCGACGTGGTCGGCGACGTGGTCGGCGAACTGCGCGGGCGCCTGGCAGCGATCATCGCCGCGGGTGTCGCGCCCGAGCGACTCATCGTCGACCCGGGCCTGGGATTCGCCAAGGAGGGCGCCGACAACTGGCGCCTGCTCGCTCACCTGGACGCGCTGACGGCGCTCGGTCACCGGGTCCTCGTCGGTGCCTCCCGCAAGCGCTTCCTCGGACAACTGCTCGCCGACGCTGGCGCCGAGTCGCTCCCGGTGTTCCGGGACCGTGCCACCGCCGCGGTCACCGCGCTGGTGGCCGCTCACGGTGTCTGGGGCGTGCGGGTGCACGAGGTGGCAGGCTCTGTGGATGCGGTCAGAGTGGCCCAGGCGCTGCGTTCGGCAGAGAATGAACCCAGTTCGGACGGTCGAGAAGGGACACCATGAACTCCGAGGACAACCACGCCCACGACGTCATCCGCCTCATGGGGCTGGGTGGGGTGGGTCGCCACGGCGTCCTGCCGGAGGAACGGCGCGACGGCCAGACCTTCCTCGCCGACGTGGTGCTGCACGTCGACACCCGTGCGGCCGCCGTCAGCGATGACCTAGCCGACACGGTCAACTACGCCGACGTCGCCCAGGAGATCGTGGCGATCATCGAGGGCGAACCGGTCAACCTGATCGAGACCCTCGCCGCCAGGATCGCCGACGCGGCGCTCGCTCCCGCCGCCGTCAGATCCGTCGAGGTGACGGTCCACAAGCCGGAGGCGCCCGTCGGGGTGCCGTTCACGGACGTACAGATCGCGATCACTCGCGGTGAGCCGACGGGCGCAGCGGTCCCGGTCGAACCAGCCGTCGAGGCGGAGTTCGCCGCACCCGCGGTCGCAGCCGCCGCGGTCGCGGCTCCCGCGGGCGAAGCCATGCCCGCCGTCATCGCACCCGCGGCCGTCGCACCTGCGGCCGAGGCGGACTCCTCGTTCGACGGCGTGCCCGCCGACTCGCCCGAGGAGGCGCAGGAACCGGGGGGAGCCCTCCTGCACCGGGCGCCCGAGGAGCCCGTGGAGGTGGTGCTCTCGATCGGCGGCAACGTCGGTGACGTGCGGGCCACGATGCGGGCGGCCGTCGCGGACCTGCGCGAGGTCCCGGGCCTGACCGTGACCACCGTGTCCCCGCTGGCCCGCACAGCCGCGGTGGTGCTGCCCGATGCCGTCCCCCAGCCGGACTTCCTCAACGCCGTCGTGCTGGCGAGCACGACGCTCTCGCCGATTGATCTCCTGAGCCGTATGCATGAGATCGAGGACGCCTACGGTCGGCAGCGTCGCGAGCGCTGGGGCGAGCGCACGCTCGACATCGACATCATCACGTTCGACGGCGTCTCGAGCGTCGAGCCCGAACTCACCCTCCCGCACCCCCGGGCCAACGAGCGCGCGTTCGTGCTCGTGCCGTGGGCGCAGGCGGATCCGTCCGCGTTCCTGCCAGGTCTCGGTGGGGGACCGGTCGCCGTCCTCGCCGAGACCGCCCCGGACCGGTCCGGGGTGCGCTGGCTCGCGCTCGACTGGCTGGACCCGACGGCGGGGCAACGGTCCCGTGGGTCCGTCGCCGATGTCGCACCCGCCGCGGCGCCGGCGGCTGCCGACTCGTCTGTGGAGCTTGTCGATGACGTGGAGTCTGTCGATGACTTCGACCGGGCCCCCTACGAGGGCCAGGAGTCCGTGGCGGACCTCGAACTCCTCGCGCACGCCGACGGCGAGGAGTCCGAGCCTGCGGCACCGGTCGCCTCGGAGCAGGCGGAGGCGGCACCGGACCAGGACGCGGACTCGCCGTTCGCGCGCCCGGCGGTGGCACCGGCCGAGGAGTCGGCGGTCCAGCCGGCGTACCAGGTGCCCGCGCCCACCGACGACGCCCTGCCCGAGCACCCACCGGCGCCGCAGCCCCCTCCGAACAGCCCGGCTTCGAGCAGCCCTCGTACGAGCAACCTTCGTACGAGGAGCCCTCGTACGAGCAGCCCTCGTACCAGCAGCCCTCGTACGAGCAGCCCTCGTACGAGCAACCCTCGTACGAGCAACCCTCGTACGGGCAGCACGCCTCCGAGGAGTCCGCCTTCGAGCAGCCCGTGTACGAGGAGCCCTCCGACGGGCAGCATGCCTCCGAGCAGCCCGCTTCCGATCAGCCGGCCGAATCGCCGGCCTACGAGCCATCGGCCTATCAGCCGCCGGCATATGAGCCGTCGGGCCAGGACGAGTCCGGCTTCGAGCGGTCGGGCCAGGACGAGTCCGGGTACCAGTCGGTCGCACCGGCGCAGTCCAGCTTCGAGCCGCCGGCGTACGAGCCACCCGCCTACGAACCGCCCGCCCCGCCCCAGCCGCCCGCGCCGCCGGCCTACGAGCCCCCGGCCTACGAGCCGCCGGCCCCGGAGCCGGCGCCGGAGCAGCCGGCACCAACGGAACCACCCGCGCCCGCGCCGCCGGGCTTCGAACCCCCGGCGCCGCCGTCGGGCTTCGGTCCGTCCGGACCGGTCTCGTTCCCGCCCCAGCAGACCGACGACGAGATCGACGAGCAGACCCGTCGGCCGTCCGCTCAGCCCTGGACCGGGCCCGAGTCCGACCCGGAGCCGCAACCGCCGGCGGCGACCCCGAAGTGGCAGCCGCTGCGCCGCGACTCGAACTGACCGATGCAGCAGGTCGGCTGGCGTGCGCTGGCGGCCACGGTCATCGTGGTCGGAACGATCGCCGCCATCGCGTTGCGCTGGTGGTACACCCGGGGGAACAGTCTGCCGCCGGTCTCGGCGGCCGTGATCGTCCTGCTCGCCGTGGTGGCCGTCGTGGTGGTCCTCCTCGGCCTGCGGGTGCGCCGGGCCGTGCGCGAGCGGACCGTCACTGACCCGATCGGCGCGGCCCGGATCCTCGTGCTGGGGCAGGCCGCCGCGCTCACCGGGGCCGCGCACATCGGCTACTTCCTCGCGGTCCTGCTGCTCTCGCTGCCCCGCGTGCAGGCCCCCGAGCCACGTGAGCAGGCGTTCGCGTCCGGAGTCGCGATCCTCGCCGGAGGCGTGCTCGTCGCGGCGGGTCTGTTCGCCCAGTGGTGCTGCAAGGTGCCACCCGAGGACGAGGACGACGGGCCGGCGCCCGGCTGACTGACCCGTCCGGATCAGCGAGCGAGGTCGGGCTCCGCCGCGCGGTGGACGCGCCGGCGCAGGCACATCAGGGAGAATGGTTGCATGCCCACATCGCCCAACCCAGCACTCGACATCGAAGGCGTGCAATGGCGCCCGATCTCCGCCCGCCTGATCCCGGTGCGGCAGATTTCGGTCGCGATCTTCCTCGGCCTGCCCGGCCTGGTGACGATCTGGCCCGCCGTGGTGGTCGGCTCGGCGATGTGGATCCTGCCCGCCGTGCTGCTCGCGCTGACCGCCTGGCTGCTCTGGCTCATCCCACGGCAGGTCCGGTCCATCGGCTACGCCGAGCTCGAGGACGACCTGCTCGTCCGACGCGGCGTCATGTTCCGGTCCCTCGTGGTGGTGCCCTACGGGCGCATGCAGTATGTGGACGTCGAAGCGGGCCCGATCGCGCGCAGGATGAAGATCGCCGCCGTCCAGCTCCACACGGCTTCCGCGGGCTCGGACGCCTCGATCCCAGGGCTGGGCGAGGATGAGGCGGCCCGGCTCCGGGATCAGCTGACCGCCCGCGGTGAGGCGAGGCTGGCCGGCCTGTGAGCGCTGACCGCGCAGCCGAGAGCCAGGTGGACTGGCGCAAGCTGCACCGCATCACCCCGCTGCTGAACGCGTGGAAGGTCGCGGCCGCGCTGATCGCGATCTTCGTCTGGCAGTACTCCGACACACTCGGGCAGCTGGACCTGCCCACCACGCAGCTCCTGCTCGTGATCATCGGCGTGATCGTGGTCGGCTCCCTGATCGGCCTCGGCTACTCGGCCCTGGCCTGGAGCCGGACCCGGTACGGACTCAGCCCCGAGAGCGTCTACCTGCACTCCGGCGTGCTGTTCCGTCAGCAACGCCACCTCCGGCTCGACCGGGTCCAGACCGTGGACGTCACCCAGCCGCTGCTGGCCCGCCTGTTCGGTTTCGCCTCCCTCAAGATCGAGTCGGCCGGCGGCGCAGGCTCGAACCTGACCCTGTCCTTCCTCACCGAGGACGACGCGCAGCGGCTGCGCAACGAGCTCCTGGCCCGGGCCGCCGGCGTGACCGTCTCCGAGGCGGCCGACGGCGGCCAGGCACCTGCCGCTCCCGCCGCGCCCGAGCGTGAGGTGCTCGCGCTCACGCCGGGCCGGCTGATCGGCTCCCTCGCCCTCTCGTTCTGGGTGATGGCGTTCGTGGTGGCCGGGGCGGTGCTGATCGTGCTCGCCGTGGTGAACCAGTCTCTGGCGCCGATCTTCGGCGTCGGGCCCGCCCTGCTCGGTGCCGTCGCATACGTGTGGAGCCGGTTCGCAGGGGAGTTCGCGTTCCGCGTCGCCACCTCCCCCGACGGCGTCCGGGTGCGGCAGGGGCTGCTCGAGTCGAAGGCCCGCACGGTGCCGCCCGGCCGTGTACAGGCCATGCAGGTGTCCCAGCCGCTGCTGTGGCGCAGCCGCGGCTGGTGGCGGCTCCAGGTGAACATCGCCGGATACGGGGCCGAGGAGACCACGGGCAGCGTGCTGTACCCGGTTGCCACGACCGAGGAGGTGGGCCGACTGCTGTACCTGGTCCAGCCCGATCTCGGCGCGCCTCGGCCGCTCGAGCTGCTCGAGGCCGGCCTGTCCGGCACCGGCGACGCCGAGGGTTTCGTCACGTCGCCGCGCCGGGTGCGCTGGCTCGACTGGTGGACCTGGCGGCGCACCGGGTTCCGCGTCACCGACACCGTGACGATCCTGCGGACCGGGCGCATCTGGCGCCGGATGGTCATCGTGCCGCATGAGCGCACGCAGTCCCTCGGCCTGTCCGAGGGGCCGCTGGACCGACGGCTGCGGGTCGCGAACTTCTCGCTGCACTCGACGCCCGGACCGATCGTGCCCATCGTCACGCACATCGACGCCGACATCGCCCGCGAACTGCTGGTGGACGTCGCCGAGCGGGCCCGCCGGGCCCGGCGGGACGCCGGACCTGAACGGTGGATGCTGCCACGCGCCGCTCGGGCCGCGGCGGCAACGGCCGCAGCCCTGGATGCCGCAGCCGCACCTGACCCTGCGTCGGCGCCCACCTCGTTCGGTGGGATCCTGCCGAGCCCGCCGGTGCGAGCCGTCTACGGTGGCGTGCTGCCCGGGCGCGGTGGCCCGGTGACGAGCGACCCCGTCGACGGTGGCAGGATGCACGGGTGACTTCTCGACCTGGACGGCTCGGTGTCGGTGTGGTCGGCGCGGGCCGGGTGGGGACGGTGCTGGCGAGCGCCCTTCGCTCGGTCGGACACGCCGTCGTCGGGGCCAGCGGTGGCTCCGAGGACACCCTGGAGCGGATCGACGCGCTGCTGCCCGGGGTGCCGGTGCTCGACGTCGAGGCGGTCGTCGAACGCAGCGAGCTGCTCCTGCTCACGGTGCCCGACGACGTGCTCGCCGACCTGGTCTCCGGCCTCGCCGCTCTCGGTGCGTTCCAGCCCGGGCAGCTGGTGGTGCACACCGCCGGCCGGTACGGGACCGGCGTGCTCGCCCCGGCCCGCGCAGCCGGTGCGATCCCGCTGGCGATCCACCCTGCCATGACGTTCACCGGCACCAGCCTCGACCTGTCCCGGATCGTCGGCGCCCCGTTCGCGGTCACCGCCGCGGCGCCGGTGCTGCCGATCGCACAGGCGCTCGTGGTCGAGATCGGCGGCGAGCCGGTGGTCCTCGGAGAGGACGTCCGCGGGCTCTACCACGCGGCCCTCGCGCACGGCGCGAACCACCTGGTCACGCTCACCGCGCAGGCCATCCGGCTGTTGGCCGCGGCCGGGGTCGAGGACGGCGGTCAACTGCTCACCCCCCTGCTGCAGGCCGCGCTCGACGGCGCGCTCCGGGGCGGGGAGACGTCGTTGACCGGCCCCGTGGTGCGCGGTGACGTGGGTACCGTGCGAGAGCATCTGGCCGCGTTGGCCGAGGCCGACGGCGGAGGGCACGGACTCCTCGACGTCGCCCCCACCTACGTCGCCCTGGCACGCGCCACCGTGCAGCGCGCTCTGGTCAACGGCCGGATCGGCGAGGCCCGGGCCGGCGAGCTGCTCGACGCGCTCGCGGCGACGCCGAGTGCCGGGCACACGACGACGGCGAGCGACGCACACACCACGACGGCGAGAGATGTCGCGGTGGCGAGCTCCGCCGTCGCCGGCGTTGCTGGTGGCACCTCCGACGGCGAGGCCTCGGACGCCCCCGACGGCGGTGGAACCGGCGGCGGATCCGGGCCGCTCGTGGTGCACAGCGTGGCGGAGCTGCGCGCATTCCGACCGCGCGGCACCCGTGCCGTGGTGATGACCATGGGTGCGCTGCACGCCGGGCACATCGCGCTCGTGCGCGAGGCCCGCCGGCGCGCCGACGAGGTCGTCGTGACGATCTTCGTGAACCCGTTGCAGTTCTCCTCCGCCGCGGACCTCGAGACCTATCCGCGCACCCTGGACACCGACGTGGCACTGCTCCGGGCGGAGGGGGTCGACGTGGTGTTCGCCCCGTCCGTGGAGGAGATGTACCCCGGTGCACAGCCGCAGGTGCGGATCGTCGCGGGCCGGATGGGAGAGGTCCTCGAGGGAGAGCACCGGCCCGGGCACTTCGACGGCATGCTCACCGTGGTACACAAGCTCCTCAACCTGACGGCCGGTGATGTCGCACTGTTCGGGCAGAAGGACGCCCAGCAGCTCGCCCTCGTGCGCCGGATGGTCGCGGACCTGAACATGGGCATCGCCGTGGTCGCGGTCCCCACCGTGCGGGACCCTGACGGGCTCGCACTGTCCAGTCGGAACGTGCACCTGTCGGCGACGGACCGCGCCGCAGCGCTGGTGCTCTCCCGGACCGTGCGAGCGGGCGCCCGGGCCGCCGAACTGGGCCGTCCGCCCGCGGAGGTCCTCGAGGCCGCACGGGCTGAGCTCGCGAGCGCCCCCGCCGAGGTGCGGACGGACTACCTCGAGCTCGTCGACCCGGTGACGATGCGTCCCTACCCGGACGCTGGGGGTGCCGGTGACGCCCTGCTGGTGATCGCCGCCCAGGTGGGGACCACCCGGCTCATCGACAATGCCGTGGTGAGCTGGGCGGATCCGCGGGATCGCTAGAATCGGGGGGTGACTGACCAGTTCCTGCCCCCCGCCGAGCCGACCGAACCGACCGTCACCCCCGACGAGGACGGTGACGACCTGCCCGAGCAGGTCCGGATCAGGCGGGAGAAGCGCGAGAAGCTGCTCGCCGACGGCGTGGAGGCGTATCCGGTCACGCTGCCGGTCACAGACACCATCGCCGGCGTTCGCGCCGATCACCCGGACCTCGAGCCAGGTACCGAGACGGACCACATCGTGGGTGTCGCCGGCCGGATCGTGCACCTGCGCAACACCGGGAAGTTGTGCTTCGTCACACTTCAGGACGGTGCGGGGAACCGGCTGCAGGTGATGATCTCCCTCGCCGAGGTGGGCGAGGAGTCGCTCGAGCGGTTCAAGACGCTCGTGGACCTCGGCGACCACTTCTTCGCCCACGGCCGGGTGATCGCCTCACGCCGGGGCGAGCTGTCCGTGATGGCGGACTCCTGGGAGATCGCCGCGAAGGCGATCCGGCCGCTCCCGACCCTGCACAAGGAGTCCTCGGAGGAGTCGAGGGTGCGGCGCCGCTACCTCGACCTGATCACGCGGCCGGCGGCCCGGGACATGGTCCGGACCCGCGCGGCAGTGGTGCGTTCGATGCGTGACTTCCTGCACCGCAGTGACTTCATCGAGATCGAGACGCCGATGCTGCAGACGATGCACGGTGGCGCGACGGCACGACCGTTCGTGACGCATATGAACGCGTTCGACATCGACCTGTATCTGCGAATCGCGCCGGAGTTGTTCCTCAAGCGCGCCGTCGTCGGTGGTATCGACCGCGTCTTCGAGATCAATCGGAACTTCCGCAATGAGGGCGCGGATTCCTCGCACTCCCCGGAGTTCGCGATGCTCGAGGCGTATCAGGCGTACGGCGACTACAACACGATGGCGACGCTCACCAAGGAACTGATCCAGACGGCCGCCCGGGACGTCTTCGGCAGTACCCTGATTACGCTGGCCGACGGCACCGAGTACGAAGTCGGCGGGGAATGGCAGGACCTGTCCCTGTATCCGTCGCTCTCCGAAGCGGTCGGCATCGAGATCACACCGCAGACGCCGATGGAGGAATTGCTCGTCCTGGCGGACAAGGCCGAGATCTCTATCAACTCGAACATTGCGACCCCCGGTAAGGTCGCCGAGGACCTCTGGGAGCACTTCGTCGGATCGGGCCTGTACGCCCCGACATTCGTCCGGGACTTCCCGGTCGATACCTCACCACTGACTCGGGCGCACCGTGAGATCGACGGAGTCGTTGAGAAGTGGGACCTGTACGTGCGCGGATTCGAGTTGGGTACCGCCTATTCGGAGCTTGTGGATCCGGTGATCCAGCGGGAGCGGTTCGAGGCTCAGGCGCAGCTCGCGGTCCGTGGCGATGCCGAGGCGATGCGTGTCGACGAGGAGTTCCTGCAGGCCATGGAGCATGGGATGCCTCCGTCCGGCGGTATGGGAATGGGCGTGGACCGTCTCCTCATGGCCCTGACCGGCCAAGGGATCCGCGAGACGATCACATTCCCGTTGGTGAAGCCACGATGAACGGATTCTGGGATGCGATGGCGGCCCTTGCCCCGTCGGTGGGTGTTGCCATTCTCTTCGTCATCGCCATTCGGGCAATGATCCACGCGGATCGGCGGGAGCGTATTGCGCGGGCCAGAGCGGAGGCCGCGGAGGATGCACGGCGCGTACACGAATCTCGGGACCAGACCAAACGAGAAGGATAGTTCTACGTTCAACCACCTTTGACATGGTGTTCCGGATGGTGGCAGTCTGAACCCCCCGGTATTTACCAGGGGGCATTTCCCCCCGATTGACGAGATCAAGGAACACACATGGCTCAGAAGGTCCGCGTCCTCCTCATCGACGACATCGATGGCTCGGATGCCGTCGAGACCGTGACGTTCGCACTCGATGGCGTCACCTACGAGATCGACCTGAACGAAACGAATGCCGCCGCGATCCGTGAATCCTTCGCCTCGTGGGTCGGTCACGCGCGCCGTTCCGGTGGGCGGCGTACCACCAGCACGGCTCGTCGCTCGTCCGGTTCCTCGCGTGGGAATTCCGACGCGGGCAAGATTCGTGAGTGGGCCCGCGAGAACGGGTTCCAGGTTAGCGACCGTGGCCGCGTCTCCGCGGAGATCCGTGAGGCGTACGCGAAGGCGAACTGATTCCGGCCCGTTGACCGGAGCTCGGTAGGCCGGCCTCCGTGTGAGAGAGATCGCGCCCGCCCCGGGCCGCTCGGGTCACCAGTCATGGCACTCGACCATTAGGTTGGGTGCCATGACTTTCGTCCGACACATGTGGATCGGGTCGACGTCCACCCCCGATGTCTCCGGTGGGATCTGGCGGCTGGACCGCCAGTCCGGTGGTGACTGGGCGGACTCATCCGCCCAGCGGATGCTGACCGCGGACCACCCCAGTTTCCTCGCGCTGCACCCCGCCGCGGAGCGGCTGTTCGCGGTCGGGGAGGGCAACCCGGGGACCGTCTCCTCCTACGCCGTCGACTCCGAGTGCGCGCTCCGCCGAACCGCCCTGGCCGGCAGCGGTGGGGCCGGGCCCTGTCACCTGCTGGTGCACCCCCAGGGCCATTGGCTGTACGCGTCGAACTACGGCGACGGCAGCGTCGGCGTGATCGCCCTGACCGAGGCGGGTGACGTCGCCGACCCGGTGCTGAGCCTGTCGCACGCCGGGTCCGGTCCGGTGGCCGGTCGCCAGGACGGGCCGCATGCGCACTCCTCGAACCTGTCCGCGGGCGGGGGCTTCCTCATCGTGGCCGACCTCGGCACCGACCAGTTGCGGGCCTACCCGCTGGACATGGGCCGCCCGGATCCCGAGCCGATCCTCACGGACCTGCCGCCCGGCACCGGGCCGCGCCACATGGTCGTGGCGGGCGACCACCTGTACGTGGCCGGTGAGCTCAGTGGTGAGTTGGTCGTCCTGGCCTGGGACGAGGACGAGGGCCGCGGCGAGGTCGTTCAACGGGTCGCCGCGTCGACGCTGCCCGGCCGGAGCCAGGACGTCCACCAGCTCTCGCACCTGCTCGCCTTCCGTGGCGGCCTCGCCGTCGGTGTCCGCGGCGCGGACTCGATCTCCACGTTCGCCATCTCCGACGACGGCGCCGGCCTCGAACTGGTCGGCGAGGTGGTCACGGCAACCTGGCCGCGGCACCTCGAGGTCGTCGGTTCGGAGCTCCTGGTCGCAGGTGAGCGATCCGACGAGGTTGCGATCCACCCGATCACCGACGGTGTCATCGGGCCCGTGCGCGAGAGCGTCGCGTTGGCGAGCCCGATGTTCATCCTGCCGGTCTGAACCGTTCACGGAGCCCCTGGTCCCTGGTCGTGCCCGGCCGCCGTGATGCGGCAGACTGGATGCATGACGTACACCCTGGTACTGCTCCGCCACGGCGAGAGCGATTGGAACGCGAAGAACCTGTTCACCGGCTGGGTCGACGTGCCGCTCTCCGAGAAGGGCACCGCCGAGGCCACCCGGGGCGGCGAACTGCTCGTCGAGGCTGGCGTGCTGCCGGACGTGGTGCACACCTCGCTGCTGCGCCGCGCCATCACCACGGCGAACCTGGCGCTGGACGCCGCCGACCGTCACTGGATCCCCGTGAAGCGGAACTGGCGTCTGAACGAGCGTCACTACGGCGCCCTGCAGGGTAAGGACAAGAAGCAGATCCGGGACGAGTTCGGCGAGGAGCAGTTCATGACCTGGCGCCGTTCCTACGACGTGCCGCCGCCCGCGATCGAAGCCGGTTCGGAGTTCTCGCAGGATGCGGACCCGCGCTACGCCGGCGAACCCATCCCGGCCACCGAGTGCCTCAAGGACGTGCTCGAGCGGGCGCTGCCGTACTGGGAGAGCGACGTCGTCACCGACCTGCGCGCGGGCAACGTGGTGCTCGTGGCGGCGCACGGCAATTCGTTGCGCGCCATCATCAAGCACCTCGACGGCATCGACGACGACACCATCGCGGGCCTGAACGTGCCCACCGGGATCCCGCTCGTGTACGAGCTCGACGAGGACCTCCGGCCGATCACCCCGGGTGGCCGCTACCTCGACCCGGACGCCGCGAAGGACGCGATCGCCGCCGTCGCCAACCAGGGTCGCTGACCCACCGACCGCATACGGAGGCCGGGCCACCCGACGAGGGTGGCCCGGCCTTCGAGAGTCCGGCCGAGGTCAGCTGTTGTAGTCGCCGAGGCCCTCGAGGTCGCCGGTGACCAGGTAGGAGATCCGGCGGGCCACGGAGACGGCGTGGTCCCCGAAGCGCTCGTAGAACCGGGCCAGCAGCGTCACGTCAACGGTCTGCGCGGTCGATCCGGTCCAGTCCGGGCTGAGGGTCTCGTTGAACGTCTGCTGGTGCAGCTGGTCCAGGATGTCGTCGTCCCGCTCGATGGCGGCCGCCAGCTCGAGGTCACGCGTCTCGAGCAGCTGCACCACGTCCGCGGCCACCTTGTTGGCGGCATCGGCCAGCTGGGCGAAGAGTCCGCGGGAGTTCTCCGGGATCGCCTGCTCGGGGTAGCGCAGCCGGGTCACCTGGGCCACGTGGCGGGCCAGGTCTCCCATCCGCTCGATGGACGCGCTCATCCGAAGTCCCGAGACGATGATCCGCAGGTCCGTCGCGACCGGCTGCTGCCGGGCGAGGAGGTTGACGCACCGGTCGTCGAGCTCGCGCTCGATCTGGTCGATCGCGTCGTCCGCGACGATCACCTGCTCCGCCGCCTGGAGGTCGGCCGACGCGAGTGCCGCGGATGCTTCCCGGACGGCCGTCTGAACCTGTCGGCTCATCCGCAGCAGATCGTCACCGACTGCGCCAAGTTCCTGCTCGAAGATCGCTCGCACCGGTGGTTCTCCCTCTGGTCATCGACGGCGGTCGTCCGCCTTGGCTGCTCCGCGCGTGCCCGGCGTACCGTCGGCACCGCGCCCCGATCAGGGACGGCACCCACGCACGCACACGTACTCCTCAGATTCCCATGCCCGGATGAACGGGTCGTGCACCCATGGTGAACAACAGGCTACCGGGCCGCAGGTGGCCGGGAGCACTCGACGGCGGGGCCTAGTCTGGCGCTGTGGAGGGTTCCTGGTTGCCGCTCGTCGTGGGCTTGGTCGGCCTGCTCGTCGGCGCTGCCGCCGGTCTCGCGTTCCGGTGGAGCGAACGCAGCCACGCCCGGGAACCGGAGGTCTCGGCGCCCGCCGTCTCCGATGACGTGGCGGCTCTGCTCTCCGCGTTGCGCTCCACGTCCGTGCTGCTCGGGTCCGGTGGAGAGGTCCTGCGGGCCACTCCGGACGCCTATACCACCGGACTGGTCCGCAACGGCCGGCTCACCCACACGACGCTGAACGACCTCGTGACTGCGGTGCGCGCGGACGGGCAGATCCGCGATGAGCACCTGGACGTGCCGCGCTCGGCGGTGCCCGGCGCCGACCGGCTCTCGTTCGAGGTGCGAGTGGCCCCGCTGGCGGGGGGGCGGGTACTCCTGCTGGCCGACGACCAGACGGCGCAACGTCGCCTCGAGGAGGTCCGCCGAGACTTCGTCGCGAACGTCTCACACGAGCTCAAGACGCCGGTGGGCGCCATCGCACTGCTCGCCGAGACCGCCGCCGATGCCGCCGAGGACCCCGAGCTCGTGCGCCGGTTCGCCGCGAAGATGCAACGGGAGGCCGTCCGGCTGTCCGCCCTGGTCAAGGAGATCATCGAACTCTCCCGGCTCCAGGCGCCGGACAACGAGGTCGACTTCGTGGACGTGTCCGTCGACACCGTGGTCGCCGAGGCGGTGGACCGGATCCGTGTCGAGGCGGAGTCCCGGGACATCACCGTGGTCGTCGGCGGAACGGGTGGCCTCCGGGTGTTCGGCGACCACTCGCTCCTGGTCACGGCCGTGCGGAACCTGCTGGACAACGCCCTGCGCTACTCCGAGAACGGCACCCGGGTGAGCGTGGGCGTCCGGCCGCGTGACGGCATCGCCGAGATCGCGGTGGTCGACCAGGGTCCGGGCATCTCCAGCGAGAACATCGGCCGGGTGTTCGAGCGGTTCTTCCGGGTGGATCCCGCCCGCTCTCGGGAGACCGGTGGCACCGGGCTCGGCCTGAGCATCGTCAAGCACGTGGCGCAGAACCACGGTGGCGAGGTGACCCTGTGGTCCGCGCCGGGCCGCGGCTCCACCTTCACCCTTCGTATTCCCCAGGCAGAAGACCATGGTGACGGCCCAGGGCCGTCCCGCGACGAACAGGCGCCGCCCGCATCAGCGGCCGGCGCAGGAGGAGAGAGCCGTGACCCGCATCCTGCTCGTTGAGGACGAGGAGTCCTACCGCGAACCGCTGACGTACCAACTCACCCGTGAGGGTTTCGAGGTGGTTGCGGTCGCGACCGGCACCGATGCGCTCGTGGAGTTCGATCGAGCCGGCGCCGACCTGGTGCTCCTCGACCTGATGCTGCCGGGACTGTCCGGCGTGGAGGTGTGCCGGGAGCTGCGGCAGCGCAGTGCGGTCCCGGTGATCATGCTGACCGCCAAGGACGGGGAGATCGACAAGGTGGTCGGGCTGGAGATCGGCGCCGACGACTACGTCACGAAGCCGTACTCGTTCCGCGAGCTCCTGGCCCGGATCCGAGCGGTGTTGAGACGTGGCACCGAGTCCGTCGACGCGCTCACCCCGGCGGTGCTCAGCGTCGGCCGGATCCGGATGGACACCGACCGGCACGTGGTCACCATCGACGGCGAGGAGGTCGCCCTCCCGTTGCGCGAGTTCGAACTGTTGGAACTGCTGCTGCGCAACCCGGACCGCGTGCTCACCAGGGGCCAGTTGATCGATCGCGTCTGGGGGGCCGACTACGTTGGCGACACCAAGACCCTCGACGTCCATGTCAAGCGGATCCGCGCCAAGATCGAGGTCGACCCGGTCAACCCCCAGGTCCTGGTGACCGTGCGCGGACTGGGCTACAAACTGGTGGACGAACGCTGAGGAGCCGCGCGGCTCACTCCTCCACGGGGGCAGGGGGCAGGAACTCGTCGTAGGGCGCCAGGGTGCCGTCCAGGACCGGCACCGCGACCGTCACCGAGCCTTGCTCGGGCGAGGAGACCGTGACGTCGATGGTCGCGCCCGGTGCGGCCTCGACGGCCGCGATGGTGACGAGTTCCGCGTCGGGGTTGAGCAGCACCGTCGAGTTGCCGTCGACGTCGACCGAGGCGGCCTCGGCGCTCTCGCCGACAGTCAGGTTCACCGTCGTGGGTGATCCCCAGCGGTTCACGACCGCGCCGATGAGGACGCCCTCGGCGCCCTCGGCGCGGGTCAGGATGAGCAGGTTCTCGCCGCGGATCTGGGTGCCGACCTCCACCTGGACGCCGTCGCTCGGTGACGTGCCGTACTGCGTGACGATCGGGGAGCAGGCGCTCACGCCCGCTGCGGCCGTGGCCGCCATCAACAGGGACGCCACGAGACGGCGGGTGTTGCGAGCCACGAGGCTCTCCTTTCGAGGGGTACCCGCGCCCCGGAACGCTCGCCGGGCGCGGGTCTGGCAATGACGACAAGACCTGGGCGCCAGCCTAATGCCTGTCCGCACACGGCCGTCGCCTTCACATTCTCCTCAAGACCCCCGGCTCGGGCCCCCGCGCCGGTGGCGGCGGAGCCTACCGCCATGACCTGCGCAAACGTGGAAGCGCCGCGAGATTGCGCCCATTTCGCGTGGTAAACTTGGTTCTTGCGAAAGGGGAGTGCGAGCACATGACCTTCACAGTCGGCGAGACCGTCGTCTACCCGCACCACGGTGCAGCCCTCATCGAGGAGATCTCGAAGCGGATCATCCGAGGGGAGGAGAAGCTCTATCTCCGGCTCAAGGTGGCGCAGGGTGACCTGACCATCGAGGTGCCGGCTGAGAACGTCGATCTGGTCGGCGTCCGGGACGTCGTCGGCAAGGAAGGCCTGGAGAAGGTGTTCGAGGTGCTGCGCGCCCCGTACACCGAGGAGCCGACCAACTGGTCGCGCCGTTACAAGGCGAACGTCGAGAAGATCGCGTCGGGTGACGTGATCAAGGTGGCCGAGGTCGTCCGCGACCTGTCCCGCCGCGATGCTGACCGTGGCCTGTCCGCCGGCGAGAAGCGCATGCTGGCCCGGGCCCGTCAGATCCTCGTCTCGGAGCTCGCGCTTGCCGAGCACACCGAGGAGGAG
The DNA here is from genome assembly GCF_902703175.1 of Occultella aeris. GTDB lineage: Bacteria > Actinomycetota > Actinomycetes > Actinomycetales > Beutenbergiaceae > Occultella > Occultella aeris. The sequence goes on along the minus strand of NZ_CACRYJ010000022.1, from coordinate 22,124 downwards.
AAGGCCGAGGCCATCCTCGACGAGGTCCTCGCGTCCTGAACCACGGGCGGACCCGGAGGTGAGTGTCGGCGCCGTGCTGGCCGCCGCCGGGTCCGGTTCCCGGCTCGGGTACACCGTGCCCAAGGCCCTCGTGCCGCTGGGCGGCGAGGCGCTCGTCGCCCGGGCCGCGCGCGGGCTGGCCGATTCGGGGCTGGTCCGCCGGATCGTGGTCACCGCGCCGGCCGCGTACCTCGAACAGGTCCGCGCCGCCGTCGCACCGGTCTCGTCGGTCGACATCGAAGTGGTCGACGGCGGGGCGACCCGGCAGGCGTCCGTCGCCTCCGGTCTTCGCGCCCTTGGTGGGTCGGACGGGGTCATCCTCGTCCACGACGCGGCCCGGCCGCTGGCCTCGGCCGACCTGATCGGCCGCCTGGTCGCGGCCGTCCGTGCAGGCCATCCGGCCGTTGTCCCAGGAGTTCCCGTCGTGGACACGATCCGGGCCGTCGACGACGGCGATCCGCCCCGAGCCATCGCGACCCCCGACCGGTCCGGGCTGCGCGCGATCCAGACCCCCCAGGCGTTCGACGCCGACCTCCTGCGCCGGGCCCACGCACACGGCGCCGCCCGCGCCGACTCGGAGGCCGTGGCCGCCGGCGATGACGCGGGCCTGGTCGAGGCCCTCGGCATCGCGGTCCACGTGGTGCCGGGCGAGGCGCGAGCGCTGAAGATCACGACGCGCCACGACCTGTCCGTAGCGGCCCTCTACCTCGAGGAGGACGCATGAGAGCGCCGCGCACCGGGATCGGCGTGGACGTGCACGCCTTCGCTGCGGACGGCCGGACCGGGCTCGCGTTGGCCGGGCTGAACTTTCCCGACGAGGTGGCCCTGGCCGGTCACTCCGACGGGGACGTCGCTGCCCACGCCGCCGCCGACGCCCTGTTCAGCGCCGCCGGACTCGGCGACCTCGGCTCCAACTTCGGCACCGCCGAACCCGAGTGGGCGGGCGCATCGGGCCTCCGGCTGCTCGCCGAAGCCGGCGCGCGGGTACGCGCCGCCGGCTTCGAGATCGGCAACATCGCGATCCAGGTGATCGGGAACCGGCCCAGGCTGGCCGGCCTGCGCGGGCAGGCGGAGGCGGCGTTGTCGGCGGCGGCCGGAGCTCCGGTGACGGTCAGCGCCACCACCACGGACGGGCTCGGGCTCACCGGTCGCGCCGAGGGGATCGCCGCGATCGCGACGGCCCTCGTCGTCGCAACGCGCTGACCCCGCTCCTGCTCAGGGTAAGCGGGGTAGGGCCGACGCCCCCGGCTGCGCAGCGCCGGGTGAGGCGACCGCCCGACCCAGCGGCCGCCGTCGCCCTTGCGGTCGACGATCGTGGGGTGCCGCTATCTTGCGGGCGGTGACCAGGTGGCGAGGGCGGAGGCGTCGGTGACCAGCACGTAGGGTCTGCCGGCCGCGGAGGTCCGGACGAGCGAGAGCGCCAGGATGTACTGCCCGTGGAGCGCGGCGAGGTCGCCGTGGGCAGCGAGGGCCTCGTCGGCGATGTCGCGGTGGATCACCACCAGTGCCCCGGTACGTGAGTGCAGGTGGACCGCGCCCGTGCGGCGGAAGCGCTCGGCACGCTCCACCAGACCCCAGTACCCGCGGATCGTCGGTTCGCTCGGGTCGACGCTGTCCAGGTGGATGAAGAAGCGGGTTGCGTCGACCTCGGTTCCGGCCCATCGGATGCGGGCGCCGTCGCGGAAGCCACGGCCGAGGAGGAGGCGGAGGGCGGCACGCAACGTGGCCCGACGTTCGCCACCGAGGCGCGGGACCTCGTGGCGAGGCGTCCGGGGGGCGTGTCCCGGTGTCGCGCTGCGGGGACGGGCCTCGGCGTGGGTGATCGGCTCCGGTGTGGTCGGCATGAGCTCGATGATCCGGGTCGATGATGCCGCCTGAGGGGTCCGCGTCGCGTCGTCGACGACGTCGGTGGACCCGTGCTCGATGGCGGCCTCGTCGCAGCCGGGGCCGTGGTTGCGCGAGGCGAAGTGCGGTGCCAGCACGCGACTGGTCAGTGCCCGCACGAAGACGAGACCCTGACACGGTTGCCCGTTGTCGAGGGTGCCGCCGCAGTGCAGCAGAGGTGGGCGTTCGGCGGGTGGGAGCCGCCGGTAGTGGCCGATCGAGATCAGCTGGTCGTCCTCGAGCACCCGGGCGATGTCCATCGGTCCGACGTGCGCCGGTCTCAGTCGGCGATGAGCCGGTGCAGCAGGGCGGCGAGTTGGTCCTGTTCCTGGGGTTCGAGCCGGGAGAAGTAGTCCCGCGAGACCTGCAGCCGGGCCGCGCCGATCTCCTCGGCCAGGGCCCGGCCCGTGTCCGTGGGGACCGCGAGCACGGCGCGCCGGTCGGTGGGGTCCGGCGTCCGTTCCACGAGCGACTTCTCCTGGAGGGCATCGACGACCTCGGTGGCCGAGCGTGGCGCTATCCGCAGGTGCGCGGCGATGTCGGACAGCCGGGCGCCGTCGCTGTCACTGATCACCCGCAGCGCCCGGGCCTCGTGCGGGGCCAGTCCCCAGGGCTCGAGCGACGCCGCCCACCGGCGCCGCAGGCCGCGGGTCGCGTGCGTGAGCAGATCGCTGGGGTCGCTCTCGGGCACTCGCTCGGGCTCACGCCCCCGGGGGTTAGTCACGCTCCGGAGCCTACTATTGACGCCACCCTCATAATGAGGTAACCTCAGTACATGACCTAGACAGAGAGAAGTGATGTCCCTATGGCCGACTTCGCCATGAACCCAGAGAGCCCCCGTGGCCGCGATGGCGCCACCCGCCCCGATCCCAAGGACCGAGTCCAGCTCGAGTCCCACCCCGTGAGCCTGCGCCGCATAGGCGCACTGTTCGCGCCCTACCGAGCCCGGCTGAGCGCCGTGGTCGCACTGATCGTCGCGACCTCCGCGATCGGGCTCGCCACTCCGTTCCTGACTCGGCACCTCATTGACGAGGCGATCCCGAACCAGGACGTCCCCCTGCTCCTCGTCCTCGTCGGCGCGATGCTCGGCGTCACCGTCGTGACCTCGGTCCTCGGCGTGTTCCAGACCTGGATCTCCACCGTCATCGGCCAGCGTGTGATGCACCGGCTGCGCACCGACGTGTTCGCGCACCTGCAGCGCCAGTCCCTCGACTTCTTCAAGCGCACCCGCGGCGGCGAGGTGCAGTCCCGGCTCACCCATGACATCAGCGCCATGCAGTCCGTGGTGACCACGGCGGCGACGTCGATCGCCTCGAACGTGACCACCGCCGTCGGCACCGCGATCGCCATGGTCGCGCTCAGCTGGCAGCTGTCCCTGCTCTCCCTGATCGTGCTCCCGCCGGCGATCTGGCTGACCCGCAAGGTCGCCACGATGCGCCGCGAGGTGACCGCCAAGCGCCAGCGCGCGCTCGCGAACCTGCACGGTCAGGTCGAGGAGTCGCTGTCCGTCAGCGGGGTGCTGCTCGGCAAGACCCTCGGCGCCGGCCCGTCGCTGACCGCCAAGTTCTCCGACTCCTCCGAGGGGCTGCTGGACCTGGAGGTCCGCGCCCAGCTCGCAGGCCGCTGGCGGATGGCCACGATGAGCATCATCTTCGCCGCGATCCCCGCGCTCCTCTACCTCGCCGCGGGTCTGCCGGCCACGTCCGGCGGCATGACCATCGGCACCCTGGTGGCGTTCGTGAGCCTGCAGGCGGGACTGTTCCGCCCGCTGATGGGCGTGCTCAACGTCGGCGTCCAGGTGACGAGCTCGATGGCCCTGTTCAGCAGGATCTTCGAGTACCTGGACCTGCCGGTCACCATCGACGATCCGGCCGAGCCGGTCCGGCCGGCCGACGGCGGTGGTGCACTCGCGCTCGAGGGCGTGAGCTTCACCTACCCCGACGGCGACCGCCCGGCGGTCGACGCCGTCACCCTGGCCGTACCGGCCGGTAGCAGCCTCGCCCTGGTGGGCGAGTCCGGGTCGGGCAAGTCCACGATCGCGGCCCTGATCTCGCGCCTGCACGACCCGACAGCCGGCCGCGTCACCATCGACGGCGTCGACCTGCGGGACATGACCCTGCAGGACCTGTCCGGCGTGGTCGGGGTGGTCTCCCAGGAGACCTACCTGCTGCACACCACGATCCGGGAGAACCTGCGCTACGCCAAGCCCGAGGCAACCGACGCCGAGATCGAGGCGGCCGCCCGTGCGGCCCAGGTCCATGACCTGATCGTGGCACTGCCGGACGGCTACGACACCCTCGTCGGCGCTCGCGGCTACCGGTTCTCCGGTGGCGAGAAGCAGCGGCTGGCGATCGCCCGCACGTTGCTGCGCGATCCCCGGGTGCTCGTCCTCGACGAGGCCACCAGCGCGCTCGACAACGAGACCGAGCGGGCCGTGCAGGCCGCCCTGGACGTGGTCAGCGCCGGTCGCACCACCATCAGCATCGCGCACCGGCTCTCCACCGTGCGCGATGCCGACCAGATAGCGGTTGTCGATCATGGGCGGATCGTGGAGTCCGGCGACCACGCCGAGCTGCTCGCCCGGGGCGGCCGCTACGCCGCCCTGGTCGGGTCCTCCGGTGCCGTCGCCATCAGCCCCGCACTCGCGTAGCGGCCGCTCACGCCGCGGACGGAGATACGCTCTGCTCGACAGTGAACTCCGTCAGCGAAGGGCCGCATGAGCAACGTCGCCATCACCACCGCCGTCGTCCCGATGTCCCGGCTCGGGACGGACGGCGAGCTCATCCTCGACGGCGGTGGCGGGCGTCGGCCCACCCCGGCGGAGGAGCGCGTCCTGGGCGTCGGAGCGGCCCACCTCGAGCGCCGCCCGACGGTCCTTCCGTACCGGTACCAGGACGCCTACGGACGCGACATCCAGGACACTCAGCAGCGCGTCGCGGTGCTGGACAACGGGCGCCTGCGGGCAACGTTCGGCCTCGACCAGGGCGGCCGCCTGCTCAGCCTCGTCGACCTCGAGACCCAGCGGGAGGCCCTCCATCGGCTGGACGCGATCCAGTTCGCCAACCTCGCCCTGCGCAACGCCTGGTTCGCCGGCGGTGTCGAGTGGAATCTCGGCACCACCGGCCACTGGGGGCTGACCGCCGAACCCGTCGCAGCGGGGATCGTCGGCGACGGTGTGCTTCGGATGTGGGCGTACGAGCGGCTCCTCGGGGTCACCTGGCGACTCGACGCCTGGCTACCGGACGGGTCGGACTCCCTGTTCACGCACGTGCTCATCGAGAACCCCACGGATGCGGATCTCCCGGTCTACTGGTGGAGCAACATCGCCGTGCCCCAGAGCGAGGACACCCGCGTCGTCGTGGCCGCCGACCGTGCCCTCCACTTCGGGTATGCCAGCAGCCTGAGCGAGGTGCGGTTCCCCGTCCGGGACGGTGTCGACGTGAGCTGGCCCGCGCGGCACGCGGGCAGCGCCGACTACTTCTGCATCACCTCCAGCGAGCATCCGTGGATCGCTGCGGTCGATGGCGACGGCCTCGGCCTGGGCCAGGCGTCCACGTCACGGCTCGGGGGCCGCAAGGTGTTCACCTGGGGCGGGAGTCCGGGTGGTCTGACCTGGCAGAAATGGCTGTCGGGCGGGAAGTCGTACGCCGAGATCCAGGCCGGCCTGGCCCGGACCCAGCTCGAGCACCTCCGGTTGCCGGCGGGGGAGTCCTGGCGGTTCACCGAGAGCTACCGACCCGTCCGCATCGACGGTGGGAATCGTGACTGGGACGAGGTCGTCGCCGCGGCCGCCCGGGCCACCGTCGACGAGGAGATGCTGGACCGGGCCCACGAGCACCTGACCGCGCTCGAGCGGACCGCCGTCGACGAGCACCCTTTGCGCGGTGGGGTCGACGCGTTGGGGTGGGGCGCGCTGGAGGTGGCGGCCGGGCACCGTGGCTTCGATCCCGCGACCCCGTTCGACCCGCAGCTCCTGGGCGTCGAACAGCAGGCGTGGCTCGACCTGGCCAGGACCGGTGCCGTGAGCCCGGCGCTGCAGCGAGGCGCCGCGGTCGGTCCGCAGTGGTCGGCGCACCTGGCGGTGGCCGAGCCGGGCTGGCTCCGGGACCTCCTGCTGGGCCATGCCCAACACGCGGCCGGGGACACCGAGCGCGCCCGCCAGCTCTGGCGATCCTCGGCGGACGCGCATGCCTCGCCCGACGCCTGGCGCGCGCTCGCACTGACGGCACCGGACGGGGCCTCCCGCGCCCGTGACCTGGTCCGTGCGCACGAGCTCGACCGGAGCCGGACCGGGCTGGCGATCGAGGCCCTCACCGCGTTGCTCGAGGAATCGCACGTCGAGGAGGCGCTCGGCCTCGTCGAGAGGCTCTCCGACGAGGCGAAGGGACACCCGCGCGTGGCCTACCTCGAGTGCCTCGCGCTGATCCGGGTCGGCGATGCGGCCGGCGCCGAACGACTGCTAGAGGCGCCGCTCGTGCTGCCGGACCTGCGCGAGGGCGACCTCGGCCTCGACCGGTTGTGGGACGAGTTCCAGCGCCTCGTCGGCACGGACGCGCCGTTGCCCGCCCACTACGACTTCCGCATGGCCCCAGGCCTCGACGGCGGGTGAGGATCCCGCCGTCGAGGGCCGTGACTCGTGGCTCGCTCAGATCGCGACCACCGGGGTGAACCTCACTCCGTTCAGCCGGTGGTGCCCGGCCAGCTCACAGCGCAGCCGCACGTGCGCCGTCGCCGGGTCGAGGTCGAAGGCGCCGATCGTCCGCCACGTGTTGGCACGCTCCTGCTGGTCGATCCGCACCGTGGCGGTGGTGCCGCCGGACTGGACCACGTCATAGGTCGCGGCGCGGGTGGTGTTGGCGTCCGTGCCGTACCAGACGGACACGAGGTAGCGTCCGCCCTCGGCGAGGGCCGGCGCCCAGTTGCCGGTGCGAGCGCCGTTGCTGCCATGGGCCCACCGGGACGCTCGCCCGTCCCAGCCCGCCAGGCTGCTCGAGGTCCAGGTGCCCTCCTCCGAGTATTCGGGGGAGTGGTTGTCCAGGATCAGCGGGACCGGCGCCGTCCCGATCACGGCGGCGAACGCGTCGGTCGCGTCGGCGACCACCACCGTGCCCTCGAAGGCGGTATTGGTGGGGGCGTCGGCAGGCGGCTGCACGGCGAACGTCAGTTCCACGCTCTCTCCCTGCGCTACCTCGACCGGGGTCGACGGCGGATCGACCACCCACCCGTCCGGCAGGTGCACCACGGCCTCGCCGGTGAAGTCGGTGTCCGAACCGGTCACGGTCACCGTGAGGTCGGCACCGGTGGCCGGGTCGACGTGGGCCGGCGCGTGGGTCACCTCGACACCGGGCGGGTTCGGCGCCCCCTGGAGCCGGAACCGCGCCGAGTGGGCCCGGGTGTACAGGCCGGAGACCGCGGTCATTGTCACCGACGCGGGTTCCCCCGGGGCCAGGTCGTAGGGCCCGATGAGGCGCCACTGGCCAGCGAGTTCCTGCTGGTTGATGTGGTGTGTGTCCGTCCCGGCAGGACTGGCCACCTCGATGAGGACGTCCTCGGAGGTCTGGTTGTTGGTCGGGTACCAGATCGATACGTCGTACGTGCCGGCCGTCGCGATCGTGGGCGTCCAGATCGCTTGGCCGCCGTACTGGCTCTCCGGGCTGTACCGCGACCTCGACCCGTCCGGCCCGGCGAGGCTGCTCGCCAGCCAGTTGCCGACCTCGGAGTACCCCTGTGCGTCCGGCCCGATGATCACGTCGTTGGGATCCGCGACCGTGTAGGCGATCGAGGTGGCCGCCATGCCGGCGCCCGGGTTGACGGTGACCGAGCCGCCGCTGCCGGGCGGGGCGTTGGTCGCGGTGACCGTGAATGTCAGTTCCGCGAGGGATCGGGCCTCGATGGACCAGTCCGTCGCCGCCGGCTCCGCGGTCCAGCCGGAGGGCAGGCCGAGGGTGGCCGTCCCGGTCCGGGCGATCGGCCCGCGGTTCATCAGCGTGAGGCTGATGGTCGCGCTCGCGCCAGGGCCGGGCAGCGCCCTCCGGTCGGAGACGCACTCGATCACGTCGGTGGCTGCGAACACCGTGATCGCGCCGGGCGTGAGGACCTGGTTCCCGGTTCCGTTGAACAGCACCCGGCCGGTCACCGGGTACGAACGCGGTGTGGCGCCGGCGGTCGGGGTGACGATGAAGGTGGCGTCGGCCACCTCGCCGTCGGCGAGCTCGGTGGGTGCGGGCGTCTCGGGCTCGAGGGTCCAGCCGAGCTGGGCGTAGGCCCGCACCTCCACCCCGGTTGCGGTGGCGCCCGACGTGTTCCGGATCCGTGCGGTCACCGTGAACGGGTCCGACGGCGTGGTCGAGGGCCGCAGGAGCAGGTCGCCGCCCACGGTCTGCCCGGCAGGGAGCGCGCCGGTCACCGTGGCTGGCAGGTACAGCGAGCGGTCCGGACGGGCCACGCCGGCCACCGTGACCCGGTAGTCGAACGTCGCGGTGAGGTCGTCGACCCCGATGGTCCACTCGTAGGGGTAGACCTTCTCCGGGGCCTGCACCCAGTCGCCACCGGCGACCCGGTGGTCGAGACGGACGCCGGTTCCGTCCGCCGCGCTGGACTGGATGTACACGTCGTAGCCGCTCCGGTCCGGCCGGGGCAGCGTGATCCCGTAGACGCGATCCCCGGTGGTGCCCCCGGAGTTGTCGAAGTCGTCGAAGTGATAGCTCACGGCGGCCCGGTCGGGCGCCTCCGGCAGTTGTTGCCAGGGCTGGAGCACGCCGGCGCCCGGGATCTTGATGGTCGTGATGCCGTGCGCGGTGACCCGTGCCTGGAGGCGGCCCCGCACGATGCGTCCGCTGCGGGGCGCACCGTTGTCCATCCGGATCTCGACCTCGTAGGTGCGGCCCGGGTCGACCCCGGTCAGGTCCTGGTCGAACGTCACCTGGGCGTTCTCGACGCCGGCCGACTCGCTGGTGAGGCTGAGGTAGAACGCGTCGGCCGAGACCGCGGTGAGCCAGTTCAGCTGGGGGTTGGAGACCTCGACGATCCCCTTCGGGAAGTACGGCCACACGCCGTCATCGCCGTAGAACGAGCCCGGTGCGTGCCCGTAGGTGCGGTACCGGAAGTACACGAACACACACTCGAACGCGCTCGGGAACGTGACCTGGCCCTCGGAGCGGGTCTCGTGCTCGCTGATCAGGTAGTCCATCGCCAGGCCGAGCTGGGCCGGCGCGTGGTGGAAGTAGATGCTGCTGGTACCGGGCGGACCCTCGATCGGGTACTCGGGCCGCATCGGCGCCGTGACGAACTGCCGGTTGTAGTAGCCGGGGTAGTTCGTGAACCGGCCCACCACCATGTTGTGCGTCATGTCCCGGATGAAGTCGTCCCCGGTCACCTGAGCGAGGCGGAGTAGGAACGGCGCCCAGATCGGGTTCAGTGTGAAGCCGCCACCGGGGGTCTTCAGGTAGGTGCTGAGCTGTTCGAACGTCAGGCCGGTGGTCGAGGCCATCCAGGCGGGGACGTCCTCCTCGGTGATCGGCAGCTCCCGCGGATACTCGGGGATGCCGTCGCTGACCTCCCAGAGGTAGTACATGTCATCGATGGGCTCGCCCACCGGTGACGTGATCGTGGTGTCCGGGATCGGCCGCACCTCGAACAGGCCCATGTACCGCTTCGCCTCCCGGTGTGCCGCCGTGAGCAGTTCGGTGTCGCCGGTGAGCTCGTACAGCACGAACAGCTCCAGCCAGGCCTTGACGTACGTGTATCCGAACGCGGACGTGCCCTGGTTCACGGTGTACGGGGTGTCGATGTTGTGGCGGGCGTACCACTTGCCCACCTCGACGGCCTGGGCGAGCCAGGCCTCGTCCCCGCTGAACAGGTACGCCGAGAGCGGGATGTTCATGGGGGTGCGGCCCTGGAACTGGTACTTGCGCCAGATGGTCTCCAGCGCGATCGCGTGAACCCCGGCGGACCTGCCCTGGAGCAGGTCCCAGACCGGCACGATCGTGTTCGCGTCCCCGACCCAGCCGCCCAGCGGCGAGTAGTTGTGGAAGCCGGCCTTGGGCGTGTGCCCGATGTCCCGGCGGGAGATGATGTGCTCCAGAAGCGGGCGGGCTCGCCGTTGCCAGAAGTCCCCAGCCGCCTCGGGCCGGGAAGCGAGCAGGTTCGCACTCAGAAGCACGCTGGCCACGGACGTCCGCACGTTCTGGTCGGCCTCGATGTTCGCGAACCCCTTGTCCCGGTTCCACCAGCCCGAGACCGACGGGATGAAGTCGACCGAGTCATCGCCGTCGGGCTCGATCGCGACCAGGTCCATGATGTTGTGGACCGTGTCCGTCAGCGACGTGTCATAGATGTTGCTCCGGTAGCGGTCGAACCCGTACTCCGCGCGGGAGAGCGCCGTCTGGGTCTCGTACAACGACGCGGCGCTGATGACCACGCCGAACGCATAGCCCACCGACTGTCCCGCTGTCAGCGCGGAACGCAGGCCGCCAGGTGGCGCGTACGCGACCGCCTGTACCTGCTTCGACTCGTTGCGCAGGCTCATCGCGAACGGCTGGTCCTCCGGCCCGATGAACCGCTCGTGCTCGAACTCGAGCACGTCCGCCGGGATGGATACGCCGGTGGTGAGTGGGACGCCGTCGACCGCGCGGGAGACCAGCGCCATCGGGGCGAACAACTCCCACGCCTTGATCGCGGTCGCGGAGCCGATCACCCGGGCGTGCTGCTGCGAGCCACAGAGCACCTCGGTGACATCTTCTTCCTCCGTGACCGCGTTCGCCTGGTAGCCGACCACGTAGCCGTCGTCCGCATGCACGGTCAGGGACCACTGCACCTGAGGCAGGCTTCCCGAGACGTCCCAACGGATCGTCAGGTCGAGCACGTCGTCCACGCCTGCGGTCAGTTCCACCGCGGTGTCGCCGACCTGGTCCAGGGACTCGATGGCGAGCCAGTGCGGGGTCCCGGACGGGTAGTAGTTGCCACCGCCCAGGAACGTCGGGTCCCCGGCAATCACCACCCACTGCTCGTCGAACCGGGCCGGCTCGCCGCTCGCCACCAGCCAGGTCGAACCCGAGCGCACCTGGGTGTCGCGAACGATCGCGCCGATCCGGCCGCCGTCGGGGCCGTCCCAGGTGGCCCGGTGGAAGGTGATCCGGTGGCTCCGTCCGGAGATGGTGGTCAGCTCTTCGAATCGCAGGTTGGGCTTGTCGACGGCGCGCAACGGCGCGGTCAGGGCCAGGCGCGGCAGCGGGTCCGCATGAGCGGCGCCAGCGAAGCCGACGTTGGTCAGCGCCGGCAGCACGCCGGCGCCGATCAGCAGGCCGATCGCCTGGCGTCGGGTGGTCTGGAACAGGCCGTCCGTGGTTGCATCCTTCACGATCTGAATCTCCCTCGGTGGACCGCGGGCATCGGCGCTCGCGGAGTCTCGACATCGATCGGCGCCGGTGGATAGCGCTGGGCAGGTCATCACAGGAGCGACGTGTGGGCATGGATCAGCGTTGAGTCACCCGGAGGTCGCACATGCTGACCGGCGCCAGAAGGGACACTCTGACGGCGTCGAGCAGGTTACGGATCTACATGTCAGACGCTAGTGCTGAAGTATGGATAGAGCAACCAACTGGTGAGGGCGGCTTGCCGGTCGAACGCCGACGTTGCTGTCGTCGTGCAAGCCGAGGATCGAGCGCTGCCCAGGCTGCGATCGCCGTCGGTCCGCCGTCAGGCGCGCGAAAATGTGCGGCAGCGATGCCGCTCGAGCCCGCCGTCGTCCGACGTGGCGCACCGGCCGCCCCACCCGCTGCGGCGCTCAACCCATGAGGTCGAACTCCGCTGACTCAAGATCGACCGCCAGGATGCCGCTCGCTGCATAGCTCAGGTCGAAGTGGATGCCGACGCTGCGGCCGAGCTGCAGGAACCGCGGGCTCAGGCTCGGCGTGAAATCGATCTCCATGTACGTGCCGCCCAGGTGGTTCGCGAACTCGAACGGTATCGACCTCGCCCACGGCATCAGGTCGCCCGACCGTTCGTCGTACGGTCCACGGTAGTCGGGCGACCTCGTCGCCAGGCCGACGTTGCGGTCCTCGCGCCGCTGCAACCAGACGCGACGCGTCGGCTGTGGGTCGTCCCAGGCGTTCGGCGACGTCGTGTGCTCGGCGGGGCGCCGGATGTCGCGCGGCGGGGCCGTGGGGCCGGGAGCGAGCTCGTCGGCCGTGAGCCAGATCAGCGCGAAACGGTGCGGCGCGAAGGTGGTGACGGCGGTCGTGAGTCGCGGGTGCGGCCGCGCGGCCGCGAGTGAGGCGAGGTGGGGATCGTCGGCGGGGCGCCCGGCCGGGCCGGCCATGGCGCTCCCCGGTGCGGCATCCTGCTCGACCGGGCCGCCGTCGGCCGTGTCCCCCTGAAAGATTGCGATGCCCGGCAGTGCCGGACCGCGGGTCAGGTACTCCGGTGGCAACCACAGCGTGAGCGTGTGCCGCATCGGGAGTCCGGTACCGGGGCTCCTCGGCCAGGTCTCCGGCGCGATCGCGGGACCGTGTTGACCGATCCACCCGCTCGGCTGCTCGGTGGGCCGGGCAGCGGCGGCCTCGACCCGCGTGCCAGGGTCCAACGCCTCGACGGGCAGCATCCAGGACGCCGCGTCAGCGGTCTCGTAGAGCAGATTCCAGGCGGTGCGGGGCGGCGGCATCGTCACGCCGACGACGGTACACGCGCTGCCTGAGGCCCAACCATGGGCCGGACTGTCGATGGCTCAGCGGGAGGTGCTCGGAACCAGCCGTGAACCCGGTCCCCGTGACGCGACGCGCGCCAGAATGATGCATGCATATGCTGCATGTCTGTCCCAACGTCCGCTATAGTGGGGCGGACTCGATCAGAGTCGACCCAGTGGAGGGGCACACGAATGGCGAAGGTAGCCGAGCGGGAGCCGATGCAGGGCGCCCAGAGTATCGACCGGGCACTCTCGCTTCTATCCGCCTTCACGCCGCAGCATCCCCAACAGCGTATCGCTGACCTGGTCGCGGGTAGTGGATTGGGGCAGTCCACCGTGTCCCGGATGGTCGGGGCGATGCTCTCGCTCGGCTTCCTCAGCCATGACCCGCGCAGCGGCCTGTACTCGCTCGGTCCGGAGGTGGTGAACCTGGCGGCCGTGGTCCTGAACCAGAGCCCCGTGCACCATCAGGCACGGCAGGTGGCGCAGGACCTGGCGGCCGAGCTCGGCCTGGGCGTGAACGTCGCCGAGCGAGCCGGCGACCGGCTCTTCTATCTCTGCAACTTCGAGGGCAAGCAGGCCCCGCGAGCGTCCACGCTGATCGGGCGGGGTGGCCCACTGCATGCGACGGCGCTCGGCAAGTCGCTGCTGCTCGACCACGACCCGGCGGACGTGGAGGCGCTGCTCGGCGTTGAGTACCCGCGATACACGAACAGCACGATCACCTCGTTGAGTGACCTGCTCGCGGAGCTCGACCTGGTGCGCGGGCGCGGCTATGCAGTCGAACACGAGGAGCTCGCGCTGCGCCGGGCCTGTCTGGCCGCGCCGATCCGGGACCGGTCGGGCACCGTTGTGGCCGCCATGTCCGTCTCCGGGCCGCTCTCCGCGATGAACCTGACCGAGAACGAGGACCACCTCGCGATGTTGCTCATCGAACAGGCGGACCGGATCTCGGTCGGACTGGGATTCACCGCGCTGACGGCGTGAGCCGAGCGTCGGTCAGTCTGTCGCCGCCAGCAACTGCTCGGGCACGTGCCGGGCGGCCATCGACGCGGCCATGGCCGGGACTGCCGGCACCGCGAAGACGAGCGCGGCGGGTAGATAGAGGTAGCCCAGCACCAGGGCGACGGCACCGGTCAGGCCGGCGAGAACGAACGGCACCGGGGTGGCCGCGAAACTCCGCAGCGTGAGCAGCCACAATGCGCTCGGTCGCCGCGGAGCCCCAGCGTCCGACGTGTCCGCCTCGTCTGCCCGTGAGGCGACGGCGGGCAGGTGGATCAGCCAGCACAGGTAGACGGCGGTCAGGATGGCTATCGTGATCGTGACCACCTGCCCGCGCAGCAGCCAGAGGTAGAAGCCGAGCACCGCGGGGGTCAGCAGCGGGATGAGGTAGCGCCGCTGCGACTCCCAGAACTCACGACGCCACCGCCTCCAGGACGCGCGGTAGTACCCGTGCTGGACGTCGTCGAGGAGTCCGATCCGCAGTTGCCGGTAGAGCACGGACGTGGCCGGTGCGATCCCGAGCAGCACGCCGCCGGCCAGGGTCTGCAGCAGCCAGGTCACGTTCAGTGCTGCGAGCCGGCAGATCCAGGTCGTGACGGTCTCGACCAGGCCGAACGCGCCGGAGCCGACCGAGCCGCCGGACCTGCTCGGCACGGACTGTCCAGCCGCCCTCCCGGTACCGCGCTGCCCGCCCGTGCCGCGCGAGGGCGACCCGTCGGCGCTAGCCGGCCCACGCCGTCGGGCATTCGCACCGGGACCGCCCTCGGTCACGGCTTCCGCCACTGTTCCACCATGGCGGGACGCGTGAACGCGACCGGAGAGGCCACCGACAGCCCCGCGTCGACCGGCAGGATCACACCCGTGATGCCGGACGCCCGCGCAGAGGCGAGGAACGCGACCGCCTGCGCGACCTCCTCGGACGTCGGCGTGCGGCCCATCGGGTAGCCGACCTCGCCGTCGGGCACGGTATGGCCGTCGATGAGCGCGGGCGCCACCGCGTTCACCCTGATCCCGCGCGGGGCGTACTCCAGACTGGCCTGGGTGACCAGCGCGTGCACCGCGCCCTTCGCCGTGGCGTAGGCGGAGTTGCCAGGGTGGGCGAGGTAGGCGTTCACGGAGGTCAGCGCGACGATCGCGGAGCCCGGCCCGAGGTGGGGCACGGCGGCGTGGATGGCGTTGAACGTGGTGTCGAGGGTGCCCGCAAGGACTGCCCGCCAGGTCTGCACGCTGGTCTCGTGCAGGCGCCCGCCGAGTTGCTTGGCCGCCGCGGTGATGAGCACGTCGATACCGTCGCCGCCGAGGACGTCCACGGCGGCGGCCATGGCCAGTTCGGACTGCGACGGATCGGACATGTCCGCGACGACGTTCGCGGTCAGCGCGGGGTGCTCGAAATCGGAGGAGTTGATGCCGACCACCCGGGCGCCGTCCGACACCAACGCCTCGGCGATCCGCTGAGCGGTGACCGAGCTGGAACCGACGATGACGGCGCGCACTCCGCACTCCTGTTCGGTGGATCGGGTCGTTTCGCCACGGGTCCGGTCCGGCGGTGGAGCCGGAGCGGCCGAGGTCATGGGTCAGACGCTAGCCGGAGTCAGGGGCAGTGGCGCAAGGACCTCGGTCAGCAGCTCCACCATCCGTGCCGGGATCGGCTGGGCCGGGGCGCGCACCGCAGCGGATTCGATGATGCCACGGCGTACCAGCACCTCCTTGTGGATCGCCCAGGCGGGGCCGGACTGGAGGCCCCAGACGATGAGCGGGAGCAGGCGGGCGAAGGACTCCCGGGCGCCGGCGCGGTCTCCGGAGTTCCAAGCGGCCAGGGTCGCCGCGAGCAGGTCCGTGAATTCGCAGGCGGGCATCGTGCCGACGGCCCCACACGCGTACTCGTCGAGGACGAACTGTGCGTTCTGGCCACCGAGCATGGCCATCGGGCGATCGCCGAGCGCGGTCGCGACGGCGCACATCTTCGGCAGGGTCGGCGGGGCCTCCACCTTGACCGAGTCCACCCCGTCGATGTCCGAGAGGGCGACGATCAACTCCGGGGTCATGGCCACGCCGGTGGCACCCGGCGCGTCCTGCACCATGATGCTGACGCCGAGCCGGATCGCCTCGGCGGCGAGCGTGGCGTAGAAGTCGACGAGCTGGAGCGGACCTGGCTTGACCATGAACGGGGGCAGCACCATCGCGGCGCGCGCACCGCCGTCGGCCAGTTGCCGCAACTGCTCCAGCGCGGGGGCGATGGCGGTCGCACCGACACCCGCCACCACGGGCATGGGGCCTGCGGCGGCCACCACGTCGGTCAGGATCGCCTCACGTTCGGCGGTGGTGAGCGTGAACGCCTCGCTCGCCATGCCGAAGATCGCGACGCCGTCGGCGCCCGATCGGGCCTGGAACTCCACGAGCCGGCGCAGTGAACCGCGGTCCAGATCGAGCGTCTCGGTGAACGGAGTCGCCAGTACGGGCACCAGCCCGCGGATCGCTACGTTCTGCATCAGAAGCCTCATTTCTTCCCCATCGAAGGGTCCTGGGCTGAATACTGTCGCCAGCCGAAGGGTGAGAGAACCATATCGTAGATAATCGAACCAGAGCACGTGTACAGTGAGCCGATGGATGGAGATCACGCCTGCATCCCTGGCGACATCCGTAACAACAGAGAGGTTGTGTAATGACGACGACACGAGGAAGTTCGCGAGGATTCTCGCGGCGCTCGGTGCTGCTGGGTGCGGGCGCGGTGATGGCTACCGCCGGCTGCAACCTGGTTGGTGGCGGCGGCGACGACCCCACCGATGCCGGCAGCACGTCCGGCGGCGAGGGTGGCGGCCTCAGCGGTGAGATCACCGTGGCCCTGGTTCCTGACCCGCCCGGTGCGAGCGAGTTCTACCGGGCCCAGTTCGACCTCTTCCAGGAGGCCAACCCGGGGGTCACGGTGAACATCATCGAGAACCCCGCGGACCAGCAGCTGAACGCGCTCGAGCTCATGTTCCAGCAGGGCGAGGGCCCGGACGTGATGCGGGTGCAGGGTGGCGCGGCGCTGACGCGGTTCTACGACCGCGGCTGGGTCGCCTCCCTGGATGACCTGGTCAACGACGACTTCACCGCTCGGTTCCCGGAAGGGTCGCTCGAGCCGACGTCCTCCGGCCTGCACCGGGAGGGCAAGCTGGTCAGCATCCCGCTCGTGTGGGGCGACTGGGGCTACACGCACCTGTGGCTGTACAACACCGACATCCTCGCCGAGAACGGCTACGACGCCCCGCCCGCCACCTGGGAGGAGATGGTGGAGATGGCGACCACCATCACCGAGAACGGCGGCGGCAGCGTGTTCGGCACGGCACCCGTCGCACCGCAGTACTTCATCGAGGTGGTGCAGCCGTTCGCGCAGAAGCCGGGCGTCAACGTGACCACGGGTGAGCCCGACCTGGCCAACCCCAACGTGGTCGCCGCCGTCGAGGTCTGGCGGCAGCTGCAGGCGAACGGTGTGAACATGCCGGGCTGGGAGAGCTGGGACGGCGGCCGCCCGTTCACCGAGTTCGCGGCCGGACGGCTGGCGATGTACCCCACCGCCACGTGGCACGTCGCCGAGGTCCGCAAGCTCGCACCGGACATCGGCATGGGCATCGCCCCGATCCCGGTCCCGGAGAGCGGTCGGCTCGCCTACGCGGCGCGGTCGGCGGCACACCAGCCGATCTGGTCGATGTCCGCCGAGTCGGCCAACGCCGACCTGGCCCTCGCCGCCATGGACTTCCTCGGTTCTGTCGACTTCTACAAGGCCTACTACGAGGAGTTCGGTTCGTTCACGGCCTCCCAGGTGGCCTGGGAGGACCAGGCCCAGGAGAACGAGGACCAGGCCGGGATCCTGGCCGTGGCGGCCACGGACATCCGCACCGCCCCGAACCCGGAACTGCTCGCACAGGGCGCTGAGGCCTTCTGGGCCGACGCGGGCGGCAACGCCGACCTGGACGTCAAGAACGCGTACCTGGAGTCCATCGTCAGCAACGTGGACTACGAGCCGCTGGCCGCGGCCATCGACACGCAGGTCGAGGCCCTCATCGTCCAGTACGAGGCGGAGAACGCCGACCTCCGGAGCCAGTTGACCTTCGCCGACTGGGACCCGCTCGAGGACTACACCGCCTGATGGCGAACGGCTTGAACGGACGGCCCGTAGGCTCCCGCCGGGAGCTGCGGGCCGTCCCGCCCGCCCCGATCCTGGGTGCGGGGCAACCGCGGCGTCCTGCCGCGACGACGTTGGAGGTGAAGCGGTGACCACAGCCGCGATCACGGCACCCTCGAAGCCGGGGGTGCCCTCGAAGAGCCGCGCCCGACGGCAGGCGGTGCTCTGGGGCTGGTTGTTCCTGGTGCCGTTGGTGGTGCTGTTCACCGCGTTCAGCCTCTGGCCGATCGTCGCCTCCTGGGCCTACGCCTTCTTCGACTGGGACGGCGTGGGGCCGCCGGAGGTGTTCATCGGTCTCGACAACTTCCGCGAGGCCCTGAACTCGACCTCGTTCTGGAACGCGTTCTGGAACTCGTTCCTGTTCTCCCTCGGCGCCCTGTTCATCGAGCTGCCGGCCGCGCTGTGCCTCGCGATGCTCCTGAACAACGTGCTCCTGCGGGGGCGCAACATCTACCGGCTCGCGATCTTCCTGCCCGTGGTGTCCACGACGGCGGTGATCGGGCTGGTCATCGCGGTGCTGCTCGCACCGGTCGGCGGGGTGGTCAACGAGGTGTTGCTCGGCATCGGCCTCGTCGATCGTCCGATCAACTTCCTCGGGGATCCGAACGTCGCGCTGCCGACCCTCGTCGTGGTGGACATCTGGAAGGGCTTCGGGATCACCCTGATCTACTGGCTGGCGGCGCTGCAGACCGTCCCGAAGGACCTCTACGAGGCCGCGAAGCTCGACGGGGCCGGCGCCCGCCAGCAGCTGGCCAACATCACGATCCCGGTGATCATGCCGATCGCGGTCGTGGTGCTGCTGCTGACCTTCCAGCGCAGCCTGAACACGTTCGACCTGGTCCAGGCCGTCACCGGCGGTGGCCCGATCTTCTCCACGGACGTGTTGCCGACGTATATCTACCGGTACGCGTTCGATGCGAACATCGCGGCGCCGCGATACGGCTTCGCGTGCGCCGTCGGTGTGATCTTCGGCGTGTTCACCCTGATCATCACCCTGCTCCAGGGACCGCTCCTGGCCGGCCGGCTGAGGAGGACCGCAGCATGAGCGCATTGATCACTCCAGGCGCCGGCGCCCAGGCGGGCGCGGACGCGGCAGCGCAGGTCGCCGGCGACGCCGGCCCGCCGACGCAGTCGCAGCCCCGCGCCCGCAACCGGGTCAGCGGCCAGGCCCGCCGGATGCGTTGGTGGCACCTGTTCCTGATCCCGTTCTGCTTCATCTGGATCTACCCGTTCCTGTGGATGGTCACCGCCGCGTTCAAGACCCCGCAGGAGATGCTGCTCGGCGGCATCGGGCTGTGGCCGAACGAGTGGACCCTGGACAACTTCGTCCGGGCCTGGACCACCGGCCGGTTCGGCGACTACACGCTGAACACGCTGACGTTCGCGATCGCGGTCGTCGTGATCCAGGTTCTCGTGGCCTCCCTGGCCGGGTACGCCCTCTCCGAGAAGACCCTCCCGGGCCGCAAGATCGTGATGGGCGTCCTGGTCGCGGCCATGTTCATCCCACACGGCTACACGATCATCCCGGTGTTCCAACTGGTGAACGCGATCGGCCTGCAGGACGGCCTGCTCGGCGCCGCGATCGCTCAGGCCGCCCCGGGGCTGGTGGTCCCGGTGCTGCTCTACGTCGGCTTCTTCTCGGGGATCCCGAACGAGCTCGCGGAGGCGGCCCGGGTGGACGGCGCGGGGTATCTGCGCACGTTCCGCTCGGTGATGCTGCCGCTCGCCAAGCCGGTCACCGGCACCGTGGTGCTGATGAACTTCATCGGTGCCTGGAACTCCTTCTTCATCCCGCTCGTGTTCACCCTCGGGCGGCCCGAGCTGCGCACCCTCGGCGTCGGCATGTACAACTTCTTCGGCACCGACACCACCGACTGGACGGGTCTGGCCGCCGGGGCCTCGATCGCGATCATCCCGATCGTCATCGTGTTCCTGTTCCTGCAGCGCTCGTTCGTGGAGGGCATCGCCGGTGCGGTCAAGAGCTGAACCGGTCAGTACGGGCACGTACCTGCAGGGTGAGTCGATCCGGGTCGATGCACGCACCGGCGACCTGCTCTGGGTGGACATGCGGCTCGGCACGTTCCATGCCGGCACCTTCGACGGCACGGTCCTGACGGAGACGTTCACCGCCGACCTCGGGCCCCGGATCGGCGTGGGTGCGCCGATGGTCGACGACGGCGCGGGCTGGGCGGTCGCAGGGGGGCAGAGCCTGTGGCACGTCACGCCCGACGGCGTCCGTTCCGAATGGGTGCGCGGGCTCGGCGACGGCGAGGGTCGCTTCCTCAACGACGGCGTCTGCGCGCCCGATGGCGCGTTCTGGGTCGGCACCCAGTCCGTGCCACGGGAGCCGACCTCGGCGCTGTACCGGATCGGCCCGGACCTCGCCGTCACGACCGTGCTCACCGACGTCACGGTGTCCAACGGCATCGGGTTCAGCCCGGACGCCTCGACGCTGTACTACATCGACACCCTGCCGCACCGGCGCTTGGAGGCCTTCGACGTCGACGGCGACCGGCTCAGCGGGCGCCGCACGGTCGCCACGCTGACCGGCGGGAACCCGGACGGCCTGGTGGTCGATGATGAGGGGTGCGTGTGGGTCGCGATGTGGGACGCGGCCGAGGTGCGCCGGATCTCACCGGACGGCGAGGTCATCGCGGTCGTCGAGACCGGTGTCCCGCGCCCGAGCGCCGTGACCATCGCCGACGGCGTCCTGTTCATCACCACCGCGCAGGTCGGCCTCGACCCGGTGCCGCCCGACAGCGGACGCATCCTCGCCGCGGAGGTCGGCGTGTCCGCGCCGCCGGCCGCGCCGTTCCGCGCGCAGCCTCCACGATCCGTCGACGACCACACCGAAAGGTAGTCACTCCCGATGCCCACCATCACGTCCCTCGAGGCGTTCCCGCTGCAGTTGCCCCTCGCTCCTGGCCGGGAGGCCGGGGGAGCGAGGTACCGAGCCGCCCCGAACGTCCGCAGCGTCTACCCGGCGCGGGACGAGACGGTGCTGGTCCGGATCGCCACCGCCGACCACGTCGGCTGGGGTGAGGCCCTGGCACCGGTGGCCCCCGAGGCCCCGGCGGTCATCATCAACGAGGTGTTCGCACCGCTGCTCGTCGGCACCGAGCTCGAGGGTCCCCGGCCCACCGCGTTCCGCCTCCAGGAGACCATGCGCGAACGCGGCCACCTGAACGGCCACCACGCGGACGCCGTCGCCGGCCTGGACATCGCGCTCTGGGACCTGACCGGCCACACCCACGGCCTGCCCGTACACACCCTGCTCGGCGGCACCTACCGCACCGAGGTGCCGCTCTACCTGACCACGGTCGGCGGTGCGACCCCCGCGGAGAAGGCCGAGCACGCCGTCGCCGCCCACCGGGCCGGCTTCGACGCGATGAAGCTGCACCTGAGCATGGACCCGCGCACGGTGCTGACCACCGTGGACGCCGTGCTGGAGGCGCTCGCGGGCGAACCCGCCGGTGACCGGCCGGCGCCGCAGGTGGCCGTGGACGCCCACTGGGTGCACCAGCTCGGCCCGGCCCGCTCGCTCGGCCGCGCGCTGGACGAGCGGGGGATCTGGTTCTTCGAGGCGCCGCTCGCACCGGAGGACCTGCGCGGCCACGAACTGCTCGCCCAGGACCTCGCCACCCCGGTGGCGGTCGGCGAGGCGATGCGGCACCGGTTCGAGTTCGCCGAGTGGACCGCGCGGCGGGCCGTCGGCATCGCGCAGCCGGACATCGGGCGGACCGGGATCAGCGAGGGCTTCGCGATCGCCGGGGTGACGGCGGCGAACTACGTCCCGATCGCTCCGCACCACTCGATGGCCACCTCGCTGGCCTACGCGGCCGGGTTGCAGGTCAGTGGCGCCGCCGAGTCGCTCGCGGCCATGGAGTACGGGCCGCACACGTCGCTGAAGTCCGCAGCCCTGATGTCCGCGGACTTCATGGCCGACGGCGCCGTCTCCGACGGGCGGGTCACCCTGCCCACGGCACCCGGCCTCGGCGTCACCGTCGACGAGGACGCCGTGCGCGCCCTCGCGGCACAGTTCCCGGCCCGCTGACTGGCCCGCGTTCCGGGCGCGCCAGGTACGCCGACCTGGTCGCTTGAGGTCCGGCGCGGTTCCGCTGTCCCGAAGTGCGGGTCGGGCACGCCAGGACCCGCAGTTCGCGTCAGTGGAGCCGCTTGAGGTCCCCGAGGTGGTTCCGCTGTCCCGAAGTGCGGGTCCTGTGCGCCGTGACTCGCAGTTCGGGACAGGGGAGTGGTGCGTGCGCGTGTTCCACTGACCCGAGGTGCGGGTCGAGGGTGGGTGCATTGACGATTCGCGTCAGTGGAGCGCGTAGGAGGCCAGGGGGTCGGGGC
>NZ_CACRYJ010000021.1 GCF_902703175.1 Occultella aeris | reverse complement strand
ACCCCCACCCACCCATCACTTCTGATCGGACACGCATGACCTCTCCACTGGGCATCATCGGCGCCGGCGCGATCGGCGGGACGCTCGCGCGCCTCGCCGTCGCCGCCGGACTCGACGTCATCATCGGCAACTCCCGCGGACCCGAGACCCTCGCCGACCTCATCGACGAGCTCGGCCGGCACGCCCGCGCCGCCACTGCCCGCGAGGTCGCCCGCGAGGCGGACATCATCGTCGCCGTGATCCCGCTCAGTGCCTACGCCGACCTGCCCGCGACCGAGCTGGCAGGCAAGGTCGTGCTCGACACAACCAACTACTACCCCCAGCGCGATGGCCAGATCCAGCCGCTCGACGACCAGGACTCCACCGCGAGCGAGCTCGTACAAGAACACCTCGCCGACTCGTCCGTCGTGAAGGCAATCAACAGCATCGCCTTCGCGAGCCTCGGCAACGGCGCCCGCCCTGCTGGTTCGCCTGAGCGCAGTACCCTGCCGATCGCCGGCGGCGACGCGGATGCGAAGCAGCGCGCCACCGCCCTGCTGGACACGCTCGGGTGCGACGCGCTCGACATCGGCCCGCTCAGCGAGGGCGGGCGCAGCGAGCCTGGCACGCCCGCCTACTGCGACCCGTACATGCCGGCATGGCCGACCGAGCCGCTACCGACCGACGAGCTCCTCGCTTGGCTGCTGTCCGCACCGGTGGTCCCGGTCTCGACCGAGCAGCTCCGATCGCTGATCGCATCGGCCGAGCGCGGACCGGCCGGTGGGTACTTCCCCGAGACCCTCTGACCGAGCCGCTCGCACCACCGCAGACCATACGTACGCACCACCAGAGGAACCCCATGCAGATCACCTCACTCACCGGCACCGTCGCGATCGTCACCGGAGCCAGCAGCGGCATCGGCGAGGCGACCGCGCGTCGTCTCGCCGAGCACGGCGCGACCGTCGCGGTCGTCGCCCGCCGCAAGGACCGCCTCGACGAGCTCGTCGCATCCATCGAGGCCGCTGGCGGCAGCGCACTCGCCATCGCGGTCGACATCACCGACCGTGCGCAGGCGCAGGCCGCCGTGCAGACCGTCGTCGCCAGCTTCGGCCGGCTCGACATCCTCGTCAACAAGGCAGGTCTCATGCTGCTCGGCGACATCGTCGGCGCGGACATCGAGGAGTGGGATCGGATGATCGCCGTCAACCAGCAGGGACTGCTGCACATGACCCACTCGGCCCTGCCGCACCTGCTCGCGGCTGCGAAGGACGACGTGCGCGGCGTCGCCGACATCGTGGACATCTCCTCCATCGCCGGCCGCCAGGCATCCGCGAACTTCGGCGTCTACAACATGACGAAGTTCGGCGTGAACGGCTTCACCGAGGCGCTCCGCCAGGAGGTCACGAAGCAGCAGGTCCGTGTCGGCGTCCTCGAGCCCGGTGCCGTCATGACCGAGCTCGTCTCCCACAACAGCCAGCGGGTCCGCGACGGCCTTGAGGCCACCGATGACATCCCCGTGCGTCTGCAGCCCGAGGACATCGCCGACAGCATCGCCTACATGGTTACGCGCCCCAGCCATTCGTCTATCGCCGAGCTGTGGGCCATGCCCACCTCGCAGGTTTGACCAACTCGATAGGAGCAAAGCACATGAGAACTGCACGACTTGGAGGCCTCGAGGTCTCCCGCATCGGCCTTGGTGCCATGACCATGGCCGGCACCTACACCTCCGAGGGTGCCCTGGACCACCAGGAGTCCATCCGCACCATCCACCGCGCCCTCGACCTCGGCGTCACGCACATCGACACCGCCGAGATCTACGGGCCGTTCCTCAGCGAGGAGCTCGTCGGCCGCGCCGTCGCCGACCGTCGCGACCAGGTCGTCATCGCGACGAAGTTCGGCCTCGTCTCCCACCGGGAGGGCGCTGACCCGGTGATCGGCCAGATCGACAGCCGACCCTCGAGCATCCGCGCAGCCGTGGAGGGCTCCCTCCGCCGGCTCGGCACTGACCACATCGACCTCTACTACCAGCACCGGGTCGACCAGTCGACGCCGATCGAGGAGACCGCGCAGGCCGTCGCTGACCTGATCGCCCAGGGCAAGGTTTTGCACTTCGGCCTGTCCGAGGCGTCGCCCGACACCATCCGTCGCGCGCACGCCGTGCAGCCCGTCTCCGCGCTGCAGACGGAGTACTCGCTCTGGACGCGCGACGTAGAAGAGGAGACCCTGCCGCTCCTACGCGAGCTGGGCATCGGTCTCGTGCCCTACTCTCCCCTCGGACACGGCCTCCTCACCGGCCAGATCCGCACCGTCGACGACTTCGCCGACGACGACTGGAGGAAGACGAACCCGCGGTTCACCGGAGACAACTTCACCCGCAACCTCGCACTCGTCGACGAGGTCACCTCAATCGGCGCCGAGATCGGTGCCACGCCGGCACAGACCGCCCTCGCATGGATCCTCACACGTGGCTCCGATATCGCGCCGATCCCCGGCACCCGCCGCGTCTCGCGCGTCGAGGAGAACACCGCGGCCGACGCGATCGAGCTCACGGCCGACCAGATCGCGCGCCTCGAGGCGCTTGAGCCCGCAGCCGGCGAGCGGCACGACGAGGCGAACTTCGCCTCGATCGACCGCTGACCCCACCACCACCCCTGAAAGGAGCACGACATGCAGTACCGCACCCTGCCGGGCACCGGCATCAGCGTCTCCAACCTTGCCCTGGGCACGATGGGCTTCGGCACCGAGACCGATGAGGCTGAGGCGTTCACGATCCTGGACCGGTTTGTCGAAGCCGACGGCAATCTGGTCGACACCGCCAACGTCTATGGCGCCGGCGCGTCCGAAGAGCTCCTGGGGCGTTGGTTCGCCGATCGCCCCGCCGAGTTCACCGACCGAGTGGTGCTGGCCACCAAAGCGCGCTTCGGAACCGGCCCGGACGTGAACGAGACCGGCACCTCGCGCCGCCACCTGCACCGCGCCCTCGACGGGTCGTTGCGGCGGCTGGGCCTGGAGACCATCGACCTCTATCAGATGCACGGGTGGGACCCGCTGACCCCGATCGAGGAGACCCTCCGCTTCCTCAACGACGCCATAGAGGCGGGGAAGATCCACTACTACGGTCTGTCGAACTTCACCGGTTGGCAGATGCAGCTCGCGATCTCCACCGCCAGGGCCCTCGGCCTGCACCTTCCGGTGACGTTGCAGCAGCAGTACAGCCTCGTGGTCCGCGAGATCGAGTACGAGACCATCCCGGCTGCGCAGTACAACAACATCGGTTTGCTGCCGTGGTCACCGCTGGCGGCAGGTTTCCTCACCGGCAAGTACCGGCGCGACAGCGTCGCCAGCACCGACACGCGGGCCGGGAAGGGCGGTGGTCTCACCGACCACATCTTCTCCGCCCACAGCGGCAAGGAGCAGAACTGGGAGACCCTCGACGTCGTCCGAGCCGTCGCTGACGAGCTGGGGGCAACCTCCGCCCAGGTCGCTCTCGCCTGGCTGCATGACCGCCCAACCGTGACCGCCCCGATCATCGGCGCACGCACCATGGAACAGCTCGCAGCGAACCTCGTCGCTGGTGACCTCCAGCTCACTCCAGAGCAGACCGCCCGGTTGAGCCAGGTCAGCGAGCCCCGCCCTGACGACTACCCCTACGGGCCGTTCGGCGACAAGCAGCGTGGCCGGTACGTCCACTCCAGTGAGCAGGCCATCGTCGAGCTCGGCTGATCGTCTCCAGAACGACCGACAACCATCTCCTGAAGGGAGCAGCATTATGACCGGGTGGACTGCCGAGCAGCTGGCGAGCATCACCGACAACGACGCCTTCTACGTCGCCCCTTACCGGGCCGACGGCACCACCTACGGCACCGATACCGAGACCTGGGCCCTCGTCGTGGGCGAGGACGTGTACGTCCGCGCGGCCAACGGCCCGCAGTCGCGCTGGTACCAGGCCGCCATCACCCAGCGCGCTGGCCGGGTCCGCGTCGCCGGCCAGTACATCGACGCCGTGTTCGAGGCTGCCGTCGCTGAGAACGAGGCCGCCATCGACGCCGCGTACGAGGCGAAGTACCCCGGCAGCTCCGCCGTGCCCGTCATGCAGGGCGAAGGGCCCAAGGCTGCCGTCGTACGGATCTCACCACGATGAGGGACCCGTCCTTCCTGCTCACCCCGACCCGGGTCGGGCCCTTCGACGTCACCAACCGAGTCGCGATGGCGCCGATGACGAACAAGCAAAGCGGGCAGGACGGCACGCTCAGCGCCGCGGAGATCGACTGGATCGCACGGCGAGCAGAGGGTGGATCGGGTCTCGTCATCACCGGCGCCTGGGCGGTCAGCCCAGAGGGTCGGACCTGGCACGGCCAAGCGGGTCTGTACGAGCCGCGACACGAGCCACCCCTGACCGACCTCGCTCGCCGCATCGCGGCATCCCCGGCACTGGCAGTCGTGCAGCTCATCCACGCCGGATCACGCGCCACGTTCGAGATCACCCAGGAACCGGGCATCTCGGCCTCTGACGCGCCCGGAGCCAGGGCCGCCACAGATCACGACATCCGACGCATCCTCGCCGCCCACGGCGACGCAGCTCGTCGCGTGAAGACGGCGGGCCTGCACGGTGTCGAGATCCACTCCGCCCACGGATTCCTGCCCGCCCAATTCCTGAGCACCACCGAGAACAAGCGTGACGATGCATGGGGCGGAGCCCTCGCCGGCCGTGCCCGCTTCCTCCGCAACCTCGTCCACACCATCAGGAAAGCCGTCGGGAAGGACTTCATCGTGGGCGTCCGCCTCTCACCCGAGAACCCCCGGCGAGGCATCCACCTGGCCGAGACCGCTCAGGTCGCAGCATGGCTGGCCGAAGACGGCACGGACTACCTGCACCTCTCGCTCGGGGACGCAGCAGCGATGTCCGAGACCGATCCCGGACGACACCCCGTCGACTTCGTCCGCGAGGCGATCCCCGGCGTCCCGTTGATCGGCGCCGGGAACATCTGGACACCAGAACAGGCACTCGCCCTGATCGCCCACGGCGCCGACCTCGTGGCGCTGGGGCGAGCGGCCATCTTCAATCCCGACTGGCCCCGCCACGCCGCCCGACCGGGCTGGCAACCAGTGCGGCCGCCCTTCACCCAGCACGAGCTCGCCCGCGTCGACGTGACCCCGCCGTTCGTCGACTATCTCCGCGAGCAATGGCCAGAATTGGTCGCATCCGACGTCTGCTAACCGCATGATTGACAAGCCTGGTCCGCCGAAGCTTCGTAGATCAGTTGCAGTCCGCGACAGCCTGCGACGTCCTGCGTGCGCTCGGGATCGGGAACCTCGACATCGGGCTCGTCGCGGGGCCCGGCAGGACCCTGACCGGCGCGATCGCGCGGTGGGTCTACACGCGCGTCGACAGCAGCGAGCAGGGTGCGCACGCTCACTGGATCCTCTGGGCGGAAACGAAGGTCTTAGACATTTCTGGACACGGGACACAACCTGAGCATTTCGTTCATGCGGTGGGCCGGGCTGTCGCCAACGACAATGGACTCGTGTACTACGAGGCACCCAGCGTCGAGCATGTTGCGGGTCTGAAGGCGGGGCGCTACGCCATCCTGAGACGTGCCTGGCTTCATGGCCCGCACTACGTCGGCGTGACGGACACAGCGGTCCTCGCTGAGGCCGAGCGACGGGCGCACAACCTCGACATGACACTCGAAGAAGTTGGCGGCAATCCGATCTGGCACGGGTATCTCGGCAGCCCCAGCGAGTCACTGCAGTGGTTTGCCGACCATGGCTTCCTCCTATGTGAGATCGAGGAGTAGCGGCATCATGACCGCTGTGCGGGTCGCTCCGAAGGCTCCGCGTCTCAGAACCCAAGGTTGCGGATGGTTGGAGGAACTCAACAACGACGTGCGAGCGATTGCCTGCTTGAGCACCTGTCGTTGCGGGCGGGCTTCGATGACGACGGCTTCGAGGCTCGACGGGCTCTCTATCGGTGGTTTCTACGATCGCAGCAGCGGGGCCGGTTCGTGAGTCGTCCAGGTCACGGAGGATCTCGCTCCACGTGCGCTGTCCCAAGGGGTGCTGCCAGCCGTACCGCGTCATGCGCTAAGTGTCGCGGACAGCGGCATGCAGAGAGCGGCTCAGTACCGCGTCCTCGACCGGCCGGTGCGTCTCAAGACCCAAGGTTCTGGCTCCTTGGAGGAACTCGACAACGGCGGCTATGGGGTCTGAATCAGACTGGGTCGATCGGATAGCCTGCGACAGCACCGCCTGCCTCGCCCCTTCCGCTGAGAGCCCGGGAGAGCCCAATGGTCAACGAAGATGACAAGCCAAGCCTCGTCGAGTACGTCGGCATTATCTGGATCGGCGATGAACCGGGGCTTCGCTTCCGAGTGGAGGCGACGTCCCCGGATGAGGCACGTGCCTGGGTGATCCAAGAGTTCGGCGAGGGGCATGTGTTCTCGCTTTGGAACGAAGAGCGCGCGTCACGCCTTCGGTGAGAGGCGGGCCATGCTGCGCATAGCAGTGGGACACGCCTGACTCATGAGTTTCGCCCTCGCCACCGCCAGCGAGGACCAAATCTGTCCGAGGCCCCGCGGGATGGATGTGCACCAGACGGGGCAGCCAGACATCCACGCCAGGCATGCAACACGCCCGAGGCGGCCAGCTCGGGTCCTGGGTGGTGCGACCCCAAGGCCGCCCCCGGGTCCTCGCCCGTTGCCGACACCCGTCTCAAACCCAAGGATCTGACACCGCCCGATATCTGGTCCGCCGGCAGTTCGTTTCCACACGCTCCGCAGGTGGCCCCCAGTGGTCGATGTGCCGTGGCGTGCTACAGCGGTTGGCAGCCGAGTCTGCCCTTCTGTCCATAGAGTGAGCGCTATGCCAGACCACCTCGATCGCATGATCTACGTTGACGACTCGGGCCACCCGCAGGAGGGGACTGTCGTATACGGATGGGTCGAGTTCGCTCCAGATCGATGGGCCGGCGTACTTCGCTGCTGGCTCGATACGCGTAAGCGGTTGTGGCGGGAGTTCGGAATTCCTCTCACCCAGGAACTGCACACTACTGAGTATGCCAATGGCCGTGGCAGGATCTCCAAGCAACTTCCAGACCGCCATGTGCACAAAGGCGTCGAGTACTGGAAGGACTTTGGTCGCGAAGTTGCCGACCAGTGCCTGGAGACGCTCCGGTGCACGGAGGGCCTGAAGGTTGGCGCGGTGTGGCGGCGGGGTGCACCCGAGCAGCTCGCACGTACGAAGCAGGAGGCCTACGGTGCCTTAATCGAGAGGTTCGAGCGCGAACTGGCCGACTCAGGTTCCCTCGGAATCGTGTTCATGGACGGCGATGGCACAGACGGCTCGTATCGCTCGACCCACCGAGGATTAAAGCTCGCGGCGCGCAGAGTGATCGAGGACGCAGTTCACCTCGACTCCAAGGCGTCGCAACTGATTCAGATGGCGGACCTCGTGGCTTGGAGTGCGAACGTCACTATTGACCGGCACGCACGGAACGAGTTTGCCTGGGAGTGGTATTCCACGTTCCTAGCAGAGAGGGATCCGGCCCGAGGCGCTCAAGCAATCTAGCCGGAGAAACAGCTAGACCCCCTTATCCACGTGTGTGGGGGGGTCTGCGTTGCCTACGGTAGCACGATGGCGAGCACGATGGCGAGCACGATGGCGAGCACGATGGCGAGCACGATGGCGAGCACGATGGAGCGCACTGATGGCTAGTGATGTGATGGCGGGCATCCAACTGCTTGCCACAGTAGGTCTGCTCTGGGTCACCTACCGATACGCCCGAACCACAAAGTCCATGGCGGATACCGCGAAGGAGGCCGCTAGCGAGAGCGCGCGGGCGACGGCAGCAGCCGAGCGATCCGCAGATGCAGCGCGGCATGCTGCCGCTGTTGCACAATCTCGGATCAGGCCAAGTTTCACTGGGAGATGGGTGGCTGTAGCCCCGCTCAAGGCCGAGGGAGAGTACACCGCCTGTCTCCTCATCGTGTCGACCGGGGACGCAGTCGTCGTCCAGAACGTTCGTATCCGCCGCGCGTTCCGCCAGTCCGCCCTGGCCGACCCCATGACCCGCGCGGCGGTCACCGACGAGAAGTTGGTGCCGCATGGTTCTGATGCACGGTTGCCCCGGCGGATGCACCAGGGTGAGTCGCTCTTGCTGACGAACCCAAGCATTCAGCACGATGTGGGCGACCCGTTTGTACGTTTCCTCCTCGAGTTGGACTACACGTTCACAGACGACGGGACTGCCGGTGACACCTATGCGGTTGCGGTCGACGCTGAGAGGTGACGTGGATTTCGGCCGAGCCACTGGTGCGCCTGATCACGTTCGGTGGTGGGGGCGGAGGTTAGGGGAGGTTGCCCAGGTCGTCTTGGTGAGTTCCTCGCAGGCGGCGCCGCTCACAAAGTGGGAGATTGCAGGCGGCGTGCCCGGGTTTGGCGAGGGCGACCTCGATTGGACCCGTAGCCCCGGTGGAGGCTGCGCGCTCACTTGAGCAGCATCACGTAGCTTCAGTTCAAGCGCGTGAGCGTCGCGCGTCTAGCGAGGTCACGTTGTTCTGTGCGTCGCCGGATGGGCCATGCGCAGCCGAGGAAACTGCAGGCGCGAGTGAATGGAGCACCTGCGGTTGGATGGCGAGTGGCTCAGCTGCGGCACGGTAAGGCGATTCGGGCCATGCAGCGATGAGTGCTTTCGTAACGAGTTGGGGCTCTTCGTGGACGACGTCAACCGGCTCGGCTCTCCTCCACCCCCGCTGAGTGAGTTGGACCATTAGGGATGACTTGCGCGTTTCGTCGATGAGTCCGAGGTTCGCGGCGCGCATGATGGTCGCCTGGATCGAGATACCGAAGGCCGCCTTGATCCGTGCGAACTCGCTCAGAGACGTCGTCGGCGTGACTAGATCGACCGCGCGGGAGCGTGGCAGGAGGAGCGCGCCGGCGAAGCCGTGTGCTTCCCGCTCGGCGTCGCCACCAGGCTCCCGGTAGCTATGGAGCACGACGTGGCCAAGTTCATGAGCGATGGTGAATCGGTCCCGGTCACCGCTCCCTGTGAAATAGCCGATAACTGGTCGCTCGCCCGGTCCACCCCAGTAGGAGATGCCGAAGTGGCCCTTGCCGATGACCTGGTTCTCCTCGACTCCTGGTAGCGCCATCCGGAATACAATCGCTCCAGCTCTCTCAAGCGCCCGGGTCAGATTGGGGATAGGCGAGTGGGACTCGATCCCGAGAGCGCGCCGGGTCTCGCCGGCTAACGCCTCGATCTCATCCTGGTCGACGGCGGTGCGCCGCGCGTCGGCAGAGGGGAACTGTCCAACGGGATACGCGACTCTGTCGAGTAGCGCAGTCGTGACGCGGTGGGCCTCACGGAAGTAGGCCTTGACCTGAGTTGTCAGTCTGACGGGGGCAGTCTTGTTTTTTCGGAAGTGCAGGGAGTCAGCCGGCACACTCGATGGCTCGATCTCGAAAAACGACAAGGGCGTCTCGGTCGCCTCGGCGATCGCCCGCAGCGAGTCGGGCGTAGCATCGCGCCGGAGTTTCTCGATGCTCGACAAGAGTGGCTGAGACAAGCCGGTCGCGTCAGCGAGGTCCTTCTGGGTCCAGCCGTGCATCTCTCGCAGCGTGCGAACTCGCTCAGCTACCGACGCCGTGCTCGACACTGGTTTCACCCTCTTCACCGGGAATCGTAATGATGATGTCGTCGTCGGCTGTGTCGTAGACGAGAGCCTCGAGGTCGTCTGCCATCGGGGGGAGTACAAAATCGAGATCAACCTTGTGGCGTGCGCCAAAAGACCAGACTCCGAGCGGCCGAACGATGCGGATCATCAGCGCGCCCTTCTCATCGTCGCCCCACAGCGCTAGCAACTTGTCGCTGACTGGAAACATCTCTGGGTCGAGCGTCCCGTTCCCGTAGAAACTGCGGCGAACCCTGTTGGATCCAGGCGGTGGCGCTGACTTATCAGGGAGCTGGTGCAACACGCGGATGGAGTAACTGTCTAGCGACAGTGCGATGCCTGCGTTGTTCTGTGGCACCAGCGTCCATGGACCGAGTTCGCGGCTGCGGAGCGCGTAGAGGGCGAGGCCTCTCGCGACATGCGTGACCACGGATCCGAGACCCGGTTCACCCACGAACTCGGGGTGTCGCTCGCGGGCGCGTGCTCGACCTTCAGTGAGCGCGTCGTACAAGGGCTCGCAGAGAGGTGCCAACGCGTCGACGACCCGCTTCTCATGGTTCATCCTGTAATATTATCACAGCCATTCTTTCTATGGCTCGATTGCCACCACCCGCAGAAGGGGCGTGCGGCAACTGCTGTGGAGCAGCACGCCCCTTCCGGTCGGTGGCTACAACTCGGGACTGCTGCCCTTGTCCCTTGTAGGCGACTTGCGGGAGGCCGGATGCGAAGTGACGTCGGCGGTCGTAGTGGCTGCTCGTCCTGGGAAGGCCGCGGCGCGGAGCTTGTCGGTGAGGTGGGATTCGTGTTTGTGGTCTGCTTCGGCGAGGCCCTGGGCGACGCTGGCGCTGAGGCCGGTGAGGAGTTGTCCTGCTGGTGCGCCTGTCTCGATGGCGGCTTTGGTCAGGTAGGCGAGTCGGTTCGGTGGGTCGGCATGGGCGAGAACTGCCGTCGGCTCGAGGGTGGTTGACCCAGACAGCAACAGTGCGGTTGCCGCGGTAGCGGCGAGTTCTGGCCTGAGCTCCTGGGGTGCGGAGCGGTAGAGCCGGATCAGGGTGTCTGCGCGAGCGGGTGTCCGTGCGGCGTCGACGATGGTGGCGTCGCGGACGGTCCGGTCTCCTTGGATGAGGTGGGCGATGGTCGCGAACGCCTTGGGGTCGTGGATGGTTGGGTCGTCGGTGAGCCGGCTCAGGGTGCGGGAGGCGATCTCTGCTCGGAGGGAGGGGAGGAGGTCATCGAGTCGCCGTGCTTCTGACGGGGTGAGTGTGGTGAAGGTGGGTTCTGGCAGGGGTGCGTAGCGTTCCATCACCTCCTCTCGGGTCGCGGCTGGCGCCGGCCAGCCGCCCTCGACGATGAGCTCGATCGGGGGAGGGGAGACCTTGCCCCATGTGGACCAGTCCGGGTCGAGTTCGTCTCGGACGCGGAAGCGGTCGTTGTCGACCTCGACCAGGGTGATGGCCGGCGGTGTCGCTGAGCTGGCGGTGATGGCGTCGGCGAGTGCCTCCATTCGGGTGGCACCGTCGGTGCCGTATCCGATGAGCATGAGTTCGGTGGCGCCGTTGCGTTGCATGACGGGTAGGAGTTGGGCGGCGAGGCCTTCGGCCTGGTGCACGTGGCTGCGGTCGCTGCGCCACTCGATCGAGGCACTGACGACGGGTGTGTCACCGATCTCGCCAACGAGCATGACGTGTTGGTCGGTGAGTTCGTAGCCGACTTGGTAGGGCAGTGTCGCGAGGTACTCGCCGAGGCTGATGCTGGTCATCGCTGCTCACCGCCGTCGAGGTCGGTGATGGTCAGGTCGAGCTGCAGTTGGATCCAGTCGATGGCCGCCTGGGCGGCCGGCTGTTCGGCCGGTAGTTGTTGCTCGATGGCTTGTTCGATTGGTGATGGGTGAGACATGTCGGGCTCCCTTGGGTTGGTGGCGTGGATGGTCCCCGCCGGCATTCCCGATAGGCGGACAGCCCTGCCCGTGGCGTGTGTGTCAAGGGCGCCGGAGGCGCTTGCGAAGCCCTTGACTCGCGCGCCACGGGCTGGAGGATCAATGCTCGGGATTCGACGTCTCGGATTGGGTGGGGTCGGCCTTGGATGTGCGGCGCGTACGCGCCGCGGTCGGCCGGTTGAGGCCGCGGAGTTCGGTTTCGGTCCAGCCGCGCTGGATCGCCTGCATCCAGGCCTTGCGCTGTTCGCTGCGGGCGGCGCTCAGGTTGGCTTCGGCGTCGGTGACGTTCTGGCTGCGGCGAACGAGTTCGCGGACCGCCGCGACGCGCTTGTCCAGGAGCGACTGGATCTGGCTCTCGATGTCTAATGGAAGCTCTGCCTGCGCCTCACAGAGGGAGGACACGTCGAACGCAGCCGGGCGACAAATCCCCGTGCCAGTCTCGGCGAGCATTTGCGTGAGCCCGGAACACGGCTGCGAGTTCACGGGTCATCGTCGCTGCGACGGGGATCATGCGACCCAGGCGCGGATCGTGGCCGATCCGGGCGGCCAGGACTCGCCTACCTCACATACGCGATCGTCGCGTATGTGGCGAGGTTGCGCGAATCATTGATCGACGTCGCAGGTGTTGACTTGGGCAGCCCCTCCGAACTCGGTCGAGATCACGATGGTGTGACGTCCCGTCGCGGCACGTACAAGCGCCGCCGAAGGGCACGTAGGAGTCGTTGTGCTCGCTCAGCCTTGAGACAGCGCAGACTTCAACGGGCAAGGAGTAGCCGGAAGCCGACGCCGCATATGGGCAAGGGGTTCTGGCACCCGGGCAACTAGTCGGGTTTGCCGTCAGCGGTCGGGCCAATCACCACAACCTCATCCAGCCGAGCAGTCAGCTCCCGGTCCCGCTGCGCCGAAGCGTGCTGGTACCTCAGCGCCACCGACACATCCGTGTGTCCGCCGCGCTCCAGCAGGTCCGCGAGCGTGGCGCCTTGGCGCGCGTACTCGGTCAGCCCCGTGTGGCGCAGGCTGTGGAAGCGGAACGAGTCCCGTCCGGCCACGCTCCGAGCCGCTCGCCAGTGGGTGTCGAACGAGGTCTGCGAGACCCTGCGGCCACGTCGGCTCGGCGGTGTGAACACTGGCTCGTCGGGTCCGGGAGCGGCGTGGACGTCGAGGTGCTCGCGCAGCATCGGCAGCATGGATGCCGGGATCGCGACGCTGCGGGTGCTGCCACGCTTGGGGTCGGTCAGTCGCACGGCCTTGGTGTTCCACTGCCGGCGCACGTGCAGGATCGCGCGCTCGGGATCGTCGAGGTGCTCCAGGTCGCGACGCTCCAGTCCGAGCACCTCGCCTAGCCGCAGCGCGCACCATGCTGCCAGCAGCACCGCCGCGCGCAGGTGCTCGGGCATCGCCGCGGCCATCGCCGCCACCTGCCCGGGAGTTGCGATGTCGCCGTCAACCTCAACGGGTCGCACGCGGGCCTGCGAGGGCGCTTCGGGGAAGGCGAACGAGTCCAGCGCCACGTCCGGCCGCTTGATGGCCGCATTCAGGCACGAACGCAGCACCCGCGCCGCGTTCGGTGCCACCCCGTTGGCTCGCGCGCCGGGGTGACGCCGGGAGGGCATCGCCCGCAGCCTCGCCAGGTGGGCTGCGATCTGCGCTGGCGTCAGCTCCACCAGCCGCGTCGCGCCGAGCTCGGGCAGCACGTGAGTGCGCAGCACGGACCGGTAGGAGACCACGGTCGAGGGGGAGCGGTCCGGGTTTGCGGCCAGGTCCGCCAGCCACTGCTCCGCCCACTCGCCGAGAGTCAGCCCCTCGGTCTGTGCCCGTACCTCTGCTGCGCGCCGCTCGGCTCGCACGATGCCGGGCGGAATGAACGTGCCCCGCGCCCGCTCACCCTTCGCGATCTCGAGCGCCGCTCGCGCATCGCGCACGGTGTCGAAGACTCCGATACTGTGCGTGGCGCCGTAGGCGTCGATCCGCACTCGGTAGCGTCCGCGTAAGAGGGTGATCCCACGTGGGAGCTTGGCGGCGACCATCCCGGCATCCTCCCCTCCAGGACTGACCCAGCAACCGTGCTGTGTCAGGTGTGTGTCAGAAATCCTCCCATATAGCGCCCATTCCTGCACACTCGTGCATACGAAGCGACCATGAAAAAACCCCGGGATCTAGCCAAAAACTACTGGTTCTGGCGAGATCCCGGGGCTGGCTGGCGGAGGATGGGGGATTCGAACCCCCGAGGGCTTGCACCCAACACGCTTTCCAAGCGTGCGCCATAGGCCACTAGGCGAATCCTCCTGGTCAGGCCTCAAAGAGGATACCCGAGTTGGGGCACCGCTCCGAACCGATCGGAGTGAGCCACAGCACAGCCGGACCTCAGCCGGTTGCGCCGGTGGGGCCGCTGACGGTTGCATGGTGACATGGACGACCCTCCGCATCGACGATCCCGGCCACGACGAGTCCCGGCGGCTCCCAGCCGCCGCACTGACGGCGCAGCCCCGCACGCCACCCGAACGGCCGCCTGATGGACGGCGGCACACTCGTCAGTTTCGGCCTCGTGCTGTTGTTCATCCTGATCGGCGGGCTCTTCGCGGCCACGGAGATCGCGCTGGTCTCGCTCCGGGAGAGCCAGATCGACCAGCTCGCCGAGAAGGGCGACCGCGGTGCCCGGGTGGCCGCCGTGGCCCGCGACCCGAACCGGTTCCTCGCCTCCGTCCAGATCGGGGTCACGGTGGCCGGGTTCTTCTCCGCCGCGTACGGCGCGTCCACGATCGCGCCGGACTTCGTCCCGATCCTGGTCGGCTGGGGCATGGCGGAGTCCGTGGCGAGCACCCTGTCCCTGATCGTCATGACGCTCGTGATCGCCTACCTGTCCCTGGTCCTCGGCGAGCTGGTGCCGAAGCGGTTCGCACTGCAGCGCTCCACCGGGGTCGCCCTCGGCGTCGGTCCGCTGCTGGACCGGTTCTCGGTCCTGATGCGGCCGGTGATCTGGCTGCTCTCGGTCTCCACCAATGCCGTCGTACGGCTCTTCGGTGGTGACCCGAACGCGAAGAACGAGGAGATGACCGACGAGGAACTTCGAGGCATGGTCATCGCCCACGAGGGGCTGCCCGAGGACGAGCGTCAGATCCTGCGGGACGTGTTCGACGCGGGCGAGCGTTCGGTCAGCGAGGTGATGCGTCCCCGCCACGAGGTCGCCTTCCTCGACGGGGACCTCGGCATCCGGGATGCGACCAGGTTCATCGCCGACCAGCCGTACTCCCGCTATCCGGTCATCGGCGAGAACTTCGACGACATCCTCGGCTTCGTGCACGTGCGGGACCTGTTCCTCGCCGACGTCGCCACTCTCGCCGCCGACGACGAGGAGATCCCCGTGACAGTGCGCCCGCCGCGGACGGTGCGCAGGGTCCGGGACCTCGCCCGCGAGGTGGTGGTGCTGCCGTCCACGAACGCCCTGTTGCCGTCGATGTCCATCATGCGACGCGCCCGTATCCACATCGCCGTCGTCATCGACGAGTACGGCGGCACGGACGGCATCGTCACGCTGGAGGACCTTGTCGAGGAACTCGTCGGTGAGATCCACGACGAGCACGACATCGAGCTCGTCGGTGCGGCCTCACCGACCGAGGACGACGGGCTCATCGACGCCGGGCTCAACCTGGAGGACTTCGCCGACCGGGCCGGCTTCGAGCTGGCGGACGAGGGTGACTACGAGACCGTCGGCGGGTACTTCCTGGACCGGCTCGGCCGCGTCGCGAAGGTCGGCGACGTCGTGCCGGCCGGCGACCATGTTCTCGAGGTGGTCGAGATCGACGGGCACCGGATCGTCTCGGTGCGGGTGCGCCGGACCGAGTCCGGCGGCTGAGCAGGTCGGCCGAAGGCTGATGCCCGACGGCGGATGGTCGCCGTCGCCGGCGCCGTCACCTTCGGGCGGTTCGAACCTGTGCGCGAGTCCAGTTAGACTGGACGGCAGACCCCCCGTGTGGCGTCATCCCGCTGAATCCCCCCAGGGCCGGAAGGCAGCAAGGGCAGGTGGGCTCTGATGGGTGCGCGGGGGGTCCTTCATGCCCCGCGGAGGGTGCGCGCCGCGGCGGGTCTCTGCCCGGCACAGGTGGGTTCGGGCCGGGTTCGGGCCCGCTGGACACAGGCGAGTGTGCGGTGTCGGTGCCGCCGCCTATTGTGATCGGGTGAGCACCGCGCTGTATCGCCGCTACCGGCCAGAGACGTTCGCCGACGTGATCGGTCAGGAGCACGTCACCGAGCCCTTGATGGCCGCCCTGCGCGCGAACCGGGTGACCCACGCCTACCTGTTCTCCGGGCCGCGTGGCTGCGGCAAGACGACGTCCGCCCGGATCCTGGCGCGCTGCCTCAATTGCGCCCAGGGACCCACCGACACCCCGTGCGGCACCTGTGACAGCTGTGTGGAACTGGCCCGCGGTGGCCCCGGCAGCCTCGACGTCGTCGAGATCGACGCAGCGAGCCACAACGGCGTCGACGATGCCCGCGAGCTGCGTGAGCGCGCCGCGTTCGCCCCGGCCCGGGACCGCTACAAGATCTTCATCCTCGACGAGGCGCACATGGTCACCACGCAGGGCTTCAACGCCCTGCTGAAGCTCGTCGAGGAGCCGCCGGCACACGTGAAGTTCATCTTCGCGACCACCGAGCCGGACAAGGTCATCGGCACGATCCGGTCCCGGACGCACCACTACCCGTTCCGGCTCGTCCCGCCGGAGCAGCTCACCGCCTACCTGGAGCGGCTCGCTACCGCCGAGAACATCACCGTGGCCTCCGGTGTGCTGCCTCTCGTGGTGCGCGCCGGCGGCGGGTCCGTGCGGGACTCCCTGTCCGTCCTGGACCAGCTGATCGCCGGCGCGGACGACGGCGAGATCACCTACGAACGGGCCGTCGCCCTGCTCGGGTTCACCCACGGCGCGCTGCTCGACGACGCGATAGACGCCCTCTCCGCGCGGGACGGCGCCAGCCTGTTCCGGGTGGTGGAGCGGGTGATCGACTCCGGGCACGCGCCGCGCCGGTTCGTCGAGGACCTGCTCGAGCGGATGCGCGACCTCATCGTGGTGCTCGCTGCCGGCGAACAGGCGGGCACGGTGCTGCGGGCCGTCCCCGAGGACCAGCTGACGCGGATGGCCGTGCAGGCCCAGCACCTCGGCCTGGGCACCCTGTCCCGGGCCGCGGATCTGGTGAACCTCGCGCTCACCGAGATGATCGGAGCGACCTCGCCCCGGCTGCAGCTCGAACTGCTCTGCGCCCGACTGCTCCTGCCCGCTGCGGACGACGGGGTCGACGGCTTCAACGCCCGCCTGGACCGTCTGGAGGGCGCGCTCAGCGGCGGGGCGCCGCTGGCTCCGCGTGGGCCAGCGCTCCCGCAGCCGCACGCGGCCGCACCGGCGCCCGCTCAGCCACGGCCGCCCGCACCGGCGCCCGCTCAGCCACGGCCGCCCGCACCGGCGCCCGCTCAGCCACGGCCGCCCGCACCGGCGCCTGCCCAGCCACAGTCATCCGTACCCGCCGAGGCACCCGCTGCGGCCGAGGCATCCGCTGCGGCCGATCCTGCGCGGCCACGGGGGCCGGTCCCGACCTCTGCACCGTCAGTGCAGCCCGCACTGGCACAGCCTTCTCCCGTGGGTGGCGCCGCCGATCACGCTGCCAGCGGCGACCGGTCGAGCGCGCCGGCGCCGGGCGACCCGGCCGACCACGGCATATCCGCCGGAGCAACGGACGGCGACGCCACGCCCCACGAGCCGGCGTCCGATGTCCTCGCGTCCGAGCCGGCAGCATCCGGCGGCGACTCAACCGAGCGAGCAGGATCCGGCTCCGCTGCTCCTGAGTCGGAAGGTCCGGACCGGCCGGTTGTCTCCGAGGCTCCGGCCGCGGCCACGCCGCCTCCAACCGCCACGCCCACGGCCGCGGCGCCCGCTGCGGAGGCCGCGCCCGCCGGATCCGCAGGGATGACGGCCGAGCAGGTACGCCGGCGGTGGCCCGAGGTACTGGAGACCCTGACCAGGATCAAGCGCACCACCTGGGCACTGATCTCCCAGGACGCCCAGGTCGTCGACCTGAACGCGACGAACCTCGCGCTCGGGTTCTCCACCCCGGGGCTCGCCTCCGCGTTCCGCAACGGCAGCCACGGCGAACACCTGCAACGTGCGCTGTCCGAGACGCTCGGCTTGACCGTGCGCATCGATGCCGTCGTCGCCGACGGCAGCGCTCCCGCCGGTCAGTCCGGCGCCCAGCCCGGCGATGCGGGCCGTGATCCGGCCGACGCGGCTGCGCCCACCGGTGGTCACACCCCCGGCAACGACGCGGTGAGTCGCGCCGAGGCCGACTGGGGTCGACCGGCTGCACCAGCGAGCCCAGCCCCACCAGCGAGCCCAGCCCCACCGGCGAACCCAGCCCCACCGGCGAACCAAGCCGCACCGGCGAACCCGGCGCCAGCCGCGCAGGGGCCGGTCTCCGCGCGCCCTGCCGCGGTGTCGTCGCAAGGGTCCGCTGCTCAGGGCTCGAGCGACAGGCCGGTGGAGCCGTCGGCTCGGGCTCAGCCGTCCGCCGGCTCGGCGACCCAAGCCGCAGGCGGCCGTGCACCGGCCGGGCCCTCCGGCTCCGGAGAGGGCGAGCCCGACGACCCCGAGCCTGCCCGGGCCGGCACCGCGTCTCCCGCGGGTGCTGACGGGACCGGCGGTTCCGCCGCGGATGACGACTTCCCGCCCCCACCCTGGGACATTCCCGTGGGCGACCCGGGTTCGAGCGCGGGCGGCGTGAGCAGCTCCGGCGACCCGAACGCCGCCGGCGAACCGAACGTCGCCAGCGACCCGAACATTGGCGGGGCCACGGGCAGCACCGGCGACCCCGGAGGCACGCACGGCGCGAACGACGCGAACGACGGTCGCGGCACGCACGGCTCCGGAGGCGCGAACGACAGTCGCGGCACGCACGGCTCCGGGGGTGCGAACGACGGTCGCGGCACCGATGAGGATCCGCCGTCCGGCGGCACGCGGCGTCCGAGTGGCCCCGGTGACCGGCCCACGCCGTCGGCCGGGGGCGCGCCACGGCCGACGCCGGACGACGACATCCCCCCGGCCGAGCCACCGGACTTCGACGACGGCCCTCCGCCCGAGCCCTACCGGGGTGGGCGCGCCTCCACCCCGCGCAGCTCGGCACCGGGCCCCGCCGGACCCACCGGTGGCGGCCCACCCGGCTCGGCCCGGGACGCCGCGTTCGCGGCCGCCCGCGCCGCCCAGACCAATGGCGCCGGCCCGCGGGGCGGCGACCGGCCGCCGTCGAGCCATGCGGCGATCGACGAACCCGACATGTCGGACCCCGACATCGAGTCCTCCGGCCTGATCGGCGCGCCGCTCGTGGCGCGCCTGCTCGGCGGCACCGTGATCGATGAGATCACCGAGACCACGGACGGACAGCCCTGATGGCCGCATACGAGGGAATCATCGCCGACCTCATCGAGGAACTCGGCCGGCTGCCCGGCGTGGGCCCCAAGAGCGCGCAGCGGATCGCGTTCCACATCCTCGCCGCCGACCCGGCGGACGTGCGGCGCCTCGCCCACGTGCTCACCGAGGTCAAGGCCAAGGTCCGGTTCTGCGAGATCTGCGGCAACGTCTCCGAGGACGCCCAGTGCCGGATCTGCCGCGACCCACGCCGGGACCCGGCCATGCTGTGCGTGGTCGAGGAGGCCAAGGACGTGGTCGCGATCGAGCGCACCCGGGAGTTCCGCGGCCGCTACCACGTGCTCGGCGGCGCCATCAATCCGATCGACGGGGTGGGGCCGGACGACCTCCGGATCCGGGAGCTGATGACCCGGCTCGCCGACGGCGCCATCCAGGAGGTCATCATCGCCACCGACCCGAACGTCGAGGGCGAGGCAACGGCCACCTACCTGGCCCGGATGCTGCGGCCGATGGGGCTGACCATCTCCCGCCTGGCCTCCGGTCTGCCGGTTGGTGGAGACTTGGAGTACGCCGACGAGATCACGCTCGGCCGGGCGTTCGAGGGACGGAGGAGCATCGATGTCTGAGAACCACGGTCTGGATGCCGACCTGCTGGTGCTTGCCACCGCGACCGCCGGGGTCGCCGAGCGATTCCTGGACACGGTCCGCGAGGTCGCCGCCGGGGTGAGCCCGGACTCCTCCATCCCACTGCTGCTGCTCGCCGTCTCCGACCTCAGCGCGGCGGGTGCCCGCCTCGGCGCGATCGTGGACATCGTCCCGGCCGAGCGGTTCGAGCCCGACGACGGCCCCGAGGGCGATCTCGAGCCGCTCCGGGTGTCCCTGGCGAACGTGCTGGAGGGCATCGACGAGTACACCGAGGTGGTGGACCCGCTGGTCAGCCCGGAGGTCAGCGCGGGCGCGTTGAGCAACGACCTGTCGGACATCGCGCAGGCCCTGAGCGTCGGGCTGGCGCACCACCGGGCCGGGAACCCGTCGGAGGCGCTGTGGTGGTGGCAGTTCTCGTACCTGTCGGCCTGGGGTGAGCGCGCGGCCAGCGCGATGCGGATCCTGCTCAGCCTGATCTCGCAC
The DNA here is from genome assembly GCF_902703175.1 of Occultella aeris. GTDB lineage: Bacteria > Actinomycetota > Actinomycetes > Actinomycetales > Beutenbergiaceae > Occultella > Occultella aeris. The sequence continues at coordinate 26,163 of NZ_CACRYJ010000021.1, read as the reverse complement.
CTGCGCCTGGACGTGGACGACGACGTGGCCGGAGAGGCCGAGTTCGACGCCCTGCACACCGGGGGCTGAGGCCCGGCGCGGTGCCTACGCCACCCGCGTGCCCCCGGGCAGGGTGCGGTAGGGCACCTTGAGCCGGCGGATCGCGACGGCGAGCCCGGCCGCCCCGAGGAGCAGGTTCGCGCCCAGGCCCCACGGCCAGATGGGCGCGCCGTCATCGAACGTCGGTGGCGCTTGACTCTCCCACCAGCATTCCTGCACGACCTCCGGTGGGCCGTTCCGCATCTCGTTCGTGGCCGCGCGGATCGCCTCGAACGGGCCCGAGTCCTCCGGGTCGAGACCGGGCTGGGCGCCCGTGTCCGCGAGGATCACGAACGGGTTGATCGCGAGCAGCCACCAGGTCCGCTCGGTGTGGCTGACCTCGCGCTCGGCCGTGAAGTTGGTGCACTCGTAGCTGTCGTCGCCGGCGGTCGGCTCCTGGGTGGCGCCGTAGACCACCACCTGCTCCGTGGTGGTCACCGCCGGGAACGTCAGCACGAACAGGATCGGCGTCAGCACCGTGAGCGAGGCGACGGCGATGTACGTGAGCACGCTGGAGCCGGCAGTGCGTGCGGTGAGCGCGGAGAATCCGAGCCCGATCGCGCAGACCACTCCGAGCATCAGGGCGAGCACGGTCAGGGACAGAGAGAACCCGCCCACCGTGGTGCCGCCGAGCAGGGCGCTCCAGATCAGGAACGGCAGCGAGACCGCGAGGAACGCGAGCGCCGCGGCCCAGCCGGCCAGCAGTTTCCCGACGGCGATGTCCGCCGGCGAGAGGAGCGTCACCTGCAGGATCGCGAGGGTGCCGGCGTTGCGGTCGCCATTGATCGCCGTGGACGCGAGCGTCGGCGCCACCACCAGGCCGAGGCCGAGCACGAACATGAGGACCAGGCCGAACGCCCACTTCGGGTCGCCGCCGAGGGATGCGAACGCCCCACCGATGAGGACGCTGACCAGGCCGACCAGGGCGAACCAGACCGCCAGGGCGACCCGCCACCGCGTGGACCGGATCCGCTGCCGCAGTTCCAGCACCGCGATCGTGCGGACGCCCTGCCAGGAGATCGCAGGTGCCGCGGTGTCGGGAGCCGGCGATCCGCCGCCGGGGCCACTCGGTTCCAGGGGAACGGTGAAGGTCGTCGTCATCGTCGGTCCGTATCCAGGGAGAGGTAGGCCTGCTCGAGCAGACCGCTGACGGGGGCGAGAGAGACCACCGGAACCCCGGCCCCGACCGCTGCGGCGAGCAGCGCCGCAGCAGCCGCGTCGTCGGTGAGGTCCACGAGGACCGAGCCGGCGCCGTCGGGCGCGTCGGTGTCCGGAACAAGAGTGATCCGTGCCTCGAACGCCCACCGCTGCAGCGCCGGGCCGTCGAGGGAGCGCAGCCGCCACCGGCGGGTCGCCGCACCGGCGCGGAGCTGCTCGGCGGTGACGGTATGACCACGGGAGAGGAACACGGCGTCGTCGACCATCTCGTCAAGCTCGGCGAGCACGTGGGAGGAGATCAGCACGGTGGTGCCCGCGGCGGCCAGAGCACGCAGCAGGGAGCGCATCTCGATGCGGGAGCGCGGATCGAGCCCGGACGCGGGCTCGTCCAGGAGCAGCACGTCGGGGGAGTTGATCAGCGCGCGCGCCATGCCCAGCCGCTGCTTCTGCCCGCGCGAGAGCGTGTGCGCGGGCGCGGTGGCCAGGTCCTCCAGGTGCACCGTCTTGAGCAGCTCCCAGGCGCGGTCGCGACCCTGCTCGGGCCCCAGCCGGTACGCGCCGGCCATCGTGGTGAGCACCTCGAACGCGGTCAGGGAGTCCCAGGTACCGAACGCGTCGGGCATCCAGCCGATCCGGGACCGGGCGGTCGCCGACGACGCGGGATCGGCCCCGGCCACGAGCACCGAACCGTGGTCCGGGACGAGCAGCCCGGCGAGGATCAGCAGCAGCGTCGTCTTGCCGGAGCCGTTCGGGCCGATCAGCGCGGTGACCGATCCGGGCCGTACCGCCAGGTCCACGCCGGCCACGGCTCGCACGGTACCGAAGGAGCGGTGCAGGTCCCGGGCCAGGATCGCCGGCACCGCTGCCATGGGTGGGCCGGATGGGACGGGTCTGCCCGGCGTGCCAGGTGGGCCGGGTGGGTCAGGCGTGCCGGATGGGCCCGAGAGTGCGGTCGCGATCGGATCCGTCGGCGGACCGTCCTCATGGTGCGGTGTGGACATGCACCTCACGGTAGGGCGCCGCTGCGCCTGCGTGCGGCGGATCACCAGCGTGCCCTGCGTGGGTCCTGTGTCCGGATCGTGTGCCCCGCGGCTCGGACCGGCTCGGCGGCGGGCGAGCGGAGGTGGTAGACCTGCTCCGTGCCCGACGCCCCGATGCTCGCCGACGCCACGATCACCCTCCCGGGGACCGGCGGTCTCGAACTGACGCTCGGCGTCATCGCACTGCTCGTGCTGGCCGGGTTCGCCGCCGGCTGGGTCGACGCCGTGGTCGGTGGCGGCGGCCTGATCCAGCTCCCGGCCCTGCTGCTGTTCGTCCCGGACATCACCGCCGTGCAGGCCCTGGCCACGAACAAGGTCGGCTCGATCATGGGCACGTCCACCAGTTCCCTCACGTACTACCGGCGGGTCCATCCGGACATGCGCACGGCGGCGCCGATGGCCATCGCCGCCTTCGTCGCGGCCGTCGGCGGTGCGGCGCTGGCCTCGAACATCCCCGAACAGGCCCTGCGCCCGATCATCATCGTGGTGCTGATCCTCGTCGCCATCTACACCGCGGCCAAGCCCAAGCTCGGGGCGGTCACGGACCTGCGCTGGAGCGGGAACCGGCACTACGGCGCGGCCATCGCGCTCGGCCTCGCGATCGGTGCCTACGACGGGCTGCTCGGCCCCGGGACCGGCAGCTTCCTGGTCATCAGCCTGGTCAGCGTGCTCGGCTACGCCTTCCTGCCGGCGAGCGCGCTCGCGAAGATCGTGAACTTCGCCACCAACCTCGGCGCGCTGGTGTTCTTCGTGCCGTACGGCGCGGTGCTCTGGGGGATCGGGATCATGGTCGGCGCGGCGAACGTCCTCGGCGCCTACATCGGCGCCCGGATGGCCGTGGCCAAGGGCAGCGGGTTCATCCGGATCGCGTTCCTCGTGGTGGTCGCCGCCCTCATCATCAAGCTCACCTGGGACGTCGTCAGCGGCAACTGACGGTTTCGGGATGCGGACGCAAGCGTGTCCACCCACTGGTCCGCTCTAGAATCAGACGTTCCAATTTCCCACCCCCATCGGAGCCTCCGTGGCACTCATCGTCCAGAAGTTCGGCGGATCGTCGGTCGCTGACGCGGCCAGCATTGCGCGCGTGGCCAAACGGGTGACCGAGACCAAGACCGCCGGCAACGAGGTGGTCGTGGTGGTCTCCGCCATGGGCGACACCACGGACGAACTGCTCGACCTCGCCGCCGCGATCTCCGACAGCCCACCGAACCGGGAGATGGACATCCTCCTCACCGCCGGCGAGCGGATCTCGATGGCGCTGCTCGCCATCGCGATCCACGAGCTCGGCACGGATGCGCAGGCGTTCACCGGCCAGCAGGCAGGGGTCATCACCGACACCTCACACGGCAACGCGCGCATCATCGATGTCTCGCCCAGCCGGATCCAGCGGGTCCTCGAGGGCGGCGCCGTGGCCATCGTCGCGGGCTTCCAGGGCGTCACCCAGCACACCAACGACGTGACCACTCTCGGCCGCGGCGGTTCGGACACCACCGCGGTGGCACTGGCTGCCGCGCTCGGCGCCGACGTGTGTGAGATCTACACCGACGTCGACGGCCTCTTCACCGCCGATCCGCGGATCGTGCCGGCCGCCCGCCGGATCGGCCGGATCACCACCGAGGAGACCCTCGAGCTGGCGGCCAACGGCGCGAAGGTCCTGCACCTGCGGGCCGTGGAATATGCCCGCCGCTACGGCGTTCCCATTCACGTGCGCAGTTCGTTCTCGCTCAACGAGGGCACGCTCGTGACCGATGTAGACCCCGAGGAAGGACCAATGGAAAACCCCATCATCTCCGGCGTGGCCCACGACAGCTCCCAGGGCAAGGTCACCGTCGTCGGCGTCCCGGACGTGCCGGGCAAAGCCGCGCAGCTGTTCGAGGCCGTCGCGGCCGCGGGCGTGAACATCGACATGATCGTGCAGAACGTGTCCGAGCAGGAGACGGGACGGACCGACATCTCCTTCACGCTGCCGACCGACCAGTCGAAGGCGGCGAAGGAGGCGCTCGAGGCGACGGCCGCCGAGCTCGGCTACCAGAGCCTCAGCTATGACGAGGGTGTGGGCAAGCTGTCTCTGGTCGGTGCCGGGATGCGCTCCCACCCGGGGGTCTCCGCACGGCTCTTCGGCGCCCTGCGGGACGCCGGCATCAACATCGAGATGATCTCCACCTCGGAGATCCGCATCTCGGTGGTCACCCGCAGCGAGGACCTGGAGTCCGCGGTCCGCGCGGTGCACACGGCGTTCGGGTTGGACGCCGACGAGGTCGAGGCCGTGGTCTACGGCGGAACGGGACGTTGAGCATGGGCGTACGGATCGGCGTCGTCGGCGCCACCGGGCAGGTGGGCGCCGTGATGCGCCGGCTGCTCGAGGAACGTGACTTCCCGGCGGACGCGGTGCGGTACTTCGCGTCCGCTCGCTCGGCCGGCACCACCCTGCCGTGGAAGGGCGAGGACATCGTGGTCGAGGACGCCGCCACCGCGGACGTCTCCGACCTGGACATCGCGGTGTTCTCCGCCGGTGCGAACACCTCCCGGACCCAGGCCCCGCGGTTCGCCGCAGCCGGCGTGACCGTGGTGGACAATTCCTCGGCGTTCCGGATGGACCCGGACGTGCCGCTGGTGGTCTCCGAGGTGAACCCCGAGGCGATCGCGGACGCGCGCAAGGGCATCATCGCGAACCCGAACTGCACCACGATGGCCGCGATGCCGGTGCTCAAGGCCCTGCACGACGAGGCCGGCCTGCAGCGTCTCATCGTGTCCACCTACCAGGCGGTCTCCGGCAGCGGTGTCGCCGGAGTGGAGGAGCTCGACTCCCAGATCCGGGCCGCCGTCGGGCAGGACACCAAGGCGCTGGCCCAGGACGGCAAGGCGGTCACCTTCCCCGAGCCGAACAAGTACGTGGCACCGATCGCGTTCAACGTGGTCGCGCTCGCCGGCAACCTGGTCGACGACGGCTCCGGTGAGACCGACGAGGACCAGAAGCTGCGCAACGAGTCCCGCAAGATCCTCGGCCTGCCCGAACTGCTGGTCTCCGGCACCTGCGTGCGGGTGCCGGTGTTCACCGGGCACTCGCTGTCCATCAACGCCGAGTTCGCGCAGCCGCTCAGCGTGGCCCGCGCCACCGAGATCCTCGCCGCCGCACCCGGCGTGCAGCTCTCCGAGGTGCCGAACCCGCTCGAGGCGGCCGGGCAGGACCCGAGCTTCGTCGGCCGGATCCGTCAGGACCCGGGCGTCCCGGATGGACGCGGCCTGGCCCTGTTCGTCTCCAACGACAACCTGCGCAAGGGTGCCGCGCTGAACACCATCCAGATCGCGGAGCTGCTCGCGGCCCGCTGAGGGTTCGGTGGTGGGCGGCCGCGAGCGGCTGCCCACCACCGGCCACCGAACCAGGGTGGACGCCAGGCGTCAGGCGCGCGCGCCCGGCAGGTGCCGGAGCACGAACTCGATCTCGGCACGCATCTGCCGCACCCGCTCGTGGTCCACGTGGGACCCGTGGCCGGCGTCGTAGGTGTAGGTCTCCACGGTGGCGCCGCGGCCGCGCAGCGCGGTCACGTAGTTCTCGATCTGCCGGTACGGGCACCGCGGGTCGTTCTGCCCCGCGAGGATGAGCACCGGGGCCCGGACCGCGTCGACGTAGCTCAGCGGCGAGGAGACCCGGTAGGCGTCCGGCACCTCCTCCGGTGAGCCGCCGAACAGGGACCGGTCGAACGCCTTCAGGCTGTCCATCTCGTCCTCGTAGGCGGCGATGTAGTCGGCGACCGGCACCCCGGCGACGCCGAGGGTCCACCGCTCCGGCTGGGTGCCGAGCCCGAGCAGCGTCAGGTACCCACCCCAGGAGGCCCCGACCAGCACGGACCGGTTCGCGTCGAGCGTGCCGTCGGCGACCAGGGCGTCGTGCACGGCGGCGATGTCGGCGAGCTCGGTGAAGCCGACCTTCGCCTCGAGCGCGTCGCGCCACGCCGAGCCGTACCCGGTGGAGCCGCGGTAGTTCACCTTCAGGACCGCGAAGCCGTGATCGGTCCACGCCGCCGCGTACGGGTCGAAGGAGTCCGAGTCGTGCCAGGTGGGGCCACCGTGCACGTCCACGACCACCGGGTAGGGGGCGGAGCCGGTTGACGGCCGGCGCAGCAGGCCGTGGATGCGTCCGCCCGGACCGTCCGCCCAGACGTCCTCCACTGGCACGGACGCCGGCGGCCGGGGCCCGCTCAACGTGATCAGTGCGGCGCTGGTGGCGGCCGAGATCACCTCGCGCGGCTCGGCGGCCGACGAGCGCGCGATCCAGACGTCGCCGTCCGGCCGGGGCGTGGCCCCGGAGACCGTGCCGACGGCGGAACCCACCTGTCGTACGGAGCCGTCCTGGAGGTCGTAGCGGAACAGCAGGGTGCGCGCCTCGTGGTCCTGCGCGATGAGCAGGGAGCGCCCGTCGGGGAAGAAGTCGGCATCGGCGACGTCGCCCGGCAGACCCGGGTCGATCGGGCGGATCAGGCCGGTTCGCACGTCCCAGATCAGCAGCCGGGTGGCGCCGGAGCGCTCGTGCCGCACCAGGAGCCGCGGGTCCCCGGGCAGTGGCGCGAACGCGATCGCCCACAGCCCGAGGCCGGGACCGTCGTCGAGGTCCGCGACCCGGGCGCCGTTGTCCACGGAGAGCACCCGGATCGCCGGGTGGCGGTTGTCGCCGCGCTCGCTGTGCTCGACGGCGACCAGGTTGCCGTCGCGGCTCAGGGCCGCGGCCTCCGCGTCCTGGGCGTGGTGGTACAGCGGCACCGGCACGGCGTCGGGCACCCCGGCGCGGACGGCGTGGATCTGGGTTCCGTAGCCATCGTCGCTGCGGCCGATGACGGCAGTGCCGTCGTCGTGGAGCAGGAGTCCGGCTGCGTAGGCGGGCGGCAGACTGATGGGATGCTCGGGCCGGCGCGTCACCGTCGAGGCGAACGGCTGCCGACGCCAGGTGCCGAACTCGTCACCGTCGGTGTCGTCGAACCACCAGATCCACGCGCCCGTGGGGTCGATCGTCGCGTCGGTGGTGCCGTGCGGGCGGTCCGTGGCCCGCACCAGGGCGCCGGTGGATACGGTCCAGGAGTGCACCTGCTGCGCTCCGCCCGCGGTGGCGATGACCACCGCCCGGTCCGGGTTGCCCCGGGCCCATTCGGGCAGGCCGACCCGGCGGGCGCGGAAGCGCTCCTCCCACGGCGGCGGTGGCCACGCGTCGGCGGTGTCCCCAGGAGCTCGGTTGGCGCGGTCGGCGGCCCGGTGGGCGCGGCCAATGGCACGTTCGATCGGCATGTTCGCAGCCTACGACCACGGCGACGGCGGGGTTGCCGTGCTCGAGGTGGACATACCCGCGCGACCGGTGCGGCGGATCGTTCGGTTGGCTCCGCGACTCCCGGATCGAATCCGGTATTGTATACATTGGATTCTGTTTTTCGCGATCCGCTGGTCAGATGAGGCTCTCGTGTATACGCTGTGGTCAAGATCTGACCAAGGAGGGCGACGCGATGCGGGCTGGTTCACGTGCCTACGTCGCGCTCCGTGAGGACATCCTCGACTGGCGGCTGCCGCCCGGGACACCGCTCGGCGAGGTGGAGCAGGCGCAGCGGTTGGGTGTCTCCCGCACACCCGTCCGCGAGGCCCTCGCCCGGCTCGCCGCCGATGGCCTGGTGCGCGGCGCCGGTGCCCGCGGCGCCGTCGTGAGCGACCTCGCGCCCGCGGACGTGAGCGACCTGTTCGACCTGCGCATCGCCGTCGAGACGCGCCTGGCTCGGCTCGCGGCCGAGCGACGCGACCCAGGGCCGTTCCGGACGCTCGTCACGGACCTGGGCGCCGCCGTCGACCTCGATCTCGGCGGCCCCGAGGACCGGGCCGCCTACTACGACCTGGTGCAGCGCCTGGACGACGCCATCGACGCGGCCGCCGCGAGCCGGTTCCTGACCCAGTCGCTCGACGGGGTGCGGCTGCACCTGCGGCGGCTTCGGCGGGTGGCCCGGGACCACCCGGCCCGGCTGCTGGAGTCCGTCGGCGAGCACCGAGGCGTGGCCCGGGCCATCCTTGACGGGGACGCCGAACTCGCATCGAGCGCCACCCTCGTGCACCTGCGCGCGAGCCTGCGCCACATCCTGCACACCTACGAGACCGCCCCGCCGCGAGCGGCACCGCCCGCACCAGCACCGACGGCGCCGCCCGCGCCATCGGTCGACGAACCCACCGCGTGAAATCGGAGACGCCCATGATCACCCACCAGGTACGCACCCACCGCAGCGACGAGGACCTGCCCCGCTCCGAGCAGCTCGCCTGGAAGTTGGCGGAGCTCGCCTCCGACCCGGTGCCGGTGACCCCGGAGGTCACCGAGATGATCATCAACCGGGTGATCGACAACGCCGCGGTCGCGACCGCCTCGCTGCTGCGGGCCCCGGTGGTGGCGGCGCGCTCGCAGGCCCTCGCGCATCCGTACACGCCCGGATCGACGGTATTCGGGCGCAGCCCGGACCTGCGGGTCAGCCCCGAGTGGGCCGCGTGGGCGAACGGGGTCGCGGTGCGCGAGCTCGACTATCACGACACGTTCCTGGCCGCCGAGTACTCCCACCCGGGTGACAACATCCCGCCGATCCTGGCCGTCGCCCAGCACGCCGGCGCCTCCGGCGCGGACCTGATCCGCGGCATCACCACCGGGTACGAGATCCAGGTGGACCTGGTCCGGGCGATCAGCCTGCACAAGCACAAGATCGACCACGTGGCCCACCTCGGGCCGAGCGCCGCCGCCGGGATCGGCACCCTGCTCGGGCTGGACACCGAGACGATCTTCCAGGCCATCGGCCAGGCCCTGCACACCACGACCGCGACCCGGCAGTCGCGCAAGGGCGAGATCTCGACCTGGAAGGCGTACGCGCCAGCCCTGGCCGGCAAGCTCGCGATCGAGGCCGTGGACCGGGCGATGCGCGGTCAGACGTCCCCCGAGCCGATCTACGAGGGCGAGGACGGCGTGATCGCCTGGCTCCTCGACGGTCCGGACGCGGCCTACGACGTGCCGCTGCCCGGCCCGGGGGAGCCGCGCACGGGGATCCTCGACACGTACACGAAGGAGCACTCGGCGGAGTACCAGTCGCAGGCGCTCATCGATCTGGCCCGGCGGCTGCACCGGACCCGCCCCGAGCTGGCCGACCCGGGCCGGATCGCCTCGATCGTGATCCACACCAGCCACCACACCCACTACGTGATCGGCTCGGGCGCGAACGACCCGCAGAAGTACTCGCCGTCGGCCACCCGCGAGACGCTCGACCACTCGATCCCGTACATCGTCGCGGTGGCGCTCCAGGACGGCGCCTGGCACCACGAGCGCTCCTACGCCCCGGAGCGGGCCAACCGTCCGGACACGGTGGACCTGTGGCGCAGGATCACGACGGCCGAGGACCCCGAGTGGACCCGCCGGTACCACTCCACCGACCCGTCCGAGAAGGCGTTCGGGGGCCGGATGGAGATCACCACCGTCGACGGGCAGCGGATCGTCGAGGAGATCGCCGTGGCCGACGCGCACCCGCTCGGCGCCCGTCCGTTCGAGCGTGCGCAGTACGTGGAGAAGTTCCGCACCCTGGCCGACGGCGTCCTCGAGCCGGCCGAGATCGACCGGTTCCTCGCGGTCGCGGCCCGGCTGCCGGAGCTCGAGCCGGGCCAACTGTCCCAGCTCACCGTGGTCGCCAGGTCCGGACTGCTCGGCACCGTGCGCTCACCGAAGGGCCTGTTCTGATGTTGCACGCACCCACCAGTGCGTCGGACAAGCGGCGCCGGCTGCGCGAGGCGCTTGCCGGCCAGGATCTGCTGCGCCTGCCAGGGGCGTTCAACCCACTCTCGGCACGGCTGATCGAGGAGAAGGGCTTCGAGGGGGTCTACATCTCCGGTGCCGTGCTCTCGGCCGACCTCGGCCTGCCGGACATCGGCCTCACCACGCTGACCGAGGTGGCGGCCCGGTCCGGGCAGATCGCCCGGATGACGAACCTGCCCGCGATCGTGGACGCGGACACCGGCTTCGGCGAACCGATGAACGTCGCCCGCACCATCCAGGTCCTCGAGGACGCCGGGCTCGCCGGCGCCCACATCGAGGACCAGGTCAACCCGAAGCGGTGCGGGCACCTTGACGGCAAGTCCGTGGTGGGGCTCAGTGACGCGGTCAAGCGGATCCGCGCGGCCGTCGACGCCCGCCGGGACCCGGACTTCCTCATCATGGCCCGCACCGACGTGCGCGCCATCGAAGGGCTCGACGCCGCGATCGACCGGGCGAAGGCACTTGTGGACGCCGGCGCGGACGCGATCTTCCCGGAGGCGATGGCCGATCTCGGCGAGTTCGAGGCCGTGGCGTCGGCGGTGGACGTGCCCGTGCTCGCGAACATGACCGAGTTCGGCAAGTCCGAGCTGTTCAGCACCGCCCAGCTCGCCTCCGCCGGGGTGCGCATCGTGATCTACCCGGTCACCCTGCTGCGGCTGGCGATGGGGGAGGCCGAGCGGGGGCTGGACGAGATCGTGGCGGCCGGCACCCAGGCCGGCGCGGTGCCCCGGATGCAGACCCGCGCCCGGCTCTACGAACTGCTCGACTACGCCGGCTACAACGAGTTCGACTCCGAGATCTTCACCTACCGGCCCTGAGCCGGCACCCAGCAGCACCGATCCACCGACGATGGAGGACACACCATGACCGAGACCGACATCAAGAAGGGGCTGGCCGGGGTCGTCGTCGACGTCACGTCCATCTCCAAGGTCAACCCCGAGACCAACTCGCTGCTCTACCGCGGCTACCCCGTGCAGGACCTCGCCGCGCGCTGCTCGTTCGAGGAGGTCGCCTACCTGCTCTGGCACGGCGAGCTGCCCACCGAGGCCGAGCTGGCGGCACAGAACGACGCCGAGCGCGCCCAGCGGACCCTGCCCGACGGCGTCGTGGACGTCATCACGTCCCTGCCCACCACCTGCCACCCGATGGACGTGTGCCGCACCGCGGTCTCCGTCATCGGCGCGCACGACCCGGCCGCCGAGGACCCCTCGCCCGAGGCGAGCCTCGCGAAGTCCCTGCGCCTGTTCGCCCAGCTCCCCGCCGTCGTCGCGTTCGACCAGCGCCGCCGTCGCGGCCAGGAGCTCGTGCCGCCGCGGGAGGACCTCGGCTACGCCGAGAACTTCCTGTACATGACGTTCGGCGAGGTTCCCGAGAAGGAGGTGGTGCGCGCGTTCGAGGTGTCGATGGTGCTCTACGCGGAGCACTCCTTCAACGCCTCCACCTTCACCGCCCGCGTGATCACCTCGACGCTGGCGGACCTGCACTCGGCCGTCGTCGGGGCGATCGGTGCGCTCAAGGGACCGCTGCACGGTGGCGCGAACGAGGCCGTGATGGCGACGTTCGACGAGATCGGGTCCGCCGACGCCGCCGAGGCCTGGCTCGAGGACGCGCTCGCGCACAAGAAGAAGATCATGGGCTTCGGGCACCGGGTCTACAAGAACGGCGACTCCCGGGTGCCGACGATGAAGTCCGTCCTGGACGACCTGGTGGCCCACTACGACCGGCCCGACCTCGGCGAGCTGTACACGACGCTCGAGAAGGCCATGGGCGAGCGCAAGAACATCAAGCCCAACCTCGACTACCCGGCGGGACCCGCCTATCACCTGATGGGCTTCGACACCCCGACGTTCACGCCGCTGTTCGTGGCGTCCCGGGTGACCGGGTGGACCGCGCACATCATGGAGCAGGCGGCCTCGAACGCGCTGATCCGGCCGCTGAGCGAGTACGTCGGACCGGACCAGCGGGAGGTGCCCGCGCGAGCCTGAGCGCCCGGCGAGCGGCTACACAGCCGTGTAGCCGCCGTCGACCAGGTGGTAGCTCCCGGTGATGAAGCTGGCCCGGTCCGAGAGCAGGAAGCACACCAGCGCGGAGACCTCCTCGGGCAGGCCGAGCCGGCCGAGCGGGTGCTTGCCGATCAGGGCGGCACGGAACTCGTCGGGCAGGTCCAGCAGGAGCGGGGTGTCGATGTACGCCGGGCCGACGCAGTTGATCCGCAGACCCGCCGGGCCGTACTCCGCGGCCGCGTTCTTGGTGAGCCCGACGATGGCGTGCTTGGCCGCGGTGTAGGCCGCGTTGCCGGGCGCCGCGACCGTGCCATGGATCGAGGCCATGTTCACGATCGCGCTGCGCCGCGGATCCTTGAGCAGCTCCGGGATCTGGTACCGCATCCCGTACAGGACGCCGTTCAGGTTGATGTCGATGACCCGGTTCCAGTCGGTCAGGTCGAGCTCGCCGACGGGTGCCTGCGCACCGCTGATCCCGGCGTTGTTCACGGCCAGGTGCAGGCCGCCGTAGGTGGTCACCGCGTGCGCCACGAGGGCACGTGAGGTGTCCGCGCTGGCCACGTCGTGCGCGAACGGGGACGCCGTGCCACCGCCGGCAACGATCTCCTCGGCGACCCGGGCCGCGCCGTCGGGATTCAGGTCGCTGACCACCACGGCGGCACCGCCGGCGGCAAGCTCCTTCGCGATCGCCTCGCCCAGCCCGGAACCACCTCCGGTCACGATCGCAACCCGGTCGCCGAATGGAAGGTCGGTCATCGCGCTCTCCTGTCGTTGAGGTCCCCACCCCAAGGCTAGGTGTGGGGACCGCACGCCACCTGGGTATCTGGTCCCAGATGTGGGACGTGCGAACGCCGGGACGGCCGAATCGATGCCCGCGGCGGCGACGGCGCCCCGAACTCTCGCCGCAAACTCGTCCTTGACGTCCTCAGCGGTTCCGAACTATGGTCTGCGCATACGTAGTACCACCAAAGGTTGGGTGCTTCGTGCTGCGGTGGGCATACGAATGAGCAAACCCTGATCCACCGTGGCGCATCGACTGATCGACCTCGACGACGAGAGAGTTCTCATGCGCATCAAGGACAGGATCATGAGGGTGGCTCTGCCCCTCGGCATCACGGCGGCACTCGTGGCGGCCTGCTCGCCGAACACGGTGGCCGACCCGGACGGCACGGACGGCTCCGACGAGGACGTCCCGGCACTGGTCTACGGCAATACCGACGGCGGCACCACCTACACGCTCAACTACAACGTGTACTCCCCGGCGACGGACAAGTCGCCGAACAGTGCGCTCGTCTACGAGCCGCTGGTCCGCATCGACTACAGCGACGGCGGGAACCTCGTGCCGTGGCTGGCCGAGTCCTGGACGTTCTCCCCGGACGGAACCGAGGTGACGTTCGCGCTGCGGGACGACGTCACCTTCTCCGACGGGGAGCCGATGACCGCCGAGGACGTCGCCTTCTCGCTCTCGATCCCACTCGAGCATGCCGAGCTGAACGCCACCGGCGCCACCTATGAGGCCGTCGAGGCGGTCTCGGAGCACGAGGTCCTGGTCACCTACCCGGCCGCCTCCTACAGCTCGCTGAACCAGTTCGCGAACCTGCAGATCGTGCCCGAGCACATCTGGAGCGAGCAGGACCTCACCACCTGGACCAACCCTGAACCGGTGGGCACCGGCGGCTTCACCGTGGCGGCCTTCTCGCCGCAGCAGGTCACGTTCGAGGCCCGTGACGACTACTGGGGCGGCACCTTCGAGGTGCAGACCGTGAAGGTTGTGCCGGTCACCCAGGACACGGTGAAGGCGCAGCTGCTCAGCGGTGACGTCCAATGGGGCACCGTGTCCTGGGCGAACGGGGAGGACGAGTTCGTCGCCCTCGACCCCGACGTGAACCACTATCAGCTCTACGCGACCGGGGGTGCGTTCTCGGCGATCTTCAACACCGGCCGCGCCCCGTTCGACGACGTCCACCTGCGCCGCGCGCTCGCGATGACGATCCCGCGCTCGGACATCGTGGCCACGCTGAACCGGCCGGGCACCGAGGCCGGACCCACCGGGCTGGTCGACGGCGTCTATGCCGACTGGTTGCTGCCGGAGTATCAGGGCCTGGTGCAGGAGGTCGACGTCGAGGGCGCGCTGGCCGAGCTGGCCGAGTCCGGCTTCACCGTCGAGGGCGGCGCCCTGGTGCGGGACGGGCAGGTCTACAACCCGACGATCTCCTTCAACACCGACTTCGGCTGGGAGGCCTACGCGGACATCATGATCAACAGCTGGCGCGACAACCTCGGCCTCGAGGTGACGCCGGCCGGTGCGCCGGGCGCCGCCCTGTTCGAGCAGCAGCAGACCGGTCAGTTCGACATCACGATCAACGCCACCGGCGGGGCCGGCGTGTACGGGGTCTACAGCGGGCTGAGCTCGCAGTACCTGGCACCCGAGGGTGAACAGGCGGCCACCAACTACGGGCGCTGGAACGATCCGGCCACCGACGACGTCATCGCACGGATGGCATCCACGGCAGATCCCGAGGAGTTGCGCGAGCTGGGCCACGAGATGCAACGGATCGTGGTGGAGGGCGTCCCGTACAGCCCGATCTACACGAGCTACTGGTTCATCGACATCAACGCGAGCGAGTGGACGGGCTGGCCGACCCCCGAGGACTTCAGCTACATCCCGTCCCCGCAGCAGGGCCCGGACACCACGCTGACCCTGCTCGGCCTGCGCCGGGCGGAGTCGTGACGGCGCGCCGCCGGCCGGGGGAGGCGCCGTGACCCTCGCACCGCAGCTGACGGAGGTGGCGGCGCCCACGACCCGGCTGCGGGTGCCGAGCAGATGGGCCTTCCTGACCCGCCGGCTCGGGTTCTACCTGACCGCGGCCTGGGCGGCGATCACGTTGAACTTCCTGCTCCCGCGGCTGATGCCCGGTGACCCGTCGATCGCGATCGTGGACCAGCTGCAACGGGTCAGTGGGCGCCAGCTCCCGCCCGAGACCCTGGTCTCCATCCAGACGCTGTTCGGTGATCCGGACGCGAACCTGGGCGAGCAGTACCTCGCCTACCTCGGCCAGCTGGCCCGATTCGACCTGGGCACCTCGATCTCCCGTTTCCCCACCCCGGTCGCGGACCTCGTGGCCGCCGGGCTGCCCTGGACCCTCATGCTCGTCGGCACCACCACGGTGCTCGCGTTCGTGATCGGCACCGGTCTGGGTGTGCTGACGGGTTGGAAGGCGGGTGGACGCTTCGATGCCATCGTCACCCCGGCCTCGACCTTCATCTCGTCGGTGCCGTATTTCTGGGTGGCGCTGATCGCGCTGTGGGTGTTCGCCTTCGAACTGCGCTGGCTGCCGTCCTCGGGTGGCTACGACCCGGACCTCGAGGGCCCCGCGTTCTGGCTGAGCGCGCTTCGCTACGGCATCCTCCCGGCCGCCACGATCGTGTTCTCCGCGTTCGGGGGCTGGCTGTTGGGGATGCGCAACATGACGGTCACAACCGTCCGGGAGGACTACGTGCTGCTCGCCCAGGCGAAGGGGCTCGCGCCGAGCCGGGTGGTGCTGCGCTATGCCGCGCGCAACGCCATGCTGCCCAGCTTCACCGGGTTCGCCCTGGCGCTGGGCGGGGTGATCGGCGGCGCCCTGCTCACCGAGATCGTGTTCAGCTACCCGGGCATCGGTTACCTGCTCTACGACTCACTGACCAAGCGTGACTACCCCGTGATGCAGGGCGTGTTCCTGCTGATAGCACTGACCGTCCTGGTGGCGAACCTCATCGCCGACTCCGTCTACGTGTTCGTGGACCCCCGGGTCCGCGAGCAGGGTTGATGCCGTCGTGAAGACAACCTTCCTGTCCCATCCGAAGGTCCGCTTCGGACTCGTGGTGGTGGGGTTCTTCGTCGGGCTCGCCGTGTTCGGTCCATGGCTGACCGGGACCGTCCTCGGCATCGACCCCCGCGCGAACGACATCTCCGCGATCGCTGCCCCGCCGAGCTCCGAGCACTGGCTCGGCACCACCCAGTTCGGGCAGGACGTCCTCGCCCAACTGATCGCCGGAGCCCGCGGATCGATGTTCGTGGGCGTCCTGGCGGCGCTCATTGGTACCGTGCTGGCGATCGTGTTCGGTGTCACCGCCGGCTTCTTCGGTGGGCGCACCGACCACATCCTGAACTTCGTCACGAACCTCTTCATGGTGATGCCGGTGCTTCCGCTGATCTTCATCGTCTCCGGGTACCTGCAAGGGACCGGGCTCTGGATGATCGCGATCATCATCGGGGTGTTCGGCTGGGCCGGCGGGGCCCGGACGCTGCGCGCCCAGACGCTCAGTGTGCGCAACCGTGACTTCGTGCTGGCGATGCGCATGCTCGGGGAGTCCAACCCGCGCCTGATCGGTGCCGAGGTGCTCCCGCACCTGGGTGGCTGGATCGCCTCCATGTTCCTCTCGGCGATGATCGGCGCGATCCTGGCCGAGGCGGGCCTGGCCTTCCTCGGCATCTCCGACTCCGGAGCGATCAGCTGGGGCTCGATGATCCAGGCCGCCCAGTCGCAGAGCGCGGTGCTGCGGGGACTGTGGTGGTGGTTCGTTCCACCGGGGCTGTGCATCGCCCTGATCGGGACCGCCGCGGCGATGCTCAACTTCGGCGTGGACGAGCTCTCCAACCCGAAGCTGCGCTCCGCCACCCGCAGAGTCGTCCGGCGCACCCGCCGGGTGGAACGCGCCGTCGCGGCGGATGCGAGGACGGCATGAGCGCGCCCGCCCGGACCCGGAGCCGGACCCCGGCCGCCGCCGGCAGGCCAGCCAACGAGGTGGTGCTCGACGTGCGTGACCTCACGGTCGAATACATCGGGCCCGACGGCGCGGTCGCGGCCTGCAAGGACGTCACCTTGTCGCTCCGGCGTGGTGAGATCCTCGGCATCGCCGGTGAGTCCGGCTCGGGCAAGTCCACGTTGATCACGGCGTTGACCCGGCTGCAGCGGCCTCCGGCCACGACGACGTCCGGCAGCATCACGTTCCACCCCGCGGACGGCCGGCCGGGGACCGACCTGGTGGGCCTGTCCGCGCGGGAGCTGCGCCGGATGCGGTGGTCGACCATGTCCATCGTGCTGCAGAGCGCGATGGATGCGCTCAATCCGGTGATGCGGCTCGGCGACCAGTTCGTCGACGTGCTGCGCACCCATTACCCCGACCTTGGCCGCAACGGTGCAAGAGACCGCACCACCGAGCTGCTCGCGATGGTCGGTATCTCGGCGGACCGGGCCCGGAGCTTCCCGCACGAGATGTCCGGGGGGATGCGCCAGCGCGCCACGATCGCGCTGGCCCTGGCGTGCGAACCGGAACTGGTGGTGATGGACGAGCCGACGACCGCCGTCGACGTGGTGATGCAACGGCAGATCCTCGCCCAGGTGCTGCGGCTGCGGCGGGAACCGGGCTTCGCCGTGATCATGGTGACGCACGACCTCTCCCTGCTCCTGGAGGCGGCCGACCGGATCGCCATCATGTACGCCGGGCGCATCGTGGAGGTGGGCACCGCAGCCGCCCTGTACCGCGACCCGGCGCACCCGTACACTCGCGGGCTCAGGGACTCGTTCCCACCCCTGCACGCACCGTTGCGCACGCTCCAGGGCATTCCCGGCAGCCCGCCTGACCTGCGCCGGCTGCCGAGCGGGTGCCCGTTCCACCCCCGGTGCCCGGTGCGCGTGGAGGCCTGCGTGAGCACGACGCCGGCGCTCGTACCCTTGCCCGAACAGGAGGCCGCGTGCCTGCTGCTGACCCCGGAGGAGAGCCGATGAGCAGCCCGACATCAACCGCAACGGACGAGGGCACGGTGCTCTCCGCCGTCGACGTGAGCAAGCACTTCGTGGTGCGCAACGCGGTGGGGGACTCCTCCGTGGTGCGCGCCGTCGAACACGCCTCGATCGACCTTTACGCCGGGCGGATCGTCGCGGTGGTCGGGGAGAGCGGCAGCGGCAAGACCACACTGGCCCGGCTGCTCGCGCGCTTCTACGAACCGACCGAAGGGGAGATCCGGCTCGAGGACGTCCCGGTGGGCAAGGGTGCCGCCGGCCGTGGCTACCACCAGACGGTCCAGCTGATCTTCCAGGACCCGTTCGGATCCCTGAACCCGGTGCACCGGGTGTGGCACAACCTGGACCGTGCCCTGCGCATCCACGACCGCCGGACCGGCCGGGCGGAGCGACGCCGGCGGGCGATCGGGTTGCTGGAGCGGGTCAGCCTCACCCCCGGCGCGGACTTCCTCGACAAGTTCCCGCACGAGCTCTCCGGCGGTCAACGCCAGCGGGTCGTGATCGCCCGGGCGCTCGCGGTGGCCCCCAAGGTGCTGCTCGGTGACGAGCCGATCTCGATGCTGGACGTCTCGATCCGCCTCGAGATGCTCAACCTGCTCGGGCGGCTCAGCCGTGACGAGGGACTGGCCATGCTCTACATCACCCATGACATCGCCAGCGCCCGCTACGTCTGCGACGACGTGGTGGTGATGTACGCCGGCCAGATGATCGAGGGCGGTCCCAAGGAGCGGGTCATCGGCGCCCCGGCGCACCCGTACACGAAGCTGCTCGTGGAGTCCTCACCGGACCCGGACCGGGTGGGCACCACGTCAAGGGACGAGCAGTTCGCCGATGCCGAGACGCTCGGTGAACCACCGAGCCTGATCGAGCCGCCGACCGGGTGTCGGTTCCACCCCCGGTGCCCGTTCGCGATGAGCCGATGCGCGCTCCAGGAACCACCCCGGACCGATCTCGGCGACGGGCACTGGTCCCGGTGCTGGTTGCACGAGGAGGGTCGCGCCGACGAGATCGGGGCGGAGAGCTACTCGGCCGCGCTGGCCCGGCGCACCACGGAGCCGGCACTGTGACGACGGCCCGCCGGGACCGGCCGGTGCGCCAGTCGGACGTGGCGCGGCTGGCGGGTGTCTCGCAGTCGGCGGTGTCCCGGGTGGTGAGCGGGGACCTCACCCGGATCCCCCCGGTCACGGCCGAGCGGATCCGGGCGGCCGTGCGGGAACTCGGCTACGTCCCGAACCCGGCGGCCCGGAGCCTGCGCGGGCGGCGCAACTCGCTGCTGGGGGTGCATGCGTTCGAGCCGCTGTTCCAGTGGGCCAGGGACGGGTTCTACCTGGACTTCCTGCTCGGCATCGAGGAGCGGGCCGAGGAGACCGGCAACGACCTGGTCCTGTTCACCTCGGCCACCGGCCGCAGCGGGACGGGCACCGTCTACAACTCGGGCATGAACCGGCTCGGCATGGCGGACGGCAGCATCCTGCTCGGCGTCGCGTCCGATCCGCACGAGCTGGCCCGCCTCAGCGGCGACGGCTACCCGTTCGTGCACGTCGGCCGGCGGGACGTGCCCGGCGTCGAGATCTCGTGCGTCATCCCGGACTATCGCACCGCGTCCGCCGAGGTGGTCGCCCAGCTGGCCGGTCTTGGCCACGGCACCTTCACCTACCTGCGGGACCCGAACGACAACGAGCCCTACCAGGACCGGCGGGCCGGGTACCAGACCGCGCTCGCGGAGCTGGGCCTGCGGGACGACTCGCCGGGCGCGGCGGGCAGATCGGGCTTCGATGACGACTCGGTCGAGGAGCTGCTGCGCAGCGGCTCGACGGCGGTGGTGGCGGAGAGCGTGTGGCTCGCCGAGCAGATGGCTGCCGCGCTCGCCGCCCGCGGTCTCACCGTGCCCGCGGATGTCTCCATCGCGGTGCTCGAGACCCGTGCACCGGACTCGGCGGTGGCCTGGGACTGCCTCGTGATCCCCCGGCTCGAACTCGGCCGCCGGGCCGTGGATCAGCTGATCGAGCTCGTCGAGGAACCCAGCACAGGCCCGAAGCAGACCTGGGTGCCGTGCTCCGTGGCGCCCGGCAGCACCATCACCCATGCGAAACAACGGAAGGCACATCAATGACGGAACGACGAACCGAGATCCTCGTGGTCGGGGGTGGGCTCGGCGGGGTCGCCGCGGCGCTCACCGCGGCCAAGCTGGGCCGGCGGGTGGTCCTCACCGAGGAGACCGACTGGCTCGGTGGGCAGCTGACCGCCCAGCTCACGCCACCCGACGAGCACGCCTGGATCGAGTCCGACCTCGTCTCCCCGAGCTACGCCGAGCTCCGGCGCCGGATCCGTGACTACTACCGGCGCAACTACCCGCTACTACCGGACGCGGCCGGGGACCCCGCGCTCAACCCGGGGCTCGGGCGGGTGTCCAAGCTGTGCCACGAACCCAGGGTCGCGGTGGCCGCCATCGAGGAGATGCTGGCTCCGTGGTGCGCCTCGGGTGCGATCGAGGTGCTGCGTGAGCACATCCCGACGGCGGTCCACGCCGGCGGCGACCTCATCGACGCGGTGACGCTGCGCGATCAGCGCACCGGCAACGAGGTGACCGTCACCGCGGACTTCGTCGTCGATGCCACCGAACTCGGGGACCTCCTCGAGCTCGGCGGCGTGGAACACGTCATCGGCGCCGAGTCGCGTCGGAGCACCGGCGAACTCCATGCGCCCGAGGAGGCGGACCCGCTCGATCAGCAGGCCGTCTCCTGGTGCTACGCCCTCGAGCACCGGCCCGGGGAGGACCACACGATCGACCGCCCGGCGTCCTACCAGCACTGGGCCACGAAGGTGGACGACTTCTGGCCCGGACCGCAGCTGTCCTGGGTGGACGTGGAGCCCGTGTTCCTGGCCCGTCGGGACCGGCCGATCTTCATGTCGAAACCGACGGACGGCGTCCCGTTCGACCTTTGGCGCTACCGCCGGATCCTGGCCGCCGAGCAGTTCGATCCGGCCTCGGGCCTGCGTGACATCTCGACGGTGAACTGGCCGCAGATCGACTACTGGGACGCGCCGCTCCTCGGCGTCGACGCGGCCGAGAAGGAGCAGGCCCTCGCGGCCAGCCGGGAGCTGTCGCTGTCCTTCCTGTACTGGATGCAGACCGACGCGCCGCGCGAGGACGGCGGCACCGGCTACCCGGGCCTACGGCTCCGCCCCGACGTGACCGGCACGGCGGACGGACTGGCCAAGGCCGCCTACATCCGCGAGTCACGCCGGATCGAGGCCGAGTTCACGGTCCTGGAGCAACACGTGGGCGTCAAGGCTCGCGGAGCGGGCGCGGGATCCGAGGCGTTCGACGACGCCGTGGGCATCGGCCAGTACCGGATCGACCTGCACCCCTCGACCGCCGGGCGCACCTATGTGGACATCGCCTGCTTCCCGTTCCAGATCCCCCTCGGTGCCCTCCTGCCGGTCCGGGTCGACAACCTGTTGCCGGCCTGCAAGAACATCGGCACCACGCACATCACGAACGGTTGCTACCGCCTGCACCCGGTGGAGTGGTCGATCGGGGAGGCGGTCGGCGCGCTCGTGGCGTTCTGCCTGGACCGGGGCGTGGCCCCCCGCAAGGTGCACGCCGACGCCACCAGCCGGGGCGACTACCAGGATCTGCTGCGGGGCACGCTCGGAGTGACCACGGCCTGGCCGGACGACATCCGGCGAACCGGTCCGGCCTACTGAGTGCGTGGCGGCGCCGTCGGGTGAGACGCCCGACGGCGCAGCCTTGCCGGGTGTGTATCCTCACCTCATGCGTTGCGCACGGCAGTATTGGTTTAGCGAGTCGGCCCCGGCCGTCGCGCTCAGCCACTGACGCGCGCAACCGGAGCCGACACAGGGCGTGGACCATTACGGTCCCGCCCTTCGCCATTGAGGCGGGCGCTCCGGGACCTGGGGTGATCCGCCCGGACCGGAAGGACACCCCTTCAGATGAACCCCATCCAGAGCGAACGCACGAACGATCTGCGCGTGCTGCGCATGGAGCCGCTGCCGACCCCGAGCGAGGTGCTCGCCGAGCAGCCGCTGCCGGATGCGGCCGCCGACCTCGTGGCCCGCTCCCGCGCGCACACCCAGGACATCCTCGCCGGCCGTGACGACCGACTGCTCGCGGTGGTCGGCCCGTGCTCGGTGCACGACCCGGTCGCGGCCGTGGAGTACGCCCACCGGCTGTCCGAGCTCGCGGCGGAGCTGAGCGACGACCTGCACGTGGTGATGCGGGTCTACTTCGAGAAGCCCCGCACCACCACCGGCTGGAAGGGCCTGATCAACGACCCCGGGCTCGATGGCAGCTACGACATCCCGCGCGGTCTGCGCCTGGCCCGGACCGTGCTCCTGGACGTGCTCGCCGCGGGCGTGAGCGCCGGGTGCGAGTTCCTCGAGACGACGTCACCGCAGTACATCGCGGACACCGTCAGCTACGGCGCGATCGGTGCCCGCACGGTCGAGTCCCAGGTGCACCGGCAGCTGGCCTCCGGGCTGTCCATGCCGATCGGCTTCAAGAACTCCTCCGACGGCGACGTCCAGGTGGCCGCGGACGGTTGCATCGCCGCGTCCGCACCGCAGACCTTCCTCGGCGTGGACGCGGCCGCCCGGGCCGCCGTCGTCAATACCGCGGGCAACCCGGACTCCCACGTGATCCTGCGCGGCGGTCGGCGGGGGCCGAACTACGCCCCGCCCGCGCTCACCGCCGCCCTCGACGTGCTCGAGGCCTCAGCCCTGGTCCGGCGTCTCGTGGTGGACGCCAGCCACGGCAACAGCGGCAAGGACCACGTCCGTCAGGCCGAGGTGGCTCGGGAGATCGCGCAGCTCGTCGCGGCGGGGGAGCGCGGGGTGGCCGGGGTGATGCTGGAGAGCTTCCTGGTGGCCGGGCGCCAGGAACCGGCGCCGACGGGGCTCACGTACGGCCAGTCGGTCACGGACGCCTGCATGTCGTGGGACACGACGGAATCGGTGCTCCGGGACCTGGCCGCCGCGGCGGCGCGGCGACGCGCGAACTGACGCTCCGCCGTCGGGCCCGATCGGCGACGGCGTCGCCTCACCGCTCGAAGGCGGGCCCGGCCGACGGGTCGGCCCGGAAGGCGAGCGTGTCCGCGAGGCGCTGCCCGGTGGAGTCGGCAAGCGGCTCGGGCAGCGCGTCCACCGCGAACCACCCGACCTCGAGCGACTCGTCGTCGGCGACGCGGGCCTCGCCGCCCGTGTACCGGCACCAGAACGTCAGGTCCAGGTACTGCGCACGATCACCGTTCGGGTAGGTGACCGCGGCGCCGGTGCGCACCGACGTCAACGCCTCCACCCGTGCGCTCACCCCGGTCTCCTCGGCGACCTCGCGCAGCGCGGCGAGGGCGGGCTGCTCGCCGGGGTCGAGGATGCCGCTGATCACGGCCCACCGGCCGGTGTCGCTGCGGCGCCCGAGCAGGACCCGGCCGGCGTCGTCGAACACCACCGCGCTCACCCCGGAGAGCCAGAGGAGCTCGGTCCCGACGTGCCGTCGTAGGTCCGTGACGAAGTCGGGGATCGGCATGGCACCGATCCTGCCACGGGCACGAGGGCGGGCTCCGCACGGCCTGCCCAGGCAAGGGGCGTCGGGCCGATCCTCGTGGCGCCGCTACGATGCCGGACGGGTCCCGGCCGGTGGCCCGGACACTTCGGTGAGGAGCACCCGTGCAGGGCTGGACGTTGTATCGAGACGGCAGGACGATCCGACCGGGCGAGGTGGTCGGCCCCGGGCAGCGGCTGTCCTGGCCACGCACGATCGGCATCGGCGCCCAACACGTGGTCGCGATGTTCGGCGCGACGTTCCTGGTGCCGCTGATCACCGGGTTCCCACCCTCGACGACCCTGTTCTTCTCCGCGATCGGGACGTTCGGGTTCCTGCTGATCACCGGCAACCGCCTGCCGAGCTACCTCGGCTCCAGTTTCGCGTTCATCGCACCGATCGGTGCAGTGATGGGCACGCACGGCATGTCGACGGCGTTGGGCGGCATCCTCGTGGTCGGCGTGCTGCTCGCGCTGGTCGGCGTCGTGGTGCACGTGGCCGGGGCGCGCTGGATCGACGTCGTGATGCCACCGGTCGTGACGGGCACGATCGTCGCCCTGATCGGCTTCAACCTCGCCCCGGCGGCCTGGGGCAACGTCTCCGCGGCGCCGGTGACCGCGATCGTCACGATTGCCGCGATCGTGTTGATCACGGTGCTGTTCCGGGGCATCCTCGGACGGCTCGCGGTCCTGCTCGGGGTGCTCGTGGGTTACGCGGTGGCCGCGTGGCGGGGCGAGATCGACTTCACGAAGGTGGGGGAGGCGGACTGGGTCGGGCTGCCGCAGTTCACCACGCCGACGTTCGATCTCGCGACGCTCGGCCTGTTCATCCCGGTGGTCCTGGTGCTGATCGCCGAGAACATCGGGCACGTGAAGTCGGTCGCCGCGATGACCGGTGACAACTACGACGCGATCACCGGGCGGGCGCTCATCGCCGACGGCCTCGCGACCACCCTGGCCGGGGCCGGCGGCGGTTCCGGGACGACGACCTATGCCGAGAACATCGGCGTCATGGCCGCCACCCGGGTGTACTCCACCGCCGCCTACGCGACCGCCGCGACCTTCGCGCTGGTGCTGAGCCTGTCCCCGAAGTTCGGCGAGGTCATCAATACGGTGCCGGCGGGCGTGCTCGGCGGCGCGGCCACAGTGCTCTACGGGATGATCGGCGTGCTCGGCGCCCGCATCTGGGTCCAGGCCAAGGTCGACTTCTCCGACCCGGTGAACCTGACCACCGCCGGCATCGCGCTCATCGTCGGCATCGCGAACTACACCTGGGTGGCCGGATCGCTGACGTTCGAGGGGATCGCCCTCGGCACCGCCTCCGCGCTGCTCGTCTACCACGTGATGCGTGCCATCTCCCGGTGGCGGGGGACCGCGGTCGAGCCGGTGGGTGCGGGCACGCCTGCCGACGGCGACTGACGCCGCACCCGGAACCACATGCGAAACAGGCCGGCCCCGTGAGGGACCGGCCTGCTTCGTGTTGCTCGCCGAGCGACAATCTGTCGGGGTGACAGGATTTGAACCTGCGACCTCTTCGTCCCGAACGAAGCGCGCTACCAAGCTGCGCCACACCCCGGGGAGCCTCGTCAGGATAGCGGAGTCCGGGGCCCATAGTGAAACTGGCCCGGTGTGCGGACGATCACAGGCCGGGCGGCGGCCAGCCGCTCGGCCCGTCGCTCGCCGGTCAGCGCGCCGCGGTCAGCGTGAGCAGCGTCGCCTCGGGGCGGCACGCGAACCGGACCGGCGTGAACGGGGACGTGCCGAGCCCCGCGCTCACGTGCAGCCAGGAGGATCCGGAGGCGCCGCCGTCGACGTCCGGGCGCACGCCCGGCCAGCCGTGCAGCCCGCTGGCCCGACCGGTGTCGAGGTCGCAGTTCGTGACGAGCGCGCCGTAGCCGGGCACGCAGAGCTGTCCGCCGTGGGTGTGGCCCGCGAGGATCAGGCTGCAACCGTCCGCGTGCATCGCGTCGAGGATCCGCACGTAGGGGGCGTGGGTGACGCCGACGTGCACGACGGGTCCACCGCCGTCGGGCTCACCCGCGGTGGATCGGCCAGGGTCGCCGGCGCCGGCTGCGGGGTAGCGGTCGCGCTCGAGATGCGGGTCGTCCACCCCGACGAACGAGAACGTCACGCCGCCCGCCTCGACCTGCGCGCGGGTGTTGGTCAGGTCCGCCCAGCCCGCCGCGGAGAACGCCTGGCCGAGCGCCCGGGCAGGAAGCGGAGGCGCCACAGGCGCGTCCGGGCTCCGGGGGTCGTCACGCAGATACCGGGCCGGGTTGCGCAGTACCGGCTCGTAGTAGTCGTTGGAGCCCATCACGAACGCACCGGGCACCTTGAGCAGTGGCGCCAGGGCCTCCAGCACCGCAGGCATCGAGTCCCGGTGGGCCATGTTGTCCCCAGTGTTGATGACCAGGTCCGGCTGCAGGTCCCCGAGGGCGCGCAGCCACTCCACCTTGCGCCGCTGGCTCGGGAGCAGGTGCAGATCGGAGATGTGCAGCACGCGCACGTCCGGTGCCACGGCCGGCAGGACGCTCGCGGTGACCCGGCGCAGCGTGTAGGCCTGCGCCTCCAGGAGGGCCCAGCCGAGCCCTGCGGCGGCACCGAGGGCACCGATCCCGACGGCGCGGCGCACGGCCGCGCCCTTGGCGCTCAGAGCGTCCCCGGGAGGAGCGTCCCCGGGACCAGCCGACGGCCCTGCGGGCGATCAGTCATCGCCGCCGCCATTGCCC
>NZ_CACRYJ010000020.1 GCF_902703175.1 Occultella aeris | reverse complement strand
GGCGGGGGGAGCGGCTCGAGATGGTCGACGGCGGGGCGGCGCGCGTCGAGCCCGACGGCGCGACTGGGCGCAGGGCTGAGTTCGACGTGGCGGGGCACGTGCTCCGGGCGCGGCGTCGCGGGGACCTGAGTCAGCGCGAACTCGCGGCGCTGCTCGGGCTCTCGCAGTCGACGGTGAACCGATACGAGCAGCCGGGCGCCGAGATCGGGGTGCGGCACCTCGCGCAGGTGCTGGCTGAGGCCGGGCTCCGGCTGGCCGTCGTCGACGAGTCGGGGCAGGAGGTGGAGCCGGTGCAAGACGACGAGGTCAGGGACAACGCGGGCCGGCGGTTCCCTGCCCACCTGGATGTGTTGCCGCCCGATCAGGAGCCTGAGCAGCGGATATCCCGGCCGCGGTACGACCGCAGTCCCGCCACAGGCTGGTACCACCACCGGGTGATGCGTGACTGCTATCGGGCGGTCCGAGCGGTCGAGGTCGACCATCCCACGGTGGCCGAGCTGGCGCGGCGCCGCTGGGTGCTCTTGAGTCGCCCGCGGGAGGCCCGCTCGATCCGGATGGCGGACCATAGGCTGCGGGCCGCAGCCGCCAGGGTGCGCGCGGCGGGCCGCTGGGCGTGGATGCCGTCTCCCCCGTGAGGTTCAGGAAGCCAGGGCTCTCCCGTAGCGGGCGGCGTCGACCCGTGCGAACAGCCGGTCGAAGACCGCAGCGCGGTCGAACTGCAGTGCATGGGTGCGGGCACGCTGCTCCCAGCGGTGGCGTTCGTCGGGGTCCATGGTGACGGCCCGGTCGATCGCGGCGGCGATTCCGACCGGATCCTCGACGTCGACGATCATCGCGTGTTCGCCGACAGCCTCCCCGATCCCGCCGGTGATGGTGGTGATCACCGGGCCGCCGCCGGCGAGCATCTTCTCCACCAGGGCGATCCCGAACGTCTCGACGAACTCCGGTCGGGGCTTGCTCGGCAGCGCGTAGGCGGCCGCACCTGCCATCAGGTACGGCTTCTCCGCGTCGTCGACGTCGTCGAGGAATTCGATCCGGTCGCCGATCCCGGACGCCGCCGCGAACGCGTGCAGCTCATCCGCCTCGGGTCCTCGACCGGCGATCACCAACCGTGTGGAGTCCCTGGCCCGGCTCATGGCGAAGCCGGTGATGAGGTCGTCCACTCCCTTGGCGCGGGCGAGCCGGGACAGGAACAGCACGTAGCCGTCCTTCGTCAGCCGTCGGGCCGCCAGGGTCTCGGCGAGCTTCGCCTGCTCGAGATCGAGGTAGGCGTGCGAGTCGATGGCGGGGTAGGAGACCTCGACGAGGGCTCGGCAACGGGCGGCGTACCTCGTGCCGTGTTGGACGTCGATCTCCTCCGCGGCAGCGATGATCAGGGCCTTCGTGTACTCCGAGACGGCCACGCACACATCGTTGCTGAGGTAGGCCTCCAGGACGTGCGCTGCCGCCCCGAGTCGTCCCTGCGCCACACACGCGCGCACGACGTTCGTCACGTCCGAGCCGACGGCCTCGGCGATGGTTACCACGTCGACGGCGAGACCGGTGCCCTCTGCGACCCGGACGGCGTCGGCGACCGCGATCGTGTGCGGGCTCAGGTACAGCGACATGCACACGGTCGGTACCCCGTCGGTGAACAGTTCGACGAGGCGGCCGGTGATGCCAGCGAGGTAGCGGCCGTCGGGGACCCGGTAATCACCCACGGGCTCCGGTCGCTCGACCACGATTCCCGGCCCGTAGTCGAGCACGCCGTCGAGCGGCTTCAGCGGCAGACCCGCCTCGACGAGCCGATCGATCGGCCAGGTGATGATCCGGACCTCGTCGAAGCCGCGCTCCATGGCGGTCTCGGCAAGGTTGCGTGCCTCACCGGAGTGTCCGCAGATCACCGGATCGGCGCGGACGACGAGGACCAACCGGTTCGTCGGGGTGCTGTTCATGGGAGACCTCTTCTCGTCGCGATCGGATGGGTGGGTGACTGGTACGGCGACACGGACGGCGGGCGCTCGGTGGTGCCCCAGTCGCTCGGGCCAGGACCGAGGCTGACCTCGAGCCGGCCGCCGGCGTGCACCTCGCTACCACCGAGCCACGCCCGCTGGAGCGGCTCACCGTCGAAGGTGACGGACTGCACGTACTGGACCGGGACGTCCGGTCCGGGTTCGAGGAACCCGACCGTCGTGATCTCGAAGGAACCCCCGGCCACCGAGATCCGGGACCGGCGGAAGTGCGGTGTGTTGACCAGGAACAGGTTCTGCCCGGCGACGGGGAACAGGCCGAGGCTCGCCCACACGTACCAGGAGCTGAGCCCGCCGGAGTCGTCGTTGCCGGGCAGGCCACCGCGGCCGGTCCCGAACATCTGGTGCACTGCGGCATGGACCACCTCGGTGGTGCGGTCCGGCCGGCCGGCATAGGTGTAGGCCCACGGGGCCTCCATGTCCGGCTCGTTGTTCAGGCCCTCGAACCGGTTCAGGGCGTAGCCCGCGGCCATCTCCGTGGCGTCCGGCGACCGGCCGGGCTGGCGTACCGGGTCGGCTCCGAAGCCGAAGAACCGGTCGAGCAGATCCACGAATGCCGCGTCCCCGCCGGCGAGCCGGATCCGCTGACCCATGTCCGGCAGCAGTCGGAACGAGTAGTTCCACAGGCCGCCCTCGTAGAAGGTGGAGTCCCGCAGGAGCCCGGTGTCGACGTCGAACGCGTTCACCCACCACCCGGCGAACCGGTCGAAGTCGCGTACCAGCGCCTCGTCCCGGCAGACGCGGGCCGCCTTCGCGGTGCACCAGTAGCCGAGCGCGAGGTCGAGCGTGTGACTGATCGGCTCCACCCGCCCGTCCCGCAGGAAGTCCTCGCCGTAGGTCCGCCGGAGGTCGTTGTGCATGTGCACGAGTGCCCAGTCCCAGTCGATCCCGGGCAGGCCGAGCTGGCACAGGTCGGCCAGGAACGTGTGCGCGAGTGCGCTCGCCTGACGCGAGAACCGGTCGGCGCCGCGGGCCATCCGGTAGCCGATCGGGAAGTTCCCCTCCTCCTCGCAGATGTGCAGCAGGGCGTTCGCGAGCTCGACGGCCCGGTCCGGCAGGAGCATGGTCAGCAGGGGGAGCTGGGTGCGGTAGATGTCCCACATCGTGCAGATGTCGAACGCGAACGGACCCTGGGCTGGCCAGAACGGGCTCTCGTTGGGCGCCAGGCTCGGCTTGATCAGCGAGTGGTAGAGCGCCGTCGCGAACACCGTGCGGCGCTGGGCGGACGGTGTCTCCACCTCGATCAGGTCGAGGTGTTCCGACCAGGCCCGCGCGGTCGCGGCGCGGCGGGTCGCGAACGCCGAACGCTCCGTCCCGCAGTCCCGCAGGAGATTCTCCCGGGCCTGTTCCACTCCCCGCAGCGAGAACCCGAACCGCAGTTCGACCACCTGTCCCGCCACCGTGGGGCCGGCCCACATCAGCCCGAACGGACGCAGCGTCGTCGGGCGGATCGAGTCGAGGTCGAGCCGGGTACCACCCGGCATCAGGCGCCGGTCGTACCAGAGCATCTGGCGCCACGAGTCCGCGTCGCACTCCACATGCACCGAGAGCGGCGCCCCCTCGACCACGATCTGACCCTGGGCGACCCCCGGGCTGATGGAGGCCAGATGGGACCGCAGCGGGATGGTGGATCCGTGCGGGATCGTCAGCCCGCCGAGCGAGAGGTCGATGACCACGCGCGCGTCGTGATGATCACCGAACGTGTACCGGTGGACCGCGCTCCTGGGGCCGACGGTGATCTCGCATCGGATCCCGGAGGCGAGCGTGGCCGCGTAGTAGCCCGGTTCGGCCACCTCGTCGGTGAGCTCCCAGAGTGTGTCGAGGGCGTCAAGGGGCGCCAGCATCGGGGTGACCCGGAAGTAGTTGTAGTACTTGCGGATCGCGCCCGTGCCGGTCTGCTGGAAGTGGGTGAACCCGGACGCGAGCAGACCGTCGTAGATCGGTACCGGCAGCCCCTCGGTGCCGAGGTCGTACTGCCCGTACCCGGCCGGGTAGGCGCCCGAGTACGCACACGCGGAGACCATGCCGAGGGGGTAGGTCGCGCCGGGATGGGTGTTGCCGACCTGCGGCTTCGGCCACCACCACGTGGCGGCGATGCCGGTGCGCGGCGGAAGGTCGGTGGCGCCGGTGCCCAGGAACGGATCGACGTGGTCCCAACTGCCACGGCTCGGCGTGACCGGTTGAGACGGCGTCGACGCCGTCGCGACCGCTGATCGGGTCTCCATGCGCCGACGCTACGAATCGAACGTGTCCGGGGCGTTTCCGCAGCGTTGCAGGCAGCGGGACGTTTCGTCAGCTGTGCGGCGCGAGGCGACGCGGGGATTCAGGCGGGCGGCGGCAGCGGGTCGTAACGCAACCCGTGGGCCTGGGCGACCGGCTCGCTGGTGAGGCGCCCGCCGGTGGTGCTGACGCCGGGCCGCAGCTCAGGGTGTCGACCGAGCGCGATCTCCCAACCGTGCGCGGCGATCGTCGCGACGTAGGGCAGGGTCACGTTCGTCAGGGCGATCGTCGACGTGACCGGGACCGCCCCCGGCATGTTCGCGACGCAGTAGAACGTGGAGTCGTGCACGCGGAACGTCGGGTCGGCGTAGGTCGTCGGACGGGTCCCCTCGAAGCAGCCGCCCTGGTCGACGGCGATATCCACCAGCACCGTGCCCGGCTTCATCTGCGCGATCATCTCGTCGGTGACCAGTTTCGGTGCCCGCGCGCCGGGCACGAGGACCGCGCCGATCACCAGGTCCGCGGTGGACGTCTCCTCGGCCACCGTGTAAGGGTTCGAGCGAAGCGTGTGCACCCGCGGGCCGAACCGGGCCTCGAGGGCGCGCAGCCGTGGCACGGACACGTCGAGCACGGTGACGTCGGCCAGCATGCCGATGGCGACCTCCGCCGCGTGCTCGCCGGCCACCCCGCCGCCGATGATGACCACCTTCGCTCGCGGGGTACCGGGCACGCCGCCGAGCAGCACCCCGCGACCGCCCTCGTCCTTCATCAGCTGGTACGCGCCGACCTGGACCGACAACCGGCCGGCGACCTCGCTCATCGGGGCCAACAGGGGCAGCGAGCGGTCCGGCAGCTGCACCGTCTCGTAGGCGATCGCCGTGGTGCCGGCAGCGATCAGGGCACGGGTGAGGTTCTCGTCGGCCGCCAGGTGCAGGTAGGTGAAGAGCACGAGGTCGGCGCGCAGGTGGGGGTACTCCTGCTGCACGGGCTCCTTGACCTTGAGCAGGAGCTCCGACGATGCCCACACCTCGCCCGCGTCGGCGAGGATCCGGGCGCCGACGGCGGCGTAGGCGTCGTCGGCGAAGCTCGAGCCCACTCCGGCGCCCTGCTGCACCGCGACGTCGTGACCGGCGAGAATCAGCTCGTGCGCACCCGCCGGGGTGAGTGCGACCCGGAACTCGGAGTTCTTGACCTCGGTCACCACGCCGATCCGCATCGTTGCTCCTCGCCTCGTCCGGGCATCAGCCCTCGTCCGGGCACCAGCGTCCCCTGTTCTGCGCGGCCGCGCGACCGATTCGGCGCGACGCTGTTGGCACCGATACCCCCTAGGGGTATAGTCGGGCTATGTCGTGGAAGGGAACATCATGCAGACGCCCGTGAAATTGACGATCTTCGCCGCCGGACTGGCGGTGTTGTTCGGGGGTGCGTTCGCCGTCGGATCGGCCTCGGGGATCCGGGTCGAGACGCAGTCGCAGGTCCATGCCGAGGAGGATGAACCCGGCGAGCTCGGTTCCGGTCACGGCGGGACGGGCGAGGACGCAACTGAGGAGGGCTCCGGTCACGATGGGGCGGAGGATTCCGGGCACGAGGCGGCCGGCTCGACCGAGGAACTTCCCGTCGGGGTGCTCTCCGCGGCCGGCGGCTACCGGCTCGACTCGTTGACCGTGCCGGACGCCGTCGGCGTGGCGGGCACGCTCAGCTTCCGGGTGCTCGACACCCACGGCGACCCGGTCACCGAGTACACGACGCAGCACGAACGTGACCTGCACCTGATCGTCGCCTCGCAGGACACCAGCGAGTTCCGGCACGTGCACCCGACCCTCGGCGCGGACGGCACCTGGAGCATCGACTGGACCTGGCCCACCGCAGGCAGTTACCGCGTCTATGCCGACTTCCTGCCGGCGGCGTCCGAGGACGGGCTGACCCTCGCCCAGGACGTCACCGTGCCGGGCACCGTGACCACGGTGCCGCTGCCCGCGGTGAGCAGCACCGCCGTCGTCGACGGGTACACGGTCACCCTCTCCGGTGACCTGACCACCGAGGGCAGCCCGCTCGCCTTCGAGATCAGCCGCGACGGGGACCCGGTCACGGACCTGGACCCCTACCTCGGCGCGTACGGACACCTCGTCGCACTCCGGGTCGGCGACCTCGCCTACCTGCACACGCACCCCGAGGGCGAGGCGGGTGTGAGCGAGCCCGGACCACTGGTCGAGTTCGTGAGCACCGCACCGAGCCCGGGGACGTACCGGCTCTTCCTCGACTTCTCCCACCAGGGCGTGGTGCACACCGCCGACTTCACCGTGGAGGTGACCCGATGACTGACGTGAGCGCGGCTCGGCCCGCGACCGCCGACCTGCAGCGGATCGAGCTCGGGATCGGGGGCATGACGTGCGCGTCGTGCGCGACCCGCGTCGAGAAGCGCCTGAACAAGCTCGACGGCGCCACCGCCACCGTGAACTACGCGACCGAGAAGGCGCGCGTCTTCGTGCCGCCGACGGTCAGCACCGCCGAGCTCATCGAGGCCGTCGAGAAGGCCGGCTACACGGCCCACGAACTGAACGTGCCCGCGCCCTCGAGCGCCGCCGTCGACCCCGCTGACGCCGAGCGGGAGCGGGACCTGAGGGCCCTGCGCAACCGGGTCATCATCTCCGCGCTGCTGAGCCTGCCGGTGATCGTCCTCGCCATGGTTCCGGCCTGGCAGTTCACGTACTGGCAGTGGGCCAGCCTCGTGCTCGCCACCCCCGTCGTGGCCTGGGGTGCGTGGCCGTTCCACCGGGCCGCCTGGGTGAACCTGCGTCACGGCGCCGCCACGATGGACACGCTGATCTCGCTCGGCACGCTCGCGGCGTTCGGCTGGTCGGTCTACGCGCTGTTCCTCGGCACGGCCGGGATGCCCGGCATGACCCACGAGTTCGAGTTCACGATCGCGCGTGGCGACGGCGCGGCGAACATCTACCTCGAGGTCGCCGCCGGCGTCACCACGTTCGTGCTCGCCGGCCGCTACTTCGAGCTGCGCGCGCGCCGCCGGGCCGGGGACGCCCTGCGTGCGCTGCTCGACCTCGGCGCCAAGGAGGTCACCCTGCTCCAGGGCGGCGTCGAGCTACGAGTCCCGGCCGGCGACCTTCGGGTCGGTGACGAGTTCGTGGTCCGCCCGGGCGAGAAGATCGCGACGGACGGCGTCGTGACCGGCGGACGCTCCGCCGTCGACAACTCCATGCTGACCGGGGAGTCGGTGCCCGTCGAGGTGGCCGAGGGCGACGACGTCGCCGGCGCGACGATCAACTCCGGAGGGCGGCTCGTCGTACGGGCCACCCGCGTCGGGTCGGACACCCAGCTCGCGCAGATGGCCGCGCTCGTCGAGGATGCCCAGAACGGCAAGGCGCAGGTGCAGCGGCTCGCCGATCGGATCTCCGGGGTGTTCGTGCCGGTGGTGCTCGGGATCGCCGTGGTCACCCTCGGCTTCTGGCTCGGCACCGGCAGCGCGCCGCAGGTCGCGTTCACGGCCGCGGTGGCCGTGCTGATCATCGCGTGCCCATGTGCACTCGGGCTCGCGACCCCCACCGCCCTGCTCGTCGGGACCGGGCGCGGCGCCCAGCTCGGCATCCTGATCAAGGGGCCGGAGGTGCTGGAGTCGACCCGCCGGATCGACACGGTGGTGCTCGACAAGACCGGAACCGTGACGACCGGCCGGATGACCCTGCTGGAGCTGGTCCCGGCTGCCGGTGAGAGTGCCGACGACGTGCTCCGCCTGGCGGGCGCGGTGGAGCACGCCTCCGAGCACCCGATCGCCCGTGCCGTGGCGCGCTCCGCCGCGGAGGCCGATGTGCTGCCGCAGGCGCACGACTTCGAGAACCTCGAGGGCCGAGGCGTGCGCGCCACCGTCGACGACACACTCGTTGCGGTGGGACGGCCCGGCTGGGTCACCGACGAGGTCGGCACGCTGCCTGCCGACCTGACCGCCGCCATCGATGCCGCCCACGACGCGGGCCGGACCGCGGTCGTGGCCGCCTGGGAGGGGCGCGCCCGCGGCGTCCTCGTGATCGGCGACACGGTCAAGGACACGTCCGCGGAGGCGATCGGGCTGTTCAAGCGGCTGGGTCTGGCCCCGGTGCTGCTCACCGGGGACAACCAGCGCGCCGCGGAGCAGATCGCGGCACAGGTGGGCATCGACCGGGTCATCGCCGAGGTGCTGCCGGCGGACAAGGTCGACGTGGTCACCTCGCTGCGCGCCGAGGGCAAGGTCGTGGCGATGGTGGGCGACGGCGTGAACGATGCCGCCGCGCTCGCGGCCGCCGACCTCGGCATGGCGATGGGCACCGGCACCGACGTGGCCATCGAGGCCAGCGAGATCACGCTCGTGCGCGGCGACCTACGGGCCGCAGCGGACGCCGTCGCCCTGTCCCGCCGGACCCTGCGCACGATCAAGGGCAACTTGTTCTGGGCGTTCGGCTACAACGTGGCCGCCATCCCGCTGGCCGCCGCCGGGCTGTTGAACCCGATGCTGGCCGGCGCCGCGATGGCGTTCTCGTCGGTATTCGTCGTCGGTAACAGCCTGCGACTGCGTCGGTTCCGTTCGCTCCGGTGACGTGCCTCAGGCCGTCGCCGTGGCGTCCGGGGTCGTCGCGCCCCGCGCCGTGGAGTCCCGGGCGACGAACGTCGGGGCGATCCGCCTCTTGACGGGCTGGTCGGTCGGTTCCTCCCCACGCGCGAGCAGGAGATCGACCGCCGCCGCCCCGATCTGCGACCCGGGCAGCCGGACCGAGCTCAGCGACGGGCTGACGAACCCGGCATAGGGGTGGTCGCCGTAACCGGTGACCAGTACGTCGTCGGGCACGCGGTAGCCGAGTTCTGCGAGGGCGCGCATCAGGCCGAGGGCGAAGTAGTCGTTCCCCGTGATCACGGCATCCGGCGCCCCGCGCTCGGCGATCAGGTCGCGGCACAGCGTGTACGCGCCCTCCGCCTGCCACGGCAGGGCGCTGGACTCGTAGCGGCGGGTCGGGACCGCGACCACGTCGCGCGCGGCGCTCGGCAGCCCGCCCTCGTCGAGCGCCCTGTGGAAGCCGTCGATCCGCTCCGCGATGGTGGTGATCGGCAGGTCCTCCTCGAGCGCCCAGACGGTGCGGGCGCCCCGGGCGATCACGTGCCTGGTGGCGTCGTACGCGCCCCGCCAGTTGTCCACGCCGACGAAGTCGGTGTCGAGCTCGGGGATGTCGCGGTTGACCAGCACGAGCGGGATCCCGGCGCGGTTCAACCGGCGCCAGTGCTCGTGCTCGCTCTGCACCGGCACCGCGATCGCGCCGTCGACGGCGGAGCGGAGCAGGGCCTCGACGGCGGCCCGTTCGTTCTCCGTCGACTCCTCGGTGACGAGCAGCAGTAGCGAATAGCCATGCTGCCGGGCACGCACCTCGACCCCGGAGATGAGCTCCGCGTACAACGGGTTGGACGGGTTCGTGATCACCAGTGCGAGGGTCTGGTTCGAACCGAGGACGAGCGAACGGGCAAGTGTGTTCGGTACGTAGCCGAGGCGGTCCGCCTCGTCCTGGATCCGCTGCCGGGTCGCTGGGCTGACCTCGGACTTGCCGGCGAGCGCGCGGGAGACGGTGTTCACGGACAGGCCGAGGGAGTCGGCGACGTCCTTGAGGCGGACCCGCTGCATCATGGTGGCCCCCCTCCTGTACGTCCCTCTCGGCCCGTCCGTGAACTCCACGGCTAGCCCTTGCAGACCAGGTAGATCCGCAGCCGTGCGAGTCCGGAAACGGTCCCGCTCACCCGCAGCCAGCCTCCGAACTCACGGACCGGCCAGGTCACCATTGTGCCGTCAAGGCGCACGGCCGGTGTGTTTTCGGCATCGACCCACGTGATTCCGTCCGGGGAGACCTGCGTGCGCAGTTCCACGTCACCGGTGGTGTCCTCGAGGCGTTGCACGAAGAATCTGGCCTCACCCGCCCACGCCACCTCGTAGGGCTCCGTCGCGAAGTCGGAGCTGAAGTCCTCGCCGCGCTCGAGCACGGCGGTCTGAGTGTGTCGCATCGCCGTCACCAATCCACCGAGATGAGGACCGAGTCCAGGAACAGGAAGTTGCGCACGTTCGAGTGGGTACGCACGCTGAAGTAGAAGTTCAGGAGCGTCTCGAGCGACTCGTACTTCTCCTCGTAGATCGGCACCGGGACGTCGCGCATGTCGATGACGCGGTCGTTGATCTGCAGTTCAACGTTCTTGCGGGCATCGGTGTCGATCAGCCAGCGCAGATAGTGCCAGTTCACCTTCGTGGGGACCTCGTTGTAGCAGAGCTCCATCGGGTCGCTGAACGGCTTCCAGTCATCCGGGTCCGGCGCCGTGAAGTCCGCCAGGTACGCCAGGCTCGCCTTGCCCTGGACGTGTTCACGCGGGGTGGGCTCCGGAACCGCCGGGTAGACCCAGCGGCGGTCGAGGGCGTTGTCCAGCGTGGTGTTCCGGTACCGGGCGACCGTGTGATACCTGGTCCCGCCGTCCCCGCAGATGTCGGTGGCAACCGTCAACGCGCCGAACTGTGCCTCGCTGGGATGCAGGTTCCCGTCCCACTCGACGCCACCGAAACTGTTGTTGGCGGGGTCCTGTCCCAGGGTGGCCTCCGACTTGTACGTGAAGTACGTCTCGAGCTGGACCAGCCCCTTGCCGGCCATCGTCAGCCGGCGGATCCCGACGGCGGTGTGGCCCGCGATCGGACGCGTCGCCAGCTTCAGGGCGTACGTGCCGCTCAGGGCGCCATGCGTGCCGGTGTCGAAGAAGGTGCAGCTGCTCAGCTGCGGCGGCCGGAAGTCCCGCATGTGGTCGTCGACCGTGCGCAGGTTGCCGTTGCCGTCGAAGTTGCCGATCAGTTCGGTCCAGCCGTGCGTGCCCGTCTGGAAGTCGTCGTGGGCGAGGATCCGGGGCAGCGGGTTGAACCGCGACAGCCTGGGATCGGCGTCGAGGAGCGCGCGGCGCAGGTCGGTGGCGGATGTCGGTGAGGTGCTCACGTGGCGCTCCACGTCGTGAACATCGGTTGTCCTTCCATCAGGAATCAAGGTATTCGCATCTTCTTCGGACCCGGACCGACGCAATACACAGCCGACCGAATGTCGTCGACGCTATTGAACGGGTCGGAAACACGTCAATCAGGCCGTTGCAGGATGAGCAACGTCCCACGGGCACCTGGGATGGCCCATCAGCGGCGGAATCCCGCCGGTTCGGATCGAGCCTTGACATGCTCGCACGGTCGGTCGTAGGGTCGCCATGAACGTTACCGGGAACGCTAATGGGACATCGAGGCCGACGTCCTGGCAGCAGCCCTGCGTGCCGCTTTGC
Organism: Occultella aeris; assembly: GCF_902703175.1. GTDB lineage: Bacteria > Actinomycetota > Actinomycetes > Actinomycetales > Beutenbergiaceae > Occultella > Occultella aeris. The sequence continues at coordinate 21,224 of NZ_CACRYJ010000020.1, read as the reverse complement.
CATGCTCATTGCGACGCGCATTCATCCTTGTTCTCCGCGACCATTGGAGCCCAGATTGCAATCGCTTTCTCGAGCCCTGGGGCTGCTCGACAGCCTGGCTCGCCAGGGGCAGCCGTCCACCCTCGCGGAACTCGCGGAGCGGACCGGCCTGCACAAGAGCACGGTGCACCGGATGCTCGCTGCGTTCCTCGAGCACGACCTGGTGCGCCATGACGACGCGCACCGCTACACGATCGGCGTCGGGGCGTTCGAACTTGCCCGGGCGGCGAACTGCGACGTCGGCCCGGATCCCGCCATCACCCGAGCCCTCGAGGCCGTCAGCGGCCGCTCCGGCGCGGTGGTCACCTACTTCCGGGGCCGGCCGGAGCACCTGGAGCCGGTGGTCGCCGTCCGCGAGCGCGACATCGTTGCCGCACGCGAGGGCCCGGTGCACTGGCATGCCAGCGCGATCGGCAAGGCGTTCCTCTCGATGCGGCCCAAGGCCGAGCTGGACCGGCTGTTGGTGCACGCGAGCCTGCCGGCGCTGACCACCCGCACGCTCACCGACCCGTTCCGGGTCCGGCAGGCCGTCACCCGGGCGCGGATGCGGGGCTACGCCGTCGAGGACCGTGAGGTCACGGCGGACCGGCGGGCGATCGCGGCACCGGTGGTGGCGCAGGGCGGCATGGCCGTCGGTGTGATCGAGGCGGTGCTCCCCAATGGACAGCTCGGCCCGGAACGGCTCCGGACCCTGGCGGTCGCCCTGATCGGGTGCGCGGAGGAACTCGCGTCGACGTTCGTGGACCGCCGGAACACGGCACCACTGGTCGCGCTGTCCGCACCGGGTGTCGGCGCCTGATGGTCGCCTACATCGTCCGTCGGCTCTTCTTCGCGGCCTTCGTCATGTGGGGTGCCGTGACCATCGTCTTCATCGTGCTGCGCATGGTGCCGGGCGACCCGGCCCTGGTCATGCTCGGCCCGGACGCGAACCCGGACGAGATCGCCGCGCTCCGGGAGTCCCTCGGCCTGACGGAGCCGATCCCGCAGCAGTACCTGCACTACCTGGCCTCCTCGGTCCGGCTCGACTTCGGGGACTCCATCCGGCTGGGCGGGGACGCCATGGGCCATGTGCTCGAGCGGATGCCGATGACGATCCAGCTCTCCGTCGCGGCCCTGCTGTTCGCTGTGGTGTTCGGGATCGGATTCGGCATCGTGGCCGCGCTGCGGGTCAACACCTGGGCGGATCGGGTCATCACCGTGACGTCCCTGGTGACCCACTCGCTGCCCTCGTTCTGGGTGGGTCTGGTGCTCATCCTGATGCTCGCCCGCGGCCTGCAATTGTTGCCCAGCGGCGGCGCCGGCTCGTTCGCGCACCTGCTCCTGCCGGCGTTCGCGCTGGCGCTGCCGTTCACGGCGATGGTCATGCGGCTGACCCGCTCAGGGCTGCTCGAGGTCATCAACGAGGGCTACATCGCCACGGCCCGTTCGAAGGGCCTGTCCGAGCGGGTCGTGATCTTCCCGCATGCGATCCGCAACGCCCTGATCCCGATCGTGACCGTCGTGGGCCTGTACTTCGGCGCGATCCTGGGCGGCACCGTCGTGATCGAGACCGTGTTCGCATGGCCTGGCGTCGGTCGCCTGATCGTCGACTCGATCGGGTTCCGCGACTACGGCGTCGTTCAGGCGGGCATCCTCGTGATCGCCGCCATCTTCGTGATGATCAACCTGATCGTGGACATCCTCTACGGATACCTCGATCCCCGAGTCCGGCTGGCGAGGTGACGTCGATGACCGGCGGTACGGAACTGATCGAGACGGTGGCGGCGCCGATGGCGGACGCCGTACCGGAGCGCGCTCGCCGCGGACGCGGCTGGGGGCCGCGGATCTGGATCCCCCTCGTGGTGGTGGCGTGCTACGTGCTCGCCGCGGTCTTCGGACCGATGATCGTGACCTTCGACCCGGTCGCCACGGACACCGCGAACCGGCTGCTGCCGCCGCTGTCCCACCGCGACGACGGGTCCCTCGTGCTGTTCGGCACCGACCAGGTGGGCCAGGACCTGCTGGCCCAGACCATGCAGGGGGCCAGGGTCTCGATGCTGGTCGGGGTCGCGACCCTGCTCCTGGCTGGGTTGATCGGTGTGGTCGTGGGGGTGGTCTCCGGGTACTTCGGGCGCTGGGCGGACGCCGTGCTGATGCGGGTCGCGGACATCCAGCTCACGTTTCCCGGGATCCTGCTGGCGATCCTGATCGCGGCGGTGATCGGGCAGAGCGTGCTGAACGTGGTGCTGATCCTTGCCATCAGCGGCTGGGTGACGTTCGCGCGGGTCACCCGCGGCCAGGTCCTGGCCACGAAGAACCGCGAGTACGTGGACGCCACGCGCACCCTCGGTGCGAGCAACTGGCACATCATCCGGACCTGCATCCTGCCGGCCTGCACGGCACCGATCCTGGTGATCGCGACCCTGGACATCGGCAGCGTCATCCTCGCCGAGGCGGCGCTGTCCTTCCTCGGCCTCGGGACCCCGGCGTCCACGCCCAGCTGGGGCGTGACCATCGCGAACGGACGCAACCTGCTCAGCAGCGCCTGGTGGGTCTCCACGATCCCCGGCATCTGCCTGGCCATCCTCGTGGTCTCCTTCGGCATCCTCGGCGACGCCCTGCGGGACCGCTTCGACCCGAAGATGAAGGGCATCTGACGATGAGAGTCGCCGAACGACCCACGGCCGCCGCCACCGCCGGGAACCGGACCGGACCGCTGCTTCGGGTGCAGGACCTGAGCGTCTCGTTCGCAACCGGCTCAGGGCGGCTCCGGGCCGTCGACGGGGTCTCCTTCGACGTCGGCGCAGGCGAGACCGTGGCCGTCCTCGGGGAGTCCGGGTCCGGCAAGAGCGTCACCGCCCAGACCGTGATGGGCCTGCTGCCGCGGCCGGCCGGGCGGATCGAGGGGGGCAGGATCTTCTTCGACGGCGTCGACCTGCTGGACCGGCCGGACTCCTACACCCGGGCCCTGTGCGGCACGGAGATCGCGATGATCTTCCAGGACCCGCTCTCGTCGCTGAACCCGGTGTTCCGGGTGGGCACCCAGATCGGGGAGATGCTCCGGCGGCGCCGCGGGGTCTCCCGCCGCAAGGCCCGCGAGCATGCCGTCGAGATGATGCACCGGGTCGGGATCCCGGCGCCGCACAAGCGGGTCGACGACTACCCGCACCAGTTCTCCGGCGGCATGCGCCAGCGCGTCATGATCGCCATGGCGCTGTCGATGAACCCCCGCCTGGTCATCGCGGACGAGCCAACCACCGCCCTCGACGTGACCGTCCAGGCGCAGATCATGAGCCTGCTCGCGGACCTGCAACGAGAGGAGGGGATGGCGTTGGTTCTGATCACGCACGACCTCGGCGTGGTCGCGGACGTGGCCGACCGCGCGATCCTCATGTACGCCGGGCGCGTCGTCGAGACGGGACCGATCCGTGAGGTCTACGACCACGGTGCTCATCCCTACTCGGTCGGCCTGATGGGCTCGCTGCCCACCGGCGACCAGGACCGGCTCACCCCGATCACCGGGGCGCCGCCGGACCTGCGGCAACTGCCGACGGGCTGCTCGTTCCACCCCCGATGCGCCTTCGCGACGGACCGCTGCCGCACCGACGAACCGGCACTGCGAGTGGCCCCGGACCGGCCGCAGGCGCATCGGACCGCATGCCACCACGCCGAGGAGGTGCTCGCTGATGGCTTCCGCTGAGCCGCTGCTGAGGGTCCGGGACCTGCACACCACGTTCCCGATCCGGTCGGCGCTGCTGCGACGCCGGGTCGGGGGCATCCAGGCGGTCGCCGGGGTGAGCTTCGACCTGCAGGCGGGGCAGACCCTCGGCCTGGTCGGGGAGTCCGGCTCCGGCAAGTCCACCGTGGCACGGACGATCATCGGCCTCGAGCAGGCGGCCTCCGGCCAGGTGCTCTTCCAGGGCCAGGACTTCGCCGCCGCCGACGGGGCGCGGACCCGCCGGCTGCGCCGCGACGTCCAGATGATCTTCCAGGACCCCTACTCCTCGCTGAACCCGCGGCGCACGGTCGCCGAGCTCGTGTCGGAGGGGTGGCAGGTGCAGCCCGGCTTCGGCCCCCGCGGCACCTGGCGCGCGAGGGTGCAGGAACTGCTCGAACGCGTCGGCCTGAACCCTGACCACCTCGACCGGTATCCGCACCAGTTCTCCGGCGGCCAGCGCCAGCGGATCGGGATCGCCCGGGCCCTGGCGATGTCCCCCAAGCTGATCATCTGCGACGAGGCGGTCTCCGCGCTGGACGTGTCCATCCAGGCCCAGGTGATCAACCTGCTCAAGGACCTGCAGCGCGACCTCGGCCTGACCTACCTGTTCATCGCCCACGATCTGTCCGTGGTCCGGCACATCTCCGACCGGATCGCGGTCATGTACCTCGGCCGGATCGTCGAGGAGGGCACCCGGGGCGAGGTGTTCGACCGGCCCACCCACCCGTACACGCAGGCGCTGCTGTCGGCGATCCCGGTGTCGCACCCGTGGCGGATGCCCAGCCGGGAACGGATCGTGCTGGTCGGTGACGTGCCCTCCCCGGCCGACCCGCCGAGCGGCTGCCGGTTCCGGACCCGATGCCCCAAGGCACAGGACCTCTGCGCGGTGGAGGTACCGGCACTGCAGGTGCGCCTGGGCGAGCACGCCAGCGCGTGCCACTTCGCCGCCGTCGAACCCGCCGTGGCGCCGACCGCCTGAACCGACCCGAGTCGTGGCTCAGGAGCGCTTCTCAGTCGCGAGCCATCGCGGCGGCCAGATGGCGCTCGACGTCGACGTAGGCGTCATCGGCCACGTCGAAGACCACCTTGGTCAGCACGCCACCGGTGAACTCGAAGCGGCTACCGGCGTACTCCTTCGACGCCGCGTCCCCGCTGTCGTAGCCGATGCACAGTCCCTCCCCACACAGCGAGAAGTGACCGGTCATCGTGCGGAAGTCGTCATCCTGGCCGATGACCTCGTCGTCGACGTACAGTTTCAACGTCCCATGCGAGACGCGGTGCTCGTCCATCGACTGCTTGGAGAAGTCGACGCCGACGATGTGGTGGCCCGACCTGGGTGCCGGACCGACGACCTGGACCTCTGGAGGGATCCCGAGGAAGTTGTAGGCATAGACCAGTTGCCCGTCCTTCACAAAAAGCGAATGCCCGCCGAACCGTGAGCCGTGAGCGAAGATCACGCCGCTCGTCTCTGGGGTGAACTCGACCTGGGCGAACGCCTTGTAGGACACGGCATGCACGTTCGCGGCGGACCGCTCGGGCACCTCGCTGGTGCCGGGGTAGTAGGTGTACTGGCCGCTCGGCGGGACAGGGATGTTGAACTCCATGGCCAGGAACGCCTGGAGGTCCTTGCCCGCGACCTGCATGTCGTTGAGCGGCAGCACGTTGTTGGCGCGTGCCTCCTCGAACCAAAGCGCGACGAGTTCGTCGAGCTTCTCTGGGTGTTCGGCAGCGACGTCGTGTTCCTCGGCACGGTCGACGTCGGTGTGGAAGAGCTGCCAGCGGTCCTCGTCGAAGTTGCTGATCCCGCTGATCGGACCGTGTTCGGTGACGGCCTTCCAGCCGTCGTGCCAGATGCCTCGTTGGCCGAACATCTCGTAGTACTGGGTCTTCTTGGTGGTCGGCTCGTCCGGCTCGTTGAAGGAGTAGAGCATCGAGACTCCGGACAGGGGGGTCTGCTCGACTCCATCGACGACGTCCGGCATGGTCACGCCGCAGGCTTCGTAGATCGTGGGCACGATGTCGGTGCAGTGGTGGTACTGCCCGCGGACCTCACCCCTGGCCTGGATGCCCTTCGGCCAATGCACCACCAGGGGGTCGCAGACCCCGCCCTGGTAGGTGTAGCGCTTGAACATCCGGTACGGCGTGGAGAACGCCGCCGCCCAGCCGGTCGGGTAGTGGTTGTAGGTGTCCGGAGAACCGAGCGCGTCCATCGCGGCCAGGTTGTCCTCGATGGTGTCCGGGTAGCCGTTGATGAACTTGCCCTCGTTGGTGGAACCGTTGGGGCTGCCCTCACCGGACGCTCCGTTGTCCGCGCAGTAGAAGATGATCGTGTTGTCCAGCTGCCCCGACTCCTCGAGGTAGTCCACGATCCGACCGACCTGAGCGTCGGTGTACTCCGAGAACCCGGCGTAGACCTCGGCCATCCGGCTGAAGAGCCTTCGTTCCTCGGCAGTCAGCTCCGCCCAAGGCCGGACGTAGTCACCGTCCGCGAAGGTGCCGTCGGCCATCGGGTTCAGCGGCGTGAGTTCGGTGCCCTCGGGCAGGATGCCGCGCTCGATCATCCTCGGCAGCACCCATTCACGGTAGGCCTCGTAGCCGTCGTCGAACATGCCCTCGTACTTGGCGATGTACTCCTCGGGGGCGTGGTGCGGCGCGTGGTTGGCGCCCGGGCAGAACCACAGGTACCACGGCTTCTCGGGCTCAGTCTGCTTCGAGTCGCGGATCATCCGCAGCGCCTGGTCGGCCAGGTCCTTGGATAGGTGGTAGCCCTCCTCGGGCAGGTACGGCTGAGAGATGTACTTGTTGTCCTCGGCCAGCGACGGGTACCAGTTGTTGGTCTCGCCACCGATGAACCCGTAGAACCGGTCGTATCCCTGGCCCAGCGGCCAGCGCTTCTTCGACGCGCCGGCGGTCCACTCGTCGATCGGGATGTTGTGGTTCTTGCCCACCCAGAAAGTGCTCCAGCCGGCCTCGCGCAGCACGGTGGCCATCGTCGCGTTCGACGTCGGGATGTGAGAGCTGTAGCCAGGGAAGCCCGTCGAGGACTCCGAGATCGACGCGAACCCGTTCAGGTGGTGGTTGCGGCCGGTGAGGAACGTCGACCGGGTCGGCGAGCACAGCGCGGTCGTATGCCACTGGGAGTACGTCAGCCCTCCGGCCGCGAGCCGGTCCATCGTCGGCATCCTTATCCGACCGCCGTACGGCGACCACGCAGCCTGGCCGGTGTCGTCGTAGAGGACGACCAGGACGTTCGGCGCGCCCTCTGGTGCCTTGTCCGGGATGAACGCGTCCCAGTCTGCGACCGAGTCGCGCACGTTGACCTCGATCTTGCCCTGAAACTGCCTGGTCATCACCCATCCCTCCGCCGCCGACCCTGTCGTCAACAGCATCGCTGCCCAATCCGGTCCGTTGCTCATCCGGAATGGATGAGCATTGGGTCTCGATCAACCAGGCTCGCCGCACGACCATCCGCCCTGCTCAGTCCCGCGTGCGCAGTACGGCCGGCTCGGACAGGACCGTCTCGGCCCCGGCGGCGTCCGTGCTCGCCACCCACCACACGTACGCCGCGCCCGGGGTGAGGCCGGACCAGGTGGCCGCGACGCCGTCGGCCCCGGTCGCCGTCCCGATGACCGAGGTGTCTCGGGCCAGGGCCAGCCCGGTGGACGTCACCTGCCGGTCCATCCCGGTGATGGTGATCGGGGCGAGGAACTCGTCGTGTTCCGGGGTCCACGTCGGCGAGGACGCATACCGCCACGAGTTGTGCTCGTCCAGGGACGGCGAGTAGGTGTTCACCGAGATCGTCCCGGAGTCGATGTCGACCTGCAGCAGGCGCAGGAAGTCGGCCCGCTTCTCGCCGTCGACGATCTCGTAGCCCTGGTAGTTCGAGAGCATCTGCGGCACGATCCGGCCGGGCACACCGCCGACGTCCCGGGCCACCGTGTAGGCCTGTCCGTTGACGTGCCCGCCCATCACGAAGGCGACGTTGCCGTAGGGGACCACCAGGTCCTCCCAGATCCGGTACCCGACGGCGTTCCACCGGTCCGTGGCATCGCCCGGTTCGCCGTCCCGCTGCAGGTAGTCGTGGGTGAAGATGAGCACGTTGTGGTCCGGGTGGTCCTCGATCACCTGCGCCGCCCAGGCGAGCGTGGCGTCGTGGTTGAACCAGCCCGGGTAGCCGATGTTCAGCGCGAGGAACTGCGCGCCCTGGACCTCGAAGAGGTCGTAGTGGCTGGACGCGTCGTCGGCCCCGATGGCGCCGCCGAACCAGGGTGTGTCGCCGATCTGCGCAGGCCCGAAATACTCGTTGTAGAGGGCGTTGTCCCGGCCCCACTTGTTGTCGTGGTTGCCCGGCACCGTCCCGTTCGGGATGCCGGCGTCGGTGAGGTAGTCGCCGAACGCCTGGGCGGTCTCGAACTGCTCCCGCGCCTGGTTCTCCAGGTGGGTGCCCCACATCCACCACTCGGTCACGTCGCCGATCGTCGACACGTACGCCATCTTGCGCGCGTCGGCGTTGGCGACGAGCCAGGCGATCTCGTTCGCGTAGCCCCACCGGTATCCGTAGGTGAGCTCCTGGGGGTCCGGGACGTACCCGATCGAGAAGTCGTAGTCACCCGGGTCCTCGAACGTCTCGTCGGCCCCGACATCGAACGCGGGCGTGGTCGCCGGGCCGTCCTGGACGAGGATCTCGACGCGTGTGCCGAGCCGGTGCACGGCCTCCTCGATCCGGCCGACCATGGTGAAGGTGCCGCCGTCACGACCCGAACCCACGATGAGCGGGTCCCACGCCGACGTGGTGAAGTTCCAGGCGTACATCTGCAGCTCGTGGCCGCTGAGGCTCGAGCCCGTCCACGCCACGTCCGCCACCTCGTCGGCGCGGCCGGGCAGCACCAGCTCGAACCGCTGATAGGGGTAGCCGTCGGCACCGGTGACGGTGATCTGGTCGCCGAGGTCGGCCAGCCGGTGCCGCGTCTCGCCGGTGCCCACCCGGTCGGTCGGCGGCGCCTGCGGGCTGGTGCCGGAGAACACCCGGCTCGCTGCGCTGTTCACCTGGACCTGGGCCCCGCCGGTGAACGTCGCCGTCACCTCCGCCTCGCTCGTATGCCCGACGGCGGCGCTCAGGTCCGCCGTGGTGGTCGCCTCGGTGGCGGTCAGGTCGGTGGCCGCGAGCGGCCGCGGGTCCGGCGCCACGGTGACGGGCTCGAGCCGGGAGGGGTCGATGTCGGTCGCCGCCCGTAGGTCCCTGGCCCACACCCCCGGGGTGCGCTCGGCGTGCACGAAGTCACGGCGGTTGTCGCCGGTGTCGGCGAACCGTTGGTAGCTCAGGTCGAGGGAGTAGGCGATGATCTCGTCCAGGGTGACGCCGTCGATGCACGGGCTGTACCGGTCCCGGAGCATGCCGAACCGGTCCACCACGGCGCCGTCGGCGGCGCGCACCAGCAAGCCGTAACCCGCGGCGGTGAGTGGAGCCTCGAAGACCGCCGCGGCGTCGCCCGCCCACGGGCTGCCGGCCTGCGCCAGGACGATGGCTGCGCCCGGCTCGAGGGTGCCGGCCAGCGGCGCCACCCATGGGTCGCCCTCCAGGCGCCCGTCCACCCCACAGCGCTGGACGGACCAGCCCTCGATCGATACGGCCGCCGTCGTCGTGTTCGTCAGTTCGACGAAGCTCGACGGGTCCGAGTCCGCGTCGAGGGTGTGCGCCACCTCGGTGACCCGCACCCCGAGGCCGGGTTCGAAGCGCAGCCCGCTGGTCAGGGGTGCTGCCTCGAGGGTGCCCGGTGCGGCGTCGCCGACGGCGAAGTCGGCCGCGTTGTCGCCGGTGGATGCCACGCGCTGGTAGGACTGCCCGGAGGCGAGGTCGAGGCGGTTCGGCAGGGCGGTGCCGCGCACGCAGGCGCTGTCCACCGCGGGGGCGGACTCGGCGTCCTGCTCGTAGATGCCGACGCCGTCCCGGACGGCACCGGCGTCGTCCCGCAGGATCACCCCGCCGCCCGCGGCCGCGAGCCGGGGCTCGGCATAGGGCAGGTCGCCGCCGATCGGGGCGAGCACGAATGTGGCTCCCGCGGCCAGGACGGTGCCGGCGGGCAGCGCCACCGGCACGGGGACGGTGGTCGAACCGTCCGCCGCGCAGAAGGACAGGACCCACCCGGTGAGATCCACGGGTGTGTCGGAGACGTTCCCGAGCTCGACGAGCTCACCGGCCGGCCCGGCTGGCCCACCGTTGGCCAGTTCGGTCATGAGCACGGGGGAGTCGACCGGTCCGGGCGCCGGTTCGACGGCGTTCGGCGCCCCGGGCGTGGCGGTAGCGGCGATGAAGTCGGCCGTCGGGTCGCCGGTGGCGCGCACCCGCTGGTAGGTCTCGTCCGCGGCCGCGTCGAGGGTCGCGGGCAGCCCGGGGCCGCACGCGGAGTCGCGGGATGCGGGGGAGATGGACAGCCGGTCCTGCACCACGGACCCGGCGCTCTCCACCCAGGCGCCGGTCGCGACCTGGGCGCCGCCGCTGACGAAGGTGGCATCGGCGGCGCGCGGGGAGCCGGCGCTGGCGAGCAGGAACACCTCGCCCGGGGCGAGCGTCACGTCCGGCAGCGTCGCCCACAGGCTGCCCCGGCTCCCCGAGGCCCCGCACGGATAGATCCGCCAGCCTCCGACCGGAACCGGATCCGCGCTGTGGTTCGCGAGCTCGAGGACGCTGTCCTTCGGGCCGGCCGGCCCGCCGAGGGAGAACTCCTCGATCAGGACACCGCTCGGTTCGCCGGAGCCGGGGCCGGGGGTGAACCCGGCGGGATCGGCGGCCGCCCCGAGTGGCACCGCCAATGTCATGGTCAGGGCCGCGGCCAGCGCGGCGCGGCGGATCGGACGGATCGGTGAACGCATGATGGGCCCCTTCTCGGCGACGATCGCGGAAGCGACGCTGCCTCGGTCCGCCGGAGTGGGGCAACGGTGTTGCAGCCCGCGAAACGTCCTTGCACCCGGACCCGGGGGTGCCGGACCGTGAACGTTTAGGGAGGCCCGACCGGGCCCCACGGGAAGGGACACGCGTGGTCACGGGCTGGGCGATCGACGAACCACTCCTGGAGCAGGATTCGCTCCGGCTGCGCGTGGTGCTGGTCCGGCATGGCGAGTCGGGCTGGAACGGCGAGGGCCGGATCCAGGGTCACCTCGGCGGCGGACTGACCGACCGGGGCCGCGACCAGGCCGCGACCACCGCCGACTTCCTGACGCGGGCCTACCGGGTGCCGGACGCCGTGCTCGCCAGCGACCTGCCGCGGGTGCTCCAGACCGCCGCGCCGTACGCGGACCGGCTCCCCGGCGCCATCGCGCTGCGCCCGGACCCGCGGTTGCGGGAGGTGGACAACGGCACCTGGAGCGGCCGGCTCATCGCCGACGTGGCGAGCGCCGAGGCCGACGCGATCGAGAGGATCCGCGGCGGGCAGGACCTGCCGAGGGGTGGCGGCGAGCGGATGGCCGAGCTGTCCGCGCGCGTGCAGTCGGCGATCGCGGACCTTGCCGCCGAGACGGCGCAGGAACACCCGGCGGGGGAGCGGCTCGTCGTCGCCTTCAGCCACGGCGGCCCGATCCGGATGGCGACGGTCGCCGCCGTCGGACTGCCGCCGTCCGGTTACCGGGCCGTCCGTGGCGCCGGGAACTGCTCGGTCACCGAGCTCGAGTACTGGGTCGGCACCGACGGCTCGGTGCTCGCGAGCAGGCTCGTCAGCGCCAACTCCGCCCACCACCTCGGCGCCGGCGCCGGCGCCGCACCCACGGACTGAGGCATCCATGCGACACACGTTCACCGCAATGAGCTACAACCTGTGGGGCGACTGGGACCTGCCCCGCCGCACCCCCGCCCTGACCGGGCTCCTGGCCGGCCGGGCCCCGGACCTGCTCGGCGTGCAGGAACTGAGCCCGGGCGCCGTCGACCTCATCGACGCCGCACTGCCGGGGCACGCGCGGGTGGTCGACGACGCGCCGGGTTGGCGCGAGCACGCGAACCTGTGGTGGGACCGCGAGCTGTTCGCGGAGGTCGAGCACGGCCTCGCCGACATCGGGATGCCCACCCCCGACCGCGGCCTGTCCTGGGTGCGGTTGCGTCACGTCGAGGCGCCCGACCTGGCGCCACTGGTCCTCGCGTCGGCGCACCTGACCTTCCCGGGCAACGCCGAGGAGGTGCGCACCGAGCGCAGCCCGCGCACCGAGCAGGCCCGGTCCGCGGCGCGGGAGCTGAACCGGCTCGCGGGTGGCGACCCGGTGATCCTGTGCATCGACATCAACGACTACGCCCGACCGCTGTGGGCGTTCTACGACGACGGCTTCCGGGAGCCGTTCGGCACGCTTGGCCGGACCTGCCCGATCACGCACCCGGTCACCCCACGCCTGGACAAGCCGATGCGCTGGGAGGGCGTCCAGGTCGTCGAGAAGGCGCTCGACTGGCTGTTCTTCAACGGAGCCCTGCGGCCCCGCACCGCCGAGGTCGTCGACTACTTCCTCGACGGCGTCGCCCCGAGCGACCACAAACCCGTCACCGCGACCTTCACGCAAGGTGCCGTGGCCTGACGAGGGACCACGGCGGACGACGGCACGGTCGCCGTCGCCGTCGCCGTCGCCGGAGTCCATCCCAAGTCCCCATCAAGTCCTCATCGAGCCCGCAGAAAGGGGCCCATCATGTTCCACCGCACGCGGTTCCACCGCCTGCTCGCCGGCGCCGCCGCCGTCGCCACCGGTCTGAGTCTCGCCGCCTGCTCCGCCGGTGGTGGTGACGACGGCGGCGCCGGCAGCGGGGGCGGCGCACCGGCGGCCGAGCAGACCCTCACGGTCGCTCCCGGCACGTTCCCGGTCGCGCTCGACCCGCACCAGTGGTCCGCGGAGGCCGCCGTCATCGGTCCGATCCAGCACGTGATGGAGACGCTGGTCGCACGGGACGGCGACGGTTTCGCACCGCTGCTCGCGAGTTCCTGGGAGAACCCGGACGAGACCACCTGGGTCTTCCACATGAACCCGGACGCCACGTTCTCCGACGGCACCCCGGTCACGGCCGAGGATGCCCGCGCCTCGGTCCAGCGGCTCGTGGACATCGGCGGCTCGATGGCACCCCTGTTCGCGCTCGTGGAGACCATCGAGGCGACCGACGAGGCCACCCTCACCCTCACCACGAGCCAGCCCCTTGGCACGATGCTGAACACGATGTCCTTGGTGTTCGTCGGCCAGGCCGCGGCGATGGACTCCGAGGACTACTGGCGGGCCCCGGTGGGCAGCGGCCAGTTCACGGTGTCGCAGTACCTTCCGGACGAGCGGCTCACCCTCACCCGCAACGACGACTACTGGGGCGCGACCCTGCCCACGCTCGACACGCTGACGTTCACGAACATCCCGGAGGAGGCAGCCCGGATCTCGGCGCTGTCCACCGGCGAGATCGACCTGATGACCGGGATCGGGGCGGACTCCGTGCCCGAGCTCCAGGGAATGGACGGGATCGTCTACGACGAGGTGCCGAGCTTCACCTACCAACTGCTCTGGTTCAACTCCTCCCGGGAGCCCTTCACCGACCCCCGGGTCCGGCAGGCGATGTGGCACGCGGTCGACATCGAGCAGATCGTCTCCGACCTCTTCGGCACGCAGGCCACCGTGGCCCAGGCGCCGATCCCGCAGCCGGTGTTCGGGGCCCCGCAGCTCGAGCCCTACAGCTACGACCCGGAGCTGGCCCGGGAGCTGCTCGCCGAGGCGGGCTACCCGGACGGGTTCTCCACCTCCCTGCAGTGGTCCGACGCCGGCGGTGAGGGCAGCCGGAGCCTGGCCCAGGCGTTCATCTCGGCGTGGGCGGAGATCGGCGTCACCGTCGAGCCGCTGGCGAAGGAGCGGGCGGTCTGGCTCGAGGACCTCAACAACCTCAACTGGGACATGAACCTCCAGGGCAACACCGTCGCGACCGGGGACGCCGACTACACGCTCGGGCGGCTGTACCTGTGCGAGGCGAATCGGATGGGCTACTGCAACCCGGAGCTGGACGCCCTGCTCAACGAGGCGAAGGCGAGCCTCGACCAGGACGTCCGGGCCGACCTGTACGCGCAGGCGGCGCAGATCATCTGGGACGACGCCGTCGGGATCTTCCCGATGGACATGACCAGCACGTCGGCCTACTCCGAGCGCGTCGAAGGTGTCACGATCGACCCGGGCGGGCGGACCAGCTACGCCGACGTCGTCATCACCGAGTGAGGCCCCGGGCGGGAACGCCGGTAGGGCCGGATTGGACCATCGTGCCCGAGCGCGCCACCGCGCCTGCAAGTACCGCCGCGACCAGCGCACTCGCGGCCGCCCGCCTGGCGGCCGCGATGCGGGACGCGACCGACACCCGGGACCTACGCTTCGGACCCGGTGCCGTGAGCCAGACCGGTGCCATGTTCGCCGGGCTGTTCCCGGGCCGGGCAGCGGTGGTCGTGGCCGACGAGCACACCTGGGCGGTGGCCGGCGCGGCGGTCACCGCCGCGCTCACCGGGGCGGGCGTCGAGGTGCTCGCCCCGGTGCTCCTGGCCGGCCGGCCGGTGGTGCACGCCGACTACGACACGGTGACCACGCTGCGGGTCGCGCTCGAGCCGCTCGACGCCGTCGCCGTGGCGGTCGGCTCGGGGACCTTGAACGACGTGACCAAGCGGGCCAGCGCCGAACTCGACCGGCCCTACGCCTGCGTGGGCACCGCTGCGTCGATGGACGGCTACACGGCGTTCGGTTCGGCGATCACCAAGGACGCGTTCAAGCAGACCCTGGCGGGCCCGGCGCCGCGCGGCGTGCTCGCCGACCTGACCGTGATGGCGGGCGCGCCGGCCCGGATGTCCGCGTACGGGTACGGCGACCTGATCGAGAAGATCCCTGCCGGCGCCGACTGGATCCTCGCGGACGAACTCGGCATCGAGCCGATCGACGAGGACGTCTGGATGCTCGTGCAGGGGCCGTTGCGGGAGGCGCTGGCACCGGCCGCGCGGATCCGGGCCGGGGACGAGGCTGCGCTCACCGGGCTGGTCGAGGGGCTGCTGATGTCCGGTCTCGCGATGCAGGTCCACAAGTCTTCCCGGCCGGCGTCCGGCGCCGGCCACCACTTCTCCCACCTGTGGGAGATGGAGGGTCTCGGTGCCGATGACGACCCGCCGCTGTCCCACGGCTTCAAGGTGGGCCTCGGTGCCGTCTCGATCGCGGCGTTGTACGAGCGGGTGCTCGAGGAGGACCTCACCACGCTCGACGTCGACGAGTGCGTGGCCCGCTGGCCCTCCCGTGAGGCGATGGCCGAGAGGGTCCGGGCCGACTTCGCCGAGCCCCTGCTCACCCCGGCCCTGGCGGCGGTCCTGAGGAAGTACGTCACGGCCGCGGAGCTCCGGGCGCGGCTGACCCGGCTGCGGGACCGGTGGCCCGTGATCGTCGAGCGGTGCCGGGCCCAGCTCCTGCCGGCCGCGGACCTGGCCCGGCTGCTGGACGAGGTCGGCGCCGTGTCCCACCCGGCGCAGATCGGGCTCAGCCCTCACGCGTTCCGGGCCACCTACCGGCGGGCCCAGATGATCCGCGACCGGTACACGGTCCTGGACCTGCTCACCGAGACCGGACGGCTGGGGCCGGTGGTGGACCGGCTGTTCGAGCCCGACGGCCACTGGGGCCGCGACCGCACCACCACGGGAGAGTGAGGACACAAGATGGCTGACCAGTCCCACGTGATCGGGATCGACTTCGGCACCCTGTCCGGGCGGGCCAGCGTGATCCGCACCGCCGACGGGGCCGAGCTCGGCGCGCACGTCGTCGACTACCCGCACGGGGTGCTCGAGACAGACCTGGACGGCGTTCGGCTCCCGCCGGACACCGCGCTCCAGGTGCCGGCCGACTACCTGCGAGTGCTCGCCGTCGCCGTCCCGCGTGCGCTCGCCGACGCGGGCGTCGAGCCCGGATCCGTGGTGGGGCTGGGGCTCGACGTGACCTCCGCGACCGTCATCCCGACCACCCCCGACGGCACCCCGTTGTGCGAGTTCCCGGAACTGGCCGGGCGGCCACACGCGTACGCCAAGCTCTGGAAGCACCACGGCGCCCACGCCCAGACCCGACGGCTCGTCGAGACCGCGCGGCGGCGCGGCGAGCCCTGGCTGGCGCGGTACGGCGGCACCCTCTCCGTGGAGCTGGCCGTGCCGAAGCTCCTCGAGGTCGCCGAGGCGGATCCGGAGGTGTACGCGCGGACGGCGCACTTCGTGGAGGCGCTGGACTGGATCGTGTGGCAGCTCACCGGCGAGCAGGTGCGCTCGGCAGCGGCCGCCGGTTACAAGAGCCTGCGCCAGGACGGTGCCCACCCCAGCGCGGCGTACCTGGAGGAGGCGGGCTTCCCGAGCGGGCCGGACGCGCTGGCGAAGCTGACCGCGCCCACGATGGCGCCGCTCGGGGCGCGGGCCGGGGTGCTGAGTGCGCGCGGCGCCGAGCTCACCGGGCTGCCGGCGGGCATCGCCGTCGCGGTCGGCAACATCGACGCCCACGTCACCGCGCCGGCCGCGGCCGCCGTCGAGCCGGGCCAGCTGACCATGATCCTGGGCACGTCGACCTGTTTCATCGTCTCCGCCGAGGAGTTCCGCGAGGTGCCGGGCATGTTCGGCGCCGTGGACGGAGGCATCGTGGCCGGCCTGTGGGGGTACGAGGCCGGACAGTCCGGGGTCGGCGACATCTTCGCGTGGTTCGTGGACACCTGCGTCCCGCCGGAGTACCACGATCGAGCCCGGGCCGAGGGGGTCGGCCTGCACGACCTGCTCAGTGCTCTGGCGGCCGAACAGTCAGTCGGTGCGCACGGGTTGATCGCGCTCGACTGGCACAACGGGAACCGGTCGATCCTCGTCGACCCGCGCCTGTCCGGCCTGATCCTCGGCCAGACCCTCGCGACCCGGCCCGAGGACACCTACCGCGCCCTGGTCGAGGCCACCGCGTTCGGTGCCCGCACCATCGTTGAGTCGTTCGAGCGCGCCGGTATCGCCGTCACCGAGATCGTCGCCGCCGGTGGGCTGATCCGGAACAGGTTCCTGATGCAGGTCTACGCCGACGTGCTCGGCCGCCCGCTCGCCGTCGTGGGCAGCAGCCAGGCCGGTGCCCTCGGCTCGGGGATCCACGCCGCCGTGGCCGCCGGGGTGTTCCCGGACGTGCGCGCGGCCGCCGCCGTGATGGGACGACGTGCGGACGAGGTGTTCACCCCGGACCCGGCTTCGGTGACCGCGTACGGGGCGCTGTTCGCGCTCTACACCCGGCTGCACGACGCCTTCGGCCGCGAGCAGACGATCATGCACGAGCTGAAGGATCTGCGCGACGCCGCTTCGAAGGGCTGACCGAACTCAGTGGCGCAGCTCCGCCAACTCCCGCGCGAGCTCGCCCGGCTCGATCCCGTTCACCGTGCGGACGGTCGCCACGGGGTCGGGCGGGAGCACCGAGAGCCCGTTGATCGCGCCCGCCATCGCCGTCGCCAGGGCACCGATCGCGGTGCACGCTCCGCCCAGGTTCGCGGCGAGCGTGGCCACCTGGAACGGGACGCCCTCGCCGCGCACGAGCAAGCCGACGGCGGCCGGGACCACCTCCGTCGCCGCCGGCGTGGTACCGATCACGTCGTAGAGGTGCTGCAGGAAACTCACGTCGCTCTCGGCGTTCATGGCGATCTCCCGCGCCAGCAGCGACCGCTGGATCACCGACGGCGCCGCCACCGGTGACCCGTGTCCGAGGCCGATCTCGGCGGCCCGGAACCCGATCTCCAGGTGGGCGGGCAGGAATACCGCCCCGGTGGCCCCGACCGGGGCATCCAGGGCGGACGTGACCACGCCTGCGACCAGCGCGGCAGCCGCCACGGCCGCGTTCGAGAGGTGGTGCGGCGCGGCACTGATCACGATGTCGTCGATCAGGGCGTCGAGGTCGAGGCTGCTGTGCACGATCCCCAACGGCGCGAACCGCGCGACGTGCACCGGCCGCCGGGGCCGGTCGCCCAGCGCGTCCATCCGCTCGACGATCCGATCCTCGGTGGCCCGGCCACCGCCGTCACGCAGAGCCTCGGCGACCGCGATCGCCTCCAGGGTCCCGATGCTGACGTGCCCGGCCCGGCGGGTCCGGTCCCCGGTGCGAGCGGGTAGCAGCTGGTCGATCCAGCCGTACTTGGACCGCAGCCGCGCGTGCGGCCAGCGGTCGCCGGGCAGGCCCATCGCGTCCCCCACGGCGAGGCCGGTGAGGGCGCCCTGGGCGCGGTCCATGAGGAGGTCACGCGCCTGTAGCGTCGACGTCACAGCAGTCCTTCCGGCAGGCGGCAGGGTCACCTGGCCGTGGGGCAGCGTCGGGGGAGCGAGGTTTTCGCGGCCGGTCGGTGAGGTGTCTGTCGACATCGTAAGCGCCATCGCGCCGCGTCGTGAATCGATTCGTGGACGACCTCGCAGCGAAGTTCGCGGCCCGGGCAACGTCGCTCGGTCAGGGGTGCAGCACCAGCGAATGCTCGGCGTGGACCGTCGGCACCCTGACCCGGAGTGCACCCGGCTGCACGACCGCCCGCAGCGCGACCACCTTGCCGAGGTACTCCCCGTCGATCTGGAAGTCCTCGCCATGACGCACGGTCAGGCGCACCTCGCGTGTGCGCGCCGTCAGCACCGACTCCCCCTGGGGGACGTCGCTGCGGTGCCCGTTCGTGCGCCGGACCCGCTGGACGAGTCCGTTCTCGGTGAAGAACCACCGCGCCAGGTCGCGCCACCCGCGCGCGCCCTCCGGCCGCAGCAGCAGCACGTCGAGCTCGCCGTCGTCGATCACCGCGTCCGGGAGCAGGGTCAGTCCGGCCGGGAGCGACCCGCCGTTGCCGATCGCGAACGTGTGGGCGCGCACGGACCGCGGCTCGGCCCGGTCCAGGCTGTAGGTGAGGTCGAACCGGTCCGCGCGGGTGACTCCGCGTCGCACCCCGTCCACGTAGGCGAGCCACCCGAACTGCCGCTTCGCCGCGGTCGAGGTGTGCACCACCATCTGGGCGTCCACGCCGAACCCGGCGAGCACCACGAACACCTTCTGCAGCCGTCGCCCGTCGGCCAGGTCCGCCGTCAGCCTCCCGACGTCGACGACCCGCTCGAGGTCGCCGAACGCCGCTCGCAGGGCCGCGCCGGGGTCGAGCATGCTCAGGCCGAGGTTCCGGGCGGCGAGGTTCGTGGTGCCGACCGGCCACAGCCCGAGCGGTAGCGACTGATCGACGAGCGCCTCCACCGTGGCGCGCACCGTGCCGTCCCCACCGACCGCGATCACCACATCCGCAGGCTCGGCGAGGATCTGCGCCCGGAGCGACTCGACACTCTCGTCCTCCTCGGTCGCGACCAGCCGGCTCGGCGCCCACCCGGCCCGTGACTCCTCCCGCGCGAGGGCACGGTCCAGCCGGGCGCGGCTCATCTTCACCGGATTGTGCACGACGACGGCACGCGGCTCGGTCATGTCGCTCACCTTCTCGTCGGGCGGGCTGAGGTGCCAAGATTACGGGCACACTGGTGTGCATGGTGAGCGCGGCAGGTGTGCGGGTCGGTCCGACGCTGACCATCCCCGAGACAGAGCTGTCCTGGCGGTTCTCCCGGTCCTCCGGTCCCGGCGGGCAGGGCGTGAACACCGCCGACTCCCGGGTGGAGCTCAGCTGGGACGTCGGCGCCTCGGCGGTCCTGACCGGCCACCAGCGGGACCGGATCCTGACCCGCCTCGCGCCGCGGATCAGTGACGGGGTGCTGACCATCGCCGCGTCCGAGTACCGCGCGCAGCTGCGCAACCGGGACGCCGCTCGGACCCGGCTCGCGGCACTGCTCATGGACGCCCTCGCCCCGCCGCCGCGGGCCCGCCGCGCCACGAAGCCGACCCGCGGTTCGAAGGAACGCCGGCTCACCGCGAAGAAGCAGCAAGGGCGGACGAAGGCGCTCCGCCGTCGCCCGCCCGAGGGAGGTTGATCCACGCCGGTGGCGACAGTGCGGAGGTGGCTGCCACCTCAGCGCTCTCACCATGAGCGGCGGGCCCGATCGGGTCGCCGTGTCAGCCTGATGTAAGCGGCATGTAAGCGCGCGCCGTCACGGTGGTCGGCATGTCAGACGGAACGAGCGTGGCCACCCCGCCCCTGAGCGCATTCCGCACCGGGGTGATCTGCCTGGCGTTGCTGTTGGAAGGGATGAGCTCGTCGAGCATCAACGTGCAGATCCACGCCATGGCGACGGACCTGGGGCTCAGGGGAGCCGCGGTGCCGATCGTGGTGGGGGCGTTCCTGCTGGCATATGCGGGATGCCTCCCGGTGGCCGGACGTATCACGGACGTCTGGAGCCGCCGGGAGGTGTTCCGGCTCGGGGTCGTCCTGTTCGGTGTCGGCTGCGTCCTCTGCGCGCTCGCCCCGGGGGCGTTCCTGCTGGTGGCGGGCCGGCTCATCCAGGGTGCGGGGGCCGCGCTCAGCGCCCCGGCCGCGCTCGCACTGATCACCGCGGGCCTCGGCGAGGGGACCGCTCGCAACCGCGCGGTGGCGATCTACGGCGCGATGGGCGCGGCCGGGTTCTCGCTCGGCCTGGTGCTGCCCGGATTCGTGGTGGCGCAGGTCGGATGGCGGTGGAGCTTCGTGCTGCTCGTGCCGATCGTGGTCGCGGTACTGGCCGTGACGGCACGCCTCGCCACGAACGCCCCGGCGGGCGGCCGGGTGGACGTGCCGGGCGCGGTGGCCCTTACCGCGATCCTCATGCTCGTCATGCACGCGCTGGGCGGTATCGGGAGTACGGACGGCGCGGTCCTCGCGATCGAGTTCGGCCTCGCCGCGGTGGTCCTCGCGTGGCTGATCCAACGCGGCGGGGTGGGCGACTACCCGACGGCGGTGCTCGCCTCGCGCAGGATCCGCGCCGCCTGCCTGGGGCTGGCCGGGGTGTACGCCGCGGTGTTGTCCTCGATGCTCGCGCTGAGCCTCGGGCTGCAGGGCCAGGGCGGCGATCTGGACGCATTCGCGCTCGGCCTGCTGATCCTGCCGCAGCCCGTGGCGTTCACCCTGACCGCTGGTCTCGGGTCCCGGCTCGTGTCCCGGTTCGGTCCGGCGCGGGTGCTGGGCGCCGGCGTCGCGGTGCTCGCCGCGAGCCTGGGGTACCTGGCAGTGGCCGGTGTGCAGCCGCCGTGGGTGGCGACCATGCTGCCCGTCATGGCCGGCGTCGGGGTGGCGCTCGGGCTGGCGTTCCCGGCCGCGTCCATCGCGGTGGTCGACGCCGCGGCGGAGACGGACCGGGGCACCGCTTCGAGTCTGCTCACCACGGCGCAGAACGTGGGCGGCGCGCTCGGGGTCGCTGCGCTGACCGCGCTGGCGCTGCTACCGAGTACGGACGGCGCGGGCGATGGCGACCCGGTGGTGGCGCCGGGTGGACCGGACGTCGGAGCTGCCCTGGTCGCCGGCATCGCGATGCTGGGGGTGGCGGTCGCCCTGGCCGTGGCGACCCTCGGCCGGTCCCGGTGGGCGGCACGGGACGGGCGGGCTGCGCGGGAC
>NZ_CACRYJ010000019.1 GCF_902703175.1 Occultella aeris | reverse complement strand
GGGCAGACCGGCCGTTACGACACGCCCACAAACGCCACCATCACCTCGGAGCCGATCCAGGCCCCGACACCCAGCCCATCGGTGGATCGAGGCTAAGGCTCTCCAGGGCGTACCGCCCACGGGACAGGAGCACCACATGGCGCCCCCGCGTCGCGCGATCTGCGACCAGAATGGGGAGGGCGCAAGACCACCGAGACTTCCGCCTGGCTCGAACTGCAACCCAAGCCGGATGACGCACGCTCGTCATCGATGCCGGCCCGCAGGGCACCTCACCACGGTCCTGTGTGCCGAACCGTCGGCCGAGGATGCCGCGGCTTGGCCGACGTCATCAGAATGCTCACGCGAGGGGATCGGTGACGTTACGCTGCCCAGTGTTTGGGCAAGGCGTGGACTTGGTCCCGGCCGTTGGATCCACGCTCGAGGACTACGACGTTTCTCACAACGACGGAAACGACCCCGGCGATCGCAGTCGAAGAGGCGGCACAACACCTCCAACGGGCCTCCGAGCTGGCCCGGGAGTTCGGCCGCCTCATCGATTAAGCCCAAGCGGCTATAAGCGGGCCGGAGCTACCGCGCACGGGACGGCGGGGGAAGGTAGCAGTCAACGGGCGTGTCCCTACTCGCGGTGGCGAGTCCTAGAGACGATCAATCCACGTGTCGCCGTCGCGATCATCCCAGGAGGAGCCGCCGGTCTGCGTCTGATGCGGTTGGCGACTCTCGAGGCGTTCAAGGATGAAGCGCACGTCTGTGGCGCGTAGGTCGCGTAGGGAGGGGAGCGGCCTCATCACACAACTCTCGATGATCCGACGCCGTTCGGCATCGCTCATGATCCCGGCCTGCTCGAAAGCCGAACGGAGTTGGTCGATCTGATCTGACCGGATCGGTGGGTGTGGCTGCGCCGTCCTGGCCGATCGTGGGTCGCTGAATTCGAAGAGGGCATCATCCTGAGACACGACATCGACTCTAGTTGGGCTTGAGCACAGATCGACCATGCTGCGGCTCGAACCGAGCGATCTACCACCCCATGGCGACGGTAGGTTGAGGCGGTCCTCTCTCGTGATCCGGCGCCAGCCGGACTGGATAGGTAACTAGACAAGGCCAGGAACCTGAAGGAGTGCATAGGCGTGTCCCGACTGACCGATTTGCTCGCCCAGGCGAGGTCACAGGACCCCCAACTCGGACGTGACCTCGAAGCGGAGATCCGCACGCTGTCGGAGCGGCGGGTGTTTGGGCTGAACTTCGAACGTCATCGGCCTGAAGCCGTCGAACTGCCCGAGCGGCCGGTCCGGAAGGGCGATAAGGTCCGCGTCCTGTCACCGCGTGGGGAACTAGGCGGTCGGGGCGACCAGCGGCTGTGGCGAGTGGGGAGCATTGAGAGCATCGACGGCGCCAGCGTGGCGCACCTGGTTCTGCTCAACGAGGAGACGACCTCTCAGACGGTTCTGGCCGACGACCTTGTGGTCGTGGCTGAGTTTCGCGACCCGATCTATCCGGGACTGCGCTCCACGGGCAGGGTAGAGCGAGGCGGAGACAAGCCGTTCCACACCGTGATCAACGCCGAGAACTTCCACGCCCTTCAAACCCTGCTTTACACCCACCGAGCCACGGTCGACGCGATCTACATCGACCCGCCGTACAACACTGGCGCGAAGGACTGGAAGTACAACAACGACTACGTCGACGGAGATGACCTCTACCGGCACTCCAAGTGGCTCGCCTTCATCGAACGCCGGCTGCTCCTCGCCAAGGAACTCCTCAATCCGGCTGACTCGGTGCTAGTCGTCACCATCGACGAGAAGGAGTACCTGCGACTTGGCTTGCTCCTCGAGCAGACCTTCCCCGACGCCCGAATCACCATGGTGACATCGTCGATCACCCCTGGCGGTTCGACCCGAAGAGGCACGTTCAACCGAGCCGCGGAGTACCTGTACTTCGTGCAGGTCGGCGCGTCGGCGCCTGTACCGCTGGTCCTCGGAGACGAGTGGAACCCGGTCGGAACGAAAAACAAGGCGGACCTCTACTGGGCGCGCCTAATTCGGTCGGGCACGCAACCCTTCCGCACGACTCATCCGAATCTCTTCTACCCGATCTACGTGCACCAGACCGTTGACGGTCCCGCATTCCACTCGATCGGTGAGCCGTTCTACGGAGGCGGGTGGCACGAGGCACCCGTCCCAGACGGATGCACCGCGATCTGGCCGATCCGCAATGACGGGCAGGAAGGGCGCTGGCAGATTAGCCCCGTTGCGCTTCGCGAACTGCTCCAGGGTGGATTTGCGCGAATGGGGCCGTGGAAGGCCAGCGAGACGACTGTCTACTACCTGAAGCAGGGCGAGAGGAAGAAGGTCGTCGATGGCGTTTTCCAGGTCTCCGGCCACCGCTCGGATGGTTCTGTCATCACTGATGGTTCTAATTACGAAGCCCGGTTCGTCCCGACGGACATTTGGCGCATCACGTCGCACGACGCTGGCAACAGCGGCAGTCGGCTACTCGAGAAATTCATCCCGGGAAGGAAGTTCCCCTTCCCCAAGTCGCTGTATGCGGTCGAAGACACCCTGCGGTTCTTCGTCGCCGACAAACCGAACGCGGTCGTCCTGGACTTCTTCTCCGGGTCCGGAACGACCACGCACGCGGTGATGCGCCTGAACCGCCAGCTCGGGGGCCAGCGCCGCTCAGTCGTCGTCACCAATAACGAGGTCTCGGCGACTGAGCAAGCCGGTCTCCTCAAGAGAGGGCTGCGCAGTGGGGACCCCGAATGGGAAGCCCTCGGCATCTGTGACTACATCACGAAGCCTCGCCTGCGGGCCGCGGTCACGGGCCGCACGCCGAGCGGTGAACCCGTGACCGGTGACTACCGGTTCGTGGACGAGTTTCCGATGGCCGAGGGGTTCGAGGAGAACGTGGAATTCTTCACCTTGACGTATGAGACGCCGTGGCGGGTGGCTCGCAACCGTGACTTCGCTGCGATTGCGCCGCTGCTGTGGCTGCGAGCCGGCTCACGGGGCCGTCGGATCGACGCCGTTCCTGAGAAGGGATGGGATGTCGCCGAGGTCTACGGGGTGCTTGTGGACCTGGATTCCTCGAAGGCGTTCCTAACTTCGCTCGCCGGGCGCGAGACGGCGCGGATGGCGTTCGTGGTGACCGATGATGAGCGACGGTTCCAGATGATCTGTGCCGCCCTGCCCGACCACGTCGAGCCGGTACGGCTGTACGAGTCGTACCTGTCGAACTTCGAGATCAACCGCGGAAGGAACTGAGCGTGCGGTACACACTCAAGGAGTACCAGGGCGACGCGGTTCGTGACGTGTTGGGCAACCTGACCCGGGCGCGCCGTCTGTTCCACGAGCTGGGCGACACCTCCCAGTTCGCGCTGTCGGCGACCACGGGGGCTGGAAAGACCGTCATGGCCGCTGCGGCGATTGAGGCGCTGTTCTACGGCAGCGACGAGCACGACTTCGCCCCGGACCCATCCGCAGTTGTGCTGTGGTTCTCCGATGACCCGAGCCTCAACGAACAGACCAGGTTTCGGCTCATGGCGGCCTCGGACCGGCTGAACCACTCCGATTTGGTGGTGATCGAGCACCCGTTCAGTCACGCGAAGTTGTCGCCGGGGAAGGTGTACTTCCTCAACACCGGGAAACTCACCAGGTCGTCTCTGCTGACCCGAGGACACGACGACGACGGTGGGCACCTGCCCGGACTCGAGCCGTCATCGACGCCGGATATGCAGGCGTACACGATCTGGGACACCCTGCGGAACACCATTGAGGACGGGACGCGGACTCTGTATCTGGTGCAGGACGAAGCTCACCGCGGGTTCGGCACGAGAGCGTCGTCGGAGAAGCCGACGATCGTGCGCCGGCTGATCAACGGGCACGCCGGGGTGCCGCCGATCCCGGTGGTGTGGGGGATCTCTGCCACGGTGAAGCGGTTCGAGGACGCGATGCGGTCGGCGGAGGTGTCGGAGTCGCGGCTGGCGTTGCCGAAGGTCGTCGTTGACCCGGTGCGGGTGCAGGAGTCCGGGCTGCTCAAGGACACCATCGCCCTGGACATCCCGGCCGAGTCCGGCTTGTTCGACACGGTTCTCCTGACGCGTGCCACCCGCAAGATCATCGCGTCCACGCGGGCGTGGGCGGAGTACACCGCCACCCAGGACGACGGCACCACCAGTTCGGACCCGGTGGTGCCGTTGATGGTGCTGCAGCTTCCGAACCGGCCAGATGCGGCGGAGGTGGAACGTGCCCTGGCGACGGTGTTTGAGACGTGGACCGACCTGCCGGCTGACGCGGTCGCGCACGTCCTCGGGGAGCACCGCACCGAAAGGTACGGGAGATTCGAGGTGCCCTACATCGCACCTGAACGCGTGCAGGACGCCACCCACGTGCGGGTGCTTCTGGCGAAGGACGCGATCAGTACCGGTTGGGACTGCCCCCGTGCGGAGGTGCTGATGTCGTTCCGGCCAGCGAAGGACGCCACCCACATCACCCAGCTCCTCGGCCGTATGGTCCGCACCCCGCTGGCGATGCGGATCCCCGGCAACGACCGACTCAATACCGTCGAGTGTCTGCTGCCACACTTCAACCACAAGACCGCTACCGAGGTCGTGGAGGTCCTGACCGGGTCGCTCGAGGACTTCCCGGGCGCCGGCGGCAGCGGGCCGAGGGTGCTCATCTCCCCGCAGGAGATGACCCCGAACCCCACCGTTGCCGAGCGTGTGTGGGAGGCGTTCGAAGAGTTGCCGTCCGAGTCGGTGCCACGGGTCGGCTCGAAGCCGGTGAAGCGGCTGACCGCGTTCGCCCAGGCGCTCACCACCGACGGGCTGCGTCCGAACGCCGGCAAGGACGCTCACGCCGAACTGCACGCTGTGCTCGATGGGTGTGCCGCCCGGTACCGGGACAAGGTCGAGGCCGCGGTACGCGAGGTGTGGACCGTACACGGGGAGACCATCACCGGGCAGACCGGTGCGACCACCGCATACGAGAAGTTCGCTGAGACCGCTGACGACCGGGCCATCCAGGCCGCGTTCCGTGAGGCAGGACGGGCGTTCTCCCCGGCGCTCGCCGGCACCTACGTCGACCACCTCGCAGGCCCGGAGGACCCCGAGACCGGCGAGGACGGGCTACGCGATGCGCACGTGAAGGTCGCCGCCCTCGCCCTGGTGCCGGAGGTCGTGGCCGATCTCGAGCGTGAGGCCACCAACCTGACCGGTCGCTGGTTCGGCGACTATCGGGTCGCGATCAAGGACCTCACCGACGAACGCCAGGCCGTCTACAACGACATCCGGGCCATGTCGGTCGAGCCGCAGCGCATGATGCTCACCAGGCCACGCAACAGCATCGTCGAGACGAAGACCCAGGACGCCGTCGGCGACGAGATCTCGCTACCGACCCGCACCGGGCACCTGCTGTCCGACCAGGACGGGAACTACCCGCTCGGTGAACACACCTCCATCGAGCTCGAGGTGCTCACCAAGGAGATGGGCCGGCCCGGTGCGCTCGCCTGGTATCGCAACCCTGGCCGGGCGTCACAGGACTCCCTAGGGGTGGCATGGCAGGACGGACCCAAGTGGCGGTCGCTGCGGCCGGACTTCCTGTTCTTCACCGAACAGGCCGGGCAAATCCGAGTGAGCATCGTCGACCCTCACTCCCACCACCTGCGGGATGCGCTCCCGAAACTACGGGGGATGGCCAAGTTCGCGGCCGAGTACGGAGACGAGTTCCACCGCATCGAGTCCTTGACCACCGTCGATGGGCAGACCCGAGTTCTGGACGTCAAGGACCCCCACGTGCGTGCAGCGATCCTGGCTGCCGATGATGCGAAGGCTCTGTACCTGTCGAATGTGGCCGGGAACTACTGAGGGAGCAGTGATGAGGTACTTCGAACTGTTGAGCGCCGAGCCGGTCGTGACAGACGACTCAGGTGATGAACTGGTCTGGACGATCTACCCGGCTGGCACTCTGTGCGAGATCGTCGACGACTCTGCCGGCACGATCGTCATCGTGGACGACGATGACGATGACCTGGTGTCGGTGCGCATGCCCGGCGGGCAGGAGTCGTACTTCCCAGCGGACATTGGTCGGGTGGTCGAACGTGACTCGGCACCGCCGCAGGGCCCATTCCGGACACTTGTGGGATCGCAGATCGGCCAGGAGTTCCCGAACCTGGCATAGCGCACGGCCGGTAATGATGCCGTCAGTGACGACCTGAGCGTCGCGCGATGAGTGCCGTCAACCGCTGTGGTTCTGCCTGGCCGAATACGATCGAATCCGACGCGGCGCTGCGATGTTGTGGAACATCTACAAGATCGCGGAGCCGCCACGTGACCTCCGACGGGCGCTGCACCCTGCGGGCTAGTCTCACGACATGACGCGGGAGACACGGGGGGTGCTGGCGGCAGCACTCGGCGCAGCGCTCCTGGCGGGAGCGCTGATGACCGGGTGCGGCGCGCCCGGCACCTCACCAGCCGACGCGGACGGCTCGACATCGACTTCGCCACCGTCGACGACCAGTTCGCCCACCGCAGCCTGCCCCCAGCCCGTCGAGGGCGAGTTGCCGGAATACTGCGTCGCCTACGACCCCGAGGAGTTGATGGAGGGGAACGAGGAGTACCGCCAGCGGCACGATCTTCCCGACGACGTGGCGACTGCCGCCGAGGCGCTCGTACCCGCCGTCACCGAGGCACTTGAGCAGCTCCGTCTTGCAGGACCCGCAACCGAGGACGACGTCCGCGCTGCTCTGGAGTCGCTCGGTCTGGCGTCCGTGCAGACCCGGTCTGGCGCCGGGATCGCGTTCGGCGCCGCCGCACCCGAAGGCGGCTGCGTGTTCGGTGCGGTGGAGGCCGACGCGGTGACCGTCGAGGTCGGCGGCGTAATCATGGACGGCGGGTGCCTACCGGCCCAATAGTGCCGGCGGCATGTCCGCGCCCCTTGGCCGCGCTGCCCACGAAGTCGGCCACCCGGCCTTCTGGATAATCGCCGGACTCGCCTGCACTCTCATCCCCTCGCTGCTCGCGCGCCCAACCCTCAGTGCCCGCGTAGACAGGCGACGGACGCCCGGAACCTCGCGCCGAAACGGAGTGGCCCGAAACGACGGTTCGGAACGGGCGACGTCTGCGGGGAGCCTCGCTGTGGTTTTGGCTCCTATATGGCGGCGAACTGTCGCTGTTATGTGGCGGTACGGTCGCGCCGTTCGAACAGGAGTCATCGAGGAACTGTTAGAGACCGAAGGCTCCGCCACTGACCAGAATGACGATGCCGAGGCCGATCAGGACGACAGGGAACAGGACGTGCTCCCAGCGTTCGAGGACTTCGGCGATCGGTCGGCGGGTGGCGATGAACTTGGCCAGCATCACGAGCACCGCGACGAGCAGGAGGAAGACGACACAGTAGGCGACCACGGCCGCAGGTCCGACACTGAGGAAGACCGGGACGTAGACGCCGATGTTGTCTCCTCCGTTGGCGAAAGTGACTGCGGCGACAGTCCAGACACCGACGTGCTTACCCTCGACCTTGGCGTCATCGTCATCGTCGTCGTCCCCACGCCACGCCCGCCATGCGGCCCACAGTCCTAGGGCCAGGGGGATGAGCCCGAAGTACGGGATGGCTTCCTCGGGAAGGAATGCTCCCGCGCCCAGCGAAACGAGCACGGCGGCGCCCAGGATGCCGGCGAATCCTACGTACTGGCCTGCGGCGATCCGGGCCGTCGTTCCACGTTGCCCCGCGCCGCGGGCGAAGAACAGCGAGAGCACGATGATGTCATCGATGTTGGTCGCAATGAACAGTCCGATCGCCGGCAGGACCGAGGACAGGATCATGCGTCAGTCCCGGCCTCGGTGCATCCGGTGCATCCGGGAACCGGGCAGGCAGAATCGATGCAGGGAGCGTTCTCGTTTAGTGCGAGGGTGACATCGACCAACGCATTGAGCGCTCGGGCTAAGTGTGGGTCGGCGATCTCGTAGCGCGTTTGGCGGCCCTCGGGCTCGGCGACCACGATGCCGCAGTCGCGCAAGCACGCCAGGTGGTTTGACACGTTCGAGCGCGTCAGCCCGAGGTTCCGTGCCAGCTCAGCCGGATAGGCGGGCCCTTCGAGCAGAGTCATGAGGAGCCGCGACCGCGTCGGGTCGGCCAAGGCCCGGCCCAACCGGTTCATCACATCCAAACGCGTAGCAATGGTCAGCATGCGCTGAACTATACAGTGTCGACTGAATCAACAGGCTATGCCGAAAACGAACGATTCCGCTACAGCGATGACGATGCGCCGGGCCCCGTGTCAAGATGCTTGACGCTCCGCGGTTCTTGGCTCGCACCGTTGTAGCGGAACTCAGTGCCGGATTCTATGGCTCGATACTTCCCCTGCCGGATGAGTATCGTTACAGTCAGTGCCATGGGGCACCTCCTCGGTTATGCGCGCGTGTCGACCACCGATCAGGATGCCTCGCTGCAGATCGATGCGCTGAACGCGGCTGGCTGCTATCGGGTCTTCGTCGACACCATCTCTGGGTCGCTTGATCACCGTCCCGAGCTGGAGAAGCTGATGGACCAGCTCCGCCCGGGTGACACCCTGGTGGTGTGGCGGCTGGATCGGTTGGGCCGTTCGATCCGGCATCTCATTGACCAGTTGCAGATCCTGTCTGACTACGGCGCGGGGTTCCGCTCCCTGCAGGAGACGATCGACACGACTTCCTCGGGCGGGCGGCTGGTGTTCCATGTCTTCGCCGCGTTGGCTGAGTTTGAGCGCGACCTTATCCGTGAGCGCACCAACGCCGGTCTGGCGGCCGCCCGGGCACGGGGCCGGACCGGTGGGCGGCCCTCGTCGCTGTCACCCGCCCAGGTCAAGGCGGCCAGGCGCATGTATGAGCAGAACGAGATGACCGTGGCGCAGATCGGTGATGTGCTGGGAGTCAGCCGCACCACTATCTACCGAGCACTGAACCGGCAGGGCAGCGCCCCTGCGATGGCACCACGGCGACCGAGAGCCGCCGTGTAGGTCATGGACGCGGCCGGGCGCTGGCAGATCCTCAGGCTCCACGTCGAGGACCAGGTCCCGCTCGCCGCCCTCGCCCGCGACTGCGGCATTGGACTGCGCAGCTTGGAGCGCTGGCACGCCCGCTACCGCACCAGTGGGTACGCAGGCCTGGGCACACGGCGGCGCTCTGATGCCGGCAGGCACCGCCTGCCCGGCGAACTCGTGGCCTTGATCGAGGGCCTGGCGCTGAGCAAGCCTCGGCCGGCGACCGTCACGATCCATCGCAAGGTGCGCAGCATCTGCGACCAGCAGGACTGGCCGGTGCCGTCCTATGGAGTGGTGCGGGACATCGTCGACGCGCTCGACCCAGGCATGGTCACCCTCGCCCTGGAAGGACCGGCGTCCTACCGAGACAAGTACGAACTCGCGCTGCGTCGGCAGGCCGAGCGCCCCAACGCGATGTGGCAGGCCGACCACACCATGCTCGACATCCTCGTGGTCGGCACCGACGGCAAACCAACCCGCCCCTGGCTGACCACGATCATCGATGACTGCTCCCGAGCCATCTGCGGCTACACGGTCTTCCTCGGCGCGCCCTCCGCGATGAACACCGCCCTGGCACTGCGTCAGGCGATCTGGCACAAGGCCGACCCCATCTGGCCGATGTGCGGCATCCCAGACGTTCTCTACGTCGATCACGGCAGCGACTTCACCAGCAACCAGCTCACCGCCACCGCCGTAGACCTGCACATTCGGCTGATCCACTCTGCCGTCGCTCGTCCCCAGGGTCGCGGAAAGGTGGAGAGGTTCTTCGGGACCGTGAACACCCAACTTCTGGCTGGTCTGTCTGGGCACATCGCCGAAGGGCACCCCTGGCCCACGCCGAGCCTGTCTCTGGGTGAGCTCGACACCGCTCTGGAGGGGTTCATCGCCACCTATAACGACCGCGCCCACAGCGAGCTCGGCACCTCCCCGCGCACCGCCTGGATCGCCGAGGGCTGGCTGCCGCGCATGCCCGAGAGCCTCGAAGACCTCGACGGGCTGCTGCTCACCGTCGCTCAGACCCGCGTTGTGCGCCGCGATGGCATCCATTTCCAGGGCCTGCGCTACATCTGCCCGACCCTCGCCGGCTACGTCGGCCACTCCGTCGTGATCCGCTACGACCCCAGGGACATTGCCGAGATCCGGGTCTTCGACCACGAGGAGTTCATCTGCAGGGCCATCAACCAGAACCACCACAGCGAGCAAGTCAGCCTCAAGGAGATTCAGGCAGCCCGCAACGCCCGGCGTCGCGCCCTGCGCCAGGGCATCAACGAGCGCATCGCCGTCGTGGCCACCCACACCCCCGAACCTGCACCCGCGACCGAGGCGCCGGCCCAGGAGCCGCGTCGGAAGTTGAAGGTCTACAGAGAGGACCTGAGGTGAGCCAGCGCTTCATCGTGACCAAAGAGCACCGCCGCTTCACCGAGTTCGCCGACGCCGTGCGCCGCGGGCACACCATCGGCCTGTGCTTCGGACCAGCGGGCGTAGGTAAGACATTGTCTGCGCGCCGCTACACCCGCTGGGACAAGGCCCACGACCTGCTGACCTACTGGGGCCCGCGCTCCGACAGCGACGCGAAGATCTACGCCGTGCTGGCCAAGAGCCGCACCGTGCTCTACACCCCCAGCGTGCTGACCACGCCACGGGCCCTGAAGGACGAACTCGACCAGGCCATCGCCCGCACCAACATCTGCATCGAGCAGCACATCACGCCCGCCGGACAGATCGCGCCACAGACATGGGGATGGCGCCACGGCAAGAACTACGTGGAACTGATCATCGTCGATGAGTCCGAACGCCTACGCCCCACCGCCCTGGAACTACTCCGTGATCGCTATGACCGCGACAACATCGCCCTCATCCTGATCGGCATGCCCGGCCTGGAGAAGCAGTTCACCCACTACCCCCAGTTCTACAGCCGAGTCGGCTTCGCCCACCAGTACCGGCCCCTGGGCAAGGACGAACTGCTCTTCGTCCTACAGCGACATTGGCGCGCCCTCGGGAAGACCATCGACCCCGAGGACTTCACCGACGCTCAAGCCATCGCCGCCATCGCCCGCATCACGCGCGGGAACTTCAGGCTCCTCGAGCGTCTCTTTCCCCAGATCGAGCGCGTCCTGAAGATCAACGAGCTCGACACCATCACCAACGACGTCATCGAAGCCGCCGCCGGCACCCTCGTCATCGGCACCAGTTGACCGCCCGCCAAATAACTCCGACAGCACCCCGCCATATAGCGGCGCAAGTCACAGCCTCGCAGTCTCCCGAGTCGACTCGCCCAGAAACGATCGTTTACGGAGGCCCGGTCATGCACCCCCTGCGCGGGCCACCCGCCGCTGCGCGAGCCACCACTTCCGGAGGTTCCTCGTCCGGACTGTCCAGCGGACCACTCGCACGGGCAGCAACGGCGGGTCCACCATCTGAGCGGCGATCTGCTCGGCATAGTCGGCGGACTTCAAGAACTCCGACCGCGCCGCGTCGACCTTCCGCGCCAGGTCCTCGTCGGAAAACGTGACCACCGCGTAGGCACCGTCCAGATCGTCCATGGCCTTCGCAACCGCGCGATGCAGGAGCCGGCTGCCCGACGCGCTCGCCAGCCGCCGGAGCGCAACGAACACCCTGCCCTCCGCTTCGTGCGCGACGGCATCCTCGACGTCGCTCCCGATCAGCGACCAGTGGTCCGTCGCGTCGTCGAGCTCCCGGAGCGCGAAGTGCAAACGCTCCGCGCGAGCAGTCGCCCGCAGATGGCGGGCAGTCATGAGCGGTCCTACGACCGACGCGATCAACGCCGACACAACGGCAACGCCCCCACCGATCGCCACACCCCAGAGCGCCTCGCTCACTCCAACCTCCTTCTCCCCCCGACGTGCCTGGATCGTCCCACGGCCCCAACCGCCCGCGCGGCGATCGGAGGCCGGCACAGGGTGCCGTCGATGCTGGGCCGGGGGGCCGGCCCCCCGGATCGGGGACTGACCGGTATCGGTCGTTTCCGGTCGCGGGAAGGCAAAGGGGGCAGTCATCGGTAGGAAGCCTGCCGCCAGATAGACCTCCCACGTGCCCGGTAGTACGGCAGGTCAAACGCCCCAGAGATTTCTTCGCCAAGACGGAGTTATTCGTACACTCCGGTGGATCACGGGTTTCTCCTATGTCAAGCCGCTGCCGGTTGGCAAGTCGGCGGGGCTTGGGTGTGGTCGTTCTGGTGGTCGGTGTTGAGTTGGTTGTAGACGACGCGGG
>NZ_CACRYJ010000018.1 GCF_902703175.1 Occultella aeris | reverse complement strand
GGGTGGGGCGTCCGTCGGGGGGCGGACCGCGACG
The DNA here is from genome assembly GCF_902703175.1 of Occultella aeris. Lineage (GTDB taxonomy): Bacteria > Actinomycetota > Actinomycetes > Actinomycetales > Beutenbergiaceae > Occultella > Occultella aeris. The sequence goes on along the minus strand of NZ_CACRYJ010000018.1, from coordinate 84,899 downwards.
ACACTACTCAGGTCGGCTCGACCTGCACAGGGGGGTCGCCGATGAACGTCCGGTGACCACTGGGCCTCGACCTGCCGCGACGGCGACGGTGCCACCCGGGACGTGCGGAGCGCCCCGTGCCTTTCCGTCGGGAGCGTCAGAGAGCGGCGGCGATGTCGCTGCGGTGCTGGCCGCCGTCGATCCCGATCCGTTCGACGCCCGCGTAGGCGGCCGCGCGAGCGGCCGGCAGGTCCGCGCCGGTACCCACGACGGACAGCACGCGACCGCCCGAGGTGACCAGGTCGCCGTCGACCATGGCGGTTCCGGCGTGCAGCACGTGCACGTCGTCGAGAGCCTCGGCCGCGGCGACGCCGGTGATCGGGTCGCCGGAGCGGACCTGCCCGGGGTACCCGTGGGCAGCGATCACGACAGTGACGGCGGCACCGTCGGACCAGCGTAGGTCCGGCAGCCGGTCCAGGGTCCCGGTGGCGGCGGCGTGCAGCGCGGTGGCGAGCGAGGACTCGAGGCGGGCGAGCACCACCTGGGTCTCGGGGTCCCCGAACCTCGCGTTGAACTCGATCACGCGCAGCCCGCGCGAGGTGAGCGCGAGGCCGCAGTAGAGCAGGCCGACGAACGGGGTGCCACGGCGGGCGAGCTCACGCACGGTGGGCAGCGCGACCCGGTCGACGACCTGCTCGACGAGGTCCGCGGGCGCCCACGGCAGCGGCGAGTACGCGCCCATGCCGCCGGTGTTCGGGCCGGCGTCGCCGTCGCCGAGACGCTTGAAGTCCTGGGCGGGGGCGAGCGGGACCACGCTCTCTCCGTCACAGAGGCAGAACAGGGAGATCTCGGGGCCGTCGAGGAACTCCTCGATGACCACGGTGGCCCGGCGGCTGCGGTTCACGCACTCGGCGGCGTGCGCGAGCGCGGCTGCCCGGTCCTGCGTGACCACCACACCCTTGCCGGCGGCGAGGCCGTCGTCCTTGACCACGTACGGAGGGCCGAACGCGTCCAGCGCGGCCTCGGCCTCCTCGACGGTGCGGCACACGTGCGCCATCGCGGTCGGGACGCTCGCCGCGGCCATGACGTCCTTCGCGAATGCCTTCGACCCCTCGAGGGTCGCCGCGTCACCGTTCGGTCCGAACACGGGGATCCCCGCGGCGCGCACGGCGTCCGCGACCCCGGCCACCAGCGGCGCCTCGGGTCCGACCACCACGAGGTCGGCGTCGAGCTCGCGGGCGAGCGCGGCGACGGCGCCCGGATCGTTGGCATCCACGTCCCGGTTGGTCGCGAGGTCGGCCGTGCCGGGGTTGCCTGGAGCCACGGTCAGCGTGCTCGTCGCGGGGTCCGCGGCGAGCGAACGGGCCAGGGCGTGCTCGCGAGCACCAGAGCCGATCAGCAGGATCTTCACGGACAGCGAGCCTACCGGCCCGCCCCGTGCGCGAGTGCGCGCGATCCCGAGGGCGTGATCGCGCGCACCGACCTGCATGGGGTTCAGCGCAGGTAGTCGCGGTAGCCGCGGAGGGTGAAGAACTCCTCGAACTCCTCGCCGAGGGCAACGTCGCAGAACAGCCGGACGGCGTCGGCGAGCAGCGGGAGACCACCCGGATCGGCCTCGCCGTGGATCCGCTCCGCCTCCTCCGCCACGAGTCGGCGCACCAGCGGCTCGGTGACCGCGATGCCCTCGTCGAGCACCACGCCGGCCTGACGCCACTGCCACACCTGGGACCGGGAGATCTCCACGGTGGCGGCGTCCTCCATCAGGTTGTTGATGGCGACGGCCCCCTGGCCGCGCAGCCACGCCTCGAGGTAGCGCAGCGAGACCGCGATGTTCGTGCGCAGCCCGACCAGGCTGGCCCCGGAGCCGGCCGAGTCCACGTCGAGCAGGTCCGCCGGGTCCAACACGTCGTGCCGCTGCCGCCCCAGCTGGTGGTCGCGCCCGCGCAGCACGCCGGTGAACGCGGCCCGGGCCGTGGACACCAGACCCGGGTGCGCCACCCAGGACCCGTCGAACCCGTCATCGGCGTCCCGATCCTTGTCCGCCCGGATCCGCCGCAGCGCGTTCCGAGTGGCCCGCTCGTCGGCCCGGTTCGGCACGAACGCGGCCATCCCACCGATCGCGTGGGCGCCACGCCGGTGACAGGTGGCCACCAGCCGCTCGGTGTAGGCGCGCATGAACGGGACGGTCATGGTGACGGAGTCGCGGTCCGGCAGGGTCACGCCGGTCCGCCGCAGCGTCTTGATCAGCGAGAACAGGTAGTCCCAGCGCCCGGCGTTCAACCCGGCCGAGTGCTCGCGCAGCTCGTAGAGGATCTCCTCCATCTCCAGCGCCGCCGGCAGCGTCTCGATGAGCACGGTCGCCCGCACCGTGCCGCGCGGGATCGAGTACCGGTCCTGCAGGTAGCAGAACACGTCGTTCCAGAGCCGGGCCTCCAGGTGCGACTCGAGCTTGGGCAGGTAGAAGTACGGTCCCTGCCCGCGCTCGATCAGGGCCGCGGCACAGTGGTGGAAGTACAGCGCCACGTCGGTCAGTGACGCCGACGCCTCCCGCCCGTCGATCAGGAGGTGCTTCTCGCTCAGGTGCCAGCCGCGTGGGCGCATCAGGACCGTGGGGATGCGCGCGCCGACGATGTACTCCTTGCCGCCGGGGCCGGTGAAGTCCAGCTCGTCGCGGGTGAACCGGATCAGGTTCTGCTGTGCCTCGATCAGGTTCGCCCAGGTGGGGCTGGTGGCGTCCTCGAGGTCCGCCATCCACACGTCCGCGCCGGAGTTCAGCGCGTTCACGGCCATCGCCCGGCTCGCCGGTCCGGTGATCTCGACCGTGCGGCGGCTCAACCCGGGCGCCGGCGGCGCGACCTGCCAGGCGGGGTCGGCGCGGAGGTCCGCGGTCGCCTCGAGGAGGCCGAGCTCGTTGCCCTCGGCGAGCCACGCCTGACGCTCCGCTCGACGCCCGAGGAGGCACCGCCGTCGGGCATCGAAACGGTGGTGCAGCTCGACCACGGTGGCGAGCGCGCCCGGGGTGAGCACGACGTCGTCGCCCGGCACCCGCGGCGCCGTGATCATCAGGCCCGACGGCGCAGCGAGCCTGGTGCGGTTCGGCTCGGGCCGGTGGGGGGCCGGGTCGGGCGCAGTGGCCGTCGGCGTCGGCTCGCTCGGGTGGGCACGTGGCGGGGTGAGCGTAGTCATCAGAACTGCTCCTCTTCCGTCGAGCCCGTCAGCGCGAGCGTCCCGGACGTCGGGTTCAGGGCGGTCGCCACCCGGTCGAAGTAGCCGGTGCCCACCTCCGCCTGGTGCTTGACTGCGGTGTAGCCACGGTCGGCGGAGGCGAACTCGGCCTGTTGAAGCTGCACATAGGCGCTCATGCCGGTGCGGGCGTAGCCGTGCGCCAGATCGAACATCGAGTGGTTCAGGGCGTGGAAGCCGGCCAGGGTGATGAACTGGAACGCGTAGCCCATCGCACCGAGTTCACGCTGGAACCTGGCGATCGTGTCCTCATCGAGCGCGGCCGCCCAGTTGAAGGACGGCGAGCAGTTGTAGGCGAGCTTCTTGCCCGGGAACTGCGCGTGGATCGCCTCGGCGAACTCCCGCGCGAAGCCCAGGTCCGGCGTTCCGGTCTCCACCCAGATCAGGTCGCAGTAGGGCGCGTAGGCCAGGCCGCGGGCGATCGCCGCCTCGGGCCCGGGGGCGAGCCGGTAGAAGCCCTCGGTGGTGCGCTCGCCGGTGACGAACGGGCGGTCCCGCTCGTCGGTGTCGGTGGTGAGCAGGTTCGCGCCGAGGGAGTCGGTGCGGGCGATGATCAGGGTCGACACACCGGCGATGTCGGCCGCGAGCCGGGCCGCGTTCAGGGTGCGGATGTGCTGGGCGGTCGGGATGAGCACCTTGCCGCCCATGTGACCGCACTTCTTCTCGGAGGCGAGCTGGTCCTCCCAGTGCACGCCGGCCGCGCCGGACGCGATCATCGCCTTCATGAGTTCGAAGGCGTTCAGCGGGCCACCGAAGCCGGCCTCGGCGTCCGCGACGATCGGGGCAAGAAAGTCGGAGTCACCCTCGCCCTCGCTGAAGGAGATCTGGTCCGCCCGCAACAGCGCGTTGTTGATGCGGCGCACCACGGCCGGCACCGAGTTCGCCGGGTAGAGGGACTGGTCCGGGTAGGTCTGGCCGGACAGGTTCGCGTCCGCGGCCACCTGCCAGCCGGAGAGGTAGATCGCCTCCAGGCCGGCCTTGACCATCTGCACGGCCTGGTTGCCGGTGAGGGCACCGAGGGCGTTCACGTAGTCGCGGGTGTGGATCAGGTCCCAGAGCCGTTCGGCGCCGCGGCGAGCGAGGGTGTGCTCCTCGCTGACACGTCCGCGCAGGCTCACCACATCCTCGGCCGTGTAACTGCGCTCGACGCCGCTCCAGCGCGGGTCGGTGGCCCAGTCGCGGCGGAGCTGCTCGGACGGGTCGAGCCGGACGGCCCGGCCCTCCTCGCTGTGCTGGGTGGACGGGTTCGGGGCCTGGTGGGTCGTGGTCGTCACGGTCATTCACTCCTTCTCAGATGCTCGTTCGGTAGTCGCTGGCGCCTCGGGTGTGGGGCGGTGTTGACGACTCTGCTGCAAGAACCTGCCACCTTCCAGGCCCGATCCTTGGAAAGATTCGCCCTTCTTTCGCTATCGTGAAGGAATGAGCGCCGACATGATCGATCCGGGGACCACCGTCCTGACGATCGGGCGGCGGATCCGGCACTTCCGGGCTGCCGCCGGGATGACGTTGGACGACCTGGCCGGTCAGGTGGGCACCGCACCGAGCCAGCTCTCCCTGATCGAGAACGGGCACCGCGAGCCACGCCTGACCCTGCTGCAGGCGATCGCGAGCGCCCTCGGCGTCGAGCTCGCCGCCCTGCTGGCCGCCGAGCCGCCGAGCCGTCGTGACGGCCTTGAGATCGCACTGGACACGGCCCAGCGCGGGCCGCTCTACGCGACGCTCGGACTACCGCGGGTCCGGGCCGGCAAGCGCCTGCCGACCGAGGCACTGGAGGCCCTGGTCGGCCTGCACGCCGAACTGGCCCGGCGCTCGAGCGAGGCCAGCGCCACCCCCGAGGAGGCACGGCGCGCGAACACCGAGCTCCGCCGGGCGATGCGGGCCCGGGACAACTACCTCGAGGAGATCGAGGACGCCGCCGAGGAACTGCTCGGCACGGTGGGGTACTCCTCCGGCCCGCTGACGCACCGCACCGTCGAGCAGATCGTCTCCCACCTCGGGTTCAGTCTGCATCACGCCCGCGACCTGCCCTCCTCGACCCGCACGGTCACCGACCTGGAGCACGGCCGGATCTATCTCCCGCCGGCATCCCTGCCCGGCGGGCACGGGCTGCGCTCCCTGGCCCTGCAGGCGGTCGCGCACCGGGTCCTCGGGCACACCCACCCCGGCACCTACGCCGACTTCCTGCGCCAGCGCCTGGAGATCAGCTACTTCGCCGCGTGCGTGCTGATGCCCCGGCACGCGGCGACGGAGTTCCTGCTCACCGCGAAGCGGAACCGGGACCTCGCCGTCGAGGACCTTCGGGACGCGTTCGGGGTGACCCACGAGAGCGCAGCGCACCGGTTCACGAACCTGGCCACCTCCCAGCTCGGCATCACCGTGCACTTCGCGCGGGTGGGCCGCGACGGCACGCTGTTCAAGGGGTACGAGAACGACGACGTGGACTTCCCTACGGACGTCACCGGAGCGATCGAGGGGCAGACGGTGTGCCGGCACTGGACCTCGCGCACCGTGTTCGACCACAACGACCTGGCCGGCGAGTTCCACCAGTACACGGACACGCCGTCGGGCACGTACTGGTGCAGCGCCCAGACCGGCCAGGGCGCCGACGGCGACTTCTCGGTGACGCTCGGCGTCCCGTTCGCGGCCGCCAAGTGGTTCCGCGGCCGGGAGACCACGTCCCGCTCGGTGTCCCGGTGCCCGGACCCGACCTGCTGCCGGCAGCCGTCCGCGGACCTGACCGCCAAGTGGCGCGGCGCGGCCTGGCCGAGCGCCAAGCTCCACACGCACATCCTCGGCGCACTCCCCTCGGGCACGTTCCCCGGCGTGGACGACGCCGAGGTCTACGCCTTCCTCGAGGCGCACGCCCCCCGGTGAGCCGATCTCGGCGCGCGATCGACCATGTCGGCTACTTCCGCTGCGGCCGTTCCTCGACGAGGCCCTCGTCGATCAGGGTCCGGGAGACGTGCTGGGTCAACCGGTCCCGCACCAGGGCCCGCTGTGCGGCGACCATCTGCTGCCGCTCCTGACGGAACTGTTTCAGGCACGCGAAGCACATCAGGACCATCACCACGCTGAACGGCAGGGCGATGGCGATCGCGACGCCACGCAGCGCCATCAGACCACCCGCGAACACCAGCGCCAGCGCGACGGCCCCCTCGAGCGCGCCCCAGAGCACGCGGCTCCATGTCGGTGGATCCGGGTCGCCGCCGGAGGCGAGCATGTCCACCACGAGGGACCCGGAGTCGGAGGAGGTCACGAAGAACAGGACGATGAGGATGATCGAGGCACCGGCGACGACGGTCCCACCGGGGAGCCCTTCGAGCATCCCGAAGAGCGTGTTCGACTCGTGCACGGAGTTCTCTCCGGCGGCATCGGTCTGGACCAGGCCACCCTCCCCGAACATTTCCCGGTACATCGCGGTGCCCCCGAGGACCGTGAACCACAGGAGGCTGAAGACCGTCGGGACGAACAGCACGCCGAGGACGAACTCCCGGATCGTCCGGCCTCGGGAGATCCGCGCGATGAAGATTCCGACGAACGGTGCCCAGGAGATCCACCAGCCCCAGTAGAAGGAGGTCCACCAGCCCTGCCACTCCACGCCGGCACCGTCGGTGACGGCTAGCGCCGACGTCGAGAAACTCAGTCGGATGAGCTCCCACAGGTAGACCCCGGTCGCCTGGATGTACTCACGCAGCAGGAACAGGGTGGGCCCGGCGATCAGCACGAACACGAGCAGGCCGATCGCCATGACCATGTTGAGGTTCGAGAGCCACTTCATCCCCTTCTTCACACCGGTGACCACGGAGACCACCGCCAGTAGCGTGATCGCGCCGATCAGGATGGCCAGTGTGAGGCTGGACGGAGTGCCGATGATCTCGAGGAACTCCAGTCCGCCGGCGATCTGCGCGACACCGATGCCGAGCGAGGTGGCGACCCCGAACAGCGTGCCGACGATCGCAGCGACGTCGATCAGGTCGCCGAGCCAGCCCTTGACCCGCCCGCCGAAGAGCGGTTCCAGGGTCCACCTGATCGAGATCGGACGGCGCTTGACGTGGACGGCGTAGGCGATCGCCAGTCCCACCACCACATAGATCGCCCACGGATGCAGGCCCCAGTGCAGGAACGTGATGACGAGGGAGTCCTCCATGCCCTGCTCGTCCATGGCCCCCACCCCGGAAGCCCGGTTCGGGATTCCGGCGAAGTGGTGCAGCGGTTCCGCGACCCCCCAGAACACGAGGCCGATACCCATGCCCGCGGCGAACAGCATCGCCAGCCAACTTCCGATGGCGAACTCCGGCTCCTCGTCGCCCTTGGCGAGTTTGATGTCGCCGAAGTGGCCGAACCCGCACCACAGGGCGAACACCACGAACCCGGTCACGATGACCGTGTAGTACCAGCCGAAGCCACCCACGATCCCGGACTGGAGCGTCCCGATCGCCTCAGTGACGGCGTCGCCGCCGGCGATCGCGAGGACCACGAAGGAGACCACGATGATCAGGGCGGGCCAGAAGACCGGCGGGTGGATGGATTGATACCAGCGCAGACGCGGCTGGTCCGAGGGCGGACCCGGTGGGGCCGCGTCGTCCAGCGGGACGTCGGTCTCGGTCGGCTGCATGGGCACGTCCCCCTCGACGGCTCGCTCAGGCTTCAGAACGTCCCTGCAGGCTATCCGCAGACCCTTCGGCCAGCACGCCGACGGCCGCGTGCGTGCGCGCCGACCCGCGCTGCACAGTAGGGCATCTCGATCGGTCTCTGCGACCGGCCGGACCGTGGCCATCCCCCGCCGCGGACGCAGGTACCGACCTTCGGCGGTAGCGCTCACGACGTTCGGCCGCTGGTGCCGCGCCGCCCGGACCGATGGACTGACGGTCCACGGCACGCTGCGGGCGCGCCACCGACCTGAGGAGCTCTCGCACCGATGACAACCCCGCAGCCGACCCACACACCGAGCCGAGGCCCGGCGTTCCCGATGATGACCATCATGACCCTGGTGCTGGCGGTCGCGGCCGCGGTGGGCGCGGCCGTCCCGGCGACGGCCGGGCCCGGCCGGACCGTGGTGCAGACCGACGGCGGTCTGGTCCGGGGCACGCTCGACGACGGCGGGGCCCTCTCGTTCCAGGGCATCCCCTACGCGGCCCCGCCCGTGGGCGAACTGCGCTGGCGCACCCCCGAGCCTGCCGAGCCGTGGCGTGGAGTTCGTGATGCCACCGCCCCGGGTCCCGCGTGCGCCCAGAACGCGGGCGAACTGCCGGACGGCAGCAGCAGCGAGGACTGCCTCTACCTGAACGTGACCGCCCCGGCCGAATCCAGCGGCGAGCCACGGCCGGTGATCCTCTGGCTGCACGGCGGCGGCTTCTACATGGGAGCCGGCCACAACTATGACCCGAGCCGACTCGCGACCCGGGGCGACGCCGTCGTCGTCACGATCAACTACCGCCTCGGGATGTTCGGGTTCCTCGGCCTGCCCGGTCTTGCCGACTCGGGGACGTTCGGGTTGGCCGACCAGCAGGCCGCAATGGCGTGGGTCCAGCGCAATGCCGCAGCGTTCGGCGGCGACCCGGACAACGTCACGCTCGCCGGGCAGTCCGCCGGCGCCGTCAGCACGTGCGCGCACCTCGCCTCGCCCGGCGCCGCCGGGCTCTTCGACCGGGCGATCATGCAGAGCGGCTCGTGTGACCTGGCCTGGCAGGCCAACACGGTCTACCGGGGCCAGCCGGCCGACGAGATCCTGCTCCCGGTGGAGACCGCACAGGAGCGGGGCCGGGCACTAGCCACGGATCTCGGCTGCGTGAGCGATGAACCGGGCGCGGTCCTCGAGTGCCTGCGGACACTCCCGGTGGAGACCCTGAGACGGGTCATGGACGCAGTCATCCAGCCCGCGTACGGCACCGACCTGCTCCCCGTCGAACCGAGCGAGGCGTTCGCCACGGGGGCGTTCAACCGGGTTCCGGTGCTCTCCGGGCACACCCGTGACGAGTCCACGTTGGAGGTGGTCGGGTACGAGGGCGGAGCCGCCCCGATGAGCGAACAGACATACCAGGAGGTGATGACCGAGACGTTCGGTGACGACCGGGCGGCGGTCGAGGAGGTCTACCCGAGGAGCCAGTACGAGTCAGGGGCGGCGGCGTGGGCCGCCATCGCCACCGACTCCAAGTGGGCGTCGGGCCAGTACGAGACGTCGATGGCACTGTCGAGGTTCGTGCCCGTGCACCAGTACGAGTTCTCGGACCCGGCCCCGCCGTTCAGCAGTCCGGCTCCGATGACCATGGGGGCTTATCACACCTCGGACCTGTGGTCCTTCTTCGGGCTGAGCGGCCAGGAGCCGATCTTCACGGCGGCGCAGCGGCAGCTCTCGGACCAGATGATCGACTATTGGGCGGCTTTCGTCGCCACCGGGGACCCAGGAACGGCCGCCGGGCCGGCCTGGCCGAGGTTCGACGGCGCGGCGAGGACGCCCTACGTCCAGTCGCTGGCGCCCGGCGCGATCGGAGCCGTGGACGTGGCCGCCGAGCACCACCTCTGGTTCTGGCGGCACCGGCCCACGAGCGGGTAGCCTCCCGCGCTCCGGGCGGGCGAGCGCGCGCCGATCTGCTCAGTCGAGCAGGTCGTGCCGCACGATCGTCGCCTCACGGTCGGGGCCGACGCCGATGGCGGAGATCCGGGTGCCGGACACCTCCTCGAGTGCGAGCACGTAGCGCTGGGCATTGACCGGCAACTCTTCGAACGTCCGGCAGTGCGAGATGTCCTCCCACCAGCCGTCGAGTTCCTCGTAGATCGGCTTGGCGTGGTGGAACGCGCTCTGGTCAACGGGCATCTCGTCGTGGCGCACGCCGTCGACGTCGTAGGCCACGCAGACCGGGACCTTCTCCATGCCGGTGAGCACGTCAAGCTTCGTCAGGACCAGGTCGGTGAGGCCGTTGACGCGGCCCGAGTACCGGGCAATGACGGCGTCGTACCAGCCGGTGCGGCGCGGGCGGCCGGTGGTGACGCCGTACTCGCCGCCGGTCTTGCGCAGGTGCTCGCCCATGTCGTCGAGCAGCTCGGTCGGGAACGGGCCCTCGCCGACGCGCGTGGTGTAGGCCTTGATGACACCGACCACGCGGTCCACCCGGGTGGGGCCGATGCCCGCGCCGGTGCACACCCCGCCGGCCGTGGCCGAGGAGGAGGTCACGAACGGGTAGGTGCCGTGGTCCACGTCGAGCATGGTGGCCTGGCCGGCCTCGAACACCAGGGTCTTGCCGGCGTCGAGCGCCTGGTTGAGCACGAGCGAGGTGTCGGCGACCATCGGTCGGACCCGCTCGGCGTACGCGAGGAGCTCGGCGGTGACGGCGTCGATATCCGCGGCCCGGCGGTTGTAGATCTTGACGAGGACCTGGTTCTTCTGCGTCAGGGCCCCTTCGACCTTCTCCCGCAGGATCTTCTCGTCGAAGAGGTCGGAGATGCGGATCCCGACCCGGTTCATCTTGTCCGCGTAGGTGGGGCCGATGCCGCGACCGGTGGTGCCGATCTGGCGCTTGCCGAGGAAGCGCTCGGTGACCTTGTCGAGGGTGCGGTTGTAACTGGGGATGACGTGCGCGCTGGAGGAGATCAGCAGCCGGGACACATCCACACCGCGCGAGGTGAGCGCCTCCAGCTCCTCGAACAGGACCTCCAGGTCCACGACCACGCCGTTGCCGATCACCGGCACACAGCCGGGCGACAGGATCCCCGAGGGCAGCAGGTGCAGTGCGTACTTCTCGTCCCCCACCACCACGGTGTGGCCGGCGTTGTTACCGCCGTTGAACTTGACGACGTAATCCACCCGCGAACCGAGCTGGTCGGTTGCCTTGCCCTTGCCTTCGTCGCCCCACTGGGCACCGAGGACCACCACCGCTGGCATCGAAGAATCCCTTTCGTAGCGGAACCACGTGTCGGGCCCCGCCCGAGTTTACTGGGATCAGAGGTTGCGTGCCGCCGGGTCCGAATCATCGGCGAACGTGCGGCAGCGCTGGGCCTCCTCGGCCTCCCCGATCGCCTCGGCAGCGTCGGCGAGTGCGAGCAGGGCGATCAGGAACCCCTGGTTCGGCTCGTGGTCGGCCGGGATCGGACCGTGGCCCTTCCAGCCGGAGCGGCGTAGCGCGTCCAGGCCGCGGTGGTAGCCGGTCCGGGCGAACGCGTACGCGGCGACCGGGTCGTCGGCGGCCAGGGCCTCGCGAGCCAGCAGCCCCCACGCGTAGCTGGCGGCGGGCAGTCGTGCGGCGACGGTGCGCAGGTCCTCGCCGGCGGCGAGTGCGGCGCGCGCGGCGACGTCGGGGTGGTCGGCGGGCAGGAGGGTGGGCGCTGGGCCGCCCAGAAGGTTCTCGGCCATGGCGCCAGTCTCGCACCCTCGAGCCATGCCGGGCCCGACGGCGGTGGGGCGGCTCAACATGCGGGTCACCAAGACCGCCACTAGCCTCGCACGAGAGCGGGACGGGAGGTCCGGCGTGATCGATGTGTCGACCTCGGCGGCCGAGGTACTCGTCACGGTGACGGGCGACCTCGACCTGTCCGCGAGCGAGGTTGCTCAGTCTGCGCTGCGGCAGATCAGCCATCTCCAGCACGACCGGCTCGTGCTCGACGTCTGTGACATGGGTTTCATGGACTCGAGTGGCGCGAGCTGGCTGATCACTCTGGCCGACGAGATCGGGCGCCGGGGCGGTACCGTCGTGCTCCGCGGCGCGAGCGCCCGGGACATGTTCGTGCTGAAGGTGACCGGGGCGCTCGACCTGTTCGAGATCGACGAGACGCACCGCTGCTAGGGCCTCTCGGCCGCTAGGGCCCTTTCGGCCGCGCCATACATCTCTCCACCGGCCACGGATGCGCGTCGGACGGTCGGCTCCCGACACATGGCCCGCCCCTACATCTGGCGCCGTGCTCAGTTCCAGGGGTTTCGGGTGGGGAGGATTTCGGTGCCGTCTGGCTTGTAGAAGTGCCATGTGCCGTTGCGTCGGATCATGGTGATGTTGTGGGTGTGGATCAGGTGGTGGTGGTAGCGGCAGACCAGGGCTGCGTCGTGCAGGTCGGTGTTGCCGCCGTCGGCCCAGTCTCGGGTGCCGTGGTGGGTTTCGCAGTGTTCGGGTGGGGCGGTGCAGTCGTGGTAGACGCAGTGGCGGTCTCGGGCGATGACGGCGCGGCGTTGGGCGGCGGTGAACAGCCGGTGGGCGCGGCCGTGGTTGAGGACCTCGTTGTCGGGTCCGAAGATGATCCGGTAGGTCTCGCCGGCGCAGCCGATGATCCGGTCGAGTAGGTCCCGGGGCACGGGCCCGGTGTTGTCGATGAACGTCGCCGGCCCGGCGCCGAGCAGCGCGGCCCAGTCCCGCCCGGCGCCAGGCACGGCGGTGCCGGGCAGAGCTGTGCTGTCGGTGCTGGGCAGGGCGGTGTTGTCGGTGCCGGGCAGCGCCGTGCCGTCGGTGCCGGGCAGTGCCGTCACGTCGGAGCCGGGCAGGGCCGTGCTGTTGGCACTGGGCGCACTGGTGCTGTGGGTGCCGGTGGTGGGTTGGCCCGGTGGTCCGGCCGCCTGCGGCTTGCAGCCGGGCGGACCAGTCCCATCCTGCGAGCGCGACCGGCTGGGTGCTTGAGCGGATGCGCTCGTGTCAGATGCCGGGCCGGTCGTGGCTCCGTTCAGCGTGCTCGGCGCGGAGGACGCCAGCGTGGAAAGGTCGGGCTCGCTCGTCCGGATTCCTGGCGCCGCTGCGCTCGGCGGAGTGGGCGTTTGCATCGGGGTGTCGGGCTCGTTCGCTAGGTCCCGCGGGGTGGTGGGGCTCGGCGGCGTGGGCGCCTGCGTCGAGGCGCCGGGCTCGTTCGCCCCGGTCCCTGGCGCAGTTGGGCTCGCCGTGGTGGCCTCGTTGTCCGCTCTGGTCGGCGCGCCGCTGCTGCGAGGGCTGCGGTCGGCCGGGTCGGTGGTGGTGTCCAGGCCGGGTAGGGGCTCGGTGATCGGCTGCGGGGGCGTCGTCTGGCCGGCCGCCTCGGCTGCTCCGGGCGCCTCGTCAGGTGCCGATTCTTCGGCTCCGGCTTCCTCGGTTCCGGCGGCGTCGGTTGCTCCGGTTGCTCCGGTGGTCTCGGCGTCCTCGGTGGTCTGGCTGGTCACGGTGGTCTGGCTGGTCTCGGTGGTCTTGATGAGGTCGAGGAACTCGGGGTAGCTGATGAGCACGCCAAGGTGCGGTCGCACGGATCCGGACGTGCCGACCTTGCCTTGGTCCAACACCATGTGCGCGAGGTCCCCGAGGGCTTGGGCGCGGCGTTGGGAGGAGGTGCGGGTCTCGTCGGCGGCGGGTTTGCCCATGATCGCTTCCAGAGCGGTGCGCACGTATTGGCCGAGTTCGAGGGTCAGGAACCCGGCCACGTGGTAGCCGTCCATGGTCCGGTCGATGTTCAAGAACTCACGGCCGGCCGCGGCCCGGTGGGCCTTGTCGGTGGCGTCGGGGTCGACGATCGCGACGAAGTGATCGACCAGCCTACGCAGGTCTTCCGGGGACCGTGTGGCGGCGTTGTCCAGGAGGAACTCCTCGACCGTCTGCACCCGACCAACAGCACCGCCAGTGCCAGCAGTGCCGGTACCGCCCGCGGCATCGGCACTGTCGGCGGTGCCCGCAGCGGTGCCGACGCCCTCGATGGCCTCGGTCTCAGCGATCGCCCCGGTCTCAGCGGTCGCCTCGGTCTCAGCGGTCGCCCCGGTCTCAGCGGTGACCTCGGTGTCAGCGGTGGCTTTGGTGGCGGTGGCTTCGGTCGGGTCCGTGCCGCCGTCGGCGGGGTTGGTGGGGGTGGCGGGGTACTGCAGGCCATCGACCGCGGCTGGGGTCGAGGTGGCCTTGAGCAGGATCTGGGCCTGCTCGACGCCGATCTGCCCGGACCGCAACCATTTGCGGGTCGCGGGCAGGCCGTTGCGTAGACCCTTCGCGAGGTTCACCAGACGGCGTGCGCTACTGGCGCAGATGCCATAGGTCTTGGCCACGTAATGCGGATACGTGCGAAACCCCTTGCTGGTGTCCCAGACACCGGCCTCTTCCTCGATGCCCATCCAGTCCAACTTGGCGCCGGTGAGGCGTTCAGTGAACACATGGGCGCGTAGCGCCGCCTGGCCCAGGAACCGGGTTCCGTACCGGTCGGACTCCTCGATCGGGTCACCGGCAGCGATCGAGGACGTCAGCGCGTCCATCGCGATGAGCTGGTCCTCCAACGACCCGGCCATCAGATCCGCCAACGACAGGTGCATCCGGGACGCGAGCGCCACACCCGCCGGCGACGGGCCACCCCCACCGGGGCCACCGCTCGCGCCGCCCGCGCCGTTGCCGGGGCCGCCGGTCGTGGTGGTGGTGTCGTCCATGTGTGCTCACCTCCCCATCGAAGCCCTGGGTCCGAAACGCTGACCGTTTCATACGTGCGTTTGACTGCTTGAGCTCCACTCTAGGACGCCCTACCGACAGCGCAAGAACCCAGATTTCCGTTGTGGATACAGGGACATCAGCCCATCCAACCAACCCAAAAACAGGCTCCCCGAGGCCCCGATGACACCCCATCCACAGGGCATAGGGCCCCTGTTGCCGGAGATGTCGGTGGGCGACCGTATGGCGATGCGACCGGTTCTGGACGGCTCTAGATCAGGTCCTGCGGGATCTCGGGGCGCACCCGCGCCCAGACCACCTTGCCGACGCCGGACGGCCGCCAGCCCCAGTCGGCCAGCCGGGTGACGATGTGCATGCCGTAGCCGCCGACGCGGGCCGGATGCACTTCGAGCGGCGTGGGTGGCACGGGGTTGTCGTCCTGCACCTCGATCCGGAGCCCGTCACCGGTGTCCTTGAGCGTCAGGCCCACCGACCCCCGGCCGTACACGACGGCGTTGGTGATCAGCTCGGCCACCACCAGCTCGGCCGCCATCGTGTTGGTCAGACCCCACACCTCGCACGTGCTGACCGTGAGGCGCCGGGCCATCCGTACCGATTCGACGTCCGTCGCGAGGCGCCAGTGGGCCTCGCGCCTCGCGTCGGCGCTGTCCAGTGCGACCTGGTCCGGGAACCGGATGATGACGACGGCGATGTCGTCCTCGGGCGGTTCGGACAGCCGGCTCAGCAGCGCTTCGCCCACGTCCGCCGCCGTCGTGGCCGAGGACGAGGTCGCAGCCACGTCCGCCAGTATCTCCCGAACCAGGCCCACGCCCACCTGGATCGTGCGGGAGCGGCGCTCGACCAGGCCATCGGTGTAGAACATCACCGCGTCGCCCGGCTTGACCTGGACGGTCGCGGTCTGGCGCTCGTCGGTCCCGAACCCCATCAGCCGTCCGGGCGCGCCGTCGAGTTCGCGGACCTCGCCGTCGCTGATCCACAGCCCGGGCAGGTGGCCGGCCCGGCTGTACGCGAGGGACCAGGTGCCCGCGTCCTCGTCGCACGGCGTGAGGCTCGCGTAGACCAGGGACGCCGGGCGACGCATCCGCATGTTCTCCAGGATCCGGTCCACCTTGGTCAGGACCGTTCCGGGGTCGACGAGTTCCGTCGCGAAGGCCCGAACCACCGAACGCAGCTGCCCCATCGCGGCAGCCGCCTCGACGTCGTGCCCGACGACGTCTCCCACCACGGTCCCGACGGTGCGCTGGTCGAGGTGCACGACGTCGTACCAGTCCCCGCCCACCTGTGCGTGCTCGGCGTTCGGCGCGTAGTAGGTCCAGACGTCGAGGCCCTCGATCTGGTCCTGCTCCGGCAGCATCGCCCGCTGCAGTGCCTCGGCCACCCGGTGCTCGGCCTGGTAGAGCTGGGAGTGGTCCATCGCCAGTCCGACCCTGCGTGCGACCAGTTCCAGAACGGTCTCGGAGGCCTCCACGTCCTCGTCGCCGCTGCGCACCAGCACGGCCATCAGCCCGAGGGTGCGACCACGCCCGAGTAGGGGCAGGACGAGCAGTTCGCTCCCCTCGGGGAGTGTCTGGCCTGTCTGCGCACGCACGTGATCCACGAGCTGGGCACTGGGACTGCCGGGGACGTCCACCGCGTCCACCGCAAGGCGGACCCGCCGCATCGACGTAGCCCCGAACAGCCGACCCACCGGATCCTCAGGGTCCGCCGCCGAGCGCCCTCGCGGGCGTTTTGCCGCGCTCCGGTCGAAGCCCAGCCCGGCGAGGCCGCCGATCGACTTCAGGACGCCGTCGTCGGCGAAGAACCCGCACCATGGGTACAGGTGTCGCGTGAGCAGGCGCACGATGGCGTCCAGGACCTGGTCGTCGCCGACCTGGGACAGAATGTCTGAGACCCGGGCGACCGTCTCCAGGGCGTGTCGCGAGTGGTAGCCGAGGTCGGGGGCGGGCGTCGCGACCGGCTCCAAGGCACCGAGCTGGACGGCGACGAAGAAGTCGAGTGAGTCCTGAGCATCGAAGTGCGGCGTGACCGTCACCGGAACGGCGACCTCCTGACCGTCGGGACGCATCATCGGGAACGTCATCGTGAAGGACTCCCGATCGATGGCGTGCTCTGCCAGCTGTGCGAGCACCACCGATCGGTATCCCGGGCTCAGGATGTTGCCGTCACGTGCCTGGGCAGCCGCCACCGTGTAACCGCTCACGCGCTCGAAGGCAGCGTTCGCCCAGGTCAGTTCCGGTCCGTTCGCGGTCACACCGATGACCACAACGACGAGGTCGCCGTCCAGAACGACCTCGGAAGCAGCCTGGAGGGCGGCCGCCAGGCGCCGGCCCGACGCGCTGCCCGGGTCCGCCGATCCCGGGGTATCCGGGTCCACATCCTCGGTCTGCGCGCGGACGTTCGTCACCGACAACCTCCATCGTCTACGGTGTGCCTGTTGGGTGGAACGCGCGCGGGCGCGTCCTGTTTCGGCCTGAGGAGGCACGTGTGGCAGACGCTAACAGCAGCGACTCTCCCCCGCCTGCCGTGCCCGATCACAGCGGATCGGTGCATGCGCTGCTCGAGTCCGGGTGCACCCGGCTGGTGCTCTCCGGGGAGATCGACCTGGCCCTGAACTCCGAGCTGACCGAGGCAGTCGCCGACGCGGAGGCAGCCGGGCTGCCCGTGCAGGTCGACGCACGCCACGTCACGTTCATGGACTCGTCCGGGATCGCGCTGCTGGCCAGGCTGGCGAGCCGCACCCCGGGCCGGCTCACCCTGATCAAGCCGCCGGACGTGGTCCGGTTCCTGCTCGAGGTGACCCGGATCGGGGAGATGGTCGACATCGTCGACAGCGTCGTGCCCGCTCCGGCTGCACCCGTGCCGCCGGACCCGGCCTGACCCACCGCCCGACCGGCTTGCCCGGACCGGGCTCCGACGTCGGGCCTGGAAAGCACGAGATCCCCCGCCGACCCACCGAACCGGTGGACCGACGAGGGATCGCGGGTCGCGAGCGGTCAGCTCAGCTTCTGGCCCGCCGAACGCAGCTGCTGCGCCGCCTCGACGATGCGGGCCGCCATGCCACCCTCGGCCAGCTTGCCCCAGGCGCGCGGGTCGTAGGCCTTCTTGTTGCCGACCTCGCCGTCGACCTTCAGCACACCGTCGTAGTTGCTGAAGATGTGGCCGACCACGGGGCGGGTGAAGGCGTACTGGGTGTCGGTGTCGATGTTCATCTTGATGACGCCGTTGTCCACGGCGAGCGCGATCTCGTCGGCAGTGGAGCCGGAGCCGCCGTGGAACACCAGGTCGAACGGGTTCTGGATGCCGACCTCGGCGCCGACGGCCTGCTGGATCTCACCGAGGATCTCCGGGCGGAGCTTGACGGCGCCCGGCTTGTACACGCCGTGCACGTTGCCGAAGGTGAGGGCGGTCAGGTAGCGGCCCTTCTCACCGGTGCCGAGCGCGCGGACCGTGGCCAGGCCGTCCTCGACCGTCGTGTAGAGCTTGTCGTTGATCTCGTGGGAGACGCCGTCCTCCTCACCACCGACCACGCCGACCTCGATCTCAAGGATGGTCCGGGCAGCCTGGGACAGTTCGAGCAGCTCCTCGGCGATGACGAGGTTCTCGTCCAGCGGCACGGCGGAGCCGTCCCACATGTGCGACTGGAAGGAGGGCAGCTTGCCGGACTTGACCTGCTCGGCCTCGATGGCCAGGAGCGGGCGGACCCAGCTGTCCAGGTTGCCCTCGGCACAGTGGTCGGTGTGCAGGGCGACGGTCACCGGGTAGTTCTTCGCGACCTCGGCGGCGTAGGCGGTCAATGCGAGCGAGCCGGCGATGCGGTCCTTGATGGTGGAGCCGGAGGCGTACTCGGCACCGCCGACGGACACCTGGATGATGCCGTCACTCTCGGCCTCGGCGAAGCCCTGCAGCGCGGCGGTGAGGGTCTGGGAGGAGGTGACGTTCACGGCGGGGTAGGCGAACTTGCCGGCCTTCGCCCGATCGATCATCTCGGCGTATACCTCGGGGGTGGCGATGCCCATGGTCTCTCCTGTGTCTTGATTTCTGCTGTCGCTGAAGTCTCCCACGGATCCAATGCCCGACGGCGGTCGCGCCCTGTCCGTGGACGCCCGCCCGGGCGCGTGGTCGAGTGGGCGTCAGTGCGCGTGCTGGACGATCCACTGGTGCATCGCGATCGCCGCCGCGGCGCCGGCGTTGATGGACCGGGTGGAGCCGTACTGGGTGATGTGCACGACGACCTCGCTGGCGTCCTGCGCGGCCGCCGTCAGCCCCTGCGACTCCTCGCCGAACAGCAGGACGCACGCGCTCGGCAGGGCGCGCCCTTCGATCGGGACGGACCCCTCGATGTTGTCCACCCCGACGATCGGGAGCCCCTCGGCGGCCGCCCACGCGGCGAACGTCTCGATGTCCTCGTGGTGGCGTAGGTGCTGGTAGCGGTCGGTGACCATCGCCCCGCGACGGTTCCACCGCCGTCGCCCGATGATGTGCACCTGCGCGGCGGCGAACGCGTTCGCGGTGCGGACCACGGACCCGATGTTGAAGTCGCGGCCCCAGTTCTCGATCGCCACGTGGAACGGGTGCCGGCGGGTGTCCAGGTCCGCGACGATCGCCTCCAGCCGCCAGTACCGGTAGCCGTCCACCACGTTACGGGCGTCGCCCGCGGCCAACAGCTCCGGGTCCAGCCGCGGGTCGTCGGGCCAGTGGTCCGGCCCGTCGGGCCACGGCCCGACCCCGACCGCCTCGTTGTCCTCCACGTGAGGCAGTATCCCCCGTCCGCGACTCGACCCGCTCCGGGCGGGGACCCGCCTACGGCCCCCCGCCTCAGCCGGGCCCAACGCAGGTCTGTAACGATTCAACTCCCGGATGAGACGTTGCAAGATCGCGTAGGGCTCGGCCGCGGGCTGCTTGAGCGAGGGGCGCGGGGTGCGCGCGCTTGGAGGGCAGGGGGCGCCATAGGCTTGAGGCGTCCCGTCCGCGCGCTAGGAGACCGAGATGACCGAACAGATCACCACGTGGCTGACCGACATGGACGGCGTGCTCGTGCACGAGGAGTCGGCCCTGCCGGGCGCTGCGGAGTTCATCGCAACGCTGCGGCAGAAGCAGGTCCCGTTCCAGATCCTCACGAACAACTCGATCTTCACCCCGCGCGACCTCGCGGCCCGGCTACGCGTCTCGGGGATCGAGGTGGAGGAAGCCTCGATCTGGACCTCGGCACTGGCGACGGCGACGTTCCTGGCCGATCAGATCCCGGGCGGCAGCGCGTACGTGATCGGTGAGGCGGGCCTGACCACGGCGCTGTACGAGCGCGGCTACACCCTGACCGACACCGACCCGGACTACGTGGTGCTCGGCGAGACCCGCACCTACTCGTTCTCGGCAATCACGCGGGCGATCCGCCTGGTCGCCGCCGGGGCCAGGTTCATCGCCACGAACCCGGACGTGACCGGGCCTTCCGCAGAGGGCCCGCTGCCGGCCACGGGGTCGGTCGCCGCGATGATCACGGCCGCCACCGGCCGCAAGCCCTACTTCGTGGGCAAGCCGAACCCGGTGATGATCCGGACCGCGATGAACCGGATCGAGGCCCACTCCGAGCACACCGCGATGATCGGGGACCGGATGGACACCGACATCGTGGCAGGCATGGAGGCGGGCCTGCGCACGTACCTGGTGCTCACCGGGTCCACGAAGCGCGCCGATGTGGAGGGCTACCCGTTCCAGCCGAGCGAGGTGCACGACGGCATCGCCGACCTGATCGGCCTGCTGTAGCGCGGCGCCCGGGCGCCTCCCTACTCGCCGGTGACGAAGTCACCTACGCCTGGAGAACGTTCTCCGGCTCTGCATCGGGCGGGAGGTACTGCGCGACGGCGGGAGGTACTGGTTCGGGCGGAGGGGTGCCGCGCGGTTCCTGAGACAGCGAACGCCCCGGCACCTCGCGGTGCTGGGGCGTTCGGACTGCGATCGGATCACTGCTGTGGGGGCGGGGCACCTTGACCGGGGTACTGACCGCCCTGACCCGGGCCCTGCTGGAACGGCTGGCCCGGCTGGTAGCTGTTCGGCTGGTAGCCGCCCGGGCCGCCCTGCTGGGTGCCCGGCTGCACCGGCGAGTCCGTGGGTCGCGGCTGCGCGGCCGGGGCGTTCTGGTTGTAGTTGCCCACATTGCCCTGGTTGTCCTGGAAGGACACCCGCGGCGCGGTCCGCACGGCGGGGTCGGTGACCTCGAAGTACTCGGCGCGGGAGAACTTGAACATGTTCGCGATGATGTTCGGCGGGAATGTCTCCACCTTGGTGTTCAGGTCCCGCACGTTCGCGTTGTAGAACCGGCGGCCGGCGGCGATCCGGTCCTCGGTGTTCGTCAACTCGTTCTGGAGCTGGGTGAAGTTCTCGGCTGCGCGCAACTGCGGGTAGGCCTCGGCGACGGCGAACAACCGGCCGATCGCGTTCGATAGCTGGTCCTCCTGGATGGCCTGCTGAGCCGGCGTGGCGCCCGGCGTCGCGGCCGCGGCGCGGGCGCGGGTGACCTCGTCGAAGACGCTGCGCTCATGCGCGGCATAGCCCTTGACGGTCTCGATCAGGTTCGGGATCAGGTCATAGCGCCGGTGCAGCTCGACGTCGATCTGACGCCAGGCCTCCTGCACCAGGTTCCGCAGCTTCACGAAGCCGTTGTAGGTGCCCACGGCCCAGAGGACCACGATCAGAACCAGGACGACCACGATGAGGATGACGATCAAGCCTGCATCCATGGCGCTCACCTCCTGTACTCGTCGATGCCGGAGGGGGTCCGACCCCGTCCGCGGCGAGGTACCTGTGCGGCCCCCGTGGGGTCGATACTACTGGGGCTCGAGGCCGAGATCGGCTGCGGAGAGCACCCAGAGATAGGGCAGTTCTGCCCCCTGAACCGCCTCACGGGCCCCGGTGTCCCGGTCCACGATCGACGCCACGGCCACGACCTCGGCACCGGCCTCGCGGGCCGCGGCCACCGCGGCGAGGGCGCTCCCGCCAGTGGTCGAGGTGTCCTCCAGGACCACGACGTGGCGCCCGGCGACGTCGGGCCCCTCGACCTGCCGCTTCATGCCGTGCCCCTTGGCCTCCTTGCGCACCAGGAACGCGTCCAGGTCCAGGCCGCGGCTCGCCGCGGCGTGCTGGACCGCGCACACCACCGGGTCCGCACCGAGTGTCAGGCCGCCGACGGCGTCGATCTCGCCGGGTCCGAAGCCGGCCTCCTCGAGCGCGTCCAGAAGCAGGTGCCCGATGAGAGGCGCCGCCTCGTGATGCAGGGTGGCCCGGCGCATGTCGACGTAGTAATCGGCCTCACGGCCGCTGCTCAGGGTGACCCGGCCGTGCACGACGGCCAGTTCGTTGATGAGTTCGGCCAGTCGCTGCAGGGGTGTGGTCTCGGTGGTCACGGGCGTGAGTGTATCGGCGTGCCGCCCGGCGACGGATACGGTGGTGCCGTGCGAGTGGCGACGTGGAATGTGAACTCGATCCGGGCCCGTGTGGATCGGGTCACCGACTGGCTCGAGCGCACCGGCACCGACGTGCTGGCCATGCAGGAGACCAAGTGCGCCGACGACCGGTTCCCGTACCTGCCCTTCGAAGCCCTCGGCTACGAGGTCGCCCACCACGGGCTGAACCAGTGGAACGGGGTCGCGATCGCGTCCCGGGTCGGCCTGACCGACGTGCAGCGCTCCTTCCCCGGCCAGCCCGGCTGGGCGGACCCGACCGCCGTCGAGGCCCGAGCGATCGGCGCCACCTGCGCCGGGCTGCGGATCTGGAGCCTGTACATCCCGAACGGGCGCACGCTCGGCGATCCCCACTACGAGTACAAGCTGGCCTGGCTGGCCGCGCTGCGTGAGGCGGGCACCGGGTGGCTGGCCGCCGACCCGACGGCGCCCATCGCCCTCCTCGGGGACTGGAACATCGCGCCCCACGACGAGGACGTCTGGGACATGGCCGTGTTCCAGGGCGCAACCCATGTCTCCCCACCCGAGCGCGCCGCGTTCGCCGCCATCGAGGCGGCCGGGTTCGCCGAGGTCACCCGCGCGCACCTGCCGCAGGTCTACACCTACTGGGACTACCAGCGGCTCCGGTTCCCCCGGAACGAGGGTATGCGGATCGACTTCGCGCTCACCTCGACGGCGTTCGCGGAACGGGTGCGCGGCGTCGCCGTGGACCGCAACGAGCGCAAGGGCAAGGGCGCCTCCGACCACGTGCCCGTGGTGCTCGAGGTGGATGCACCGCCGGCCTGACCCATCACGATCAGGAGTCGAACCGAACGAACGCCCGTAATGAGCCGGCGTCGTGGTCCCGCGTCTCGCGGTATCCCAGCGACTCGTAGAAGGCCCGCTGGCCCGGCTCGTCATCGGTGAGCAGAACCTTCTGGCGAACGGCCGCGTAGGGCTCCAACGCGCTGAGGACGAGTGCTCGGCCCACCCCCGCCCGCTGCGCGTCGGGGTGGACCAGCACGTCCTGCAGGTAACAGATCGTGGCGCCGTCGGAGATCACTCGCGCCAGTCCCACGAGGCGGCCATCGCGCCGCGCCGCCACCACGCGGGAGGAACCGGCCAGCGCTGCCTCGAGCGTCGCGACATCATCGGCGTACGCCGTCCAACCCACCGCCCGGTAGAGCGCCGTGACCTCGCCCAGGTCGAGCACTGGAGACGATTCGACGACGATCCCTGCGCGCACCATGCCGCCTACGGTAGGCGCGCGCGAGGCCGGGAGGATCCACCGCGACCCCGCGCCAACCTCGTGCCGCGTCAGGTGAGCGTGTTCTTGTGCAGGACGCCGCCCTTCATGATCGCCACCAGGTTGGCCACCGGGTCGGCGAGCAGGTCGATGTCGGCGACGGGGTCGCCGTCCACGAGCAGGAGGTCGGCGATCGCGCCGGAGCGGACCTCGCCCAACACGCCGGGATAGGGGTTGCGCTCCCCGCTCAGCGCGCACAGTTGCGCGTTCGCCGACGTCGCCAGAGTGAGCACCTCCGCAGCGCCGAACCAGCGGGTCAGTTTCGTGAGCTGCGCGCCCTGGCGGGTCGCCAGCCGGGCGTCGAAGAGGGTGTCACTGCCCCAGGCGAGGTTGATGCCGTGCTGCCTGGCCAGGCCGTAGGCACGTTCGGTCCCCTCGAGGATCCGCTCGAGCTTCCACTCGCTCGTCGGTGGGACGGTCACCTTGTCCTCGTCGTCGAGGAAGGGTTGCGGACACCACCACGCGTCGTGCTCGGCGATCATCGCGACGGTCTCGGAGTCGAGGAGATGGCCGTGCTCGATCGAGCGGACGCCGGCCCGCAGCGCGCGCTGGACCGCCGCCGGGGTGTAGGCGTGCACCATCACGTACGTGCCCCAGTCAGAGGCGGCGTCGACGGCGGACCGCAGCTCGGCCTCGGTGTACTGGGTGACGTCGATCGGGTCGTAGGACGAGGAGACCCCGCCCCCGGCCATGACCTTGATCTGCGTGGCCCCGAGCCGCAGCTGTTCGCGGACGCCACGCAACACCTCAGGCACGCCGTCGGCGATCACGCACGCACCGATCCGCTCGATGTGGGCCAGGTGCCCGCAGACCCCGCGCGGGAGCTCGAACGGGAACCGGAAGTCACCGTGGCCCGAGGTCTGGGAGATCATCGCCCCGGCGGGGTAGATCCGGGGCCCGGGCACAAGACCCGCATCGACCGCCCGCTTCAGCCCGAAGACCGGCCCGCCGGCCTCCCGGACCGTCGTGAACCCGCGCTGGAGCGTCGCCTCGGCCTCGCGCGCGGCCAGGATGTTCACGTAGCCGACGTCCGCGGTCATGAGCGCCTGCAGCGGCAGGGTCGCGAACATCGAGTGCCAGTGGGCGTCGATGAGGCCCGGCATGAGCACCCGGCCGCCGCCATCGAGCTCGACGCGAGGAGCGCCATCGGCCGCTGCGGCCACCGGTGATCTCGAGACCACCTCGATCACGCCGTCGCGGACGAGGACGTCGGAGGGATCCGACACCTGCGCGGACGTCCCGTCGAAGACGCGGACGTTGCGGAACAGGGTCTCGTTCGTCGCAGCCGTCATGGCACCCCTCTGTACGGTCGGCTCACTGCCGACGATCGGCCTGCCCCCAGGCACACCCGACGCTAGTGGCACCCACAGGGGGTGGGAAGACCACCGTGCCGGACGGTTAAAGTCGGTCCATGACGCAGACCCCGCCGTGGCCCGACGGCACCCAGCCGGCCGCCTCCGACCCGGCGGTGCAACCGAACCCACAGGGTCCGACCGTCCAACCAGACCCGCAGGGCCCGGCGGTGCAGCCGAACCCGCAAGGCCCGACGGCGCAGCCGAGCGGGTGGGCGGACCCGGGTTCGGGTTGGGGTAACCCGGGCGGGCCTTCTGCGGCGCCGCCGGGTGGTTCCGCGCCACAGCAGGGCGGCTACGGATCGCAGGGGGGTTACGCGGCGCAAGGTGGGTATGCACCGCAGCCGAGCGGCCCGCCCCAGCAGGGCGGCTACGCGCCACAGCAGCAGGGCGGCACACCCCAACAGGGCGGCTACGCGCCACAGCAACAGGGCGGCACGCCCCAGCAGAGCGGTGGCTACTACATCCCTCAACCTGGCGGCGTTCCCGCAGGGCCGGGCGTCGACAGCGTGATCCCGGCCATCCCGCAGGCAGGTCCGCAGGCACCGGCGCAGCCTCGTGGGCAGAGTCCCTACGGCAGCCGCCCGGGCCCGGCAGCACCCGGCCAGCAGCAGCCGACCGGGACCGGTGGCTACGGACAGTTCACGTTCCCGGTCTTCGAGAAGCAGAAGCTCGAACCGATGGCAGTTGCCGCCGTCGCCACCTCCCCGCTCGGACCCGTGGGTCTGGTGCTCGGACTGCTCGCGCGGCCCCGGGTCCGACGGACCCGCCGCCGCAGCATGAACCTGGCCTGGGCCGGGATCGTCCTCGGGGGCGCGTTCACGGTCGCGTGGATCCTGGTCGCGGTCACGCTCACCCTGAACGGGACGATCGCCCGGGCCACCGAGCGTCCCGTCGCCGGCGATGTGGACTCGGCGCGTAGCGTGGCCGCCGCGAACCTGGCGGTCGGCAACTGCATCTACACCCTTCCGCCGGCGCAGTCCGTAGGCGAGGTGCGCCTCGTGCCCTGCGCGGAGAGTCACATCGCGCAGGTGATCTCCACCCACGAGCTCACCGGAGACTTCCCGGGTGCCGAGGCGGTCGCGGCCCAGGCGACCGAGCTGTGCGAGGCTGACGCGGCCGAGATCGACGCCGGCGACCTGGACGTGATGCCCTGGCACCTGGCCCCGAGCGCGGAGGGCTGGGAGCAGGGCAACACGACGGTGGTGTGCCTCGTGCGGGGCGCGACGGGACCCGTCGAGGGTGATCTGGTCAACGGCTGACACGGAGCCTTCGCCGACCGGCTCTCGAATGGGCGGAAGTCCCCATGGAACGCGTATGACGGACCGGCCTGGACACCCTAAAATTCGCATCATGAGCACCTCGTGGGATCCCTACCAGCAGCAGGGTCAGCAGCCCGGGTACGGGCAACAACCCGGCTACGGACAGCAACCGCAGCAGGGGGGCTACGGGCAGCAGCCCCAACCGGGCGGCTACGGGCAGCAGCCCACGCCCGGTGCCTACGGACAACAGCCCCAGGCCGGCGGCTACGGACAGGCATCCCAGCCCGGGTACGGACAGGCGTCCCAGCCCGGATACGGACAGCAGCCCCAGCCCGGGTACGGGCAGGGCTCGCAGCCGAGTTTCGGCAACTACAGCCAGCCCGGCGGGTCCGGCAACTACTACGGCGGGCCGACCCCGCCCGCTCGCAACACCGGTGCCATCGTCGGCATCGCGATCGGCGTCGTGGTCCTGCTGGTGATCGGGTTCTTCGTGGTGCGAGGGCTCAACAACGGCGGCACCGAGGCGAACCCGAACGACGTCTCCGAACCGACCGAGATCGCCGACGTCGATCTGGTCCCCGGCAACTGCCTGACGACGCTGGACTACAACGACAACCGGCTCCTGAACCAGGTCCCGTGCGCGGATGTGCACGGTTTCGAGGTCGTCGCCGAGCAGGTCGTCGACGACACCGAGTTCTCCGACGAGTTCCCGGACCGCGCTGACGAGTTCTGCTTCGACTCCCTCCGCGAGATCATCCCCGAAGAGTTCGACACCGAGCACGTCGGCTATCACACGTTCTACCCGTCCCAGGAGACCTGGGACGCCGGGGACCGCAAGCTGACCTGCCTGGTCTCGGCCACGGATGGGCTCGAGTTCACCGGCAGCTTCATCGCCGGGGACGCCGCGATCGGCTGAGCACTCCCCGCTCCTGTGAACCGCCGAACGCCGGTGGTCGGCACTGCCGACCACCGGCGTTCGCGTGTTGCGGGGCGTCGATCCGCTCAGCCCGCGTTCAGCACCAGGCCCGGTGCCTCGGGATCGTCCGAGACGTCCACGAGGACACGGTCACCGTCGGCGACCTCCCCGGCGAGCAGCATCCGGGCGAGCGGGTCGCCGATCTGCCGCTGGATGAGCCGGCGCAACGGGCGCGCCCCGTAGGCCGGGTCGTACCCGTCCAGGGCCAGCCACTCCCGTGCGGCCGGGCTCACTTCGAGGTCGAGCCTGCGCTCGGCGAGCCGATCCGCGAGCCTGGCGACCTGCAGGTCGACGATCTCGCCGAGCTCGGCGACGGTGAGCGCATCGAAGATGACCACCTCGTCGAGCCGGTTCAGGAACTCGGGCTTGAACGAGGCCCGGACGGCGGCCATGACCGCCTCACGCTTGGCCTCCTCGGACAGACCCGGGTCCACCAGGAACTGCGATCCGAGGTTCGAGGTCAGCACCAGGATCACGTTGCGGAAGTCCACGGTGCGGCCCTGACCGTCGGTCAGCCGGCCGTCGTCGAGCACCTGCAGGAGGATGTCGAACACCTCCGGGTGCGCCTTCTCCACCTCGTCCAGGAGCACCACCGAGTACGGCCGCCGGCGCACCGCCTCGGTGAGCTGGCCACCCTCCTCGTACCCGACGTACCCGGGCGGGGCGCCGACGAGCCGGGCCACGGAGTGCTTCTCGGAGTACTCGCTCATGTCCACGCGCACGATCGCGCGCTCGTCGTCGAAGAGGAAGTCCGCCAGGGACTTCGCCAGCTCGGTCTTGCCGACCCCGGTGGGCCCGAGGAACAGGAACGAACCGGTTGGCCGGTCCGGGTCCGAGATGCCGGCCCGGGAGCGGCGCACGGCGTCCGAGACTGCGCGGACGGCGTCCCGCTGCCCGATCAGTCGCTGCCCCACGACGTCCTCCATGTGCAGGAGTTTCTGGGTCTCGCCCTCGAGGAGCCGCCCGGTCGGGATACCGGTCCAGGAGGCGACCACCTCGGCGATCTCCTCCGGGCCGACGCGGTCCGCGATCATCGGCTCGACGGCACTGGGAGAGGCGTTCGCCTCGGCCGCCTCGGCCGCGGCGATGTCCCGCTGGACCGCGGGGATCTCCCCGTAGAGCAGCCGGGACGCGTTCTCCAGGTCGCCCTCCCGCTGGGCCCGTTCGGCCTCGGTTCGCAGGGCGTCCAGGCGCGACTTCAGGTCGCCGACGCGGTTGTGGCCCTCCTTCTCGGCCTCCCACCGGGCATTCAGCGCCGCGAGCTCCTCGGAGCGGTCGGCGAGGTCCGCACGTAGCTTCTCCAGGCGCGCCTGGGACGCCTCGTCGTCGGACTCGGAGAGGTAGGACTCCTCCATCTTCAGGCGGTCGACGGCGCGGCGGAGCTCGTCGATCTCGATCGGCGAGGAGTCGAGCTCCATGCGCAGCCGGGAGGCGGACTCGTCGATCAGGTCGATCGCCTTGTCCGGCAACTGTCGGCCGGGGATGTACCGGTCGGACAGCTGCGCGGCCGCCACGAGTGCGCCGTCGGAGATCGTCACCTGGTGGTGCGCCTCGTACTTGGGCGCGATGCCGCGCAGGATCGCGACGGTGTCCGCCACGGACGGCTCGCCCACGAACACCTGCTGGAACCGGCGCTCCAGCGCCGGGTCAGACTCGATGTGCTCACGGAACTCGTCGAGCGTGGTGGCACCGACCATCCGCAGCTCACCGCGGGCGAGCATCGGCTTGAGCATGTTGCCGGCGTCCATGGACCCCTCGGACGCGCCCGCACCGACCACGGTGTGCAGCTCGTCGATGAAGGTGACCACTTCGCCGTCGGAGGCCTTGATCTCGTCGAGGACGGCCTTGAGCCGCTCCTCGAACTCGCCCCGGTACTTCGCGCCCGCGACCATCGCGGCCAGGTCGAGTGCGATCAGCCGCTTGTCCCGCAGCGAGTCCGGCACGTCACCGTCCACGATCCGCTGGGCCAGTCCCTCGACGACCGCCGTCTTGCCGACGCCGGGCTCGCCGATCAGGACCGGGTTGTTCTTGGTGCGCCTGGACAGTACCTGGACCACCCGGCGGATCTCCGCGTCCCGGCCGATGATCGGGTCGATCTTGCCCTCGCGGGCGGCCTGGGTGAGGTCCTGACCGTACTTCTCCAGGGCCTGGTACGTGCCCTCCGGGTCGGCCGAGGTGACCTTCGCACTGCCGCGCACCCGGGGCAGTGCGTCGAGCAGCCGGTCCCGGTCGGCCCCCGCGGAGCGGAGTAGGTCCCCGACGGCGCCGGTGTCCTTCGCGAGGCCGAGCAACAGGTGCTCGGTGGACACATATGCATCCCCGAGCGCGGTCGCCTCGTCGCCGGCCGCCTTGACGGCGGTCGCGAGGGACCGTGACATCTGCGGCTGGTTCACCGACGAGCCGGAGGCCGCCGGTAGGGCCACGACGATCGCGCGCACCCGATCCAAGACGGCGGCCCGGTCCGCACCGACGGCGTCGAGCAGCGCCGCGGCGACGCCGCCCTCCTGCTCGATCAGTGCCTGGAGCAGGTGCGCGGGCTCCAGTTGCGGGTTGCCGGCAGCGGTCGCGGCCTGCAGGGCGGCGGCGACCGCCTCCTGCGACTTCGTGGTGAGTTTGGTGTCCAAGAGAACCTCCGGGTATCAGTGCTGTGTCTGATAGTGACAACGCCGCGCAAGGTTGAGTCTATTCCACTCAACTCTGGCTCCGCTCAACGCTGAGCCGATCGGTGGAATCAGTACGTCGCACCGGTCGGTGCCAGGTCCTGCGATCCGGTCACCCGGAGCAGCGCGAGCGCCTGGGCTGCGGGCGTGCCCGGGGTCGCCGAGTAGACCAGCAGGGTCTGTTCCGCGCAGGGCATGGACACGGTGTCGCAGTCGAGCACGATCCGGCCGAGGTCGGGGTGGTCCACCGTGGTCGTCAGCGACTGCCAGTCGCACGTGTGACCCTCACCCCACAACCGTTCGAACTCGACGCTGCCGCGGCGCAGGTCCTTGATGAGTCGCTGCAGCGGTAGGTCCTCGGGAAAGCGAGCCATCGCCGTGCGCAGTGTCGCCACGGACGTGAGCTTCACGGCTTCCAGTTCCTCCGGGGTCATCGCGACCCGGCCGGCTTCGGTGCCCAGGAACCGCTGCCAGATGATGTTGCGCTCCCGGTCCGGCCATCGGGACAGGTCTCCGAGCAGCGCCGTGGCCATCGGGTTCCAGGCCAGCACGTCGCTCTTGGCGGAGAGCACCAGGCCGGGTAGGTCCGTGAGCCGGTCGAGCAGCCGGAGCATGCCTGGACGCACGGTCATCTGGATCTGTCCCGGCCGCGGCGGCGCCGCGTCCGCAAGTACGTACAGCTGGTCCCGCTCGGGATCGGGTAGCCGCAGTGCGCGGGAGAGCGCCTGCAGCACCTGCGTGGAGGGGTGCGGCCCCCGGCCCTGCTCCAACCGGACGACGTACTCCACGCTCAGGCCGGCGAGCTGGGCGACCTCCTCCCGGCGCAGGCCCGGCACCCGGCGCCGGGATCCGGCCGGCAGGCCGACGTCCTCAGGGCGCACCCGCTGCCGGGCTCGACGCAGCAGGGCGGCCAGCTCGTTGCGATTCACGCCCCCAGCATGACCCCGGGTGGCCGCCTCCGCGAGGGTCGGCGGCCGTGGATCCTGGTATCGGCGGTACCAGGGTCCGCGCTACCTGGAAGGGCCGGGCACCCGGAGCCACGGTTGACCCATGACAACCACCGAACCGAACACCGCAGGCCGAGCGATCGACCCGACCTCCGCCGTCGATCATGGAACGGGTGCGGGCGACTTCGCCCACGAGCCGACCACCGTGCTGATCACCGGTGCCAACCGAGGGATCGGG
This sequence comes from Occultella aeris, assembly GCF_902703175.1. Classification (GTDB taxonomy): domain Bacteria; phylum Actinomycetota; class Actinomycetes; order Actinomycetales; family Beutenbergiaceae; genus Occultella; species Occultella aeris. Next base: position 54,143 of record NZ_CACRYJ010000018.1, on the reverse strand, counting down.
CTCACCACCGCACGCCGTCTCGGGGAGCTCGGCTGGCGGGTCCTGCTCGGCGCCCGCGATGCCGGCCGGGGCGAGGCCGCGGCGGCGGACCTGGCCGCCGCCGGCCTGGACGTGAGCGCCCTCACGCTCGACGTGACGTCTCAGGACTCGGTGCTGGCCGCCGTCGAGCGGGTGCGTGCGCACCACGACCACCTCGATGTCCTGATCAACAACGCGGGTGTCCTCGGTGCGACCGGTGACCCGGCGCGGACCATCGCCGCCGACTTCATCGCCCCCTACGGCGTGAACGTGCTCGGGCCGGTTCGGGTGACCCAGGCCTTCCTGCCCTTGCTGCGCGCCGCCCGGCGTCCCCGCGTGGTCATGGTCTCCAGCAGCCTCGGGTCGATCACCGTCACGTCCGACCCCCAGCGCATGGAGCACACGACCCAGGAACTCGTCTACACCTCGTCCAAGGCCGCGCTGAACATGATGACCACCCAGTACGCGCGCGCCATCGAACAGGTGCAGTTCAACCTGGTGGACCCCGGGTACACGGAGACCGACATGAGCCCCCAGGGCACCCAGACCGTCATGGAGGGCACCGACGCCATCGTCGCCGCCGCTCAGGTGGGCCCAGGTGTCACCGGCACGTTCACGGACCGCTTCGGCGTGGTGCCGTGGTGACGCGGCGGCCGGTCCACTACCAGGCGCTGCCGTAGCAGACGAAGGGCGCGGGCGGGCCGTCGTGCTCGGCCAGGGCCGCGGCCAGCGCGGTCGCGGAGTCCGCGCCGGCCGCAAGACGCGTGTGCACGCCCGCCATCACATCCGCGGCAGCACGGTCGTTCACGTTCGCCACGCCCGCGACAACGGCGCGGGTGCCCAGCTGCAGCAGCACGCTTGCCAGCCCGAGCGGCTGGTCCCCGGGACGCACGCTGACCAGGCCCGCCTCGCAGGCCGAGATGAGCACGCAGCCGCCGCGCAGGTTCTGGTCCTCCAGCTCGTGCGCGAACAACGGGCCGTCCGCCAGGCGCAGCGAGGAGAACAGCGGACTCTGGGGCTGGTGCACCCCGTGGGCGGCCACGTGGACCACGTCGTGCTCGGCCAGGGCCGTGCGGACCCGGCCGGCGGTGGCGTCGACACCACCGAGGACCTCGGCACCGGGCCAGGCCGCGCCGACCCGGGAGACCTCGTCCTCGGCCCGGTCCAGGCCAGGTCCGGCGACGGCCAGCACCGTGGGCCGTTCCGGGCGCACCCCGGCCCGCCAGGCGCGCCACCACATCGTCGCGCTCGGGGCGACGACGGTCGGCAGTCCGCGCCGGGACGGCAGGAGCGTCCACGGCACCGCTGCGAGATTCCCACCGGTGGCGAGCACGAGGGGGCCGCCCGCCCCGGAGCCGGCGAGCAGGATCTCGTCCAGCTGAACCAGCTCGTCCGCGAGCGCGGTCCGGACAGTGCTCGCGATCGGCTCTGGCAGCAACGGCAGCGCCAACGCGTCGAGGTCGGCGCGCACCCGCCGCATCAGCTCGGCCACCTGCGTGGTGGACCCGAGCTCGCGGACCCGGGAACGGCCCGCGGTCACCTCAACGGCGTACCACCGGCCGCCGTACGCGCCGAAGTTCACGAGCGTGGCCCCGGGGTCGGTCCGCAGCACGTCGCGGACCCGGCCGAGGGTGACGACCTTGGTGTCCACCGGTGCCGCGCCATCACGCTCCCAGGCTCGGGACCGGATCTGACGCTGCAGGTCAGCGACCCGCTCGCGCAGCCGGGCCCGCTGAGTGGCGTGCTCGGGTTCACCGATGAGGTCCCGGGACTCCTCCTCCGCGCGCCGCAGCGCTCCGAGGAGCTCGGCGCCCGCCGGGTCCGCCGGCCCGCTCACGCCGGGCACGCGGACCAGGACCGATCGTGCCCGTTCGAGACTGTCGAACAGTCGTGCCGCGCCGCCGTCGGCCAGGGCCAGAGCGGTCCCGAGGCCGGCCAGACGGGACCCGTGCACGGCGGCCGCGGTGCGCAGGTCGAGTGAGTCGAACGTTGCCCGGTGGTCGGTCAGCTCGGCCAGACCGATCCGCACCTCGCGCCGCGCCCGCGCGGGATCCTGACGGGCGAGGGCGAGCTGGGCGCGCACCTCACGCCGTTCGATGCGCGTCCGGAACGTGTCATCCGGGCGCAGCCGGAGCACGGCGTCGAGCGACGGCGACCCCTCGACGCCCCCGGTCCCCGCTGCCCCACCACGGACCGGGTCCTCGCCGGCGGCGAGCCGGGTGCCGGCCAGCAGCAGGCCCCCGGCATCGGCGAGGTCCCGACGGCCCTCCCCCGCGACCGTGTCGACGAACTCCGCGATCCGGGCCGCCAACCGGGACAGCCGAGCCGGCGACTCGGCGACGAGCCCGCGCTCGCAGCGCAGGGCCACGAACTCGCTGCGCCGCTGCCACATGACGTTGCCCCGGCGGCGGAACCGCCGGGCGGCCCCCATCGCGAGGGTGCGCCCACGGTCGGGGGCACCTTCGACGAGCGCACATTCGGCGCGCAGCAGTTCGACCTCGGCCAATTCCTGGCCGCGCCGGTCCGCCCGGAACTCCTCGGCCGCGGAAGCGAGAGCGACGTCCGCGTCCCGGACCAAGCCGGCCTCCCGGAGCACCCGGGCGCGGTCCAGGTAGAACACCGGGTTGCGCCCGCCCGGTGCGATGTCCGCGGCCGCGGACATCTCCGCCAGCGCCCGCGGCAGGTTGCCGGCCAGGAAGTCGGTGTAGCCGAGGTTGTGGCGCGCCATCGACTCGACGAGCACGTCGCCCTCGGCGGCGGCGATCTCGACGCCGGCGCGCAGGTCCACGCGGGCCTGGTCCAGCCGGCCGAACTCGAGGGCGAGCGTGCCCCTGTTGACCAGGATCCGCACCTGGTCCCGGGGCAGCGCGACGTCGATGAGCTCCATCGCGTGCCCGAAGGCGTCCGCGGCGTCGGCCAGCCGCCCGGAACGCATCAGCAGCAGCGCCTGCTGGCCGCGGATCGCGGCCCGCACCGCGTCCGCACCGGCCGCCTCGGCATGCTCGGCGGCCAGCCGCAGGTGCTGCTGGGCCGCGGACAGGTCGGCATCGGTGTCGAACGTGGAGGTGGCCAGGCCGACGTAGGCGCGAGCCAGCACGAGCTCGGCACGCGGTCGCCCGTCCGCGGCGGTCTCGACCGTGCGGACCAGCTCCCGGAGCAACCGTGCGGCCGCCGCGGAGTGGCCCTCGGCGTTTCGCCCGAGCCCCTCCGCGAGTCGTTGCTCAGCCAGGTCCAGGTCGAGCACCTGCGGGCCTCCGGGGGTTCGGCTCCTACAGTTCGAAGAGCGGTGTCACCACCGTAGTGGTGCCGATCTCGAATACGAGCTGCACGAAGCCCTCGGGGACGTTGTCGAAGACGAATCGGCCGGTCGGTTCACTCCGGGTGCTGAGCTCGCGACCGTCCATCCGCAGGCGCACCGCCAGCTCGCGCGGCGGCGCGATCCACCCGTCGAGCCGGGCGCTGGTGCCGCTGTGCCCCACGGTGACCATCGCCGTCAGGGACTCGGCCGAGAACGTCAGCGTGTGCGTGCGGGTCACCGCCATCTCCGAGCGGACCCCGGCTCCCACGGTGGGCACCCGGGTCAGTTCGGCGACCTCGGTCATCAGTTCCGAGAGGGCGACGGCGAACTTGAGCCGGTCCACGAGTCCGTCCGGGACCGGGTCCTGCTCCTCGTAGAACCGGCGCAGGCCGGCGAGCATCGCCGCGTCCCGGTCGTCGAGGGGCTCGGCGGCCGAGGCCACCTCCGCGGCCGTCCAGCGTTCCTTGTCGGTCATGACGCCCACCCCGGGTCGGTCGAGAGCTTCGCGCGCAGCCGGGCCAGGCACCGGCCGCGCGTCGGTCCGATACTGCCGACCGGCATGCCGAGCGCCTCGGCGATCGCGGCGTAGTCGGGCCGGTCGGCGAAGGCGATCACGCGCAGCAGCTCCCGGCATCGATCGGAGAGCTCCCGGACGTGGTGCCAGAGCCGCACGTCGCGTTCGTTGCGGACGGCGACGTGCTCGGGCAGGTCCTCGGCGGGCGCCACGACCCGGTCGAGCTCGTCCGTCTCGGCGTCCGGCCGCGGCGTCGAGGTGTGCGCCAGCTCGTTCCCGCGTACCCGGGAGACCCGCCAGGACTCCCGTTTTGTGGTCACCAGCAGCCACTTCACGACGGTACGTGGATCTCGCACCGACGCCGCGCTGCGGACCAGGCTCAACCAGACCGTCTGCAGCACGTCCTCGGCCTCGGTGCGGTCAAGGCCCTGCCCGCGCGAGGTGTGCCACAGCAACGGCGTGAGCATGCTGACCAGGTCGTCGAACGCCGTCCGGTCGCCGCCACGGAACCGCTCGAACGCCGCGCTGGCTCGGACCACGAGGGTCTCGCCCGGGCTGGCCTCGATCATCACGAATCCCTGCCGTCCGCCGCGCGCGCCCCGGGCAGGTTCGCGAGGGCCTTACGACCCCGTTCGACGGCGTCGGCCGCCTTGGTCGAGTCGGCGCCACCCGCGTACAGCTCGGCCAGGGTGGCCGCGACCTCGCCGGCGAACACCGGTGCGGCGAAGGACGTACCGCTCCAGGTGGCGAACCCGGATGCGAAGTCGTCGGGGTCGATGCTGGCCCGGGTCCTGCCCTCGTGGGCCAGCGACGCCACCGGGTTCAGCGAGGTGTTGATCGTGGTCGGGAAGGTGCTGACCAGGCCGGCGCCGACCCGACGGTGCAGCACCCAGGGGCCCTCGTTCGAGAAGAGGGCCACCGTGCTGCCGTTCGGGTTCAGGGCTCCGACGGCCTGCAGCGGCAGCGCCTCCGGTGCCGTCCGCGCCGGGCCACCCGGGTAGTCGGCGAACGCGGCCGGGAACATCTCGCGCGTGGTGGCGTCGTTGCCCGAGGCCGCCACGACCGTCACACCGAGAGCACCAAGCGCCTTCAGCGGCAGCCACAGGAGCGGGTCGAAAGCGAGGTCCGCCGGCTGCTCGTGGTAATACCCGAGGGACAGGGACAACACGTCGACGGGCGGCATCTCCGGGTCGCCGGCGGCCATGGCGACCACCTGCCACAGCACCAGCCGGCGCAACGAGCGCACCAGTTGGGACTCGGCCACCACACCGTCACCCCGGAACACCCGGACCGAGAGGATCCGGGCATCCGCGGACTGCTGCCGGATCAGACCGGCGATGAACGTGCCGTGACCGGCGTCCGCCTCAAGCCCGCCCACGAGCGGGTTCGCGGTGCCGGTCTCCTCGGTGTCCGGCACGAGCCTTGGCAGACCGAGGGGCAGACCGAGGACCTCGGGGTCACGGATGACCACGTCCGAGCCGAGCCAGGGGTGCTCGCCGACCCCGGTGTCGAGCACGGCCACGACGGGCCGGTGCACCTTCGGATCGTTGCGCGGAGCGGGCTCGGGGCCGAGCCATGCCACCGGCTGGCGTCCGCCGGAACCGGGCATCGCATAGGTCGAGAGCCCGTTGTTGCTGTGCGGGATCGTGTAGGGGACACCGCCGCCGCTGGAGGAGACGTCGTGCGGTGCGCCACCGGCTACGTGCGGGATCGTGTAGGGCGTGCCGCCGATGTCCGTGGCGGAGAACACGAGGTGGTCAAGGGCCACCTCGTCGGCGCGGCCGGTAGCGGCCCGGTACGCCTGCACCAGGCGCCACGCGTCCACCGGTTCCGCGGGGGCGGCGGGGTCCAGTCGGACCACCCGGGCGCTCTCCACCCAGTTCTCCTCGATCAGGCCGCGCACCTCGGGCCCGAACTCGGGCCGGCCGAGGTATTCACGTTCGGCCCTCGCCTCGTCGTCCTCGACGAGGCCGAGGCCCAGCTCCCTGGCGATGCTGCCAAGGGCCTTCAGGGCACCCTCGACGGCGGCGCCTCGGATCAGGACCGAGTCCACCGAGTAGACGGTCGGGTGCAGGGCCACCTCCTCGGCCCGCTGGACCGCGGTCGAGGGGTCCAGGACGCGGGCACGGTAGCGCTCCCAGGATGCGTTCGGCAGACCGATCGGTGGTTCCGATACCAGTGGAACGTTGGCCTCGCCTGGGGTGTTCTGACTCACGTCCTTGTTCTCCTGTTGTTTCGACGGGCGGTGCGACGGGCAGGGTCTTCCGCGGGCCGGGGGACGCTCGCGGTTCGAGCCTAGTGCGGCGTCGAGTGGCCGACCAGGGTCTGAGCGGGCTCCCAACCCTCATCGCCGAGGAGGTGCACGGCCAGGACCTGATACACGTCGTCGGGGATGGATCCTCCGGGCTCGCCACAGCGGTGTCGACGTCCGGGCCGTGTATCAGGACCGCGCCCCACGCCTCATCACTAGGCACCGGTCCCACCCGGGGCCCGAGGGGAGCACGCGATGCACACCACCGACGTGATGCCGCAGACCACTGTTGCCGACGAGGTCGAGGCTGCCATCACCCTGGTCCGCCGCACGCTGATCCTCGGCCGTGTGCGCAGTGCCGCCGAGCTCACCGGGCAGCTGCTCCGGGATTGGTACGCGCCGGCCACCCCGGTGCCGCCGGCCGATCCCGCGGAACCGCCGTTGGCGGGCCTGCTGCGCGTCGCACACGTGGGCTTCGAGCGGTGGCAGACGTCCAGTGGCTGGCGCGCGACGTCCGCGGGCAATGCCTGGCTGCACGTCGAGGGCGGCCGGCCCCGGACCACCGTCGCTGCGAACATCGTGGGCGCCGACGCCCACGGCGCCCTGGCGGCCACCGACCGCGTCGAGGTACGCGAGCAGGCCACCCGGGCCGCCGGCGGCCGCTGGCGCACCTGGGGGTCCGGCTGGGTGCCCAGGCTGCAGGGCTCGGGCACGAACCTGCTCCGGATCCACCTGAACTGCCCGGCGGACAACCTGCCCGACCTGGTGCGTGCCGTCACCGTCCACACGAGCACCTGGGACGAACCGTGGGCCCTGGACGTCCCGACGGACCGAACGGCGACCGCCCGTCCGGACGCCACCCATCTGACCCTCCCGGTCGGCGCGTTCATGCGCGGTACAGACCTCCTCCACGAACTCGTGGACGCCCTCGCGCCGCTGCTCCGGCCGACCGTCCCCGCGCTGACCCTGCGGCTCGCCCCCGGCATCGGCGTGGGCCAGTCGGCGGCCACAGGTCCCACGTTCGGCGAGCTCCGCTGCCACGTCCTGGCCCAGACGCTCATCGAGGACCCGTTCCCGCCCACCGCGGAACTCATCCGACGCACCCGCACCGCGCTCGCCCGTGAGGGCATCGACGCCCGCCGGCCCCACCGGGTCCGGGATACCCAGGATTGGGATGCACCATGGCTGTGACAGCACTCGCCGAACCGGACCTGCTGGCCTACGCGGGCGATCTCGCGGACGAGCTACAGGCTGGGGTGGTCCGTGGCAGCACCGGGCCGACCTGGCGCGACCGCTCGCCCCGTGCCCGCACCGGCCGCGGCCGTTCGCCGCACGCGGTCGAGGACGGCGACGCCGGGATCGCCTGGGCCCTGGCCGAACTCGGCCGAACGCTCGACCGGTCCGACCTTCTCGACCTGGCCGTCGACGCCTCGAGCCGCACCCTGGACGGCGCGGCCCGGGGCGGTGGAGTCGGCCTGCTCACCGGCCTGGCCGGGGTCGCCTGCGCGGTCCATCGGGTGGGGGCCGCCGCGGACTCACCCGAGCTGCGGCAGCGGGCCCGCCGCGCCGCGGCGTCGGTGCGGACGGATCCACGTCGGCACGACCTCGCCACGGGCACGGCCGGGCACCTGCTCGGACTGCTGGTCTGCGAGGCACCGGCCACGGCCGTGACGGCGGCCACCCGCCGGCTGCGCACAGCCGCCCGGCACCTGAGCGCGAACACGGTCTGCTGGCCTGATGCCGACGGTCGGGCGCGGACCGGGCTCGCCCACGGGACCTCCGGCGTCATCCTCGCCCTGGCGGAGGCGGCCGCCCGCCACCCGGTGCTGGCGACCGACCTGGTGCCACTCATCGATGGGGGCCTGCGCTGGGAGTCGGCCTGGTTCGAGCCGGAGGCCGACGCCTGGTCCACGCCCGGATCAGGGCCGACCGGTGCACCGGCAGCACCGAGCGGTCACGACGCGCACGCGACCGGCGACCCGTGGACCGGACCGGTGGGCATCGGGCTGACCAGGCTGCGCCTGCTCGCCCTGCGCGACCAGGGACTCGAGCTGGCGACCCCACGGACGAACCTCGTCGCCGACGTGCACGCCGCGGTCCGCGCAAGCACGCGCACCGCCCGGGCCACCACGGACCTGAGCCTCGGCCACGGCGCCGCTGGCACCTGGGACCTGCTCGCCTCGGCCGCAGTCGGTCTGGACACCCAGGGATACCGCAGCGCCGCCGTCGATCTGGCGCACGAGGCCCTCGCCGCGCACGGCACGACGGTACCGGGCCAGGGCGACGACGCCGGCCCTGGCCTGCTCTCCGGCATCGCCGGCACCGCACTCGCCCTCACCGCCGTGGCTACCCCTCGGGCCGGCTCCGCGAGCCGCCTGTTCCTCGCGGGGAGGTGAGTGCCGTGGCCGCTGGACACCGACGTCGTCCGGTCCGACGAACCCCGCGTCCGCGCGCGTGAGGCTCCGGTTGCGCGCCCGCGACCTGTAACACTCCGTCAACACGCGTCGGGCAGAATGCCCATCACACCCGACCGCAACGTGAGGAGTGATGATGCACCTGACCCCGTCCGAGCAGGAGAAGCTCCTGCTCGCGGTCGCCGGCATGGTCGCCCGCGACCGCAGGGAGCGCGGCATCCGCCTGAACTACCCGGAGGCGGCCGCGCTGCTGACCACCTGGGTGATCGAGGGCGCCCGGGAGGGACGCACCGTCGCCGACCTGATGGTGGCTGGCCGTGAGGTGCTCGGCCGCACCGACGTGATGGAGGGCGTGGCGCAGATGCTGCCCGACATCCAGGTCGAGGCGACGTTCCCGGACGGTCGCAAGCTCGTCACCATCCACGAACCGATCGCCTGAGGAGGCCGACGTGAGCGGACCGAACACCACCGGGCCCGGTGCGATCCGGGTGGCGCCGGGCACGATCGAGCTCAACGCGGACCGGCGCCCCGACGAACGCCTGGAGCTGGTCATCCTGAACACCGGGGACCGGCCGGTCCAGATCGGCTCCCACCTGCACCTGCCGGATGCGAACCCGGCGCTGGAGTTCGACCGGGAGGCCGCGCACGGGTTCCGGCTGGACGTGCCGTCCGGGACGTCGCAACGCTTCGAGCCGGGCGCCTCCCGCGCCGTGGCCGCGGTGGCGCTGCGCGGGGCGCGACGGGTGCCCGGGATCCGTTTGGGCCGATCCTCGGCGGACCTGGACGGCGAGGATGGTTGAGATCTCCCGGGCGGCCTACGCCGCCCTGTACGGCCCGACGGCGGGCGACCAGATCCGCCTCGGCGACACCGACCTGTGGATCGAGGTCGAGCGGGACCATACGGTCGGCGGCGAGGAGGCCGTGTTCGGGGGCGGCAAGTCCATCCGCGAGTCGATGGCGCAGGGTGTCACGTCCCGCGCCGACGGAGCGCTGGACACGGTCATCACGAACGCGATCGTGCTCGACTGGTGGGGGGTGGTCCGGGCGGACGTCGGCATCCGCGACGGCGTGATCGTCGCCCTCGGCCGCGCCGGAAACCCGGACATCGCCGACGGCGTGCACCCGGCGCTGCACATCGGGCCCGCCACCGACGTGATCAGTGGCGAGGGCCGCATCCTCACCGCCGGCGCGTTCGACACGCACGTGCACCTCATCTCTCCTTCGCAGATCCACGAGGCGCTCGCCAGCGGCATCACCACGATCGGGGGCGGTGGTACCGGGCCCTCCGAAGGCACCAAGGCGACCACGGTGACCCCGGGCGCCTGGCATCTGGGCACGATCCACCGCAGCCTCGACGCGCTGCCGGTGAACGTGCTGCTGCTCGGCAAGGGCAACACGGTCAGTGCCGAGGCGTTCGCCGAGCAGGCCCTCGCCGGCGCCGGCGGCTTCAAGGTCCACGAGGACTGGGGCTCCACCCCGGCCGCGCTCGACGCGGCGCTGCGGGGGGCCGCGGACTGGGGGCTGCAGGTGGCCCTGCACTCGGACTCGCTGAACGAGGCCGGGTTCCTGGAGTCGACGGTCGCCGCCATCGGCGGGCGCTCGATCCATGCGTTCCACACAGAGGGCGCCGGTGGCGGGCACGCACCGGACATCATGCGCCTGGCCGGTGAGCCGTACGTGCTGCCGGGCTCGACGAACCCGACCCTGCCGCACACGGTGAACACGGTGGCCGAGCACCTGGACATGCTCATGGTGTGCCATCACCTCAACCCGCAGGTCCCCGAGGATCTGGCGTTCGCGGAGTCCCGGATCAGGGCGAGCACGATCGCGGCCGAGGACGTGCTGCACGACCTGGGGGCGATGTCGATCACGTCCTCCGACGCGCAGGCGATGGGCCGGATCGGTGAAGTCATCACCCGCACCTGGCAGGTGGCGCACGTGATGAAGGCCCGCCGCGGCGCGCTCGGAGGCGGGTTGCCGGCGGACAACGAACGCGCCCGGCGATACGTGGCCAAGTACACGATCAACCCGGCGATCGCGCACGGAGTGGACGCCTACATCGGCTCCGTCGAACCGGGCAAGATGGCGGATCTGGCGCTCTGGCAGCCGAAGTTCTTCGGCTTCCGACCGGACGTCGTGATCAAGGGCGGCGCCATCGTGCGCGGCGCCCTCGGCGACCCGAACGCGTCCATCCCGACCCCACAGCCGGTGCTGATGCGCGACGCGCTGGCGGCCTCGATCGGCGCCGAGGTCTCCGCCACGTTCGTCTCGCCCGCTGCCCTCGACGCCGGCCTGACCGACCGGCTCGGGTTGCGCCGCCGGCTGCTTCCGGTGGCGGACACCCGGGCCGTGGGTAAGGCGCAGATGATCAACAACGACGCCCTTCCGGTCATCGAGATCAATCCCGAGACCTTCGAGATCGACGTCGACGGCGAGCGCGTCGTGCCCGCACCCGCCTCGGAGCTTCCGCTCGCCCAGCTGTACTCACTGTTCTGATGGACGCCTCCCAGTCGGTGCTTCTCGCGCTGCTCGCCGACGCCCGGCTACCGACCGGTGCGCACACGCAGTCGGCGGGCCTGGAGCCTGCGCTGAGGTCCGGGTTGCCCGCCGCCTCCGTGCCCGCCTACCTGGCCGCGCGGCTGCGCACGGTGTGCGTGGTGGAGGCGGGCACCGCCGTCGTGGCCCGGCACCTGAGCCTCGCCGGCGGGCGGGCCCGCGACCTGGTGGCCGTCGAGACGGCCTGGGCGGCCCGGACCCCCAGCCCGGCGTTGCGAGCGAACGCGCGCATGCTCGGGCGCGGCTACGTCCGGCTGCTGCACCGGCTCTGGCCCGCGGCCGGCGACGATCCGCGCTGGCGCGCGACCCGGCCGGTGGTCCTCGGGCTGATCGCCGCCCGGTCCGGCCTCGACGCGGTGAACACGGCCCGTCTGGTCGGCTACGACGACGCCCAGACGGTGGCGGCGGCGATGCTCAAGCTCGCCCCGCTCGACCCGCTGGTGACGACCTCCTGGGTGCTCGCGGCGCGGCCGCTGATCGAGGCGCTCGCGGACCGCGTCGCCCACCTCACCCGACCCGGGGAGATCCCCGCCTGCGGTGCGCCCCTGATCGAGCAGTGGGCGCAGGACCATGACCACACCACCGAGAGGTTGTTCCGTGCCTGACACCGCTGAGATTCCCGAGACTCGTTCCCTGCGGCTGGGGGTGGCCGGCCCGGTCGGCACCGGCAAGAGCTCGCTGATCGCGCTGCTCTGCCGGGAACTGTCCACCGACCTGGCGCTCGGGGTGATCACCAACGACATCTACACCGACGAGGACGCCCGGTTCCTGCGTTCGGCCGGCGTGCTGGACCCGGAGCGGATCCGGGCGGTGGAGACCGGCGCCTGCCCGCACACCGCCATCCGGGACGACGTCACCGCGAACCTGCTCGCCGTCGAGGACCTCGAGGCCGACTTCGCACCCCTGGACGTGGTGCTCGTGGAGTCCGGCGGAGACAACCTCACCGCCACGTTCTCCCCCGCTCTCGTGGACGCGCAGATCTTCGTGCTCGATGTCGCCGGCGGCGGCGATGTCGCCCGTAAGGGCGGCCCCGGGATCGCCCGGGCCGACCTGCTCGTGGTGAACAAGACCGACCTGGCTCCCTACGTCGGGGTGGACGTCGAGCGGATGGTCGCGGACGGGGCCGATGCTCGTGACGGACGGCCCGTGCTCGCGCTCTCCCGGGACGACGCCGCGTCCGTAGCCGCGCTCTGCGCGTGGGTGCGCGGCGTGCTCGCGGCGCACCGCGGCGGTGAACACGTGCCGGTGGACCCGGGACCGATGGCGCCCCACTTCCACGCCGACCCCGACGGTGGCGGCGTGCTGCACTCGCACGCCGACGGTGACCTGGACCATGCGCACGCCCAGCGGGCCGGCCACGACCACGCCACGGCCCAGGGCCACGACCACACCGGGGACCCCGCGGGCACGTGAGCACCATCGCCGTCGCCCCCGCGCCGGGCCGGGCGCGGTGCCGGCTCGTCGCGGGCGCGCTGAGTCCGCGCGTACTGCATGCCGACGACGGCGGAGCCCGGGTCGCGCTCGTCGCGACCGGCGCGCTGCTGCTCGGCGGCGACGAGGTGCGCATCGACGTCGAGGTAGCGCCCGGCGGGTGGCTCGAGGTGGTGGAGACCGCCGGGACGGTCGCCTACGACGCGGGCGGGACGCCGTCGGGCTGGCACGTACGCGCCCGCCTGGGCGAGGGCGCCCGGCTGAGCTGGTGCGGACTGCCGCTCGTGGTGGCCGACGGCGCCCACGTGCGGCGCAGCACCGAGCTCACCCTCGCCGCCCGCGCCCGGGCACTCCTGCGCGAGACCCTCGTGTTCGGCCGCGTCGGCGAGACCGGCGGGGTCCTGCGGGCCGTCACCCGTGCCACGCTCGACGGCGCGGACCTGCTGGTCGAGGACCTCGACCTGGGCCCGGCCGCCCGCAGGTCACCCGGGGTCCTCGGGGAGCGCCGGGTACTGGACACCACCCTCGCCCTCGGCTGGCGACCGGTCGAGGTGCCGGCCGGGCACCGGTACGACCTCGACGGCCCCGGCGCCTTCGTGCGGTACCTCGGCGCCGACACCCACTCCGGGACCGGACCGGCGCTCGCGGCTACCTCCTGGCGGGCCGATCTCGACCTCCCGTGAACGCCCGGGCGCGGTTCCAGGGTGCGCCCGCCGCCGAATCCGACCACAATCGGGCCGACCGGGCGACTGCCCGGCTCGGTGATCGGGAGGGGATGCACATGGGTTTCGATGAGTTGAAGAAGAAGGCCAGCGAGTTGCTCGGCAACGAGGAACGGACCGACAACGCCCTCGACCAGGCCGCGAACTTCGCCAACGAGAAGACCGGCGGCAAGTACGAGGACAAGATCCAGCAGGGGCGTGACTTCGCGGACGGCAAGGTCGGCGACGAGCGCGCCTGACCGCTGACCCCGCGACGGCCGGTCCCGGACTGGACCGGCCGTCGTGCTGGGTACGCACTGGTCCAGCAGAACGCGCGCGGATGTCGGGGTGCGGTGGCAGGATCCAGAGCATGGCCGAGCTGAAGACCCGCCCCGGTTCGGGTGACGTGAACGCGTTCATCGCGTCCGTGGACGATCCCGTCCGCCGCGCCGACGCCGAGCGTCTCGTCGAGCTGATGCGCGCGGTCAGCGGCGACGAGCCGGTGCTCTGGGGCCCGAGCATCATCGGCTTCGGCGAGCGCCACCTGGTCTACTCCAGCGGGCGGGAGATCGACTACTTCGAGGTCGGCTTCTCCCCTCGCAAGGCGGCCACCACCCTCTACCTGGACGCGGTCCTGGGGTCGTCGGCGGACCTGCTCGCCGAACTCGGCCCGCACACCACCGGCAAGGGGTGCCTGTACATCAAGAGGTTGGCGGACGTGGACGGTGACGTGTTGCGCCACCTGCTGGAGGAGGCAGTACGGGCCGCTCGCGCGTGAGCGCCCGGGGTGCGCCGCGGTCAGCCCAGCTGACCTCGCACGGCACCGCCGGGGAACAGGACGTTGTGCACGTTGACGTAGTAGTCCTCAGGATGCTGGATGAGATCCTTCGCAAGTTCGCGTGGGACGGCCGCGCAGCCCGAGGAGAATCCGTCGGTGGGCGCAGCCAGTGGCACCACCACCGGTCCCGGTACGTCCGTGCCCGCCAGGTGGATGTGCGCGGCCGTGGCGGCATCGATGTTCTCGACGGAGAGCGTGTAGCAGACCCGGCCCTGGCCCGGGTTGACCTGGAAGGATGCCGTGCCAGTGCCGTCCGGGTCGCCGGGGCCCGGCCGCTCGGCCGCACCGGTCAGGTCCACCAGGATCGGGCGCCCACCGTCGGCCGCGACGGCCGGGGCGACGAACGCGATCGTGGACACGCCGAGGGCGGCCACGGACAGGAGAGAGACGAGTTGACGCTTCATTGCGCACCTCACACGAAGGACCAGACCACTCTGTCGCCCTCCAGGGTACGCCCGGCTCGCCCGGTACGACAGGAGTCGCCAGGCCAGGGAAATCCGCTCGGGTTCCGGGACGGGACGGGGTAGGCTGAGGCACATGCGCCAGGCACAGGTCACCACGACGCCGGAGACTCTCCGGATCGTCGCGTAGCCGTCAGCGCACCAGCCCCGGGGAGAACACCCCGGGGCTTTCTCGTTCCGTGGGCTCTCCCCATCCCACGAAGGAGACAGCATGTCGCACGACCACCGCGTCCTCGGACGCCGCCTCGACCTGTTCGACACCACCCCCGCCGTCGGCGCCGGGCTCCCGCTATGGCTGCCGGACGGCGCCGTGATCCGCGGCGAGCTGGAGGCGTTCGCGCTCGAGGAGGCGCTCGCGTCCGGATGCCGGCGCATCTACACCCCGGTGCTCGCCAAGCGTGAGCTGTTCGAACGGTCCGGGCACTGGGGCAAGTTCTCCGCGGACATGTTCCCCGAGATGATCGTGGGCGGCGAGAGCTTCGTGCTGCGGCCCGCGAACTGCCCGCACCACACCCAGGTGTTCGCCGCCCGGGAGCACAGCTACCGGGACCTGCCGGTGGGCTACACCGAGCTGGGCTCGATGTTCCGCAGCGAGCTCTCCGGCGTGCTCGGTGGCCTCAGCCGGGTGCGTCAGATCAACCTCGACGACGCACACGTGTTCGCGCGGGCGGATCAGGTGGGCGAACAGGTGCGGGTGGCGCTGGCGGCGGTCCGGCGCTGCTACGACGTGCTCGGCATCGAGATCGACCACCTGCGGCTCTCCGTGCGCGGGCCCGGTGGCGCCTACCTCGGCGGCGATGCGCAGTGGGAACGTGCCGAGGGCCAGTTACGGGACGCGCTGGACGCGGAGGGCCTCGAGTACGAGCTCGGCATCGGGGAGGCCGCGTTCTACGGCCCGAAGGTCGACGTGCAGGTCCGGGACGCCGCCGGGCGGGAGGAGACCCTCTCCACCGTGCAGGTGGACCACAACCTCCCGGAGCGCTTCGACCTGACCTACATCGGCCGGGACGGTCGCAAGCACCGACCCGTGCTGATCCACCGCGGCCTGCTCAGCTCGATGGAGCGGATGACCGCGCTGCTGCTGGAGCGGCACGACGGTCGCCTGCCCACCTGGCTGGCTCCGGTCCAGGTGCGCCTGTTGCCCGTCGCCGACCACGCCCACGGGCCGGCCGCGGTGCGCGTGCTGGACCGGATGCGCGGTGCCGGGATCCGGGCCGAGATCTCCGTCGACGGGTCGCTCGGTGCCCGGATCCGCGCCGCCCGGGAACGCCGCGAGCCCTACCTTGCGGTCCTCGGCGACAGCGAGCTGGCAGCGGATGCCCTGACCGTCAGCGCGCCGGGCTCCGGTGCGCGCGCCACCGTCGGGCTGGCGGCGTTCATCGCGTCCGTGACAGCCGAGATCGGCCGGCGCTCACCTGCGGCGGCCCTGGACGAGGAGTGGCCGGTTCCCCATTCCGCAGACGCCCGGGCCGAAGATCACAGCTGAGCGGCCTCGAGCCGTTCCAGCTCGTCGTCGGTGAGCAGCCGGGACCGGATCAGGAACCGGACGCCCTCGGGGGCCTCGAGCGAGAAGCCCGCGCCGCGCCCGGGGACGACGTCGATCGTCAGGTGCGTGTGCTTCCAGTAGTCGAACTGGAACCGGCTCATCCAGACCGGCACGGTGAAGTCTCCGTCCGGGCCGGTCACCGTGAGGTCGCCGAGGAGCACGTCGGCGTCGGAGGTGATGAAGTCGCCGTCGGCGAAGCACATCGGGGAGGACCCGTCGCAGCAGCCGCCGGACTGGTGGAACATCAGCTCTCCGTGGCGTCGGCGCAGGGACGCGAGGAACGCACCGGCCGCGGGGGTCAGGGCCACCCGGTCGGCGGGCCGGGTCGTCTCGGTCATCGACGCCTCTCCTTGGAATGCGCGCCGTCCGGACACCGGTGGGGACGGGACCACCGGTGCCCGGACGTGGGGCGCAGCGGGTCGGCTCAGAAGAGTCCGAGCTTGTTCTCGCTGTAGGACACCAGCAGGTTCTTCGTCTGCTGGTAGTGGTCGAGCATCATCTGGTGGTTCTCCCGCCCGATGCCCGAGTTCTTGTAACCACCGAACGCGGCCCCCGCGGGGTAGGCGTGGTAGTTGTTCGTCCAGACCCGGCCGGCCTGGATGTCCCGCCCGGCCCGGTAGGCGACGTTGCCGTTGCGGCTCCAGACACCGGCGCCGAGGCCGTACAGGGTGTCGTTCGCGGTGGCGATCGCGTCGTCGTAGTCGGCGAACGAGGTCACCGACACCACGGGTCCGAAGATCTCCTCCTGGAAGATCCGCATCGAGTTCTTGCCCTCGAAGATGGTCGGCTGCACGTAGTAACCGCCGGTCAGCTCGCCGCCGAGGTCCGCCCGGCCGCCACCGGTGAGCAGCTTCGCGCCCTCCGCCTTGCCGATGTCGATGTAGGACAGGATCTTCTCGAGCTGGTCGTTGGAGGCCTGCGCGCCGATCATCGTGGTGGTGTCCAGCGGGTTGCCGGCGACGATCGCCTCGGTCCGCGCGATGGCGTCGCCGAGGAAGGAATCGTAGATGGACTCCTGGATGAGCGCCCGGGACGGGCAGGTGCAGACCTCGCCCTGGTTCAGCGCGAACAGGGTGAAGCCCTCGAGCGCCTTGTCGTAGTACCGGTCGTCGGTCCTGGCGGCGACGTCCTCGAAGAACACGTTCGGGCTCTTGCCGCCGAGCTCGAGGGTGACCGGGATCAGGTTCTGGCTGGCGTACTGCATGATCAGCCGGCCGGTCGTGGTCTCGCCGGTGAACGCGATCTTCGCGATCCGCGGGTTGGATGCGAGCGGCTTGCCGGCCTCGGCGCCGAACCCGTTCACGACGTTGATGACGCCCTTGGGCAGGATCTGCCCGAGCAGCTCGATCAGGTACAGGATCGAGGTGGGGGTCTGCTCCGCGGGCTTGAGCACCACGGTGTTGCCGGCCGCGAGCGCCGGGGCGAGCTTCCACACGGCCATCAGGATCGGGAAGTTCCACGGGATGATCTGCCCGACCACGCCGAGGGGCTCCTTGAAGTGGTAGGCCACCGTGTCGTTGTCGATGTGGGTGGCGTGCTCCTCCTGAGCCCGGATCGCGGCCGCGAAGTAGCGGAAGTGGTCGATCGCGAGCGGGATGTCCGCGGCCAGGGTCTCCCGGACAGGCTTGCCGTTCTCCCAGGTCTCGGCGACGGCGATCTCCTCGAGGTTCTCCTCCATCCGGTCCGCGATCGCGTTCAGCACCGCGGCGCGCTCGGCGGCGGTGGTCCTGTTCCAGGTCCTGGCGGCCGCGTGGGCCGCGTCGAGGGCCTTCTCGATGTCCTCCGCGGTGCCGCGGGCCACCTGGGTGAACGGCTGCCCGGTTACCGGCGTGACGTTCTCGAAGTACTCGCCACCGACGGGCGGCACGTACTCGCCACCGATCCAGTGGTCATAACGGTCGCGGTAGCTCATCAGGCTGCCCTCACGACCCGGTGCGCTGTAGACGGTCACCTCTGCGCCTCCTTGCGTTCTGGTCGCCACCCGCCAGCGGGTGGTTGTGTGAGTGACGTTACGAGCGGGTGCGTTGCAAACACGTTGCAAGGCGCAGCGGCAGTTCCGCTGCGCGTCAATGGTGTGAGTCGGACGTACCCCGTGCGTCGGAACCACACCGCGACAGGCAGAGCTGGATCGGGGCGGAGAGTGCGGGGTGCAGACCGTGCCGGCCCGGGTGGGTCAGACGCCGAACTCCAGGTCGAGGGCCGCCAGACGCAGGTCCGCACGCAGGCGGGTCGCGCTACCGGCCGGGGCGAGGTCGCGCAGGCGCGTCCAGGCCTCCCAGTCGTCGCGGCCGGACGCGTCCGAGGTCCACTGCTCGACCGCCGCCGCGTCGGAGCTCGCGAGCACAGCGGACCGGACCTGCCCGGTCAGGTCGGCCCGGAGATCCTCGACGGCGGGTGCCACCGACGTGGGCAGCACCGGCCCGCCGTAGGCGGCGAGCGCGCCGGTCAGATCCCCGGCGCGGATCGCGTCCCGGACCTGTGCCACGTCGGAACGGGACGACGTGCGCAGTCGGTACGGTCCGCCGTCGGCCAGCATTCCGGGCAGCGCCCGGCGCAGCCGGGAGATCTCGGCGCGCACGGTGACCTCGGCGGTGTCCTCGACGTACACCGCGGCCGCCAGTTCCGCGGCGCCGAGCGGCTCCGCGGATTCGCTGAGGACCAGGATCATCTCGCCGTGCCGGGCGGACAGGTCAACCCACTCGTGCCCACGGCGCAGGCCCGCCCGGCGGCGGCCGAGCACCCGCAGGTCGACCTCGCGCGAGGCCGGGTCACGCAGCGGCGCGGCCAGTAGCTCCGCCTCGATCGCGGCGATCGCGGCCCGGATCAGCGCGAGCATGTGCGGCGCGGCCACCGAGGGCCCGCCGGTGATGTCCAGGAGCCCCAGGGGTTGCCCGGTGCGCGGGTCATGCACCGGCGCGGCCGTGCAGCTCCACGGCTGAATCGACGTCGCGAAGTGTTCGGCGCCGAACACCTGCACCTCGTGGTCCAGGGCCAGGGCGATCCCGGGAGCGGAGGTGCCCGTGGCGCTCTCGGCCCAGTTCGCCCCCTCCGCGAAGCCGATCCCCTCCAGCGCTGCTCGCGCGGCTCGGTCGCCCTCGATCCACAGCAGTCGCCCACGGGTGTCCCCGAGGGCGACGACCATCCCGTCGGAGCCGAGCCCGTCCAGCAGCAGCCGGCGGATCACCGGGATCGCGAGCGAGAGCCGATGCTCGCGCCGGTAGCCGGCGATGTCCGCCACGGCGATGTCCGCGCGCGGCAGGGCCCGGTCCGGGTCCACCCCCGAGCGCAGGGACCGGCGCCAGGACTCCAGGACGAGCCGGCGCACGCCGGGCGTGGGGGCACCGGTGGTCAGGAAGATCTCCCGGGCGCGGTGCACGTCCCGCTCCAGCTCGAGCGGGTCGGAGCCGCTCGGCCAGGCGGCCCAGGCGCTTCGATCCACGATCCACTCCCCTGCCCGGGCGCCATCACCCGACGGCCCCAGCGTAACCGGGGCCCGCGCCCAGCGGCGCTTCGGGTGGCCTCGTCGGGCACGCCGCTCGGCGAGCGTCGGGGCGGCAGCGGCAACCGCTACCGGGCGGCCCCATACGATGAGCGGGAACCGCTCCTGCTCCCGCCGCCGCGCGGTCCGACCGAGAAGGCCCTGATGACTGCTCCCACGCTCCCCGTGAAGGTCGACCGGGGCGATGGGCCGGCGCTCGTCCTCCTGCACGGCCTCGGCAACAACCACGAGAGCTGGACGTATGTGCTCCGTGAGGTCGACGAGACTCGTAACCGCATCATCGCGCCGGATCTGCTCGGGTTCGGCGACGCACCGAAGCCACAGGTCGACTACACGCCAGGGCAGCACGCGGATGCCGTGATCGCCACCCTCGACGAGCTCGGGGTGACCTCGGCCGTGGTCGCCGGCCACTCGATGGGCTGCATCGTCGCGGCGGAGGTAGCCCGCAAGCGCCCCGATCTCGTCAGCCGTCTGGTGTTGCTCGGCGCACCGACGTTCCGACGGATCCGGCGCACCCGAGGTCGGTTCGGCAGCCGGCTCGCCGAGGACCGCTACTCGGCGATCTTCAACGCCATCGCCGACAGCCCGGACCTGACGATCACCGCCGCGAAGGGGCTCGACGTCTTCGCTCCGCTCGTGAAGGGCATGGAGATCACCGAGGAGACCTGGCCGGCCTTCCGGTCCAGCCTGCAGCACACGGTCATGCAGACGCGGACCTACCGCGATCTGACGGTGCTGCCCGTGCCGACCCTGCTGGTCTACGGCCGCCTCGATGTGTTCGTGATCAAGCGGAACCTGAAGTCGATCGCGCGCCGTAACCGCCGCCACGTCCGCTACGAGACGCTGCTCGGCCCGCACGAGATCACGCCGGTCCAGGGCCGCACCGTCGCCGAACTGCTCCAGTCGGGTGCGAGCTAGGTGCGGCAGGATGGCAGCCATGATCTCCTCACTCGATGACCTCACCTGGCCGGTCCGGACGGAGCGGTTGACCATCAGGCCGGCCATCGCCGCGGATGCCCCGAGCGCCTGGGCGTACCGGCGCCTCGATGACGTGGCCCGCTGGATGACCACCCAGCACGCCGTCGAAGAGGGCTTCACCGCGGCCTTCGTCGAACCGGCCCGCCTCGCCAGGACCCTCATGATCGAGCGCGACGGACAGATCATCGGCGACCTGATGCTCGCCCCAGAGGACGCCTGGGCCCAGGCCGAGGTGGCCGCCGACGCCAAGTCGATCCAGGCGGAGCTCGGCTGGAGCATGGACCCGGCCCACCAGGGCCACGGGTACGCCACCGAGGCCGTGACCGCGCTGATCCGGATCTGCTTCGAAGGGCTCGGCCTGCGGCGGGTCGTCGCGCTCTGCTTCGCGGAGAACGCACCGTCCTGGCGGCTGATGGAACGGGTCGGGATGCGCCGCGAGAATCACAGTGTGCGCGACTCGTTGCACCGCACCGGCGGCTGGATGGACGGCTACGGCTATGCGCTGCTGGCCGAGGAGTGGCGGGCCCGATGACCCCCGCGGGGTCCCGTGCGGACGGGCCCGTCGGTGCGCCGGAGGTCCCGGAATGCCTGTTCTGCCGCATCGTCGCCGGCACCGAGCACGCGCAGGTGGTCGCCCGCACCGAGGACACGGTCGCGTTCCTCGACATCCGTCCGCTGTTCAAGGGACACACGCTCGTGGTCCCGGCCCGGCACGTGGTCACCCTGGCCGACCTCCCGACGGCGTTGGCCGAGCCGTTCCTGACGGCGGTGCAACGCGTCGCGGCCGCGGTGCCGGCCGCCTTCGGCGCGCAGGGCACGTTCGTGGCGATGAACAACGTGGTCAGCCAGTCCGTGCCGCACCTGCACGCCCATGTGGTGCCGCGCACGAAGGGCGACGGGCTGCGGGGGTTCTTCTGGCCCCGAACGAAGTACGCCGACGACGGCGATGCCGCGGCTCATGCGCAACGGTTGCGTGCGGCGGTGGCCGGCTCGGGTTGAACCGCACCGACGGCCCGGAGCGTCGGCGGCCGGCGCGATGACCCGGCCGGGAACTGACCTCGATCGCGCAGCGTCGGGCGCGATCGTTGGCAATGCGTCGGTCACGGCGGTGGAACTGACCGAGGAGGTCACGCCGAGCCGCTGCGGAACTTCACCCACCAGGTTTCGATGCCAGACTCGTACGGTGACGAAGACCTTCCTACGACTGCTCGTGGCCCTCGGCGGCCTGGCCCTGCTGACGGGCTGCCTGAAGATCGACGGCGACATCCGGATCAACGATGACGACACCGTCTCCGGGGAGGTCCTCGTGGCGTTCAGCACCGCGTGGGCGATCTCCGAAGGTCAGGACCCTGAGCGCCTGGTCGACTCGATCGAGGAGGAGCTGGCCGCGGCGCCGGATTCCGGCGTGAGTGGGGAGCGCTACGACGACGGCGAGTTCGCCGGGGTGCGGATGACGCTGACCGATGTGCCGATCGAACGGGTCCGGTCCGCCACCTCCGATGCGCTCCGGATCGAACGGGTCGGCAGCACCTATGTGGTCACCGGTGACTTCTCCGAACTGGATCCCACGGTGCTCGGCGAGGAGGCCGGTGAGGTCCCGTGGTCCGTTCGCATGTCCGTGACGTTCCCCCGCGGGGTGACCGAGCACGACGGCACCCTCTCGGGCGATACGGTCACCTGGGAGCTGGGGCCCGGCACCACCTCGATGCACGCCGTCGGCCCCGCCCCCAGCACGCCGCTCCTGCAGAGGATCGGGTTCATCGTGCCGGCCCTCATCGTGATCATTGCGGCCGCGGTGCTCCTGACCTGGCTGAGCAGGCGCCGGCACCGGGCCGACGAGGCTGCCGGCCGCACAGCTGGGTTCCGGGCGCGCCGTGAGGCCGCGCGGGAACCGTCGAGCACAGACGTCGAGAGCATGCTCGGCGGGTCCGGCAAGACCGAGGCCAAGTCGAAACCGACCGTGGAACCCGACGCGCAGGACTAGACCGGGCCGGCACGCGAAGGGCGGGCACCGTGATGGTGCCCGCCCTTCGCGTCAGCCGGTGACCGGTCGGGTCGATCAGACGCCGTCGGTCTCCGCCGGAACCCGCCGGACGATGCCCCGTGCGGGCTCCTCGTCGGTCGGCTCCACACCCTCCGGGGTGATCTTCACGGCGAACGACTCCAGCAGTGCGTTGATGTCGATCCCGGTGGTGTTCTTCAGCAGCTCCATGGTCTGCACCATGTTGTTCGTGACCTGCTTCGGCAGCGCGCCGGCGCCGTCGGTGGAGACCACCGTGAGCTTGTCGATGTTGGCCATCGGCGCGGCAACCTCGTGGGCGATCTGCGGGAGGACCTCCACCAGCATCTGCAGCACGGCGGCATCGTTGTACCGGGCGAACGCGTCGGCACGCTTGTCCATCGCCTCGGCCTCGGCCTGACCCTTGGCCAGGATCGCGGCCGCCTCGGCGTCACCCTCGGCGCGGGTCGCCTCGGCCTCGGCCACACGACGTGCCTTCTCGGCCGCACCGCGGTTCTGACCCTCGATCGCCTCGGCCTCGGCCAGCGCGGACCGGCGGGACTTCTCACCGACACCGACCAGGCGGGACTTCTCAGAGTCTGCCTCGGCGGCGGCGATCGCCGCGGCCTTGTTGGCCTCGGCCTCGAAGATCTCCGCGTTGCGGTTCGCCTCGGCGGCCGTCTCCACCCGGTACCGCTCGGCGTCGGCCGGCTTACGGACCTCGGTGTCG
Source organism: Occultella aeris (assembly GCF_902703175.1). Lineage (GTDB taxonomy): Bacteria > Actinomycetota > Actinomycetes > Actinomycetales > Beutenbergiaceae > Occultella > Occultella aeris. Next base: position 30,909 of record NZ_CACRYJ010000018.1, on the reverse strand, counting down.
AGCTGGCGCTCCTTCAGCGCCGCCTGCCGCACGGCCACCTTCTCCTGCTCGGCGAGGATGGCCTGGTCCCGGTCGGCCTGGGCCAGCGGGCCCGCCGCGGCCGCCTGCGCCTGCGCGGCGTCGGTCTGGGAGCGGATCTCCGCCTGCTTCAGGGCCAGGGTCCGCTGCGCGATCGCGATCTCCTCCTCGGCCTTGAGCCGGGCCTGCTCGGCTGCCTGGCGGGCCTCGGCCTCGGCCACGGAGGCGATGCGCTGGAGCTTCGCGGACTCCGGGCGACCGAGGTCGGCGAGGTAGGAGCCGTCGTCGGTGATGTCCTGGATCTGGAACGTGTCCAGCACCAGGCCCTGCCCGGTGAGGGAGGACTCGGCTTCGTCGGCGACCCGCTGCGCGAACGCGGCACGGTCGCGGATGATCTGTTCCACGGAGAGCGACCCGACGATCGACCGCAGCGAACCCGCGAGGGTCTCCTGCGTGAAGATGTCGATCTCGTTCTGCTGGCTCAGGAAGCGCTGCGCGCCGGCGCGGATGGAGTCCACGTTGCCGCCGACCTTGACGATCGCGACGCCGTCGAGGTTCAACTTGATGCCCTGACCGGAGACCGCGCCCCGGATCTGGACCATGATGCGGCGGCTGGACAGGTCGAGTGTGTGGATCCGCTGCACGAACGGCCAGACGAATACACCGCCACCCATGACGACCTTCTGGCCGGACAGGTCGGTGGAGATGACCCCGGTCTCGGGGTTCTTGACGGCCTTGCCCTTGCGGCCGGTGACGATGAACGCCTGGTCCGGGCCGGCGACCTTGTACCGCGAGCTGATGAGGCCACCGATGAGCACGATCACCACCACGATGGCGATCACGAGCACGATTGGGGAGGCAAAGTCCATGCGAATCTTCCTTCAGGTCGTCTGGCGTGGGCCCGGCGCGTCTGTTCGCCCGGCCCGATGGATGTACTGGTCGGAACTACGTTGTGCTGGGGTGCTGCCGCCTACGGATACGGATAGGGGTTGCTGGGCAGGTCCGCCTCGACCATCACGGCGGTCGCGGAGAGCACGGCGGTGATGGTGACCGCGGCCCCGGACTGGACCGGACCGGGTGCCCGGGCGTTCAGGCGGGTGATGTGACCGGCGACCACCAGCGTGATCTCTCCGTAGCCGCCCTCCGGGATCGCGGTGACCACGGAGGCCTTCGAACCCACCAGGTCCCCCGTGCGGACGTTCGCCTCGTCGCCGCCCTCCCTGAGTTTGAGCGTCGCCCAGCCCGTCAACGACCCGACGACTCCTCCCGCGAGCAGACCGAACACGATCGAGAGCCCCACCGAATCGGTCAGGCTGAGCGTGAGCGCACCGGCGAACCCGAACACGCCGAGGAATCCGGCCAGCGCCGCCCCGGAGAACAGGTCCCCCCCGATCCCGTCGAAGAGCCCGTCGAGAACCTCGCCGAGCAGGAGCGAGACCACTAGCAGGGCAATACCGATCCCGCCGATGATCAGGAATACGAGCATGTGCGCTGCCTTGCTGGTGAGGACGGATGTTTTGTCCGGAGTTTACCAATCAATTGGAAACGCCCGGGCGCCTGGGTATGGGCAGTACTGCCCGACGGCGGAGCGTGCGTTCGCCCATTCGGCTCAGCCGGTCGGGGGCCGGCGGTCGAGCCACGGTTCGGCACGCTCGATCGTGGCCGCGAGCGCGAGCAGCAGGTCCTCGCGCCCGGTGCGGGCACCGAGCATGACGCCGAACGGCAGCACCGGTCCGTCCGGCTCCGCCGGTGCCCAGTGCAGCGGCACCGAGATCGCCGGCGCCCCGATGATGTTCCAGGTGCTCGTCCATGGGGTGAACGCCATCTGGGCCTCGAAGTCGGCGGCGGGGTCGTCGTCGTTTCGGGAGGTCCCCAACAGTTCGGCCGGCTGGGCCAGGGACGGCATCAGGATCACGTCGAACTCGGCCCAGGCGCGGGCCGCGTCGCGGGTGAGCTGCTGGCCGGCGTTGACCGCGTTCGCGTAGGTGACGCCACTGACTGCGCGGCCCCGCTCGCGCATCCAGCGGCTCAGCGGGACGAGCAGGTGTTCACGCTCGGGCGGGATCGGCGCGCTCGCCGCGAGCACCGACCACAGGTCTCGGAACGGCTCCCACTTCTCGGCGGGGAACGGCACGGGCGCGGGGTCCACGTGATGGCCGAGACCCTCCAGGACCCGGACGGCGTGGTCGACGGCGCGGATCGCCTCGGCGTGCACCGGTGCGTCCGGGGCGATGATCGGCTGGGTGAGTACGCCGATCCGGAGGGCGCCCGGCTCCGCCTCGCACGCGGCGAGGAAGCCGCCGTCGGGACTTGGCAGGGAACAGGTGTCGCCGGGCCAGCCGACGGCGAGCACGTCGAGCGCCGCGGCGGTGTCGCGGACGTCCCGGGTGAGCACCCCGTTCGTCCCCAGGCCGGGGCCGGGCACGCCGTACGGTCCGGTGCTGATCCGGCCCCGGCTGGGCTTCAACCCGACCAGCCCGCACGCCGCCGCCGGAATGCGGATCGAGCCACCGCCGTCGGACCCTTGGGCGATCGGCACGATCCGGGAGGCGACGGCCGCAGCCGCTCCGCCGGACGAACCGCCCGCCGAGCGGGTCAGGTCCCACGGGGTGCGCGCGGGCGGCGCGATGTCCGGCTGGGTGTAGCTGGGCAGTCCGATCTCCGGGGTGTTGGTCTTGCCGACCATGACCGTGCCGGCCTCGCGCAGCCGGATCACGACGCCGTCGTCGACGTCCGGCACGTAGCCGGCGAGCGCGGCGCTGCCGAAGCTGGTCGGCACCCCGGCCACCAGATTCAGGTCCTTGATCGGGCAGGGCACCCCGAGCAGCGGCGGCAGCGTGCCGGGATCGTCGCTGCTGGCGGCTAGAAGGCTCTGCGCGGCGACGGCCTGCTCGCGAGCGAGGTCGGGCGTGCGGGTGATGAACGCCCCGACCGTCTCGCCGAGGGCGGCCATCCGGTCCAGCGTGTGGTCGAGGACCTCGGTCGGCGACGTCTGCCCGGACCGGATCGCGGCGGCCAGTTCGAGTGCGGTCAGATCATGCAGTTCGGCCATGGAAGCGAGCGTATCGGCGAACCTCTACCAGGGCGGGTACCCCCCGGGCGGCGGACCAGGGTGGTCCGCCTGGGCGCCGTAGACCTGGCGGGCCTGCGCCCGGACGGCCCACATGATGCCCCCGCCGATGGTCATGCCGAGCCCGGCCAGTCCGAGCAGGATGGCGGCCGGGATCGCGAACGCCGCGCCGGAGATGCCGAGCCACCAGTAGAACTCGGTGTCGACGTCGGCCGAGAGCCTTGTGAACGCCCAGATCATGAACGCCACGATCGCGATCGTGAGCACCAGGCAGCCGACCCCGATGAAGGTGACCACCTTCGGGCCCGTGGTCGAGGTGTTCACCGGCAGCGGGCGGTAGGGCTCCGGGTTGTACGGGCCCTGCCACGGCTGTGTCATGGGCCGAACCTACCGGCCGGATCGGGGCGGTGCACGGATGGAGCGTGGTCACGTCTGACCGTGGACCGACTCGGCGAGCGTGCGGGTCTGCGGCCGATCGGGCCGTTGGGCCGCACGACCACACCCTCGGCGGGGCCGACCGGCTACTGGCCGCGCAGGAGTTGCCGGCGTGCGAGCGCGCGCCGATGCCACCAGGCGCCGCCGCAGATGCTCATCACGACGCCGACCGCGCCGAGGCAGATCGCGAGGGGGATCGCGATCGCGGCGAACACGACCTGGCCGAGACCGTCGTAGTCGCTGGTGGTGGGCTGCACGAGCACGGTGGCTGCAGAACCGTCGGTGGTCGCGGGAACCTCGATCCGGTACTCGCCCGCGGAGGTCGGATCGAAGAGGCCGATGAGGTGGGCGGTCGTGCCGTCCTCGCTCACCTCGCTGCCGCCATCGGGCACCAGGACCTCGATGGCCTGGCCGGTCGAGGCGTGGACGATGATCTCACCGTCCAGCCCCGGCATCGGAGCACCCGTGGAATAGGTGAGGTAGACCCGCTGCCGATCGGTCGTGGTCACGTCCACGAGCCCTTCACCGGGCGCGTCGACCGCGAGCGTGACAGTCGGCCCCGGGGACCCGTCAGTGGACAGCACCGCCTGGTTCCAGGTGAAGGCGAAGGCCACGAAACACACCAGCGCGATCACGATCGCGAGGCAGCCGATCCCGGCGAACATGAGGATCTTCGGGCCCTTGACCGAGGTCCGCACGATGGGCGCCCGGGAGGGTTCGTACCCACCCGGCCCGCCGGCCCCCTGCAGCGTCATGCGCCGAACCTATCGGACCTCGTTCCCCTGTTACCGTTCCACCATCCGAGACGAGAACCGAAAGGGATCGGTGCAGATGAAGGCGCTGCTCAAGGCCGGCCCACGCGCGGGCCTGGACCTGGTCGACGCACCCGAGCCCGAGCCCGGCTCACGGGACGTGAAGATCCGGGTGCTGACCACCGGGATCTGTGGCACCGACCTGCACATCCTGAACTGGGACGCTTGGGCCGCCGGCGCCGTCTCCGCGCCACTGATCCCGGGCCACGAGTTCTACGGCGAGGTGGTCGAGGTCGGTGCCGAGGTGCGTGAGGTCCGCCCCGGCGACCGGGTGTCCGGCGAGGGTCACGTGGTGTGCGGGATCTGTCGCAACTGCCGAGCCGGTCGGCGCCAGCTGTGCATCCACACCGCCAGCGTCGGGGTCCAGCGCAACGGAGCGTTCGCGCAGTACGTGGTGATCCCAGAGGAGAACGTCTGGGTGCACCCGGGACCCGACGTGATCGGCCCGGATCTCGGCGCGATCTTCGACCCGTTCGGCAATGCCGTGCACACCGCCCTGAAGTTCTCGGTGGTCGGCGAGGATGTGCTGATCACCGGCGCCGGGCCGATCGGGCTGATGGCGGCGGCCGTGGTCCGGCACGTCGGGGCCCGGTACATCGCGATCACCGACGTGTCCGAGGCACGCCTTGAACTGGCCCGGCACATGGGCGTCGACCTGGCCGTGAACGTGGCCACCACGCCGATCGCCGACGCCCAGCGCCAGCTGCGCCTGAAGGAGGGTTTCGACGTCGGCCTGGAGATGTCCGGGCACGCCGCGGCCCTGCCGGAGATGATCAGGAACATGAACCACGGTGGCCGGATCGCCATGCTCGGGCTGCCGAGCACCCCGATCGACATCGACTGGTCCATCGTGGTCACCCACATGCTCACGCTCCAGGGCATCTACGGCCGGGAGATGTTCGAGACCTGGAACACGATGGCCGCGATGCTCTCCTCGAGCCCGTGGCTGCACAACGCGATCTCGAGCGTGATCACCGACCGGCTGCCCGCCACCCGGTGGAAGCACGGCTTCGAGGTTGCCGCCGGCGGCACGTCGGGCAAGGTCGTGCTCGACTGGACCGTGTTCGACTAGACACCTCGGACGCACAGACACTTCCAGGTAGGAGGAACCATGTTCACGTTCGCCAGCGATCTGGCCGGCGAGCTCGCCGAGCTCCGTGAGGCCGGCCTGTTCAAGCAGGAGCGGGAGATCACCAGCCCGCAGTCCGCGCACATCAGCGCCGCGGCCGGCGGACCGCCGCGCGAGGTGCTGAACTTCTGCGCGAACAACTACCTGGGTCTGGCCGACCACCCGGAGATCATCGCCGCCGCGAAGCAGGCCCTGGACGATCGCGGATTCGGGATGGCATCCGTGCGGTTCATCTGCGGCACCCAGGACACCCACCTCACCCTGGAGCGCCGGGTCTCGGAGTTCCTCGGCACGGACGCCACGATCCTGTTCTCGTCCTGCTTCGACGCCAACGGCGGCGTGTTCGAGTCCCTCTTCGGGCCGCAGGACGCGATCATCTCCGACGAGCTGAACCACGCCTCGATCATCGACGGGATCCGCCTCTCCAAGGCGGTTCGCTACCGCTACCGCAACCGCGACATGGCCGACCTCGAGGCCCAGTTGCAGGCGGCCGAGGCGCAAGGAGACGGCGGGGCAAGGCGGACCATCATCGTCACCGACGGCGTCTTCTCCATGGATGGCTACCTCGCGCCGCTCGCCGCGATCTGCGACCTCGCCGACACCTACGGCGCACTGGTCATGGTCGACGACTCCCACGCCGTCGGGTTCATGGGCGCCACCGGCGCCGGCACCCCCGAGCACGCCGGCGTGGGAGGGCGGATCGACATCTACACCGGCACGTTCGGCAAGGCGCTCGGCGGTGCGTCCGGCGGGTATGTCTCCGGCCGCGCCGAGATCGTGGACCTGCTCCGCCAGCGGGCCCGCCCGTACCTGTTCTCGAACTCGCTGGCGCCGTCGATCGTGGCCGCGACGCTGCGCGCACTGGACCTGGTGGCGGGCAGCGCGGACCTGCGGACGCGTCTGTTCGCCAACGCCGAGGCGTTCCGGCGCCGGATGACCGAGGAGGGGTTCGACCTGCTCGACGGCGAGCACCCGATCGTTCCTGTGATGTTCGGCGACGCCGTGCTCGCCTCCCGGGTCGCCGCCCTGATGCTCGACCACGGCGTCTACGTCACGGCGTTCAGCTTCCCGGTGGTGCCGCGCGGGAGGGCCCGGATCCGCGTCCAGCTCTCCGCGGCGCACAGCCCCGAGGACGTCGAGACCTGTGTCACCGCGTTCGTGGCCGCCCGCGCCGCCGCCTGACCGGCTCGCCCACGCCGGGCGGCGCCCGCCCGCGAAGGTCAGGTGAGGCGTTCGGCGCGTGCGTTCAGGTACCGCTGCTCGGGCACGCTCGTGCTCATCCGGGCCGCCGTGAGGTACTCCTCGCGCGCCGGCCCGCGGTCCCCGACCATCTCCAGCAGGTGCGCTCGCACCGCGTGGATCCGGTGGCCGCGCCGAAGGGCGGGATCCTCCCGCAGCGGCTCGAGCACCTCGAGGCCCGCGGCAGGTCCGTGCGCCATCCCGACGGCGACGGCCAGATTCAGCCGGACCGTCGGGCCGGGCGCGATCCCGTCGAGCATCCGGTAGAGGATGACGATCTGCAGCCAGTCCGTGTCCGCCCACGTGGACGCCTCCGCGTGCACGGCCGCGATCGCGGCCTGGAGCTGGTAGGGCCCCACGGTGGCGTGCGGCAGCACGACCTCCAGGATCGACGTCGCCTCGGTGATCATGGTGTGGTCCCACCGGGCCCGGTCCTGGTGCTCGAGCGGCACCAGGTCGCCGGCGGCGTCGACGCGCGTGGCCGCCCGGGACTGCGTGAGCAGCATCAGCGCGAGCAACCCGGCCGTCTCGGCGTGGTCGGGGACCAGGGCGCGCAGCTCCCGGGTGAGCCGGATCGCTTCGCTCGCGAGAGCGACGTCCATGAGCCGCTCGCCGGCGCTGGTGGTGTACCCCTCGTTGAAGATCAGGTAGAGCACCTGCCCGACGGCGGTGAGCCGGTCCGGCAGGTCGCTCGCCGTGGGTGCGGCGAACCGGGCACCCGCCGCGGCGAGCGTCGCCTTCGCTCGGCTGATGCGTTGGCCCATGGTGGCGGACGGAACCAGGAACGCCGCGGCGATCTGGTCGGTGGTGAGCCCGCCGACGGCTCGTAGGGTGAGCGCGGCCTGCGCCGTGGGGGTCAGGGCCGGATGCGCGCAGAGCAGGAGCAGGTGGAGCGTCTCGGGATCGTGCCCCGGCGAGCCGGTCCCACCCGGCCGGTCGTCCCCCGCGGTCCCGGCGCCGAGTGCGATCTCGGCGGCCGAGCCGGGCAGCTCGTGATCGGCGGCCGGGGCGTGCTCGGTGTCGACGCGGTCCCGGACGGCCGCGCGCAACTCCCGCGCGGTGCGGGCGCGCTCGGACCGGTGGGCGTCGATCAGCCGCCGGGAGGCGACCCGCAGCAGCCAGCCACGCGGGCTGTCGGGTCCGGCCCCGGGCTGCCACTGCTCCGACGCCGCCAGGAGTGCCTCCTGGACGGCGTCCTCGCAGGCCGCGAAGTCGCCGTAGCGCCGAACGAGCGCCCCGAGGACGTGCGGCACCTCGCGGCGCCACACGTCCTCGAACGGCTCACTGATCGTCACCGCCGGGCCACATCGCGGGCCGCAGCTCGACGGTCTCGCCGGGGCCGGAGAACTTCGAGGTGATCTCCTCGGCCCGGGCCTGGTCCGCGACGTCGATCAGGAAGAACCCGGCGAGGTGCTCCTTGAACTCCGAGTACGGGCCGTCGGTGACGACCGGGTTCCCCGCGTTCCAGCGGAACAGGCGGGAGGTGCTCGGATCCCCCAGCGCCTCGGCGGTGACGAGTTCACCCGACTCCTGCATCTCGGTGAGCACCGCCTCGAACTCGGCGTTCAAGCGCTCGCGCTCTGCAGAGGGCAGGGTCTGGTTCTCGGCGATGAAGTCGCCGGTCGGGTGACCCCACGGCTGCGGGTTGGAGTGGATCAGGATGACGTACTTCATGACTGCTCCTTCTCATCGGGGCCTCGTTGCGGGCCCGTCACAGGAGACGTCGGAACCGCGATCAGTATTTCTACACCCGGCCGGCCGGCGTGAAGTCGGTCGAGCCGGCGAACTCCGGGCGCGGCCTCGGCGCGGAGAACGGCTCCTCGAGGGTGTTCTCCACCGAGTTGTACACGATGAACACGTTCGAGCGCGGCGTCGGCGTGACGTTGCCGTTGGAGGCGTGCATGCAGTTGCTGTCGAACATCACCGCCCCACCGGCCGCACCCTCGAGCACGTCGATCCCGTAGCGGTCGTAGAAGTCCCGCAGGACCTCCTTGCTCGGGGTGCCCGCCCCCTGCATGACCAGCGACTTGCGGTAGTTGTCCTCCGGGGTCGCGCCGTCGCAGGAGATGTACTCCCGGTGCGAGCCGGGCATGATCATCAGTGGGCCGTTGTAGGAGTAGTTGTCCGTCATCGAGATCGAGATGCTCACGGCTCGCATCCGCGGCATGCCGTCCTCGGCGTGCCAGGTCTCGAAGTCCGAGTGCCACATGAACTCCTTGCCCTCGAAGCCGGGTTTGAAGTTCACGCGCGACTGGTGGATGTAGACCTCCGACCCCAACAACTGGCGGGCTCGGTCCACCACGCGGGGGTCGTTGGCGATCCTGGCGAACACCGGACTGATCCGATGGACGTCGAAGACGGAGCGAACCTCCTGGCTGCTCGCCTCGATGACGCACCGCTCGTCGGCCCGGACCTCGGGGTCGCTCGAGAGTCGTTCGAGCTCACGGTGGAACTCGGCGACCTCGTCCGCACCGACCAGTTGGTCGATCGAGAGGTATCCCCTGGCGTCGAAACCGTCGAGGGTCCGCTGGTCCATCGGACCCGTGGCTGCCGTCCCCCAGACCACCGGGGCTCCTCGGGGTATGACCTTGACCTCACCGTCGTTCCGGGTGGGGTAGGCGTCGATTCTGTTCTGCACGTCTGCGGCAGTCATCGGTCTTCTCCTATCCGTTGAGTTGTCACGGTGCGGCGCACCGCACCGCACCCCACCCTCACCCGGGAGCCGCGTCCGTCGCAAGGGCGCCGCAATCATCCGGACGGATCTGCGGCGCGGTCCAGGGGCCTAGCCGCCCACCGCGTCATGCCGGGGTCAGGGGCCCCGGGGCGCCTGCTGCGTGTGGTGTTCCAGTAGGCGGGTGAGCAGTTGCACGAACTGGTCGCGTTCGGCGGGGAGCAGCGGGGCGAGCAGCTCTTCGTGGAGGTCGTCCAGGACCTTGTCGAGGCGGCGCAGGTGCCGGCGGCCCTGGGCGGTGATCGTGATGACGTTGCGTCGGCGGTCGCCAGGATCCGGTGCCCGCGCGACGAAGCCGCGCTCGGCCAGTTCGTTGAGGACGCCGACCATGTCGCTGCGGTAGATGCCGGCGCGTCGACTCAGCGTCGCCTGACTGCCCGGGCCGTATTCCTGCAACGAGGCGAGCACGGCGTAGTGCCACTTGCGGGCGTCAGCCTGGGCCAGCCCGTCGTTCATCAGCCGGTCCGACAGGGCGGACATCTGCGACAGCTGGCGACTGGCCCGTCGGCGCAGTCTGTCCGGCGTCTTGATCTCGCTGTCGTCGGGCATGTCCGCGGCTTCGACTCTGCTGGTCATGACGCCGATCCTACCCGGTTGCGTTAGTCGGACTAACGATGTAGGTTCGTTCATGCCAATAACGTTAGGATTGTAAACGTTAGTCGTAGAAACGGATTCGGAGCTCATCGTGACGACCACAGCCCAGACTTTCGGCACCGCGCTCATCGGCCAGACCGAGAAGGCGCTCAACGCGATCTTGGACCGGCAGCTCGCCGGGACCGGCATCACCGAGCCCCAGTGGGTGACCCTCACGCTGACCGTGGTCAGTGGCGGGGCCATCGACCGGACCGAGCTCATCCGCCGGGTCGGTGGTGCCACACAGTTCAGACAGGCGTCGGTGGCCGAACGCATCACCGAGCTGACCACCGCAGGGTTCCTGCGCGACGCCGGCGACGGCCACGTTCAGGTCACCGACGAAGGGCAGGCGCGCTGGACGCAGGTCCGCAGCGCGATCGGCCCGATCACCCAAGGACTGTGGGGCGACCTGCCGGCCGAGGACCTGGCCTCCGCGGGCCGCGTCCTGGGCATCGTCCTGGACAGGGCCAACGCGGTGCTGGCCGGCTCCTGAACCCTTCCCCCTCGAAACTCGCCACCTGGCACAAAGACAACATCGCCGCACTCCAGAATGAAAGAGAATGCCATGTCCACAGATACGCTGATCGCCGACCGTATCGAGATCGCCGACCTGTTCACCCGCTTCGCGCGCCTGCTCGACGAGAAGCGGTGGGAGGACGCCGATACCGTCTTCACCGACGACGTGGCGGTGCACTCGCCGCGCGGAGGCGAACTCCGCGGCATCGACAAGGTCGTCAGCTTCATGCAACAGGGCGAGGTCGAGGGGCAGCACGCCCTGCACACGACCACTGACCTTTTGGTGGACATCGACGGCGACCAGGCTGCCGTCTCGGCCTACTCACTGGTGTACTACTACCGCGACGGCCAAGCACCTCACTTCACAGGCGGCCTGCGACTGGCCGGCACGGTGGGAAGGACGCCGGCGGGCTGGCGATTCCGCGAACAGCGGATCACGCCCGCTTGGACCCGCGAGCACTGACCCATCGAAGGTGAAGTCCACCGAATGGAAGACCACCGACCTGCTCTGACAGTGATCGGAACGGGGATCTGGGATCCCTCCTGGCTGATCGAGATCGGAGCCATCGCCGTAGCCTGAGCATCCTCCACACCCGTCGACCACTTGCGGATCGCCGTGCGGTACGCCTGGGGCCGAGCTCGGTCATCAGGTCGAGTCCATGACGTTCGCCGGCGCGTGACGGTCACCCGCCATGCGCGGCGCGAGGGCACGAGGAGGCCGAGGAGTATGGACGATGCGGCGCTTCCGTGCATCATCGTGCAGCTGGGTCGGACGGGTCTAGGGACGGTCGCTGAGCACGCAGAACTCGTTGCCCTCCGGATCGGCTAGCACCACCCACGGGACGTCCTTCTGCCCGATATCCACCCGGGTGGCGCCGAGCCCGATCAGCCGCTCCACCTCCGCGTCCCGCGACCCCGTGGCCTCGCCCGGCGCGAGGTCCATGTGCAGGCGGTTCTTCGTGGTCTTCGCGTCGGAACTCCTGCCGAACAAGAGGCCGGGCCCGTGCTCGGCGTACGGGATGTCCCGGGACGAATCGAGCGCGTGCGGCGGCACCAGGACCACCTCGTCCTCGGACTCGTAGCCGATCTTCCAGTCGAGGACCTCGGCCCACCACCGCGACAGCGACTTCGGGTCGAAGGAGTCCACCACCACGCTGTACCAGCGAGCAGCCATCCAGAACGCACCTCTCGATCGGGGCGCCCAACGCGACGCAGGTCACGGTTACCCTCCCGGCGTGACCTGCCCCGCGCCGCCGTCGGGCAGTTCTCAGTCGTCGAGGACGAACGTGACCTCGAGCACGACCTGCCACGCCGTCACCACACCGTCGGTGAGTTCGACCTTCTGGTCCTTTACCCAGGCGCCGGAGACATTGCGCAGGGTCTTCGCCGAACGCTCCACCCCTGCCTTCACGGCGTCTTCGAAGCTGGTGTCCGAACGGGCGGTGATCGTGGTGACCCGTGCGACCGATGCGGTCATGTTCGTCCTCCTCGTTGAAGTCGATCCGCTGCCGACGCAGCCCTGCCATCGTGGACCGGGCCCGGGGACGCCGCAACAGGACGCACTCGGGCTCAGCGCGGCTCCGTCGCGCGTCGATCGCGGATCAGATGCGCCCACGGGTCCGGGCGTTCGAGATCACCACGGAGCACGCAGAACTCGTTGCCCTCCGGGTCGGCCAGGGTGAACCAGCCCTTGCCGTCGGTGACGCGCCGGTCCGCGACCACGGTGGCGCCCAATTCCAGGAGCCTGGCGACCTCGTCGTCGCGGGTCAGGTCGGTCGGGGCGAGGTCGAAGTGCAGACGGTTCTTCACGGTCCTGCCCTCCGGGACCTCGATGAACAGGATCTTGGTGCGGCCATCGGGCGAGACGATCAGGCATTCCTCGTCGCCGGGCTCGTCCGGGTCGTCGGGGTCCCCCGTGTACCCGAGGACCTGGGACCAGAACGCGGCCTGTGCGTACGCATCGTGGGAGTCGACGCTGGTGTGGGACAGACGTGAGGTCATGGCGACCACGATGGCCGACCCGGCCCCCGCCGTCGAGGCTATTGCCGGGTTAGGGTTCTTTGGCACACCTACGAACGGAAGGAACGCGCGTGAGCCACGAGGACCCGTACGCCTGGCTGGAGGACGTCGAGGGCGAGCAGCAGCTCGACTGGGTCCGCGCCCTTAACTCCGAACAGGCCGCTGTCCTGGCCGGCACGCCCGAGTTCGCCGCCATGAAGGCACGCACGCTCGGGATCCTCGACTCCGAGGAGAAGATTCCGGACGTGTCAAAGATCGGGGACTTCTACTACAACTTCTGGAGGGACGCAGGGCACGAGCGCGGCCTGTGGCGGCGCACCACGCTGGCGTCCTACCGCACCGCCGAGCCGGAGTGGGAGACCGTCCTCGACCTGGACGCGCTCAACGAGGCCGAGGGCGAGAACTGGGTCTGGCACGGCGCGAGCGTGCTCCGCGGCGACGAGGAGGAGTACCGGCTCGCGATCATCGACCTGTCCCGTGGCGGCGCGGACGCCGACGTCTCCCGCGAGTTCGACCTGCAGACGAGGACGTTCGTGGAGGGCGGGTTCTTCCGGCCCGAGTCCAAGGGCGGGACGTCCTGGATCGACGCCGACACCCTGTTCGTCTTCACCGACTTCGGCGAGGGCACGATGACCCCGTCGGGCTACCCGCGGATCGTCAAGCGCTGGCGCCGCGGCACCCCGCTCGAGGCGGCCGAGACCGTGTACGAGGGCGCCGAGCAGGACATGTACATCGCCGCGTACCACGACTCCACGCCGGGCTTCGAGCGGGACTTCGTGAGCCGTTCCATCGCGTTCTACAACAGTGAGCTGTACCTGCTCGGCGCGGGCGACGAACTCACCCGCATCGACGTGCCGAACTCCGCCGAGCCGGACATCAAGCGTGAGTGGCTGACCGTGGAACTGCGCGAGGAGTGGACGCCCGCTGACGTCACCTACCCGGCCGGTGCCCTGCTCGCGATCCGGCTCGAGGAGTTCCTCGCGGGCTCGCGCGACCTGCAGGTGCTGTACACGCCAACCGAGACGAGCTCCCTCGCCTCGGCCACGTGGACCCGTTCGCACCTCGTCCTGAACCTCCTCGAGGACGTCAAGAACCGCCTCGAAGTGTTGACGCCGACGGCGCACGGCACCTTCGAGCGGTCGGCGTTCGTGGGTGCGGCCCAGGTGGGAACGGTCGCCGTCGGCGCCGTCGACTCGCGGCTCTCGGACGCCGTCTGGCTGTACGCGACCGACTTCCTGTCCCCCACCACCCTCTCGATCGCGGAGATCGGGTCGGCCCCGGAGCCGCTGAAGTCGATGCCGGTCTTCTTCGACCCGACCGGCCTCGTCGCCGAGCAGCACTTCGTCATCTCCGACGACGGCACCCGGGTCCCGTACTTCCTGATCCACCGCGAGGACCTCGCCTTCGACGGCACCGCACCCACCCTGCTGTACGGGTACGGCGGGTTCGAGATCTCGCTGACACCCACCTACTCCGGGGTGCTCGGCAGCGCGTGGCTGGAGCAGGGCGGGGTGTACGCGCTCGCGAACATCCGCGGCGGTGGTGAGTACGGCCCGCGCTGGCACCAGCTCGCGTTGAAGGAGAACCGGCACCGGGCGTATGAGGACATGGCCGCCGTCGCCAAGGACCTCGTGGAGCGGGGCATCACCTCCAGCGCGCACCTGGGGGTGCAGGGCGGTTCGAACGGTGGGCTGCTCACCGGGAACATGCTCACCCAGTACCCGGACCTGTTCGGGGCGGTGGTGATCCAGGTTCCGCTGCTGGACATGAAGCGCTACTCGCACCTGCTCGCCGGCGCATCCTGGATGGCCGAGTACGGCGACCCGGACGACCCGGCGCAGTGGGAGTACATCCAGCACTTCTCGCCGTACCACCTCTTCGACGCCGACGCCGACTACCCGCCGGTGCTGTTCACCACGTCCACGCGTGACGACCGGGTGCATCCCGGGCACGCACGGAAGATGGCGGCGCAGATGATCGCGGCCGGCAAGGACGTGACCTACTACGAGAACATCGAGGGTGGCCATGGCGGGGCAGCCACGAACGGGCAGCAGGCGCACATGCAGACGCTCGCGTACCGGTTCCTCGCCGAGCGCCTGACCTGAGCGAATGCCAGAACCCGACGGCGTCGCCTCAGCGGTCTCCTCACTGCGGTCGATGCCGCGGTTCTGGAACCGGGAGCCGCCGCTGGTGCAGTGGCTCGACGAGCTGCCGCGTCTGGTCGCTCAGGCGTGCACGGCATGGGCTCTGGAGCCCGACGGCGGTGCTCGCCACGGGTCGAACGCGCTCGCCGTGCCGGTGCACCGGGGCGGCGAGCAGTTCATCCTGCGTCTCGCGCCGCCGGGTGACGACGTGGCAGCCGAGGCCAGGGCACTGACGTTCTGGGACGGGCGCGGCACGGTCCGCCAGTTCGAGGTGGACGTGCCGCGCCGGATCACGCTCCTGGAGCGGCTCGGCGACGACTCGCTGGACTCCGTGCCGCTGGACGAGGCGGCCACCGTGATGGGCGCCCTGATGCGCCGCCTCGCGGTCCCGGCGCCGCCGGACGTGCCGGGCACCGATGAGATCGCGCGGCGCCGGGCCACCGAGTTCCCCGGCGAGTGGGACCGGCTCGGACGTGTCGTCGGGGAGGAGTTCCTGCACGCCGCGCTCGCCGCCGCCGCGGTGTGCGGGCAGACCGAGGCGAGCACCGCCGTCGACGGCGACCTGCACGGCGCGCAGGTGCACCGCGCCACCCGGGAGCCGTGGCTCGTGTTCGACCCGGTGCTGCTGCGCGGGGATGCCTGCTACGACCTGGCCCGGCTGCTCTGGACGCGCGTGGACGAGATGGACGACGCGGCCACGATGTACCGGCACGCCGACCGGGTCATCGCGGCCGCCGGGCTGGAGACCGAGCGCGCACACGCGTGGATCGTGTACCGGGCCTTCGACTACCTGCTCTGGGGCCTCGCGCACGGGCTCACCGAGGATCCGCCGCGGTGCGTACGGCTGCTGGGGGCGTTCGCGCGGGTGTGAGGCGCAGCCCACCGACCAGCGTTCTGGTCGTAGGCTTCGGCGATGGAGCCCGATCCTGGCCATCGTCGCGACGATGAGGAGCTTCGCCTCGCGAAGGAGGGCGCGCGAGACTTCGCGTTCAACCCGAACGAGGTGGTTCCCATCCCATCCGCACGGCGGGGGCGCGCGACATCGAGGGTTGCCCAGGTCAGCCTGATCGTGGGCGCCGTCGTCGCAGCGGCGCTGATCGGAGTACTCCTCTTCGCCGCACTGTCCTAGCCGGCGAGGACGTGCCAGGGCCTGGGCCCAACGTGCTCATCGATGCAGCCCGAAGGCCTCCAGCCGGTCCAACCACGCGTCGGGGGTGGCGTCGTCGAACGGCGGGACCTGCGCGCGCACGCGCTGCTCCAGGTCGAGCGCCAGTTCCTCCAGCCGGGTGACGACGTCAACCGGATAACCGAACTGCTCGCGGTGCTCGGCCCATTCGTCGCGGTCGTCGACCCAGGTGCCCCGCGGGCCCTCGACGCGGACCACGTCCAGATCCATGTCGATGCCCGTGGCCAGCAGCGGGTCGCCCGTCCAGCGCACGTCCCAGCCCAGATCGATGTAGATGCGCAGCCCACGCGGATGGTCACGGTTCACCGTGAGCGCGAAGTCCGCGGCGGGACCGCCCGTGGGCAGGAGCGCGACGTTCGGTCCCTCCGCGTGGAACTCCGCCCCGGGACGAGCGCTGTGCCAGCCGACCGGCTGGCCGATCCAGTCGCCCCATTCGTCCGAGCCGAGGTAGACGCACTCGTGGCGCCAGTGCGGCGTGCCGTCCCATTTGCGCCATTGGAAGATCATCGGGGTGCCCGGGTCCGGTCGCTGCGTGCTCACGAGGGCCCATTCTCCCGCGCCGACCGAGTCATCGCTGTCGCGGAGTCGAGGTCAGCGGGTTCGGCACCCGTGGATCACGCGCGGTCCCGAGCCCAGTTCAGGGACTGCCGCGCCTGGGCCGGCAGCTTGGAGACCACGGTGTCGTAGGAGTCCTCGATCAGCCCGGCCACGAGGCCACGGTCCGCGTCCGGTCCGAGGGCCACGCTGATCCAGTGCTTCTTGTTCATGTGCCAGGCCGGGAGCACGTAGTCGTGGGTGCCGATCAGCAGCGGCACCTCGACAGGGTCGGCCTTGAGGTTGACGAGCAGGTGTTCGCTGATGTGCGGGACGCCCATAACGAGGGCGAACATCTTCCCGTGCACGCGCAGGACGTCCGAGTCGGGGCCGAACGGATGGTCGAGCGTGGCCGACGGCAGGTCGAGGCACACCCCGTGGCACCACTGGGCCGCCTGCGCCCACGCGCCGGTCCTGGTCATCGGACCATCGTGCCATCCATGTGCGACACCGACGCGTCACGCATCAGGTCCTGCTCGACCGGTGAATTCCGCCGGGCCAGGAGGTCGGTACTGGTTGCGATGACCCCGAGCCAGAAAGCCAGGAGAGCCCGATGATCGATCTCACCCCGAGCACCTCCCGCGTGGCCGCACTGATCCCGGCCGTGCACGAGGAGCACCTGGACGCGCCGACGCCGATGGGCACACCGGTGCTGCAGCTGCTGAACCACCTCCTCGGCCTGACCGTGGCGTTCCGGGACGCGGCCGCGAAGATCGAGGGACCCACCACGTCGACCCCGCCCGCCCCGATCCTGGACCCGCTACCCGAGGACTGGCGCGAGAGACTCACCGATCAGCTCGGGCACCTCGCCCTGGCCTGGCAGGACCCAGCCGCCTGGGACGGGATGACGATGGCCGGCTCGGTCCGGTTCCCCGCGCAGGCGTGCGGGCTGGTCGCCCTCGACGAGGTGTTGCTGCACGGCTGGGACCTGGCCCGTGCCACCGGTCAGGAGTACCGGCCCACCGACGCCGAGGCGGAGGCGGTGCTGCCGATCGTCACGCCGGACCCGGATCCGCAGGTCGCGGCCGCCGAGCGCGAGGGCATGTTCGGCCCGCCACTGTCCGTGCCTACCGACGCGCAGCTCTTCGACCGTGTGCTCGGGCTCGCCGGCCGCGATCCGGGGTGGTCGCGTCCGGGCTGAGCGTCACTCACCCACGCGGCGGTTCCGGCGTGGGCGCCGAGGGCCACGGCCCGAGCTGCGGGAGGTCGACGGCGGTGCCCGCCCTGGTCGCGAGCGGCGCCACGGCGGGGGTCCGGCCGGCGAGCCAGGACGTGATCTCACGCAGCCCGCCTGTCACCTCGACGGCCGTCTCGTCCGCGTCGCCCGTGCCGCCGAGCTCGACGTCCAGCTCATCGAGCCCGGGGCCGACCGCGTACCGCAGGCCCTCGTCATCGGCGTTCAGGACCACCGGCTCCCCCTCGGGCAGGCGCACGCTCAGGAAGTCCAGGAGGTGCTCGCACAGGGCGACCGACCAGGACTCGACGCCGATTCCGGCGACCAGGTCCACCTGATGGATCCCGGCCTCGCGCCACCAGGCGAGGGCGACGTCCACGACGGTGCCGTCGTAGTAGGTGACCGACGCGTCCCAGTCCGGCGATCCCGGCGTCGGCCACGCGGCCGCCAACCGATCGCGCAACGATTCCAGCCCGGCCAGGTGCTCGTCGCGGGAGCGTCCCGAGAGCTGCTCGATGCGTGCGTTGCGACCGGGCCGGCCGCCCTCGTACACCTCGATCCGCTCACCGCGTGCGGCGAACTCGAGCTGGCGAGCGAACGCGTTGCCGACACCGTCGAGATGCGCGAGCAGGTGGCCGCGGGTCCAGTCCGGTAGGGCCGACGGCGCCCGCACGGCCTGGTCATCCATGGCCGCCAGGGCATCGATCGCCC
The DNA here is from genome assembly GCF_902703175.1 of Occultella aeris. GTDB lineage: Bacteria > Actinomycetota > Actinomycetes > Actinomycetales > Beutenbergiaceae > Occultella > Occultella aeris. Next base: position 12,498 of record NZ_CACRYJ010000018.1, on the reverse strand, counting down.
GGGTGAGCGCGTCGCCGCCCTCGGTCGCTGCGAGCACGGCCTGCCCGTGGGGGTCCTGTGGGGTGTCGGTCATGGCCAGATCAGTCCTTTCGTCCACGCCCGGTCGGCGGAGGGTCCGTCTGCGGAGCGTCGGTAGCGCAGCCGGATCTGACCGGCATCGGGCGTGGCCGCCCAGAACTCGACGGTGTGCGGCGTCAGTGCGTAGACACGCCACTCGGGGGCGACCAGGACGCCGTCGACGTCCGCCTCGACCCGTGCCAGTGCCGCGGCGTAGGCGTCCCAGTACTCCTGGCGGCTGGCCAGCGGTTCGCTCTGCCGGCCCACCAGCGCGGCGGCCCGCGAAGTGGGCGGCCGGGCCAGGAAGTCCGCCGCGCCGGCCTCCTCGCCGAGGTCGTGGACGATCCCCGTGAGCCGGACCTGACGTCCGAGCGCCGGCCAGAACGACGTCATCGCGGCGTTCGGGTTCTGCGCGAGCGCGGCTGCCTTCGGGCTGTGCGAACCGGTGGCGAAGTGCCAGCCGCGGGCGTCCAGGTCCTTGAGGATCAGCGTCCGTGCGGTAACGGCACCGGCGGCATCCGCGGTGGCGAGGTTCATCGCGTGCGGCGCTGGGGAGCCGACCGCGACGGCGTCGCGGAGCCAGGTCAGGAACAGGTCGGCCGGGTCCGCCGGGGCGTCCTCGGGGTCGAAGGGGGGCAGCCGGTCGCGTTCGAAGCTGGGCAGGCCGCGCAGCCAGGTTCGCAGATCGGTCAGGTCGGCGATCATTGCGTCTCCTCGGGGACTGACGTGAGCAAGGACACGAAGCCGCGCACGGCACGCTGCATCGCGGTCGGGTCGGTGAGCGCCCGCGCGAGCACGTACCCGCCCTGCACGATGGCCAGGGCGGCGTACGCGCGATCGGACGCTGCGCCGTCGGGCAGTCCTGCCTCGACGAAGACCTCGGTGAGGCGCTCCACCAACCCGGAGAAGTAGGACCCGACCTCGGCGGCCAGCACGGCGTCGGACATCACGGCCTGGTCGCTGGTGTGCCGGCCGATGCGGCACCCGTTCGCCGTGTCCCGCGGGCGTTCGAGGTAGGCGCGCAGGCGGTCCAGGGCCGGCCGCTCGCCGCGGAGCTCGCGGGCAGCGGCGGACAGCGAGTCGGCGACCGTGGCCGAGATCGCGGCCAGGGCGAGATCATGCTTGGCCGGGAAGTGGTGATAGAGGCTGCCCTGACCGACGCCGCTGGCCGCGAGGACCTGGCGGGGACTGGTCGCGCCGACGCCCTGGCTCGCGTAGAGGTCGCGGGCGGTTGCCACAAGGCGTGCGCGACTCTCGCTCGGTGTGGACATCCACTGGCCATACCTACCTCTAGGTATGGTGAGCAAGGCCGGGTCGCGGGAGCGTGCCGGCGGCACGACTGAACCGGGCGGGCGTTCGATAGCTCGAGCGCCCGGTCCTCGCGGCCCTCAGGCCTCGGCGTCCTTGGCGTCCTTCTCGATCGCGGACTGATCTGCCTTCAACTGCTTCTTCTCGAGCCGCTCGGCCTTGGCCAGGGCGCGTTCGACCTTGCCCTCCATATCCGAGACCGCTACCACGACCAGCCCGGCCTGGCCATCGTCGAGCGTCTCGCCAAGTTCCTTGAGGTCACCGCGGCTCATACCGGCAGCGGCGTGTCCCGCCACTGCCCCGAGCACGGCACCGCCGCCGGCCGTGGCGGCGAGCAGCCCACCGCCGACGGCAGCGAACGGGAAGAGTGCCACGACCAGGCCAGTGGCCAGGCCGACGCCACCCCCGAACACCCCACCGACGCGCGTGGGCGTCTCATGCTTCTTCGTGATCTTGACCTTGCCGGACGAGGTGCGCTCGATGACGGCGGCGTCGTAGGCGTCGATCAGCCCCACCTCGGTGTGGAGCTCCTTGATGGCGGCGTAGTCCGACTCCGCGTCCGAGAGGTTGGCATAGACACCGACGTAGGCGAAGAACGTGTCGACCGGCATGGCGGGACCTCCCTGGTTGGCTGTGGTTCGAGGTTACGCACGGCGATTCCGCCCGCCAAGGGGCCGGCGAAGGTTTCATCCCGTTCGGGTGAGACCGAGCGACGCGGATCGCGAGCGCCGAGGTCAACGCCGGTGCACGCTCAGCCCGGTCCGGCCAGGTGCGAGCTCGGGGTGGAGTGCGAGGTCGCGGTCGTAGTCGTCGGGGCCCTGGAGCCGGTATGGGATCGGCTCGGTCGTCGCGAGATCGCCGAGCCGGGCGCGCAGGAGCTCGATCGCGGCGGCGTGCTCGGACTCGCCGTATGCCGACGTGCCGTGGATCGCGACGGGCGGCAGCGCTGCGATCCCCGCGTACCAGAGGGTGCCGTGCAGGAGCGGGAACAGTACCTCGTCGAGGTCGCCGTGGATCCCGCGTGGCCCGAACGGCTCGGCCCCCGCGCCGGTCGTCACCACCACGAGCGCCCGTCTGCCGGCCAGGTTCCCGCGGCCGTAGCGCATCGTGTGCCCGGGCCGGTCCGGGTCGGGCATGTCGTAGGCGTAGCCACGCACGAAGACCCGGTCGAACCAGCCCTTCAGGATCGCGGGCATGCCGAACCACCAGAGCGGGAACTGCAGCACGATCGCGTCCGCCCGTGCGATCTTCTCGTGCTCGGCGAGGATGTCCGGGCTGAGCCGCCCGCGCGCGTAGGCCTCTCCGGACGCCTCCAGCACCGAGGCGGGCTCGACCTCCGGGTAGTCCTCGGCGTCGAGGACCGCCTTCCACTTCATCGCGTACAGGTCGTCCACCTCCACGGTGTGGCCGGCGGCACGGAGCGTGGCCACGCCGTCGGCGTGCAGCGCGCCCGCGAGCGAGCGTTGTTCCGGATGGGCGAGTACCCACAGCACGTTCATCTGGTCGGTCCCTTTCGTTGCGGACCACCCACGTTGCCGGTTCGCCCGGAGCCCCACCAGTGACCTTTTGGCCGACATGCGCAAGAATCAGGCCATGCCTCTTCGTGCCCGCCACCGCGTCGCCGTGCTTGTCCGCGACGGTGTGCTCCCCATGGAGCTCGGCCTCGTGCATCAGGTGTTCGCCGAGGCCAAGACCCCCGGCGGCGAGGCGCTCTACGAGGTCCGCACGGCGGCCCCGGTGCCCGGCCAGGTCCGCACCGACGCCGACTTCCCGATCACGGTGGCCCATGGCCCGGCCGCACTCGCCTGGGCGGACACGGTGATCGTGCCGGCGTCGCACTCCCCTGCCGAGACCGACAGCACCGGCCGCCTCGGGCCGGAACTCGCCGCCACGCTGGCCCGGATCCGTCCGGGCACCCGGATCGCCTCGATCTGCACGGGCTCGTTCGTCCTTGCCGCGGCCGGCCTGCTGGACGGGCGCAAGGCCACCACGCACTGGAAGTCCGCGGCGCAGTTCCGCGCGTGGTTCCCGGCCGTGGACCTGGACCCGAACGTGCTCTACGTGGACAACGGGGACGTGCTCACGTCCGCGGGCGAGGCGTCCGGGCTGGACCTGTGCCTGCACCTGGTCCGCCGTGACCACGGCGTCGCGGTCGCGAACACCGCCGCCCGGCACCTCGTGGTCCCGCCACACCGCGACGGCGGACAGGCCCAGTTCATCGAGCGGCCGGTCCCGGTCGGTCCCCGGTCGGTGACGAGCGGCGCACGGGACTGGGCGCTGGCCAACCTGGATCAGCCGCTGCCGTTGGCCGAGCTCGCGGAGCGCTCGGCCGTGAGTGTACGAACCCTGACCCGGGCCTTTCGGGCCGAGTTCGGCCTCTCGCCGGGCCAGTGGGTGACGCGCCAGCGCCTCGAGCACGCCCGGCACCTGCTCGAGCACAGCGACCTACCGGTCGACCGGATCGCCGGCGCCGCCGGGTTCGGCACCGCCACGTCGCTGCGCGCGCACCTGCAGGCGAGCCTCGGGGTCTCCCCGAGCGCCTACCGGCGCACGTTCCGCGGAAGCGAGCCCGCCCTGCCTGCCTGAGCCCCCGCCGTCGGGCATGACCGCGCCCCGCCGAGTCACCCGCGAACGCGACATCGTTGGCCCCAACGTCACTCGAGGGACCAACAATGCCGCGCTCGGCGGCTCAGAACACCCCTGAGGAGAACTCCTCCATCCCGATCAGGGGCCGGATCACGTGCGCCACCTCGCCGCGGGCGAAGTACCGGTGCAGGGCGTCGTGACCGAGCACGTTGCCGAGGGCGCCCAGGATCATGCCCTGGTCGAGCGAGAGGTACCGCTCGGCGGCGGTCCCGCTCACGGCGACGGAGTCGTAGAACCCGCCCGGCCCGTAGGCACCGAGCTCGTCCTCGATGCCGGCGAGGTTGTCGACCGCCTCCCGGGGCGCGTACGGGATCGCGAGGAAGGCCGCGTGCGGGGTGACCACGCCGTCGCCGAACTCCGGCTCGGGGTTGGTGCCCTCCCGGCAGTCGCCGAAGCCGCCGTCAACGTCGGTGCCCTCGATGTCGGAGAAGTAGCCGTCGGACTGCATCCCGATCACGTCCACGCCGTAGGCGTTGTACCCACCGAACGGGTTCGACGCGGGCGAGAAGCCCCAGTACCCGTAGCCGGCCTCGTCCAGCCCGTGCCGGATGTGCGCCTGCACCGCGAGCGGGTGGTTGGCGCCCCAGCTGTCCGGTGCCCAGCGCTGCTCGGGGACGAACAGGTCCGGCATCAGCTCCTCGAACATGGACCCGCCCCAGGTGGGCACCATGTGCAGGTCCTCGTAGGCGAACGTGCCCTCGTAGACGTCGATGCCGAGGTAGCTGCGGGTGGTCCCGATCGGCTGTTGCTCCGCCCAGTCCCAGTCGCAGGTGTCCGGGAACGTGCGCCACAGCGAGTAGTACGCCTCCTGCGGGATCTGGCCGAGCGCGATGCCGACGTAGACCGCGATCCGGGTCTCGGAGTTCAGCAGGTCGTAGTGGTGGCACGTGTAGTAGAGCGGCGCACCGGCCGGGTCGCCGTAGTTGCCGGGCACGTTGCACTGCTCGGCCGGGGGCTCATCGACCCAGAACCCGCCCCGGTTCCAGCCGGGCAGGTCTCCGCCGCGCGCGTCCTGGTTGTGGAAGAACGCGAAGTTCATCCCGTCCAGGAGGTCCTGCGCCTGGGCTCGCAGCCGCGGCTCGGCGCTGCGGACCACCATCAGCGCGGCGGCGAACCAGCCGTTGTCCACCGTGGACACGAACGGGTGGATCACCTCACCGCTGCCGGGGAACTCGACGAGTTTGGCGCCGGTGGCCTCGTCGTACCAGTTGTAGAACATGCCGCTGGGCTCGTGGCGCTCCATCCCGGCGAGCGTGTCGAGGGTGAGCGCCATCCGCTCGCGCGCTTCGGTGCGGGAGATCAGGCCGATGTCCCGGGCCGCGACGGTGCTCCACAGGTACGCGCCGATGTTCGTCGGCGACGTGTACCCGGAGCGGGTCGCAGGGTCGAGATCACCCTCGATGTTGTCCGCCGGCAGGCCGGTGGTCTCATCGGTCATGGCCTCGAACGAGGCCCAGGTGTCCGCGGCCCAGCGGCGCAGCTCCTGTCGGTCCGCGCGGGTCAGGTCGGCATTGATGCCCGACGGCGCAGGTCCCGTCGGTCCGGTCGGTCCGGTCGGTAGCGGGGCAGCTGTGGCGACGGCCGCTGGCGCGGCCGCGAGGAGCGCGCCGGTGACGGCGGCGACAAGTCGCTTTCTCATGCGTTCTCTCCCATCTCGATGCCAAGGTGATGCGGGATCCTCAGGGTGTTGGTGCGGGCCACCTCCCCCAGCCAGGCGGCGCTCGGCTTCGGGGTGCGCTCGAACGTCTGACGATCCACCCCGATGAGCCCGAACGTGGGCCGGAACCCGCTGGCCCACTCGTAGTTGTCGAGGGCGCTCCAGTGCAGGTAGCCCCAGACGTCGACGCCGTCGGCAATGGCGGCGTGCAGGCCGGCGAGCGCGCCGGCGGTGTAGTCGATGCGGCGGGTGTCGTCGGCGGTGGCGATGCCGTTCTCGGTGACGAACACCGGCACCCCGCCGGTCAGCTCCCAGGCGGAGCGGACCCCGATCTCGAGCGCGGGCGGGTAGTACTCCCACCCGGTCAGGGTCGTCTCGACGCCGTCGGGCACCTGGCGGGGACCGTCCGGTCCGATGATGGTGCGGGTGTAGGCCTGAACGCCCACCCAGTCGTCGCCGCGGACGGCCTCGAGGTACCAGTCGTCACGCTGGTGGCCGTACTCGCGGGCGACGTCCTCACAGCCCGGCTCGGGCTGGAACGCCTGGGTCGCCACGGTCCACCCGGAGGCGACCGACGTGTGCTCGGCGAGCACCTCCCGGGCGGCCCGGTGACAGGCCAGCAACGTGTCCGCGACGGCCAGGTCGGGCGCCGGCAGTCCGTAGGCGACCAGGTTCGCCGGGTCCTCACCGCCGGCGATCATGGCCGCGATGTTCGGTTCGTTGATCGTGCACACCCACGGGACGCCGTCGGCCACGACCGGCAGCGCCAGCTCGGTGAACCGGCGGAACCGGTCCACCGCCTTCGCCGAGCGCCACCCGCCGTCATCGGCGAACCAGCGCGGCACGGTGAAGTGCATCAACGAGACCATCGGGGTCAGCCCGGCCGCCTGGCAGGCCTCGACCATGCGCCGGTAGTGGGCGATCTCGGCGCGGGAGACGAACCCCTCCTCGGGTTCGATGCGGCTCCACTCGATCGAGAACCGGTAGGTGTCCAGGCCGAGCTCGGCGAGCAGCGTGATGTCCTCGCCGTAGCGGTGGTAGGAGTCGCACGCGTCCCCACTGGGTTCGGCGATCGAGGTGCCCGGGGCATGCTCGCGCGGCCACCAGTCGTTGTTGATGTTGTTGCCCTCGATCTGGTGGGCGGCCGTGGCCGCACCCCAGCGGAACCCGTCCGGGAACACCAGCGGCTGGGTGGTTTCGGCTGCGGTCATGATCTTCGGCCTCCAGGATCGACGGGTGGCACGGGTCAGTCGGCGGCCCGGCCGGGCTGCGGTACGGCGTCGAGCAGTTCGACGGTGTAGGCGTCCTCCGGGAACCGCAGCACCTGGGCGGTCTCACCGCGTTCGACCACGCGGCCGCGGTTGAGCACGAGGATCTTGTCCGTGACCAGGCGCGCGCTGAGCAGGTCGTGGGTGATGAACAGCAGGCTCACGCCCCACTGCTCACGAAGGCCCTCGATCAGCGCGAGCACCCCGGCGCGCAGGGACACGTCCAGCATCGAGACCGGCTCGTCGGCGATGATCACCTGCGGATCGCAGGCCAGGGCGCGCGCGATCACGACGCGCTGACGCTGCCCACCCGAGAGCTGGTGCGGCAGTTTCGCCGCGAACTGTTCCACCGGCGCCAGGCCGACGATGTCCAGCAGCTCCAGCACCCGCCGTCGGGCCTGCAGCCCACGCAGCCCGCCGAAGTTCACGACCGGCCGCATCAGCGCGTACTCGACGCTGTGCAGCGGGTTCAGCGCCGAGTACGGGTCCTGGAAGACCATCTGCACGTCGCGGCGGAGCCGGCGCAGCCCGCCGCGGCGCAGCGACCCGACGTCGGTCCCGCCCAGGCGCACGGTGCCGGCCGTGGGCCGTTCGACCCCGGTGATCAGCTTCGCGATGGTCGACTTCCCGGACCCGCTCGCGCCGACCAGCGCCAGCGCGTCGCCGGGCTCGATCGTGAACGAGACGTCGTCGACGGCGACCACCGGATCCTCGCCGCGGCGCGGCGGCGGGTAGACCTTGCCGACGCCCTCGAGCACCACGGCCTCGCGGGTGCGTCCGGTCCGGGCCTTCGCACCGCCCGACGGCGCAGCGTCCGTCCCGATCGCTGCCGGCGGTTCGCCGGTGGTGCTGATCTGCGAACCGGCCACGCGCAGCCCCGGCAGTTCGACGACCTCGGCGCGCGGGTCCGCGTAGTGGCTGAGCAGCATCTTCGTGTAGTCGTCCTGTGGGTCCTGCAGGATCTGGGCCGCCGGGCCGTCCTCGACGATGACGCCCTCGTGCATCACCAGCACCCGCGCCGTGGACTCCAGGACCACGCCGAGGTCGTGACTGACCAGGATCGCGGTGAAGTTCTCCTCCCGCTGCAGCTCGATGATCGTCCCCATCACGGCCCGCTGGACGAGGACGTCCAGGGCGGTGGTGGGCTCGTCGAAGACCAGCAGCCGCGGGTCCAGGGACATCGCGAGCGCGATCGCGACGCGCTGCCGCATGCCCCCGGAGAGCTCGCCCGGGTACCGGTCGAGCACCGAGGCGGGCAACTTGACCTTCTCCACGAGTTCGACCGCGCGCTCCCGGCGCCGGGCCCGCGGTACGTGCTCGTGCGCCGCGAAGATGTCCGCGAAGTGGTTGCCGATGGTGCGCACCGGGTTCAGTGCGTTCATGCCGGACTGGAGCACCATCGCGAACCCGCCGCGGCGCTGGCGGCGCAGGTCCTCACCGTCGAGGTGGGCGATGTCGGTGCCGTCGAACGTGATCCGTCCGGAGCTGATCCGGGCCGGCGCCTTCGCGAGCCCGGTGAGCGCGAAACCGAGGGTCGACTTGCCCGACCCGGACTCGCCGACGAGCCCGATGAACTCGCCCTGCTCCAGGCTGAACGTGGCGCCCCGCACGGCGGTGACCGGTTCGGCACCTCGGGGTTCGTAGACGATGGAAAGGTCCTGCACGTCGAGCAGCGTCATCGGCCCTTGCCCTCCCTCAGGCGCGGGTTGGACAGCCCGTCCACCCCGAAGTTGATCAGCGTCAGGGAGGTGGCCAGCAGCGCGATGCACAGCCCGGGCGCGAACAACAGCACCCACTGCCCGGTGAGGATCGCGTTGGAGTTCTGCGCCCAGAACAGCATCGAGCCCCAACTGACCATCGCCGTGTTGCCCAGGCCGAGGAAGGACAGGCCCGACTCGGCGAGGATGGCCGCGGTGGCTGCCCCGAAGAAGCTCCCGGTGATCAGGGAGGTCATGTTCGGCAGGATCTCCCGGAACACGATCCGGAACGAGGACTCGCCGCTGAACTGCGCGGCGGTGATGAAGTCGCGGCTGCGCAGTGACTGGGTCTGCGAGCGCAGCACCCGCGCGCCCCACGCCCAGCCGGTGATCACCACGACGAAGATGATCATCGCCAGCCCGCCGCCCTGCAGGTAGGCGGCCAGCACGATCATCAGGGGCAGCCCGGGGATGACCAGGAACAAGTTCACGAAGAAGTTGATGACGTCCGCCGCGAACCCGCGCGTGTACCCCCAGGACATCCCGAGCAGCACCGCGATCAGGGTGGCCCCGAAGCCCGCCACGAACCCCACCAGCACCGACACCCGGGACCCGTAGATCAGTTGCGAGAGCACGTCCTCACCCGCGGTCGTGGTGCCGAGCGGGTGCGCCGCGCTGCCGCCCTCGGCGCGGCCGAAGGAGTTGTCGGTCGGGGCGTACGGCGCGAGCAGCGGCGCGAACACGGCGGCCAGCAGGAACACGGCGAGCAGGATCAGCCCGACCCGTGCCTTCGGCACCGACCAGATCGTCCCGGCCGCACGGCCGAGCACGGTGAACGGGCTCGCCGGTGCGGCGACCTGCGCGACCCTGCCCCCGCCGTCGACCGCGTCGTTCGCGTTCTGCCGGCCCGACGGCGAAGGTTGCGTCGGCTGCGGTGCCTCGCCGCGGGCGGTGGCCTCCTTCTCGGTCATCGCCTCGTCCTCGGGTCCAGGTAGCCGTAGAGCACGTCGACGATGAAGTTCGCGACGAGCACGCTGACGGTGATCATCAGGAACAGTGCCTGCATCAGTGGGAAGTCCTGGTTCGTGACCGCGTTGTAGAGCAGGTACCCGACGCCGGGGTAGTTGAACACGCGCTCCACGAGCAGGGACCCACCGACGACACCACCGAGGGCGAGCCCGAATCCGGTCAGATTCGGCAGGATCGCGTTCCGGGCCGCGTACTTGAGCGCCACGGCCTTGGGCTGGAGCCCGTTCGCCTCGGCGAAGGTCACGTAGTCGTCGCCGAGCGTGTTGATCATCGTGTTGCGCATGCCGAGGATCCACCCGCCGAGGGAGGTGATCAGGATCGTCACGGCCGGCAGCACCGCGTGGTAGGCGGCGTCGGCGATGAACTCCAGCGACAGGTTCGGGGTGGCCCGCGCGGAGTAGGCGCCCGACGTCGGGAACCACTGCAGCACGTAGCCGAGGAAGAACAGCAGCAGCAGCGCCGTCCAGAAGTACGGGAACGCGGAGGTGAACGTTCCGGTCAGGGTCGGCAGCGAGTCCAGGAACGTGCCCCGCTTCCAGGCGGCGAGCACGCCGAGCAGGGTCCCTAGCACGAACGCGACGATCGTCACCACGCCGACCATCACCAGCGTCCACGGCAGCGCGGTGAGCACCAGGTCGGAGACGGACTGCGGGAAGAACGTGTACGAGACACCGAAGTCCAGGGTGAGCATGTTGCCGAGGTAGGTGACGTACTGGTCCCAGATGTTGCCGGTCGGGACCCCGAGCTGCGCCTCGATCGCGGCGCGGGTGGCAGGGCTGACCGGGCCGTTCTGCGCGAGCTTCGCGATCGCGGCGTCGGTGGGCGAGCCGGGCATCATCCGGGGCAGGAAGAAGTTCAGGGTCACTGCCGCCCACAGGGTCAGCAGGAGCAGGCCGATCTTGCGGAGCACGTAGCGCATGGGTCACCTCCTTCGGTGGTCGACGGCGGAGCGTGGGTGCTGCGGGTCGCCCCCGGCTCGGGGCGTGGTCGGCTGGGCGGATGCGGGCCCCGGTGGCGGGGCGTCCGGGGACCGCATCCGATCGGGACCTGGGTCAGCCCGCGGCTTCGATGTTCGTCAGCACCAGGAGCGGATTCGCGTCCCAGGTTGCCGGCGAGGCGTACGGGTCCTCCGCGCTGGGCCAGCCGGTGAAGTTCGCCTCACTGAACAGGCCCCACAGACCGCCGTAGAACATTGAGATCACCGGCGCCTGCTCGAACATGACGGTCTGCAACTCGTACGCGATCTCCAGCTGCCGGTCCTCGTCCAGGGTGACGCGGAGCTCGGCGAGCAGGGCGTCGGTGTCCGGGTCGGAGTAGCGCTGGAAGTTCGCCGTGGTGGTGGTGCCGACGGGCTGCAGGAACTCGCTCGAGAGGAGCCGGTTGTAGTCCTCGTAGATCGAGCCGGTGCCACCGAAGGAGCCCATCGAGAGCTGGAAGTTCCCGTTCTGGAGCTCCTGCTGGTATGCGGCCGGCTGGGGCTGGTTGAGGGTGACCTCGATGCCGACCGCGGCGAGCTGGGTCTGCACCTCGGTGGCTCCGCGCAGCCAGTCCGTCCACCCGTTCGGGGTGGTCAGGGTCAGCGCGAGGGGCGTGCCGGCGGAGTCGACGAGCTGGTCGCCGGACATCGTGTACCCGGCGGCCTCGAAGTGCGACACGGCCGCATCGACGTCCTGGGCGACGGCACCGCCGTCGGGCAGGTCCGGGTTCAGGAAGGCCTCCTGGTTCGGCAGCAGCAGGCCGGACATCCCGGCCGCGTCCACATAGCCCTCCTCGGCGACCTCGGCGATCCGCTCCCGGTCCAGGGCGGCGGAGAGGCCGAGCCGGAACTCCGGGTTGTCGAACGGCGCCATGGTGAGGTTCGGGAACAGGGCGATGGTGCCGCCCGGCGGGAACCAGAACGTGTTGCCCTCCGCCGCGGCGACCCAGGTGTTCTCGACGTCGGACATGAACGCGTAGGCCCAGTCGTAACCGTTGTTGACGACGTCCAGTTGGGTGTTCGAGGCGGGCAGGATCAGTTCCTGCGCGGCCACGTTCTCGACCTGCCAGTAGTCCTCGTTGCGCTCGAGGGTGTACTCGTTCGGGGTGAACTCGCCGAGCGCGTAGGGCCCGGTGCCGACCGGATCCTCATTCGTGAAGGTGGTGGGATCCTCGACGTCGGCCCACAGGTGCTCCGGGACGATGATCGTCTTCTGGATGATCGCCGCGGCGGGCACGTTGTCGCCGGTGAGGTGGATGACCACGTCCTGGCCGTCCACCTCGATGGACTCGATCAGGGCCCAGACCCCGTTCGTGTCCAGGGCGGGGAACTCCTTCAGCAGGTCGAAGGTGAACACCACGTCGTCCGGGGTGAACTCCTCGCCGTCGGACCAGGTGACGTCCTCACGGATGGTGAAGATCACAGTGGCCGGGTCCGGCTGCTCCTTCTCGCTGGCCAGGAACGGCGTCTCGGTGCCGTCGAGGGTGTTCGTGACGAACAGCGGCTCGTAGATCAGCGTGGTGGTGGTCCGCTTGCCCGGCGAGTACGGGTTGAAGTTGCGGTCGAACGTGGGTGAGCCGTTGTCCGCGGCGAGCAGCATCGACGTGCCGTCCGCTCCGCCGCCGTCGTTGTTGTCGTCCTCGGTCGGCACGTCCACGGTGCAGGCACTCGTGGCCAGCAGCGCTGCCACCCCGAGGGCCGATCCGAACAGTGGCCAGCGCGACCTGCGTCGGCGTTGCATGGTGGTCTCCTTCGTGTCTTCATCGTCACGTGGCGGGAGGGCACCCAGCCGCCGGGTTCGACTGTATGCGCATACATTTCGGTCCGCAACCCGAGATGCCCCCACGCCCCGCCACGCCC
>NZ_CACRYJ010000017.1 GCF_902703175.1 Occultella aeris | reverse complement strand
GGGTGGTGCTACTCCTTGATGCCGCTCATGGTGATGCCCTGGATGAAGGTGCGCTGTGCGAAGAAGAACAGCACGATCACCGGGAGCAGGATCAGGGTGCTCACGGCCATCAGCGGTCCGAGTGCGGTGTCACCCTCCGCTCCCTGGAAGAACGTCAGCCCGAGCGAGAGCGTGTAACTGGTGCTGTCGCTGAGGTACAGCAGCGGTCCGAGCAGGTCGCTCCAGGAGGCGAGGAACTGGAACAGTGCCACCGCCGCGAGGGCCGGCTTGCACAGCGGCAGGATGATCTGGAAGAAGATCCGCAGCTCGCCGGCGCCGTCCACGCGCGCAGCGTCCGAGAGCGTCAGCGGGATGCCGAGGAAGAACTGCCGCATCAGGAAGATGAAGAAGGGCACCCCGAAGAAGTGCGGCACGATCAGCGGCAGGTAGGTGTCGGTCCAACCGATGGCCCGGTAGGCGGTGAACAACGGCACCATCGTCACGTAGAACGGGATCATCATCGTTGCGATGATGGTTCCGAACAGCACGTTGCGCAGCGGCCAGTCGATGCGCGATAGCCCGTAGCCCACGAGCGCGCTCGACAGGGCCGCGCCGACCATCGAGGGGATGCAGATCAGCAGTGTGTTGACCAGGTACCGCACGAACGGGAACGCACTGAGCCCGTAGGTGAAGTTGCCCGTGGTGATGACGTCGGGGAACCACACGATCGGGAACTGACCGATATCGGCGGTCGTCTTCAGCGCGCCGCTCACCATCCAGAAGAGCGGCATCAGGAACACGATGCTGACCACGATCAGCAGCGCATGCTTGCCGATGGCGGCTGCCACCCGGGGCCAGACCGGCCCTCGGTTGGGGGCCCTGGTGGCCGTCGTCGGGGTGGCCGTCGTCGTGCTGCTCGTCGTCGTGGTGGCCGTGCTCATGCCGCACCTCCGTAGTAGACCCGTCGTCCGACCAGGCGGAACGTCAGCACCGACACCACCGCGATGATGAGGAACAGCACCCAGCCGATCGCACTCGCATACCCGAGTTCGAAGTTGTAGAACGCCGTGCTGTACAGGTAGACGCCGGAGACCAGAGTCGAGCCGGCCGGGTCCCCGTTCGCGCCGGTGAGGACGAATGCGGGCGTGAAGTACTGGAACCCGGCGATCAGCCCTGTGACCAGGCCGAACAGCAGGTGCGGGCTGATGAAGGGCACCGTGACGTTCCGGAATCGTGCCCACGGACCGGCGCCGTCGATCATGGCCTGCTCCTTGAGCTCGACCGGCACTCCCTGCAGGCCGGCCAGCAGGATGATCATGAGGTTGCCGACGCCCCACAGCCCGAACAGGATCAGCGCGGGCTTGGACCAGGCCGGGTCGCTGAGCCACCCGGGTCCTTGGATCCCGACGGTGTCAAGGAGGTTGTTGAGGACGCCGTACTGGGGGTTGAGCACGTAGGACCACACGACGGCCGCGGCCACGATGGGCACGATCGAGGGCAGGAAGAAGATGACGCGGTAGATCGACAGTCCGCGCACCCGCATGTTCAGCATCAGGGCAAGCCCGAGTGCCACGAGCAGGCCGAGCGGGACGGAGGCGATCGCAAGGATCGCGGTGTTCGACAGCGACATCCACCAGCTGGAGTCCGAGAGTAGCTGCCGGTAGTTCTCGAAACCGACGAACCGTGAGGTGCCGCCGATCAACGAGACGTTCGTCAGGCTGTTGACCAGTGAGGTGATCACCGGCGCGAGGGTGAAGACGAGGAGCCCGACGATCGCAGGGGAGGTGAAGATCAGTCCCCACTTGAGGTTGTGCTTCTGTCGCCTGGTCCGCGGTATCCAGGAGGTTCGCCGGCGTGGCTGCGTCGCTGCGCGCGCCGGGGCGGATGCGGTGCTGGTCATCATTCCCCGTTCGTCTCGCGGAACTCGTCCCACGCCGCATTGGTGATGTCGGAGACCCGCTGCATCGCCTGCTGCGCGGTCAACTGACCGAAGACCGCCTGCCCGACGTAGATGTCGAGCTGCTGGGACAGGACGCCCGCCACCGGGATGGTGGGCCGCACATTCTGCGCTTCCCGCAGCACCTCGGCGAAGACCCCGAGCACAGGATCGGCCTCCAGGTCCTCGAGGGCCGGCGCCTGCGCCAAGCCGGGGATGTTGGACATCTGCTCGTAGTTCTCCGTGGTCCCCTCCGGCGTCGTCGTCACCCAGCGGATGAAGTCCCAGGCCGCGTCCGGGTCGCCGGCCTCGGTCGGGATGAACATGTTCCAACCGCCGATCCACGTGGCGCTGCCGGGCTGCCCGGCGCCCTCGGCGTAGGGGAAGGGTGCCGAGCCGAGATCGATGTCGCTGTTCTCGGAGAGGTTGCTGGCGTCCCCCGCCGTCATCGGCATCAGGCCGACGTTCCCGGTGCCCAGCACCGGTAGCGAGAACCCGGGCTGTGTGATCGCGACGTTGCCTGCTCCACCCATGCTCTCGGCGAAGTCGCAGATCCACTCCAGCGCGGTCACGACCTCCGGGCTCTCCGTGGTCACCTGGTCGTTGTCCGCTGAGACGAAGCTGGCGCCGAACGCGAAGCCGATCGTGTAGAGCGAGTTGCTGTAGCCGTAGTAGTTCCACGGCATCGTGCCGATCCGGGTGATGCGGCCACCCTGCTGCTGCAGGATCGCCTCACTCATCGCGGTCAGCTCGTCGAGCGTGACGGGCGGGGCATCCGGGTCGAGGCCGGCGTCGGAGAGCACCGCACGGTTGTAGAAGAGCGGAAAGTTCGGATCGACCATCGCCGGCATCGAGTAGACGGTCCCGGTGAGATTCATCGCCTTCCAGATCGCGGGGTTGAAGTCCGCGGCCCCCAGACCGTCGGCTGCCAGGTACGGGCCGAGATCGGTGACCACCCCGAGACCGGTGAGCTGCGGGTAGTGCTCGGGTAGCACGAACGCAACGTCCGGCGGGCTCTCCGCGGCGATCGACGTCAGCAGTCGCACCTGGGTGTCCGCCGTGGGCGGGGCATAGGTGATCCGGACCGCCACGTCGTCCTGGATCTCCTCGTAGAGCTGCGCCATCGCGACCCACGCCTGCCCGGCGCTACCGCCCCACTGGTTGTACATCTCGATGGTTCGGGGACGTCCGGGAGCAGGTTCCTTGTTGAGCGCGCCGGAGAGGTTCTCGGCCCCGACCCCGTCATCGATGACACGACAGCCGGCGAGCGCACCGGAACCGGCGGCGCCGGCGACAGCGGCGAGGAGCACCGCGCGGCGGGAGAGCGCCCACGCAGGCGTGCGGGTGTGGAGAGCAGCTCTGGCGTAGGTCCGTGTGCGTGGCCAGCGATCGGTCATGGGCGCTCCTGTCAACATTGACTAGTTTTAACGCTTCAATTAGGCGTTGAGTATGCCGAGGTGCAACGCTTTCGTCAACGATTCCACCTGAACTGTGCACATGTTTGGAGCATGCGGGCGTCGCTGCGCGTAGACGTCACGGAGCGCATCGCCTGGACCGGGGTGCGCGATCCTCAGTCCGTGGGCCGTGAAGCGCTGCGTGACTCGGTGCGGAACTGGCGCGGGGAGACGCCCATCAGGCGCCGGAACGTCCGGCCGAAGTTGGACAAGTCGTTGAAGCCGCTGGTCCGGGAGATCGCGATGATCGACTCGTCCGTGGACTGCAGCAGCCCGATGGCGTAACGGATCCGCAGCCGCGCGACGTACTCGCTGGTCGAGAGCCCCACCACTTTGGTGAACCGGGACGAGAAGTAGGTTCGCTCGAGCCGGGCACGCTCGGCGAGCGACGCGAGCGTGTGCGATTCCCGGTAGTGATGGTCGAGCCACTCGCGGACGGCGATGATCCGCACGTCCGACGGCGACGTCGGGACCATGGTCTTCATCAGGCCGCGTCCGATGACCGCGTGGGCGCACGTCGCCAGCAGTGCGGTTCGCAGCGCCGACATCAGGTCGAGGCTTCGCGGCTCCTGCGTCTCCCGAACGAGCAGGTCGAGCAGCGGCTCGTACCTGTCGGAGGGCCGCAGTTCGAGCTGGGCGAAGTCGGTCGTGAGGACCCCGGGCGCCGAGGGCAGCGGGATCAGTGCCGCGAGCGCCTCGTCGAGGGGCGGCCGCAGCGTCGGCAGTGGGTGCAGGCCAGGGTCGATGAAGACGTTGACGACCTCGAGCCCGCCCTTGTCGGTGAGCAGGCTGTGGGTCTGCCCGGTCACCGTGACCGAGACCGAAGGGGCGAGGATCTGGTGCGTGGTCTCGCCCATCTGGTGCAGGCCACGACCGGAGAGCACGAACGTCAGCAGCACCACATCGAGGTGGTGCGGGCTGAACTCGTCGCTCACGTAGCGCGGGTGTCGCTCGGCGGCGACCCCCACCTGGCGCAGTGTGGGGAACCTGTCGCGCAGTCGTCTGGTTGGTGCTGACGTCGTCATGGCCGACCTTCTCGCCTCTCCTGCTCGGATCGGTGCGTTCCGCTCACTCGCCCCAGGTCGAGGATCGCTCAACACGCACGCTCATTGGCACAACATCATCCGTGAATTGCCACTTTAGACCGCATATCGTGGCTCTGACATCGCATTGGAGCAGTGAGGAGCGACGGTTCATGGTCGAGATCGTGGTCGACAGCGCCGCGTGCGTCGGCGCCGGGCAGTGTGCGCTGACGGCGCCGCAGGTGTTCGATCAGGACGACGACGGGATCGTCGTCGTGCTCGCGGGCGCCGTGACGGACGTCAGCGCGGCCCGGCAGGCGGCGCAGCTGTGCCCCGCACGCGCCATTGCCGTGACGGGCTGAGGCGATGTCACATGTGGTCGTGGTCGGGGCCTCGGTCGGAGGGGTCACCTGCGTCCAGAGCCTGCGCGAACTCGGCTTCGACGGCGATCTCACCCTGCTGGACGCCGAGGATGGTCCGCCCTACCAACGGCCGCCGCTGTCCAAGGAGGTGCTCCTCGGTGGCGATGCAGCGCACGCCGACCTCCTCGACGAGTCCGCACTGGAGGCCATCGGCGTCGAGTTCCGCCCTGGAACGCCCGCCGTCGGGCTCGATGTCGCCGGCCGGCGGCTGCGCCTGGCGCACGGTGATCTCCGGTTCGATGCCCTCGTGCTCGCCACTGGCGCCGCCGCGGCCGTCCCGGCTCCGTTGACGAACCTGATCGAACGAGGTGCGCACGTACTGCGAACCCGCGGTGACGCCGTCGCACTGGCCGCGGCCCTCGGTCCCGGCTCCGGCCTGGCGGTGCTGGGTGGCGGCGTGCTCGGCTCGGAGATCGTCTCGGCCGCCGTCTCCCGCGGCGTGCCGACCACCCTCCTGGCGCGGACCGGGCAGACCCTCGGTCCGCTGCGGGGCGCCCTGGTGCAGCGGCTACTGCCGCTGCACCGCTCCCGTGGCGTCGCCGTGCAGACGGACCGGACGCGGATCAGCCGTGGCGCCGGTCGCTGGCGCATCGACGCCGGCGCCGCACGACACGTCGCCGACACCCTGGTGATCGCGGTCGGCGTGCGCGCGGCCGCCGGCTGGCTCGAGCGGTCGCTGCCGGTCGGTCCCAACGGCGTGCGGTGCGACTCGCGCGGACGCGTGGCCCCGGGCGTGTGGGCCGTCGGCGACGTCGCCGACCGGGCCGGCGGCCGGTACGACGTCTCGCGAAACACCCAGGCGGCTGCCGTGGCCCAGGCCCGAGAGGTCGCCGGCGCGATCGCGGGCGACCCGCTCCGGGTGCCGGTCGTACCGTACTTCTGGTCCGACCTGCACGGAGTCCGGGTGCAGGCGGCAGGACGGATCCCACCCGGTGTTCGGATCCAACCCCTCGATCGCGACGACGCCGGAGCCCCGCTCGCGTTCGCCGTGGTCGACGCCGACGGCACCGTGGTCGGCGCGGCCGCGTGGGGCTCCGCCCGTGGCTTCCGGCGCGCACGCGCGATGCTCGGCACCCCCCTGGAGCAGGAAGTAGTCGCACGATGAGCCAGTGCCCGTTCGGACACGACCGCAGCACCCTGCCCGGTGACTCCACGCCGACGCAGCCCTCTCCACGCTTCAGCCAGTGGCGTCAGGACGGCGCGCTCGCGCCGCTCAGCTACCGCGACGGTCACGAGGGCCTGATCGTCACCCGGTACGACGAGGCGCGGGCGGTGCTGACCGATCCCCGGTTCAGTCAGCAGCCCCAGCGGATGCCGCGCAGCGACGCCCCGATCGAGGAGGGCGTGCCGGCCGGGCCGCTTGACGAGGAGGGTGTGCTCGCCGACCGCAGCGCCGGTGTGCTCGGCCTGGACGGCCCGCAGCACCTGCGGTTGCGGCGGGCCGTCACACGGAGGTTCTCCGTGCGGTCGGCACGCACGTATCGGCCCCGGATCGCCGAGATCGTCGCCGAACAGCTCGACGTGATGATCGCCGCCGGTCCGGGTGCGGACCTGCTGGCGCTGTACGCCGAGCCGATCTCTATCCGGGTGCACGCCCTGGTGCTGGGCGTGCCCGACCACCTGCTGGAGCGGTACGCGCAGGACTATGTGCACGGCGCTCCTCGCCAGCAACAGCACGACCTGCTGCGGGAGGCGGTGGCCTACCGCGGCGAGAACCCGGGCGACGACGTGATCAGCGACCTGCTCGGCAACGACGACCTCTCGGACGCCGAGGTCGAAGGACTCCTGCACATGCTGAGCATGTCCGGCCGCGACACCGTGGCCTACATGATCTCGACCGGCACGGTGGCACTGCTCGACGAACCCGAGCAGTACCACCTGCTCGCGCAGGACCCGGAGCGGGTGCCGGCCGCGGTCGAGGAGATCGTGCGTTTCTGCACCATGTTCCTGACGGTGTTCCCCCGCACCGCGACCGAGTCGGTGACGGTCGGCGACCGGATCGTCGAGGCGGGGACGACCGTCTCCGTCTCGACGGTCTCGGCGAACCGTGACGAGCGCCGGTTCGGCGACGCGGACGTGCTCGACGTCCTCCGGGATGCGCGCGGCCATCTCGCCTTCGGTGACGGGCTGCACGGCTGCGTCGGTCAGCAGCTCGCGCGCGTCGAGCTCGACGAGGCGTTCCGCGCGCTGGTCACGCGACTGCCTGGCCTGCGGCTCGTCTCGACGGGACTGCGCCAACCCAGCCCGTTGGCGCACCCGGTGGCCACCTATGCGGCCCGGCCGGTCATCGTGGGTTGGTGACCAAGGCCGAGCCGGCAGTCGGCCGGAGGGCCCAGCGGTGCTGGGGCCCCGTGGCGCCGTCGTGCCTCGCTAGTGGTGGTGTCCGTGCCTGCCGAGGGTGTCCACGGGGCCGGCGCCGGGACGGGTCCATTGCGGAACCGGGCGGCTGGTGTCGCCCCATGTGGAGGTCCCGTCGGCGTCCGTGCGCCAGTACCAGCACGCGTGCTGGCCCTGCGGCCAGCCGTCCGGGTTGTCCTCCCACGTCTCGCCACGGCCGTAGGGGGTCATGTCGAGCAGATGGAACGGGCCGTACACCTCGGTGCCGCGGCCGGTCGTGGAGTAGGTGAGGTAGACGCGGTCGCCGTCGCGCAGGAAGAACGCGAGGTTGCCCATCTCGCCGCCGATCGGGGCGTCCAGGCCATGCACCGAGTACCACGGCTGGGTGTAGCCCATGAAGGCGACGTAGCGGGCCACCTCCTCCCAGGCACCCGTGGTCACGATGGCCATCGAGACGCCCCGGGAGTTGAGATAGACGGCATCTCTCAGGTGCCATGCGGCAATGGTGCAGCCCTCGCACTGTCCCTGGTGTGGGGCGCCGTCGTGCCACATGTGTTGGTAGAGCATGAGCTCGTTGCGGCCTTCGAAGAGGTCCAGGAACGGGACCGGACCATCCGGCCCGACGACCTCGACGGTCCCGTCGACCTCCACCATGGG
Source organism: Occultella aeris (assembly GCF_902703175.1). Classification (GTDB taxonomy): domain Bacteria; phylum Actinomycetota; class Actinomycetes; order Actinomycetales; family Beutenbergiaceae; genus Occultella; species Occultella aeris. The sequence continues at coordinate 296,543 of NZ_CACRYJ010000017.1, read as the reverse complement.
CAGCCGGCGACGGGCCGCGGCGATGGCGTCCCCGGCATGGGTGTGTGCCTTCTCGCGGACCAGCAGCTCGTCGCGGGCGGCCTGCCAGGTGGTCAGGTCGACGACGGGCGGGCGGTCTGACTCCTCGGCTGTGGTGGCTGTGCGTTCTGGGGTGGTGGTCATGAGGTCCTCCGTGATCTCTGGTGCCGGTCGGTGGTGCGCGGCTGCCCTCCGGCGCTCACCCGGAACAGACTCCCGACCCGGCCGGAACTCATCGCCGGCTCATTGAAGGGGGCGTGGGCAAGGTCACAGGTCGGGCTCCGCTGTTTCATTGCACTGAGTGCATCGGTGCACTTAGTGTCATCAAGTGCTTCGGAACCCACCCGGCGGCGACCGCCGCGCCGCGCTCAAGGCGCGTCATCGCCGCGCGATCATCGACGCGGCCGCCGCGCTGATCGACGAGACCGGGGTTGCCACGTTCACAGTGGACGAGCTGGCGGCGCGCGCGGACGTCTCCCGCCGCACGGTCTTCAACCACTTCGCCTCGATCGACGAGATCGTCACCACCGTCTGCAGCGAGGTGCTCGGCGGGGTCCTGGACGAGTTCACCGCCACCCCGACCACCGCCACCGCCACCGGCGACATGTTCGACGAGGTGGTCGAGGTACTGCGGGCCACCGATCTGGTGCCGCCGATGGCGTACCTGACCCGCGTGATCGGGATGGAGGATCCGGTCGCCTCCCCCCGCCAGGCCGTGATGCTGCTGAGCACGTTCACCGACATCAGCGAGCGGCTCTCGGAGGAACTCACCCGCCGCCATCCCCGGACCGAGCTGCTCGACGTCCACCTCATGGTGAGTGCTCTCTTCGGTGGCCTCGTGGTGCTGCACCGGTACTGGTTCGAAGCCACCGGAGCCGCCGTTGACGACGAGTCCCGTCGCGTCTGGTCCGAACTGCTCGAACGACTCATCGCCGCCACCCGGAACGGCCACCGATCCACCGACGCCCCCAGCTGACCACGAGCCCAAGGAATCCCCATGGCTGAACTCCTCTATCGCCTCGGCCGCTTCGCGGCGCGCCGGGCCCGCACCGTGATCGCCGTCTGGCTCGCCATCCTGGTGATCGCAGGCGGCGCGTTCGCGGTGGCGGGCGGCACCCTCGCGACCAGCATCTCCATCCCGGGGACTCCGACCACCACTGTCACCGACCGGCTCGCGGACGAGTTCCCCGAGGCCTCCGGCGGCACCGGCACGGTCGTGCTGCAGACCGAGGACGGATCCCCGTTCACCGCGGAGCAGCGCGCCCAGATCGAGGAGCGGCTCGCCGAGGCGAGCGCGCTCGACGGCGTCACGACCGTGATCGACCCGTTCGTGACCGAGGAGCAGCGGGCCGCGCAGCAGGCGGAGATCGAGGGTGGCCTGGCCCAGCTCGAGCAGGCTGCGGCGCAGGGCGAGACCCCCGAGCTCGCGGCTCAGCGCGCCGGCCTGGAGATGGGTGCGGCGCTGCTCGAGATGGCCGCCGAGACCCGCCAGGTCTCCGCCGACGGAGCTACCGCGCTCGCAACGATCGCGTTCGAGGATCCGCAGCTGTCGATCCCACAGGAGACCAAGGACGCCGTGGTCGAGGTGTTCGCCGAGGAGATCGACGGCGTCACGGTCGACCTCTCCTCGGACATCACCCAGGGTATCCCGGAGCTGTTCGGCGTCGGCGAGGTGCTCGGCCTGCTGGTCGCCGCCGTCGTCCTGATCGTCATGCTCGGCACCCTCATCGGGGCCGGGCTGCCGATACTCACCGCGCTGATCGGTGTGGGCATCGGGGCGCTCGCCTCGCTGTCCCTGTCCGGCGTGGTCGAGATGGTGTCCGTGACCCCGGTGCTCGGGCTCATGCTCGGTCTCGCGGTCGGCATCGACTACTCCCTGTTCATCATCAACCGGCACCGACGCCAGCTCAAGCACGGCGAGGACCTGCACTCCTCGATCGGGCTCGCGAACGGCACCTCCGGCAACGCGGTCGTGTTCGCCGGCGCGACCGTGCTGATCGCACTGCTCGCGCTGAACATCACCGGGATCCCGTTCCTCGGCCTGATGGGCACCGTCGGTGCGTTCTGCATCCTGGTCGCGGTGCTCATCGCGATCACGCTGACCCCGGCGCTGCTCGGCCTGGTCGGCACCCGGATCCTGTCCCGTCGGGAGCGGGCGGCGCTCACTGCCGGCACCGAGAACGGCACCACTGCGGCCGTCCCAGCCGCACCGCAACCGATGTCCACCGCCCGGGCGATCGGTCGCGTGGTGATCGGGATCGCGGCGCTGGTGATCATCGCACTGCCCGCCCTCGACCTGCGCCTGAACCTGCCCGACGGTTCCACGGAGTCCGCAGACTCCACGCAGTACCGCGCCTACACGACCATCGCCGAGGAGTTCGGCGAGGGCCGCAACGGCACGCTGCTCGTCGTCGCGGATCTGCCTGAGGGCGCGAGCGAGCAGGATGCGCTGCTCGCGCAGGTCGAGATCGGCCAGGTCCTGTTCGCACAGGAGGACGTGGTCGCGGTCGCGCCGATCGGTACCTCCGAGGACTTCAGCGTCATCGCCTTCCAGGTGATCCCTGCCGAGGGGCCGACCAGCGAGTCCACCGAGACCCTCGTCCACACCCTGCGGGACGCGTCACCGATCGAGGGCGTCTACGAGATCGGGGTTGCCGGCTCCGCGAGCGGCAACATCGACATCTCGGAGAAGCTGGCCGACGCGCTGCCGATCTACCTGGCCGTGGTGGTCGGGCTCTCCCTGCTCATCCTGATTCTGGTGTTCCGGTCGATCTTCGTGCCGGTCATCGCCACCCTCGGTTTCATCCTGTCCTACTTCGCCGCGCTCGGCGGAGTGGTCGCGATCTACCAGTGGGGCTGGCTGGCCCCGGTCTTCGGCGTGGACAGTCCCGGCCCGATCCTGAACTTCCTGCCGACGATCCTGGTCGGCATCCTGTTCGGCCTGGCGATGGACTACATGCTGTTCCTCGGCACCGGAATGCGTGAGGCCTACGCCCACGGTGCCCCTGCGCGCGTCGCGGTGGTGCAGGGCGTGCGGGCCGGTCGGACCGTGGTCACTGCCGCCGCGATCATCATGATCTCGGTGTTCGGCGGGTTCGTGTTCTCGCACAGCGCGATGATCCGGCCGATCGGCTTCGCGTTGGCGTTCGGGGTACTCGTCGACGCGTTCGTGGTGCGGATGCTGATCATTCCCGCCCTGATGCACCTGGCCGGCGACAAGGCCTGGTGGCTGCCCCGCTGGCTGGAGCGGATCCTGCCGGACGTCGACGTCGAGGGCGCGAAGCTCGAGCGCCGCCACGGCCACGAGGCAGAGGTGGCCGACTCCTCGATAGGGGACGAGGCCGGCGACGGCGACGCGAACCCCGCGCGTGAGGGTGCCCCAGTCAGAGGCTGAGCCGGGCGAGAACCCCACGCGACGGCGCCCCGCCCTCCCACGGGCGGGGCGCCGTCGCGTTCCGCCGTGGACCCGGCGATCACAGCGAAGGTGCCGGAGGGCCATGTGAATTGACCGTTGACCTATGCCAATGACGCATGCTTAGGTACGCCTATGCGTGATATCCAAGGAAGGATGTCGTCGGAGGCGCCCTCTCCGACTTCCCGCTCCCAGCGGCTCGTGGTCGAGCCCGCCGTCGGTCGGAGGGACTTCCTGACCCGCGAGGACGATGCGGACCTGGTCGTCGTGGGTGGCGGCTTGTCGGGAACCTGTGCGGCAATCACCGCGGCGCGCGCCGGCTTACGCGTCGTGTTGATCCAGGACCGTCCGGTGCTCGGAGGCAACTCCTCCTCCGAGGTGCGCCTGTGGATCCTCGGCGCCACCGCGCACATGTCGAACAACAACCGGTTCGCGCGGGAGGGTGGGGTCCTCGACGAGATCCTGGTCGAGAACATGTACCGCAACCGGGACGGCAACCCGGTCGTGTTCGACACGATCCTGCTCGAGAAGGTCGTCGAGGAGCCAGGTATCACGCTGCTGCTGAACACGGCGATGATCGACGTGAGGATGGCCGACGGCGACGTTGACGGCTCCCGGCGGATCGCCGGCGTCAGCGCGTTCTGCAGCCAGAACTCGACGAGGTACGAGATCACCGCCCCGTACTTCGTCGACTCCAGCGGCGACGGCGCCCTCGGCTTCCTCGCGGGTGCCGCGTTCCGGATGGGCGCCGAGGCGAGCTCGGAGTTCGGGGAGAAGTTCGCGCCGTCCACCGAGTACGGCGACCTGCTCGGCCACTCGATCTACTTCTACAGCAAGGACGTCGGGCACCCGGTGAGGTTCGTCCCGCCGTCGTACGCCCTCGACGATCTAAGCGAGATCCCCCGGGCGCGCAGTTTCAACGCCAACGAGGACGGTTGTCGCCTCTGGTGGATCGAGTGGGGCGGCCGGCTCGACACCGTCCATGAGACCGAGACCATCAAGTGGCGGCTCTGGCAGGTCGTCTACGGCGTGTGGAACCACCTGAAGAACTCCGGCGAGTTCCCCGACGCCGCCAACCTCACGCTCGAGTGGGTCGGAACGATCCCCGGAAAGCGTGAGAGCCGGCGGTTCGAGGGACTGTACATGCTTTGCCAGGACGACGTCCTGGGCCAGGCCCAGCACCCGGACGCCGTCGCGTTCGGCGGCTGGTCGATCGACCTGCACCCCGCGGACGGGGTCTTCAGCGAGCGCCCCGGCTGCAACCAGCTGCACGGGCGCGGAACGTACCAGATCCCCTATCGCTGCCTCGTCAGCCGCGACGTCGAGAACCTCTTCCTCGCGGGCAGGCTCACCTCGGTCAGCCACGTCGCGTTCGGATCGACTCGGGTGATGGCCACGGGCTCGCACTGCGGGCAGGCCGTGGCGACGGCGGCGGCACTGTGCGTGCGTGACGGCGTGCGTCCCGCGGACCTCCTCGAACCTGCGCGGATGGCGGAGCTCCAGCGGTGGCTGCTGCGAGGCTCGCAGCACATTCCGCAGCACGCGCTGGAGGACCCGGAGGATCTGGCTCGATCGGCGTCCATCGTCGCGAGTTCCGAGTTGCGACTCGGTACCCTGCCCCGAGCGGGAGATCCGCTACCGCTCGACATCGATCGCGGCCAGCTGCTCCCGCTGGAAGCCGGCCCCGTGCCGCGGTTCGGCCTGAAGGTGCGGGTCGCCGCACCCACCACGCTGCGGGTGCAACTGCGCCGCGGGGCCAGGCCCGACGACTACACGCCCGACCGGTTGATCGGCGAGTGTGCCCTCGAGCTGGAGGTCGGTGAACAGGTCGTCCAGGTCGACCTGGACGCGGTTCTCACCGAGCCCTCGTACACGGCACTCTGCCTGCTCGCGAACCCGGACGTGGCCGTGGCGGCCTCGGACCTCGTCGTCACGGGTCTCGTCCCGCTGCGGCACGTCAAGGATCAGGAGCCCGACGACGCGATCGGGCAGCCCGGGCTGGAGTTCTGGGTGCCGGTGCGCCGCCCGGAGGGACGCAACCTCGCGCTCACCCTCGACCCGCCCGTGCTCGTCGGGCCCGCGTCCGCGGTGGCCAACGGCCTGGACCGCCCCACTGGTGCCGCGAACGCGTGGATCGCCGCACCGGAGGACGAGGCGCCCACGCTCCGGCTCACGTGGGACGAGCCGCAGACGATCGGCCGCGTGGAACTGCGGCTCGACACCGACTCGGACCACGCCATGGAGTCCGCACTGTGGACGCATCCCGAGGACGCGATGCCGCAGTGCGTGCGCGACTTCACGATCAGCGCGAACGGGCGCGTGCTGGCGAAGGTCGGCGGCCACCACCAGAGTGCCTACCGGCTCACGCTCGCCGAACCGGTCCGCACCTCGGAGTTGACCATCGCCGTCGAGGGCGTCAACGGACATGCCCCGGCGGCGTTGTTCTCGGTGCGCTGCTACCGCGATCCCGAGCACCGGATCGTCCGCGACGGTGCGTCGGTGGTCGCGGCCCCCAGCGTGGCCGGCCGATGAGTCTGCCCGGAATCGGCGGCACCAGCCGCAACCAGGCGCTCTCCCGGGGCCTGCACGTGCTGAAGATGGTCGTCGACGAGGAGGCACCACTGACCGGGAGCGAGGTCGCGCGCCGCCTCGGTGTTCACCAGAGTTCGGCCTCGCGCATCCTCACGACACTCAGCGAGAGCGGCTACATCCGCAAGGACACCTCGGGTGCGTTCGTTCCGGAGTACGGGGTCTTCGCGCTCGCCCTCGCGGCGGGTCGGGTCCCGTTCCTTCGTGCCGCGCGCGCGCCGATCGAGGAGATCGCCACCGAGCAACCGGGCGTCATGCTCGCGATGGCGGTGCTGTGGCGCGAGGAGTTGATCTACCTGCTGCGCGCCCGGCAAGGAACCGAGACCGTGACGTTCTGGACCGGTACCTGGCCGCTCAACGTGTCGATCCTCGGGCTCAAGCTCCTGCTCCCCCTGCCCGAGGACGACGCGTTGCGCATCCTTCGTGCTTCCCGGGCGCGCTATGGCTGGGGCGGCGACCCATCGGTCGTTCCGAGCACGGAGGCCGGCGTCCTGGCTGCGGCGCGCCAGGCCCACTCCGATGACATCCTCGTCCTGCAGGACTGGCTGTACCCGGGACACATCGCCGGTGCGATCGACGTTCAGACGCCCGAACCGCACCCCGTCGCGCTCGCCGTTGTTGACGACCACGACGGAGCCTTCACGCCCGATCAGCTCAAACTTCTGCTCCATCAGGCCCGGCGCCGCATCGAGCAGAGCTTCTGATCAGCATGTCCGTCGTGACATCAACTCAATGAGGAGATACACCATGTCCGAACGCTCAAAGCTCAACCGCAGGACCTTTCTGGGTGGCGCGGCCGCGGCCGCCGCCGTTGCCGCCACCTCCGCCTGCAACCTCGCCGGCGGCGGTGGCGGCGCAGGTGGTGGCGGAGGTGGTGGCGGCGGCGGAACAGGAGCGACGCTCAACGTCTGGGGCGGCGTGCCGAACGAGACGGGCCCGGACGCGCTGTGTGCGGCGTTCATGGACGAGTTCCCTGACATCCAGGTGACCTACACGCGCTACGTCAACGACGACGAGGGCAACATCAAGCTGGACACGTCGTTGACCGGTGGCGCCGGCATCGACATGTACTTCAGCTACAACCCGGCACGCATGCTCCAGCGGGCCGACGCCGGGTTGGCCATCGACGTCACCGAGAAGATCGCCGCCGAATCGGACTTCGCACAGTTCGCGGTGGACGCGGACCCGATCGGCAACTACGTCCGCGACGGCAAGCTGTTCGCGATCCCGGCCGCCCGGGCGCCGGTCCACGTGTACATCAACAAGCAGATGATGGACGCCGCGGGGATCACCCTTGGCACGTCGTGGACGGTCGACGAGTTCGTGGAGGTCGCCCGCCAGCTCACCGGCGACGGGGTCTTCGGCACACTGAACTACCCGCCGCAGGCGCGCGTCATGATCGGGCCGGACTACCGCTACGCCGACGACGGAGCGCGCTCCAACTTCGCCGACCCGTGGTTCTCCCGTGAACTCGAGCTCGCCATGAGTCTCCAGACCGAGGGGGTGAAGATGGATCAGGAGACGATCATCGCCGAGCAGCTCCAGACCTTCAGCCAGAACCCCTACATCGCGGGCCGGGTGGCCATCCTGATCGCATCCGGTCAGATCATCCGCTCGATCAACGACACGACCGAGTACCCGCACGACTTCCAGACGTACTGCATGCCGCTCCCCACCCCGGATCCGGGCATGGATGCCTGGAACACCGGTCAGCTGGGCGACCTCATCTCGGTCAACCCGGACTCGCAGTACCAGGACGAGGCGTGGGAGCTCGCGAAGTTCTGGGTACGCAACGCTGCGGAGTTCATGACCCCCGGCGGCCGGCTGCCGGCGCTGGCCGGCGAGACCAGTGAGGACGACATCCTCGCAGCGCTCCTGAGCGAGAACGCCGAGGAGTTGTACGACGTCGAATCCTGGCGTTCGATGCTGTTCAGCCCGGACCTCGTCCTTCCCGTGGACTCGATCTTCACGGCGGGGACCCAGATCGACTCGATCATGACGACTCTCACCGACGAGTACCTGCTCGGGGACCGGCCCCTGGATTCCTGGGTGAGCGAGGCGGTGGCACAGTCCGACGCGGCGATCGCGAACGGTGGCGCGTGATGCTGCGCGGCACTCCCTTCAGGACCGGCGGCTCATGACCGCGGTCACACCCGGGGTGGGGATCGGCGTCGACACGCCGACCCCGCCCCGGCGGCGCCGATCGCGCCTCGGCCCGGGCGGGATGTCTCCCACTGTCGGATGGCTCTTCATCCTGCCGAACCTGGTGGGATTCCTCGCGTTCACACTGGTCCCGCTGGTGAGCGGCATCCTGATCACGTTCACGGACTGGAACGTGGTGTCCGGCCTCGACGGGATCCGGTTCATCGGCCTGGACAACTTCGTGGCGCTGGTCGGCGATGCGCAGGTCTGGCGGGCGGTCGGCCGGACGTTGCTGTACGCGGGCATCGGGGTCCCCCTCACCATGGCGGGCGGGCTGATCATCGCGCTCTGTCTCAACGGACCGGTGTTCGGTCAGTCGGTTCTGCGCGCGATCTTCTTCGTGCCGCACATCGTGAGCTCGATCGCGATCGGCTTCGTCTGGCTGGTCCTCCTGCACCCGAGCGCCGGCCTCGTCAACCAGGGGCTCACCGACCTCGGGGTCGCCGATCCGCCGGGCTGGCTGGTGTCGCAGCAGTGGAGCCTGATGTCACTGATCCTGATCACCTCGTGGGCGGGGATGGGGTTCCACTCGGTGATCTTCCTGTCCGCGCTGCAGGCGATGCCGGCCGACCTGTACGAGGCCGCCGACCTCGACGGCGCCGGGTGGTGGACGAAGTTCTGGAGCATCACGTGGCCGGCACTCATGCCCACCACGACGTTCCTGGCGATCATGTCCCTGATCGGCCACTCCCAGGGGTTCGGGCTGATCGCGTTCCTCACGCAGGGCGGCCCGGGTGAGTCCTCGACCACGTTGTCCTATCTCATGTACCAGACCGGGTTCCAGTTCTACCGGTTCGGTTACGCGGCGGCCATGGGCATGCTGAGCTTCGTCGGTGTTGCGCTGCTGACGGCGTTCCTGTGGAGGTTCCAGCGCGGGCGGGGGTTGTACACATGAGCGAGCCGATGGCGGACCATGCCTCACGAGCGGCCACGGCACCACCCGTGCTCGGTGCGGTCACGCCCCCGATATCCGTCGCCGCGACCTCCTCGGGCGCCCCCCGGGCGCGGGTGCGGGTGCCGCGCGGGCGCCGACCGGCCGCGCGGGTCCGCTACGTGGTCAAGTCCCTGTTGCTCTGGGCCTTCGCGATGCTCTTCCTGTTGCCGTTCGCCTGGATGGTCTCGTCCTCGCTCAAGCGCAACATCGATGTGTTCGCGATCCCGCCGACCTGGATCCCCGACCCGGTCCAGTGGCAGAACTACGTCGTGGTGTGGGTCGAGGGCATCCCGTCCATGGCCGTGTTCTTCGCGAACTCGCTCACCGTCTCCGGGATCGGGCTGGTCGGTGACCTCACGACCTCGGCGCTCGCCGGCTATGCGTTCGCGCGTCTGCAGTTCAAGGGACGGGACAAGGTGTTCCTGCTGTATCTGGCGACCACCATCGTGCCGGCCCAGCTCCTGCTGATCCCCCGGTTCATGTTCTTCCAGCAGCTGGGCTTCTACAACACGTTGTGGGCGCTGATCCTGCCCGGCATCTTCACGGTGTTCGGGACGTTCCTCATGCGGCAGGCGTTCCTCGGCGTGCCGCCGGAGCTCGGCGAGGCGGCCCGGATGGACGGAGCGGGGGAGTTCCGGCTGTTCTTCCGGATCTACCTGCCGCAGGTCCGCGCCACCCTTGCCGCGCTGGCGATCATCAGCTGGGTGGGGTCCTGGAACGACTACGAGGGACCACTGATCATGCTCTCGGACGCGTGGCTGTACACGATCCCGCTGGGCCTGACGCGATTCGTCGACGCCGACGGCGGACTCTCGGCCGGCCTCGCGATGGCCGGCTCGGTGTCCTCCGTGATCCCCGTGCTCGTCGTCTTCCTCGTGTTCCAGAAGCAGTTCGTCGCCGCACTCGCTAACACCGGCATCAAGTAGCCGGCCCCCTCGACCTCACCATGGAGGCGCCCCATGCCCGTGTCCGCCGGGGCTTCCTCGCCGTCGCGGGGGCGGCGGCCGGTGCCGCCGCCGCCGATGTCGCCGTCGCGACGCCTGCCGTAGCCGCGTTCACGGCCAGCGGCCTCGGGTGACCCGACCGAGGACTCCGTCATCCTCTGGACGCGGCGCGCACCCGATCCGACGGCGACCGACTTCGGGATGTCTGGCCATCCCTCCCCGATCACCGCGCACTGGCGGATCGCCACGACCCACGCGGGCGCCACCAGCGACGCCACGAGTCTCTACGACGGCGACGTCACCGTCACCTCCGAGGACTGCTGGTCCGCGCATGTCGATGTGAGGAGCGCTCGTGTTGACAGAGCGATGTGTATCAACAACTATTGAGGCAATGAACACTGAGCGAGTTGCCGGGATGGCGCGACTGGCGGCGCTGCATGCAGCACTGGCGGATCCGGCGCGGTTGCAGATCGTGGACGTGCTGGCGCTGGGCGATGCGGCGCCGTCGGAGCTTGCCGAGTTGCTGGGCGTCGGGTCGAATCTGCTGGCCCATCACCTGAAGGTGCTCGAGCGGGAGGGCATGGTGGTCCGGACCAGGTCGGAGGGGGACGGGCGCCGCTGGTACGTGCGGCTGGTGCCCGAGACGCTGGACGCGGTGCAGGTGCGGCCGGTGCGGGAGGTGGCGCGGGTGCTGTTCGTGTGCACCGCGAACTCGGCCCGCTCGCACCTGGCCACGGCGTTGTGGCGCCGGGTCAGCACGGTTCCCACGGCCTCCGCCGGCACCCACCCCGCCGGGCGGATCGCCCCGGGCGCGATGGCCGCGGCCCGGCGCCACGGCCTGGACCTGCCGGCCATCACCCCACAGCATGTCGAGTCCGTCCGGGCACGCGGCGACCTGGTGGTGACGGTCTGCGACCGGGCCCACGAGGAACTGCAGTTTCCCGTCGACGTGCACTGGTCGGTGCCCGACCCGATCGGCCCGGGCACCCCCGCCGCGTTCGACGACGCCCTGGCCGACCTGGAGCGGCGGGCGAACGCCCTCGCACCCCACCTGGCCCTCCGACCGGCATGACCTCGCCCGCCACCCGAAGGAAGTCACCACGATGACCGACCGCCCCAGTGTCATGTTCGTCTGCGTCCACAACGCGGGCCGATCCCAGATGGCGGCCGCCTGGCTGTCCCATCTGTCCGGCGGCTCGATCGAGGTCCGCTCGGCCGGATCCGCGCCGGCTGACCGGATCAACCCGTCGGTGGTGGCGGCCATGGCCGAGGTCGGCATCGACATCACGGCCGAGCAGCCGAAGGCGCTGAGCGCCGAGGCCGTGCGAGCCTCGGACGTGGTCGTCACCATGGGCTGCGGGGACGCCTGCCCGATCTTCCCCGGCAAGCGGTACGAGGACTGGGTGCTGGAGGACCCGGCCGGCAGGAGCGTGGCGGCCGTGCGCCCGGTGCGCGATGAGATCCGGCGCCGTATCGAAGGGCTGATCGCCAGCCTGCAGCCCGCCAGAGCCCAACTCGAGGAGTGAGCATGAGCGCCGACACCGTGGACCCGCCGCCACCGAACACCGGAGGAGCAATGAGAGAGAAGGGACTGCCCGGACTGCTCAGCGCCGATCACGTCCTGCACGGGATCGCCGGTGACCTGACCACGAGGTTCGAGGGCACCTTCACCGCCGAGACCATCGAGCGGTACGTCTTCGAGTCCTATGCGGCGCTGGCGCGTAGCGCGAAGGTCACCGCACACCTGCCCGCGGTGACCGCCCGGTTCGCCGCCGACCGGCTCACCGCGCTCGCCCAGTCCGAGGGACTGCTCCCGCACGAGGTTCCCGAGGTCCTCTTCGTCTGCGTCCAGAACGCCGGCCGGTCCCAGATGGCTGCCGCGCTGCTGGACCACCACGCCGCGGGACGGGTGCATGTCCGCTCCGCGGGATCCGCGCCCCTCGAGCGGATCCACCCCACCGCCGTCGACGTCATGAGAGAGGTCGGGCTGGATCTCGGCAGGGAGTTCCCCAAGCCGCTCACCGATGACGTGGTGCGCGCAGCCGACGTGGTGATCACCATGGGCTGCGGCGATGCCTGCCCGATCTACCCCGGCAAGCGCTACGAGGACTGGGAACTGGCCGACCCGGCCGACGCCTCCCTCGACGCGGCCCGCCGGGTCCGCGATCAGATCGACGCAAGGGTTCGCACTCTGCTGGGTGAGATCCTCGCACCGACAGGGGAGTCGGCGCACCGGTAGCCGGTCGACCGGCGCAACCTCCGATGCCGAGGGTTGCGGTTCGGCTGGAACCTCTGCGACTCTGGCCCGGCGCGCCCGGCCGCGCCATCGGCCGCCGGCGGTCCCGATGTCGCCCGAGCACAGGAGCACCATGACGGTCGCGAACGATCCGACAGGCCGGCCCGGAGGCGCCCGGAACTGGCCGAGCACCGTGGTACGGGCGCTCGTCGTGGCATTGGTGATCAGCGCCGAGGTCTACCTCATCATCGTGACCGGGGACCGGTACAACCCGTCGAACCACTTCAGCTACTTCACGATCCTCAGCAACGTGTTCGCCGCCGTCCTGTTCGCCGTGTCGCTGGTGCGGCCGATCCCGGACGCCGTCCGCGGCGCGGCCGTGACGTTCCTGCTCCTCACCGGAGTCGTCGCCAACACGCTGCTGCTCAACGTGGATGTGCAGACGCCTGCCTATGCCAACATCGTGCTGCACATGGTGGTACCGATCCTGGTGCTGGTGGACTGGCTGATCGCCCCGCCACGGACCCGGCTCACGACGAAGCACCTGGTCGCGTGGATGCTCATCCCTATCGCGTACCTCGTCTACAGCCTCATCCGGGGCGCTCTGGTGGACTGGTACCCGTATCCATTCCTGGACCCGCGTGAGCAGGGCTACGGGATGGTCGCGGTCATGAGCGTCGTGGTGGCCGTCGCCTTCGGGGCCTGTGCTGCGCTCGTCATCTGGTCCGGCAACCGCCTGCAGCGGCGCCTGCGGGATGCCGCGGGTGAGTCGGTGAGCGAGGTGTCGGAGCCGGGCTGACCCGGATGGGCCGCTGAGCTCAGCGCGTGCCCAGGACGGCCACCTCGAAGACGCGGGCGACGCCGTCGCTGGCGCTTGGGCGGGTGAACCGCAAACGCACCTCGCGCACGGATTCGCCTGCCTCGAGCGGCACGCGTACCGGGCTCGCCCCGTTCCCCTCCACCCGGCCGATCAGTTGCCACGCGCCGTCGATCAGGGCGTCGACCTCGACCGTGTGCACGCGCAACGCGTCCGAACCCGCGACGCCACTGTGGATGACGGCCTCGTGCAGGTCCGCCGGGGCACCGAGGTCGATGGTCAGGGTGGGCTGCGGGTCGCCGGTACCGGAGACCCACCGGCCGCCCGAGACGCTGCCGTCGACAGCGTTGGTCGCGACGTTGCCGGACAGCACCGAGGAGGCGGTCACCGGGGCGCCGAGGGCGAGGTTGTCGGTGCCCACGCGCACCGTGATCGGGACCTCGACCACCGTGCGGGTGCCCTGCGCGGTGAAGGTGAGGGTCGCGACGAGGCTCCTCGTCCCGTCGGCCGCCGTCGCGCTCGCGGACACGGTCACCGGGACGCCGGCCAGATCGCCGCGCAGCAGGCGCGCCGGTGCCGGACCGAGCGCGACGTCGAGGTCGTCGGTGCCCTCGATCGCCAGCTGTACGTCATGCAGCGGTGCGGGGTCGAGGGTCGCGATGGTCAGCAGCGTCTCGGCCCGCTCGCCGGGCAGCAGTCTCAGAGAGGCATCATCGAGCCCGACCCGAAGGCCCGCGCGGCGTGCGCCCGCGCCGGGCTCCCCGACGCCGAGGTAGGCGACCTCGAGCTCGGGCACGCTGCGACCGCTGCCGACGTCCGCGATCGTCGCACCCCAGCGCGTGTTCGCGACGTTGTCGGGTCGGTAGCCCCGGGTCCCGCGGATCACCACACCGGTCGAGTCGACGATCCCGACGGCGTACGGGTAGGGCCCGAGGACGGTCGCGACCCGGAAGAAGACGGTGTTCGTGAACGTCACGTCCCGCACCCGCTCCAGTTCGACGGCCTGGGACTCCCAGCCGTAGATGTGGTCCTCGGTCTGCACCGCCCGGAGGACCCAGTTGCGCACGTCGCGCAGGACGACCTCGCGGTAACGGTGGTGCTCGACGGAGATCTCGTAGACGCGCCCCGGCACCGAGGTGTTCTCCACCAGGAGTCCGTTGTCCGCCCAGCCGGCGACCGCCCACAGGTTCAGGAATGAGCCGCCGCCGCCGTCGACCCAGAAGTTGTACCGGCCCACGCCGCGATGGCCATAACCAGGGTCGCCGGGAGCAGGATCGCCCGGCCGGGTCTCCTCGGGCGCCCACTTGACGAACTGGGTGACCACATCCGAGAGCTGGCTGTGCGCGCCCGCCTGCCAGCGCACGTGGACCGAGCCCGGGTTGACCGGTGCGGTGTCCAGGCCGAGGCCAGACACGGTGTTGCGCCCACCCGGCGGCGTCTGCACGATCGCACGGGGATCATCCGGGTCGGCGAACGCGTCCGACCCGTCCGGGATGGTGAGCCAGGTCTGGCGCGGGTGCAGCCCGATCAGGTTGTTGGACGGTCCCAGCCGCAAGGTGTCGGTGAGCAGGTACGCGCCCATCGGCACGTAGACGGTGTCGTGCTCGTCGAGTGCCTGCTGGAAGATCGCCATGTCGTCCTCGGTGCCCGAGCCGACGCTCACGCCGTGCTCGGCGGCGTACTCGGCGATGTTGACCCAGTCGGTGGTAGCCGGCGGGAGGGCGATGTCGCTGCGCAGGACCCGCTCAAGGACGGCGGCCGGGGCTCGGGTGGCGTCGAGAAGCACGTCGGTGCTGCGGGACTCGCCATCGCCGAGGGCGTCGGTGACGCGCAGCCCGAGGGTGGCCTCGTCGACCCGGTAGCCGGCGTGCGGGGAGGTCCAGGTGGTGGCGCTCGGCAGCGTGCGCAGCAGTGGCCCCGAGTCGATGACGCCGGTGTTGAGGACGTTGAGCTGGTTCTGTGCCTGGACGAGCTCCGGCTCGGAGGTGGCCGGGAGCGATGCGGAGTCGTTCAGCGTGATCACCGGCCCGGCGATCCGCTCGAAGAGGGAGTCCTCGATGACCAGGCGCTGCGAGGAGGCCGGGATCGTCTCAATGCCCGCCGCCGCGTCCGCGAACCGGGTGCGCACGATGCTCAGCTTGGCATCGGTGTGCAGCCTGATCGCTGCGACCTCCTGACCCGAGAAGCTGGAGTCAAGGACGGTCGTCTGCCAGCCGGGCGTCGCCGCGAACGCGAGCATGCCGAACTGCCCGCCGCGCACGGTGACCCGCTGGAGCAGATTCGCATTGTGGTCGATACCCGCGTACCCGTCCGCGAGACTGATGCCGACGTCCTGGAGCAGGAACATCTGGGCGCCGCCGAAGCGCACCCCGATGGCGCCGGGATTGTGCTCGGCCACGACGATGTTCACGTTGACCAGACCGGTGCCGAACGTGTCGTTGTTGCCGAACGTGACCGGTGCGTCGGGCACGTAGGGCCGGCGGGTAGCGGCGAACACGAATTCCGGGTCGCCGTCGAAGCCCGGCGTGCCCGGTGCCACGTAGAACTGCGGGCGGGACGCGCCGAACCCGATCAGCCGGACCGAAGCGTGCAGGTTGATCCGGCCGCTGATCCGGTAGGTACCCTCCGGCACGAACACGAGCCCGCCGCCGTCACCGACCTCGACGCCGCGGGCGCCGCCGACGATGTTGCCGAGCCAGTTCTCACCGCCACGCCGGGACGCCTCGTTGATCGCGGCCTGGATGACGGCGGTGTCATCACCGACGCCGTCGCCGTGTACGGGGAACCCGGGGCTGCCCAGGACCACCGCGAGAGGGTCCTGCGGCATCGATGCGTAGACCGAGGGGCCGACGGGGTCCGCCAGATCCGGTTCCGGTGCGGCGGCGGCCGGGGCTGCACCTGCAGTGGCGCCCGCGGCCAAGGTGACGGCGAGCGCCCCGGCGGTGGCGGCCGCGAGAAGTCGTCGGGTGGCGGTCCCGAGCAGTCCTCGGGTGGCGCGGTGTCGCATCGGTCGACTCCACTTCGGTGTGGCGGGCGGTGGCTCCGGCACGACCTCAGCGGGTACTGCGCAAAACTGCAAGCGCCCCGCCCCGCCCCTGACATCGGACCTGCGACCTCGACCTCGTACCTTCCGTTGTACGAGGTCGAGGCTTCGGGTCCTGTCTCGCCACTGAGGATGAGGTCCGGCTCAGATCTCGCTGCCGGGACGCCGGGTGGGTCACCAGTCGTGCACGGTGCCGTCCTGCAGGCGGTTCGTGGGCAGGTAGGCCTGCTGGTACGGGTGCGCGGCGGCGAGCTCGGCGTCCAGTTCCACCCCGATTCCGGGGGCCTCGCCCGGGTGCAGGTGCCCGTCGGAGAACGTGTAGGCGTGCCGGAAGACCTCGTTGGTGAGGTCGGTGTGGCCCGAGTACTCCTGGATCCCGAAGTTGTGGATGGCGAGGTCCAGGTGGATCGCAGCGGCCATGCCGACGGGCGAGATGTCCTCCGGCCCGTGGATGGCGCTCTTGATCTGGTGCTGGGCGGCGTAGTCGAACAGCTTCCTCAGCGGGGAGACCCCACCGAAGTGGGTGACGGCGGAGCGCACGTAGTCGATCAGCTGCTCACCGACGAGGGTCTGGTAGTCGAACACCGTGTTGAAGACCTCGCCGATGGCGAGCGGGGTGGTGGTGTGCTCGCGGACCAGGCGCAGCCCGTCCTGGTTCTCGGCCGGGGTGCAGTCCTCGAGCCAGAACAGGTCGTAGGGCTCCAGGGACCTGCCCAGACGCGCCGCCTGGATCGGGGTGAGCCGGTGGTGGGCGTCGTGCAGCAGGGGCAGGTCCGGCCCGAACTCGTTGCGAACGGCCTCGAACACGCTTGGGATGTGGCGCAGGTAGGCACCGGTGTCCCAGTCCTCCACGGCCGGCAGCACGCGCTGGTCCAGCCGGGTCGGGTTCGCCGCGTGCGCACCCGAGGCGTGCACGCCGTAGACGGCCTTGAGCCCTGGCACCCCGGTCTGGATCCGGATGCTCTGGTAGCCCTGCTCCAGCAGAGCACGGACCGAGTCGAACAACTCGGGGATGCTGGCGCCGTTCGCGTGCCCATAGGTGCGCACCCGGTCCCGGCTGGCACCGCCGAGCAACTGGTACAGCGGCAGTCCGGCCACCTTGGCCTTGATGTCCCACAGCGCCACGTCCACCGCGGCGATGGCGGCCATGGTCACCGGGCCGCGGCGCCAGTACGCACCCCGGTACAGGGACTGCCAGGTGTCCTCGATCCGGTGCGCGTCGGTGCCGAGCAGCAGCGGGACCACGTGGTCCTGCAGGTAGCTGACGACGGAGAGTTCGCGCCCGTTCAGGGTCGCGTCACCCAGTCCGGTGATGCCCTCGTCGGTGGTCAGCTGCAGGGTGACGAAGTTCCGGCCGGGGCTGGTGACGACGACCTTCGCGTCGACGATCTTCATGGGGGCTCTTCCTGTCTGGTTCGGGTGGGGTAGGAGTGCGGCTCGGGTGGCCGGCGGCGTGCCCGGACCGGGCGGCGCCGCTCAGCCCTTCGTGGCGCCGGCGGTGAGCCCGGCCACTAGGTAGCGCTGGCCGAACACGGCGGCCAGGATGACCGGCACCGTCATGAGCGTGGCGGCGGCCATCAGACCACCCCAGTCCGTGCTGGCGTAGGAGATGAAGTTGAACAGCGTGACGGGCATCGTCATGGTGTCCTCGTCGGCCAGGATCAGCGCGAACATGAAGTTGTTCCAGCTCCCGATGAAGGCGAGCACCGCTGCCGCCGCGGTGCCGGGGGCGGCGAGCGGCAGCGCGATCCGCAGGAACGACCCGAACGCACTCAGACCGTCGGTGCGGGCGGCCTCCTCGAGCTCGATCGGGAGACCCTCGAAGAAGCCGATCATGATCCACAGGATCAGCGGGACCGCGACGAACATGTGGCTCAGGACCAGCACCGTGTAGCTGCCCACCAGCCCGAGCTGGGCGAACAGGTAGTACCAGGGCACCAGCAGCGAGATGGCCGGGACGATCCGGGCGACCAGGACGAGTGACCCGGTCCGGCCCATCGAGAACCGGCCGACCGCCCATGCGGCCGGCACGGCCAGCACCGCACTGATGGCCGTGGACAGCACCCCGACGATCAGCGAGTTCAGCATCGAGCCAAGGATCGCGCCGTCGGCGAACGCGCTGCGGAAGTTCTCCAGGGTGGGGGAGAAGATCAGGCCCACGTTCGGGTCCGTGACCTGCACGTTCGTCTTGAACGCGGCCGCGATCATCCAGATGATCGGCATCGCCACGATGAGACAGACCACGGTGATCGTCACGCCGCGCAGCCACGACCCGAGGCGACGCTTACCGCGACGGCGAGGGGCCGCCGTCGGGCGTTGCGTGCCGGACGGCACGGACGTCGTGCCTACGGTGCTCACGGTGCTCATGCGGAGGTCCTTCCGGTGCGGCGGCGCAGCAGCACCACGACGGCGACGATGAAGATGGTGAACAGGACCAGTACGGCCGACGCGAGCCCGTACTCCTGGTAGTCGAAGGTGAGGCCGTAGGCGTACACGTTCAGGGTCTCGGCCTCGAACGCGGAGCCACCGCCGGGGCCCTTGGTGGCGTAGATGATGTCGAACGTCTTGAGCGCGTCGACACCGCGCAGGACCAGGGCGGTGAGCAGGGTCGTCCGCAGCATCGGCAGGATGATGTAGCGGAACCGCTGCCAGGCGTTGGCCCCGTCCATCAGCGCGGCCTCCTCGGGCTCCTCGGGCAGCGTGGACAACCCGGCGAGCAGGAGGATGGTCATCATCGGGGTCCACTGCCAGACGTCGATGAGCATCAACGTGGGCAGCGACTGGCTGACCGAACCGAGGAACTCCTGCGGTGGGATGCCGACGAAGCCGAGCAGGTGGTTCGCGATGCCGTTCGTGGGGTCGAGGATCAGCAACCACAGGATGCCGATCGCGACCGGGGTGGCCAGCAGCGGGACCATCAGGATCGTCCGGACGATCTCCATGCCGCGGAACGCCTTGCGCATCAGCATGGCCAGGGCGAGGCCCAGCACCGTCTGCAGGAGCACGGCGCCGACCGTGAAGTACACGGTGCGCCAGACGGCCGGCCAGAACCGGCGGGTGTCGGTGAGGGCGTCGATGAAGTTCTGCAGGCCGATGTAGGTGTTGTTCGCGTTCACCGCGCCGAAGGCGTCGGTGAGGCTGAGGTTCAGGGTGAACACCAACGGGAAGATGATCATCAGCGCGACGAAGCCGAGGGCCGGCGAGAGCAGGGCCCACTTCAGGCGACGGTTCGCCTGCTCGAACGGGATCGCCTTGCGTCCGCTGCGGGTGGTGGCGCGCGCGGCGGGTCGCTCGGGCGCCACGGTGGGGGTCTCGGCGAGGGTGGGGGACGGCATCAGAACTCCCGCTGGCGGTTGTCACGGATGAGGAAGTCGGCGAACTCGGCGTCCGCGTCGGCAGCGACCGGCGGCACGGCCGCTCCGGTGATCCCGGCCACCAGGGGACGGCCCACGATGTCGCGGGCGCGGCCCACCTGGATCACGTCCGGGCGGTCTGTGCCCTTGCCGTTCTCGGCGTTGATCCGCATGGACTCGGCGAGATCGTTGGGGAAGGACGCGAGCGTGGCCGAGTCGTCCCACGCGGACTGGCGGGCGCCGGGGATCCCGGCGGCCTGCAGCCGGGCGACCATCTCCGGGCCGGAGATCCACCGGATGAACTCCCAGGCGTCGTCCTGCAGCAGCGAGAACCGGTTGATCCCGAGGCTCCAGGACGGGATGTTGTGCGGGACCGACCCGGCCGGACCGGCCGGGAACGGCGCGAAGCCGACCTCCTCGATCACCGTGGAGATGCCCGGGTCGAGGAAGTTGGAGTAGATGGCGTCCGCGTCGATGTAGAACGCGGCCTTCCCCTGGGCGAAGATCGGCATTGCCTGCTCCAGGCTCATGTTGGTCACGCCGGGCGGACCCGTCTCGGCGAGCAGACGGCCGTAGAACTCGTAGGCCGCGATCGCTTCTGGGGTGCCGATGCCGGACGCGCCGTCGACGGTGAAGTCGCCGCCGAACGAGTACAGGAAGCTCGACCACTGCGTCACGGCGCCGGAGCGCTGGCCGCGACCGACGTACCCGAAGAACCCGTTGTTGCGGTCGGCGAGTTCGAGGGAGATCTCGAGCATCTCCTCGAGCGTGGCCGGGGCGCCGCCGAAGTCCTCGAGGAGGTCCTTGCGGTAGTAGAGCGCGGGCCGCTCGGTGACGATCGGGACGCTCACCACCTTGTCCGCGGTGACCGACCGTTCCCGTGGCGCCTCCTGGAAGTCGGTCCAGTCGTAGGCTGCGTCGCCCTCGACCCGGTCGGTCAGGTCCGCGAGCCAGCCGTTGCGGGTGAACAGGATCTGCTCCTGCAGGGCCCGGACCATCATCACGTCGATGTCCGTGGCGGAGGCGTTCAGCTTCACGTTGTAGCTGTTCGAGAGCTGGTCCGCGGTGAGCAGCCGCATCGAGACGCGTCGTCCGACGAGGTCCTCGAACTCGGGCAGGTGTTCGGCGATCGCCTGGGACCAGACGTGGTTGATCGCCATGATCCGCAGCGGGGCGTTCGGGTCGGCGGTGCGTGGACCGGGCGAACAGGCGCTCAGGGTCGCGGCGCCGGCGGTGGCCGCGACGAGCGCGCCGAACGACCGGCGAGTCAGGGCGTGCTTGGCTGGTGCGACGGGACCGGCGCCGCGGCTCAGGCTGCGCTCGGCTGCGCCGTGGCGACGCCGGATCGGTGGCATGGTCATGCGAGGAACTCTCTTCTGGGGTGCGTCGGACCGCGACGGCCAACTGGTCCAACTGGTAGGACCAGTTGGAACCTAACAGGGAATGGGCGGGGCTCCAAAGGCGCTGGTCAGCGCGCGTCGTCCCGTCTGAGCAGGGTCTCGATGTGCCGGGTGGCCATGACGTCCAGGCTCACGTCAAGATCGGTGCCGTACGTGCGCAGTCCGAGTGCGAGGTGCTCGCGCATGTACTGCCGGGCCAGGTCCGCGTCCCGGGCCTGCAGGGCGGCCAGGATCTCCGGGTGATGCGGCACACCTGGTTCGAAGATCGCCGGATCGGAGTTGGAGCGGAGCATCATCTCGAACATCAGCCCGCTGATCGAGGAGAGCATCACGCGCAGCACCGGATTGGCGCTCGCGACCGCGATCGCGTCATGCAGCTCCACGTCCGCGCGGGCCTTGGTGATGACGTCCGTGGCGGACTCGATGCGGTCGTTGATCTCGGCGAGCACCTCGAGCTGCTCCTCGGTCGCCCGCTGCGCAGCGAGCCCGACGATCTCCACCTCGAGCGGGATCCGGGCCTCGATCAGCTGGCGGACCGTCGGCCGCTCGGCCCGGTACAGGCCGTCGTAGCCGCGGGCCTGCGCCGAGGACTGCTCGGCCACGTAGGAGCCCCGCCCGGGTGCGACCTCGATCAGGTGATGGGCCTCCAGCCGTCGCAGCACCTCGCGCACGACACCCCGGCTGGCACCGAACTGGATCGCGAGTTCCCGCTCGGAGGCGAGCTTCGCGCCGACGGCGATCGCACCGGTGCGGATGTCCTGCTCGAGCTCGCGTGCGATGCGTTCGGTGAGCAGTCCGCGGTGCCCCGTCGCGGCCGACGCCAGCGCACCCGTGCCGGGGTCGACGGCGGGTGGGCGGGGTGGGGTGGACATGCGATGAGGATACGCGGCGATGCGCGAGCGATCCCTCAGTCGTCCGGCGTCGTCACCTGCAGGTACGCCTGCGGGGTTGGTTCCAGTCCACGCGCCTGGCGGATCGTGGCGGTGCCCGCCACGAAGCCGGCCTCACCGAGGAGGTCGGCGATCGTGTCCGGATCGAGCCGGTAGGCGTCCAGGTCGATCTCGTGCCCGTAGCCCCGCTCCAGGTGCTTCGCTCGGTGATCGCCGGCTTGGAACGCCAGCAGCAGGCGTCCGCCGGGCCGCAGGGCGCGTCGGAACTCGGCGAACACCTTCGGCAGGTGTGCCGGCGGGGTGTGGATGATCGAGTACCAGGCCACGGCCCCGGCGAGCGAGCCCGGCTCGATGCCCGCGGCCTCGAGGTCCAGCAGCGATCCGACCACGAACCGCAGCTCGGGCAGGCGTTCGCGCGCGACGGCGACCATCGCGGGCGAGAGGTCGAGGCCGAACACGTCCAGCCCGATCGACGCGAGGTGCGTGGTGACCCGCCCCGGACCGCAGCCCAGATCGGCTACCGGACCTGCGCCGTCGGCCAGGACGTCCTCGGCGAACGCGCCGAGCAGGGCGCGGTCGAGTGCGTTGCCGCCGAGCTCGTCGCGCAGCAGCGACTCGTAGTCGACGGCGACCGTGTCATAGGCGGTGCGGGTGGCGGTCAGGAAATCGGGCTCGCTCACCCGGCGAGGCTACGGCTCCGGCGGCCGAGGCAGGGGGACCGACCCGCGTCGACCTGGTCCCGGTCCACTCGACCCCGGTCGGCGGGATCCGACTGTCTCGAGGGCTTGGCATCGACCTCGCCGGGTCCGCTCGCGGGGAGCGAGCACCGATGCGAGGCTTGGGGCATGTCTGAGACAGTCCGCAATGCCGCCTCCGACGCCGGTGACCACCCGGTCGTGCGTGCCGGCGCTCGCGTGGGTTACGCCGCCAGTGGGGTTCTGCACCTGCTGATCGGGTGGCTCGCCCTGCAACTGGCGTGGGCCGGCGGGTCCGGCTCGGCGGACCAGTCCGGCGCCTTCGCGCAGCTCTCGGCCACGCCCGTCGGAGCTGTGCTGCTCTGGGTGGTCACGGCCGGGTTCGCACTGCTGGGGCTCTGGCAGCTCACCGAACTGATCGGGCCCGGTGAGGCGAAGGACAAGATCAAGAGCCTCGGCAAGGGGGTCCTGTACCTGGTGCTGGCCGGCACGGCCCTGCGGATCGCGGCCGGCGGGTCGTCCTCCGGCGGCGGCGAGCAGACCTCGAGCATGACCGGCACCCTGATGGCCCAGCCGTTCGGCCGGATCCTGGTCGCTGTGGTCGGTACCGTGGTCATCGGCGTCGGCGTCTACCACGTCGTCAAGGGCGCCCGGGCGACGTTCCTGAGGGACCTGCGCGAGAACCCGGGGCGGTGGATCACCGGAGCCGGGCGGCTCGGGTACATCGCCAAGGGGATCGCGCTGGTCCTCGTCGGAGGGCTGTTCGTGCTGGCCGCCGTGCAGTCGGATCCCGAGGAGGCGCAGGGGCTCGACGGCGCACTCAAGGCGCTGCTCGAACTGCCGCTCGGATCGGTGTTGCTCAGTGTCGTCGCGTTCGGGATCGCGTTCTACGGGGTGTACTCCTTCGGGCGGGCCCGGTACGCGAAGGTCTGAGCCCCGTCACGACGACTCTCGTGCGCCGACGGCCCGACTGGCTAACCCAACTCGGTCAACCTCTTGCGCAGGTGGGTCGCCTCGGACTCGTTGCGGCACTGGCCGACCGCCTCCTCGAGAGCGGCTCGGGCGGCATCCGTGCGGCCCAACCTGGCCAACAGCTCCCCTCGGACCGCCGCAGGTCGGTGGCTGGCCGGCATGTGGACGTCGTCGAGAGCATCCAGGCCGGCCGCCGGCCCCTCGGACTCGGCCACGGCTACCGCCCGGGCCAGCTGCGCCGCCGGCGACGGCGTGAGCTGCAGGAGCGCGTCATAGCGTCGGACGATCCGGTCCCACCGGGTGACCGCGGCGGTATCGGCGGTGGCGTGTTCGGCCGCGATCTGGGCCTGGATGAGATAGGCCGCACCCTGCAGCGTCAGCGCCGGTGTGGGACCGAAGGAGCGCAGCAGTCCGAGCGCCTCGGCGATCTCCGGTGCGTGCCACATCGCTCGATTCTGGTCGGCCAGCTGGACGAGGGCACCCTCGGCGCCGACCCGCGCATCGCGCCGCGAGTGCTGGAGCAGCATGAGGGCCAGGAGGGCGATGAGCACCGACTCCCGCGGTCGCTGCGCGAGGACGACGCGAACGAGCCGGAGCGCCTCTCCGGCTAGGCCGGCCCGGAGCAGGTCGGGACCGCTGCCGGGGGCATAGCCGGCGGTGAACGCGAGATAGGCGGTCTGTGCGACGGTGTCCACGCGCTCCGGCAGCAGGCCGGCGCCCGGCACCGCGAACGGGATGCCCGCCGCCACGATCTTCTTCTTCGCGCGAGTGATGCGGGCGGCCATGGTGGACTCGGGGACCAGGAACAGGCGCGCGACGTCGGGGGTGCTCACGCCCAGGACCAGCCGCAGCGCGAGAGCGCTCGCTGCCTCGGGGGCCAGCGCCGGGTGGGTGCACATGAGCACCAGGCGCAGCACGTCGTCCTCCACCAGGTCGCCGGTGTCGGCCATCGCACCAGCCCTGCTTTGTCGGTGTTCGGAGTCGGTCACCAGCAACGGTGCGCGCCGTTGCTGCATCGCCTCGGCCCGCAGCCGGTCCAAGACGCGGCGGCTCGCGGCCGTGTTGAGCCAGGCGGCCGGGTTGTCCGGCACGCCGTCGGCACGCCACCTGTGCGCGGCGACCTCGACGGCATCGGCGAGGGCATCCTCGACCAGGTCCAGCCGTCGGAAGCGCGCGAGGAGCAGGGCGATCAGACGACCCCACTCCTCGCGCACGACCCGTGCGAGTTCGGCGTCGCTCACGTGATGTCGATGACCGGGCGGATCTCGAGGGAGTAGGACGGTGGCAGCAGCGTGACGGCCGCGATGGCGGTGTCCAGGTCGGGCAGCTCGACCTCGTAGTAGCCACCGATCATCTCAGCCGTCTCGGCGAACGGCCCGTCCGTGACCACGACCTTGCCGTCGACGTGCCGGACGGTCGTGGCCGTGTCCGCGTCGTCGAGGGCGGCGCTGGCGACCTCCCGCCCATGCTCGGCGACGAACGCCGAGAAGGCGCCGTGCTGGGCGAAGAACGCCGCCCGGGTCTCCTCGGTCGCCGTGTTCCAGTTCCATGGCTCGTAGGCGATCAGGATCAGGTAGCGCCTCATCTCACATGCCTTCGACGACCGGGCTGATCTGCATGTCGTAGGCCGGGAGTTCGGCAAGCAGTTCAACGAGCACGTCGCGATCGGGCACTTCGATGAGGTAGAACCCACCGAGCCCCTCCACGGCCTCCGCGAAGGGTCCGTCGGTGAGGGTGAGCCGCCCGCCCCGGGTGCGAACCGTGGCAGCGGCATCGCCGTCCTGGAGGGCCTCGCCGGCCAGGATGCGCACGCCCTCACGGGCAGCGCAGGCCTCGTCGAACGCCCCGAACCGCTCCATCTGTCGAGCCTGCTCCTCGGGCGTCTGCTCGCCCCAGGGCTTCTCCTCACCGTCTGCCATCAGCAGGACCACGTACTTCATGATGCCTCCTCGATCAGTGCTGCTCGCCTCGGCGGAACCGCCCGCCTGCTCATGTCCCTCACGATCACCATCAGGTGTTCGCGCATGTGCCGATCCTCTCTGCTGTCGGCCGACGTCGTTCGCCGACCGGGCCGGTCGGGCCGCGGCTGCGACCTCACCAGCATGACGGTCGAGCCCGCCGGTATTCGACACCTGTTGTGAAACTGCGACCGGGACCAGTGCGGCGTCAGGGCGACTGCAGCGCCTTGATGATCGTGATGCTCCGGGTGATCTCCGCCGCGGTGCCGGGGTGCTCCGTCGCATCCAGCTCCCAGATGGCGTTCCGCACGCACCGGACCAGGGCGAACGCGCGAGCCCGGTCGTAGTCGAGCCCGGCACCGGCGCAGGCCACGTCCAGCCGCAGTTGCAGATGTCCGCGCAGGTCATGGGCGTCCTGCGCCTGCTCCCACCGGTTCCACAGCAGCGGCGAGAGCGCGAACGCAGGGTCCGCGGCCATCGTCTCGGCATCGATGGCGACCCACTCGCCCGGGTCGGGTCTCCACAGGACGTTGCCCGGGTGCAGGTCCGCGTGCACGAGCCGGGCGTCGATGTCGGCTTCCGAGCCCAGGTCGACGGCGAGGGCTCGGCCGGCCTCGAGCAGTCGCCTCGGGAAGGCGGTACCTCGGGCGTCCCGGGTGCGCAGGGCGTCGATGTCCACGACGAGGGTGGCCAAGTGCTCGGACAGCCGCGGCGCCCAAGCCGGCGCCGGGCGGTCCAGCCGGGCGGCGAGCCGGCCGAGTTCCTCGGCGCCGTCGAGGATGCTCTCGGAGTTCAGGTCCCGCTCGTCGAGGCGCTCCAGGAGCAGGGCCCAGCGGCCGGGTTCTGCGGCGAGCAGGCGGACCGCACCGTCGCCGTCCCAGGTGCGCAGTGCGAGCCGTTCGGTTCGGCCCTCCGCGTGTGGCCAGACCAGCTTCACGATCGCGGGCGTGCCGTCCGTGCGACGGACGGGCAGTACGAGCGCGGAGTACCCGTGCCGCGCCGGCCCGTCGCGGCGCAGCCGCCAGTGCCCGAGCACCTCAGCGACGAGCCGGGGCAGCGTCGCGAGCCAGGCGGCGCCGTCGGGCAGGCCGGGGTCGGCGACGTGCCGGATGACGGTGTCGCGCAGTCCGGGCGGGATCAGGTCCGGGTCCCTCATCGTGCCTCGACCTCCGCGGGTGACCCGGCCGCGTCGGGTGCCCCGGGGCCATCCGCGGCCTCCTCGGGCAGTGTGGCGGGCTCGATCGTGAAGGTGCGCAGCGGCCGGTTCGTGATGGCGAGCATGCCGACGATCGCGGCGCAGGCCAGGCCGCCGGAGATGAGTGCGACCGGGGCGGAGGTCAGGCCGGCCACCAGTCCGGCGCGGAAGTTGCCGACCTCGGGACCGCCCACGCCGACGATGTGGTCCACGGCGGAGACCCGGCCCCGGTGTGAGTCGGGCGTGGCGAGCTGGACCATCGCGCCGCGGGTCACCACCGAGACCGTGTCCGCCGCGCCGGCGACGGCGAGCGCCGCGAACACCAGCCACAGCGGCTGGGCGAAGCCGACCACGGCGAGGGCGATGCCCCAGGTCCCGGCGGCAGTGAGCTGGATCAGGCCGGCGCGCCGGGCGCGGGTGACCGTGCCGGAGAGCAGACCGGCACCGATGCCGCCGACCGCGATCGCGGACAGGAACAGCCCGAGCGTCTGCGGGTTCCCGCCGAAGCGCAACTCGTTGATGAGCGGGAAGAGCGCGATCGGCATCGCCAGCAGCGTGGCCGCGAGATCGGTGGCGAACGAGCCCCACAGGGCGGGCTTGGTCCGGATGAACCGCAGGCCGTCGATGCTCTGCCGCAGACCTGCCCGCGCGACGGTCCCCAGCGGCGGCATCGCCGGGAGCCGGATCACGGCGACCAGGGAGGCGCAGCCGGCGACGGCTTGCACCAGGTAGGTGGGCGCCAGGCCCCACTGCGCCAGGACCAGGCCGGCCAGTGCCGGACCGACCAGCATCGACGCCTGGAACGCGAGGTTCTGCAGCGCCAGGCCCGCGCCGACCTGGTCGGCGGGCAGGAGCCGGACCGGGAACGTCCGCCGGGCGGGGGAGCCGAGCGCGTTGAACGCCGACGCGAGGCAGATGAGGAGGAACAGCACCGCGAGCGAGTCGAGCCGGAGCAGGGCCTGGACGGTCAGCCCGGTCGCCACGAGCACCTGGCCGAGGGTCGTCAGCCGCACCAGGGTGCGCCGGTCCATCGCGTCGGCCAGGGACCCGCCGACCATCCCGAACACGAGTTGCGGGATCGCGTTCACCAACCCGATCGCGCCGGTCCAGACCGGGCTGTGGGTCATCTGCCAGACCTGCAGGAGCACGGCAACTACTCCGAACTGGTAGCCGAACGTGCCGACCGAGGACCCGATCCACAGGTCCCGGAACGCGCGACTGGACCGCAGCGGGCGGATGTCGAGGAGACGGTCGGTGAGGCTCACTTGGCGGGCTTGCTGGTCGTGCCGGGGTGGCGCGTGGGGTTCGGCCCGGTGGTGTCGGCCGTGGCGGACCAGGTCGATCCAGGGGACGGAGTGGCCTCGAGCAGGGCGCGGAGCCGGTCCAGGAACGGCCGCGCGACGAGCGCCCGTTCGAGCTCGGCAACCACCCGGGTCAGCGGGTACGGCACCTCGGCGTCGAGTTCGGCAACGGCCTGTTCCGTCGCGCGCCACTCCGCCTCCAGGAACGGCACCAGGGAACGTCCGCGCTCGGTGAGCGTGATCGGGCGGGTGCGAGCATCGGCTCCCGGCGTGGTGGTGACCAGATTCTCGCGTCGCATCAGGCTGATCGTCTGACTCATCGCCGAGTGCGTCTTGCCCAGGGCGGCGGCCAACTCCTTGATGGTCAGCGGGCCGACGTGCGCGAGGCGGATCAGTGGCATGGCGAACCGTGGCCGGACGCCCTCGATGCCGCGCTCGCGGTAGAGGCGCTCGATGTCGGCATCCATCTCGGCGAGCATCCTCGTCAGGGCGTGCCAATGGCTGTGGTGGGTGGGATCCGCTGATGTCACAGCGCTAATATAACAGCACTTATAGGTTGAGTGGACGGCAGTCCGGAACGTCCGACAGGCCGCGGCCGGTTCACTCGGATCACGCGATGTGGCGACTCGGCGCGACGGCTACTTTGATCCGTACTCGTGCAGAGAGGGAGAACATGATGAGCGATCCGACCGAGGGTGCCTGGTTCGGACCTATCCATGGGCGGCGCCAGTTCCGGGAACACATCGACCCGATGCAGTTCCCCGCCGACGGCATGCCGCCCGCCGAGGCGTACGAACTGCTACACACCGGCCTGATGCTCGACGGGCGCGAGACGCTGAATCTCGCGTCGTTCGTGACGACCTGGATGGAGCCCGAGGCCGAGGCGCTCATCCACGACACGCTCCGCAAGAATCACATCGATCACGAGGAGTACCCGGCTGCCTCGCTCGTGGAGGAGGGCTGCGTACACATGTTGGGGGCGCTGTTCAACGCCCCGGACCCGGCCAAGGTCGTCGGCGTGGGGACGATCGGATCGTCCGAGGCGATCATGCTGGGGCTCCTGGCGCACAAGCGCACCTGGCGCAACCGACGTGAAGCGGCGGGACTCAGCACCGACCACCCGAACGTGGTCTATGGCGCGGAGACCCATGTGGTCTGGGACAAGTTCGCCAACTACTTCGACGTCGAGATGCGCAAGATCCCCATGACCGCGGATCGATACGTGGTCAGCGCGGAGGACGTCGAGAGCCGCGTGGACGAGAACACGATCGCGGTGGGCGCCGTGCTCGGCACGACCCATATCGGCGAGGCGGATCCGATCGAGGCGATCAACGATCTGCTCGTCCGGGTCAAGCACGAGCGAGGGTGGGACATCCCGCTGCACGTGGACGGCGCCAGCGGGGCGTTCATCGCGCCGTTCGCCGAACCGGAACTCGCATGGGACTTCCGCCTCCCGCAGGTGGCGTCGATCAACGCGTCCGGGCACAAGTACGGACTCGTCTACCCCGGTGTCGGCTGGCTGATCTTCCGGGACGCGTCGAAGCTGCCTGAGGACCTCGTGTTCAGCGTGAACTATCTGGGCGGAGCGCAGCCCACCTACACGTTCAACTTCTCGCGGGGTTCGGCGATGATCCAGGCGCAGATGTACAACTTCCTGCGACTTGGCCGGACCGGGTACACCTCGATCGTCGGCAACATGATGGCGAACGCCCGCCATCTCAACGACGCCCTCGTCGCCAGCGGCAGGTTCGAGATCCTCAATCCGGGTCTCAGCGAACCCGTCGTCACCTTCAGGCTCAAGGGCGATCCCGGCTTCGACGTCTACCACCTGTCCGCGCGGCTGCGTCAGGACGGCTGGATCGTTCCTGCCTACAGCCTCCCGCCCGACGCCGAGCAGGTTCATCTGATGCGCGTCGTGGTCAGGCTGGACCTGAGCCGTCAGATGATCGACCTGCTGCTCCGCGACCTGCTGAAGGCCTGCGACGACCTGGCCTCCGAACAACCGAGTCATCGCGCTGCCGCCAAGCCGGACCTGTGGACGGCGCCCGCTCGAGCGGCGGCGCACAGCAAGGCACGCACCGGTTTCGTCCGGTGAGCCCCCGTGACGCGCGGCGCAGCCTCGTCACGCTCGGCGCGGGCGCTGCCCGAGCTCCCGGCCGGATGGCGCGTGATCCGAACGACGGGGCCGCTCGGATTCGTCACGCATGCTCGGCTGGAACGACCTGACGGGAGCCAGGTCGAATGGACGTCGCGACGGCACCGCAAGCGACTCGGACTCGGACCCGCGCTCGAGCGGCCGCCCTCCGGCCGGATCGGCAGGACGGACCGCGGGCGACCCAGCCGGATGAGCTGGTGGCTGGCAGCCCTGTTCGGGTTCGGCGCCCTCTGCTTCGCGATCGGCTCGCTTCCCCTCTTCTTCGATCATGTCGCCCCGGGGACCGTCGCCACGATGTTCTTCGTCGGTTCGATCTTCTTCACGACCGCGGCGTACCTGCAGTTCCACGAGACGCTGACCGCCCCGGCAGGGGTCCTGCCCGAGTCCCGTCCACGGCGACGGCGACCGCTCCGAGGGGCCCCCGGGCGCATCGACTGGTGGGCGACGGCCGTCCAACTCGTGGGCACCGTGCTGTTCAACGTCAGTACGTTCGCTGCGACGCAGGTCGATCTGGGCGAGGTCCAGGAACGGCGTCTGATCTGGGGTCCTGACCTGGCCGGTTCGGTGTGCTTCCTGATCGCCAGCTGGTTGGCCTACTCGGAGGTGAACCGGGGGATCGTGCCTCGTCCGGACCGGTCCGTCGGCTGGCGAATCGCCGCGCTCAACCTGGTCGGATCGGTTGCCTTCGGAGCGGCCGCCATCGCGGCCCGCTATCTGCGAACCACCGATGAGCCGGCGAACATCACCCTGGTGAACCTCGGAACGTTCGTCGGGGCGATCTGCTTCCTCGTGGGCGCCGCGTTACTCCCGGTGGAGTCCGCGAAGGACGATGCGGGGCTCGACGAGGAGCTCAGGCTCGGTGGCCCTGCGCCAACGGCCCCGTGATGGTGCGGTGCCACCGGTTGTGCGGTGCGGTCGGCACCGCGAGCGCCGGGCCGGCGCCGTACGTCGAGGTCCGTCCCGGTCGCATCCCGCGGGCCTGCAGACCCACGCGGGGCCGTCTGGCCCGGACCAGGTGAGGCCGGTGCGGTTGGTCGGGTTGGGAGCTGCGCGATAGGTCTCGGCTCCCGGGCAGCGCTGCCCGTTCCACGTCCGACGCGCCCGATCTAGTCTCGGAGCCGTGATGACCAGAGACGAATATGAGCAGCGCGCGCAGGCGCAGGACGACTGGGCTCCCGGCTGGGAGGCGATCGACGCGGCGTTCGGCGCGGTCTATCCGGGTGTCGAACCACCGCACCTGGCCACGTCGATGCCCGCCCGGGCGATGTTCGGCGGTAACGAGTATCTCGACGGCGCCAGCCTGTTCCCCTCGCCGAATGGCTACCAGCACGTCGTCACCTACGGCATGAGCTCGCTGTACGCCGACGCAGAGGACTACGGCGGCGAACGCAGTGGTTGGGGATACGAGATGACGATGAAGGTCGTCGCGCCGGGCAAGCCGGAGGCTGGATGGGCGGTCTCCGTGATGAGCAACCTGGCTCGCTACACCTACACCTCCGGCCGGTGGTTCGAGCCGTACCAGGCGGTCGCCGGCAACGGCACGCCGATCAGTATCGGTTCCGGCAGTGCGCTCACGTCGCTCCTGGTGGTGCCGGACACGGAGGTCGCGGGCGTGGACACCGTGCACGGCAGGCTCGACTTCCTCCAGCTCGTGGGCGTCACGCAGCCGGAGTCGGACTGGATCTTCGCCGACCCCTCGCTCACGGTCGGCCGGATCCGGGAACTCGCCGCCTGGCTTGCCGAGACCACCGGACCGGACCTCGTCACCGACCTCGCCCGGACCGTCTCCTTCGTCTAACCCACCTCACTGGGGTCGAGTGCGCGGATACCCTCGGTCTCTCGTGAGTCGACCGAGGGCTCCCGCGCGCTCGGCGACCGGGATGAGGGAGGTAGTCAGGGCAGCTGGGTGACCTCCGCGGCGAGCGACGTCACGAACGCCGCGACGTCCTCGTAGCGGCCCGGTGCGTCGTCCGGGCCGGCGTCGTACCACCAGGCCGACGCCCACTCGATCAGCTCGGCGGACTCCGGGCGCCGGGCCGCCGCCCAGACCCCGGCCCGGCGCTTCGAGACCTGGGTGCCCTCGACCACCAGGTGTAGTGCCCGGCACAGGGTGAGCACGGCATAGGCCTGAGCGCCGGTGCGGCCGCGCGAGTCCTTGACCCACTCCGGCCAGCTCGCCGCATGCTCACGCACGACCGCGCGCACCGCCGCGCGGTCGACCGGCGGCAGCACCGCCGTCGGGCTCTGGCCGCGCAGCGCTCGTCCGTCCGCGCGCGCCGACGCAACATTCAGCAGGTAGTGCCGGCTCGCCTCGAACAGGTGCAGCGGCTCGCCCGGGCTGATCCGGATCATCGGGCCCGGGCGGTCGGCGAGTGCGGCCAGGGTCGCGGCCGGGAAGTAGTCGACCTCGATGCGGTCCGCCCAGGCGGGATGGTCGACGGCGAAGCGTGCGTGCCGCGGTCGCAGCAGTTCCAGCGTGGCCGGCGTGGGCACCTCGCGCAGCACGGCGAGCAGGTCCAGGTCGCTGCGGGCCGGCTCGAAGTCGCCGGCGACGTAGGAGCCGTGCACGTACAGGGCGAGGAGGTTCTCGCCGAGCGTGGCGGCGATGCCGTCGGCGAGCACGTCGAGCATCCGAAGGGGTGCGGTCGGCGCTGTGGGCACTGTGGTCATCGTCCAACCGTACGGCCCGACGCCAGCCGGCCTGAGGTACAGTGAACCAAAGTTCACTCTAAACCTGGAGCGCCTGCATGCCCCGCACAGACGAACAGAACGTGGCCATCCGGGCGGCCACCCGGGACATGATCCGGACCGCCGCCGTCCGCGAGTTCGCCGCACGCGGTTTCTCGGCCGCGAACATCCGCGGCATCGCGGCCGAGGCGGGCCTGAGCACTGGGTCGATCTACCGCCACTACGCCACGAAGGAGGACCTCTTCGACGAGCTGCTCACCCAGGCCGCCGCCGGACTCGGCGCCGCCGCGGAGCGGCTCGCCGGCCCGGGCCGGCCGCTGGACCTGGTCCGCGCGTTCGCGGCCACGTACCTGGTGGACCTGCAGGGCGATCGGGGCGAGGCCGAGTTCTTCATGGTCATCAACCAGGGCTTCACCAGCGACACGCCACCGGGGACGACGGCGCGCCTCGCCGCGGCGCACACCTCGCTCTGGCGCGCGTTCGCCGACCTCGTCCGGCGTGGCCAGGAGGAGGGGCAGTTCGCCGGCGGCGACGCCGAACGGTTGACGGTGGCCTTCTTCGCGATGCTCAGCGGGCTCACCACGCTGCGCCTCGCGCTCGGCGGCGACCTGCCGCTGCCGGAGCTCGACCTCGTGCTGCGGCACCTGACCGGAGGAGACCGATGATCGACGTCGTGCGGGCCGACGTGCTGGATGAGGCCCACCGGAGGCGGATCGCCGACGTGTGGGTCCGCGGGTTCGCCGAGGACTTCGCCTACTTCTCCTCCGATCCGATCGTGCTCGGGGACGCGTTCGCGCACCTGCTCCTGCTGGAGCGCTGGTACGTCGCGCTGGTCGACGGCGAACCGGCCGCCGTCGCCTGCCTCGCCGAGGGTGACGAGGAGGTGCTCCAGCCGCGGGCCGCCGAGTTCCGCCGGCACCTCGGGCTCGTGCACGGAACGATCACTCACCTCATCGTTCGCAACCAGTTCCTGGGCGGCCACGACGGCGCCCGACTCGGACTCGCCGAGATCGGCTTCGTGACCACGTCGCCCGGGTACCAGGGCCGCGGGGTCGCGACCGCGCTCCTGCGCCACCTTCTCGCCCTGCCCGGCTACGACGAGTTCGTGCTGCGCGACATCAAGGACACCAACGCCGCGGCGCTCGGCCTGTACGCCAAGCTTGGCTTCACCGAGTCCGGCAGGCGTACCGTGCGGGGTGCGCAGCGGGCGGGCTTCGCCGAGTACGTGTCGATGCGGCTCATCCGGGACTGACAGTGACGTCCGGCAGTATCGTCACGACCCATGGATACGAGACCTGCGAGCTACGTCGTGGCCGTCCGGGACGAGGCGGTGCTGCTGGCCCACTGGAACGAGGGCGGCCGGACCGGGTGGACGCTGCCGGGTGGCGGCATGGAGGACTACGAGTCCACCGAGGAGACCGCGATCCGGGAGTTCCGCGAGGAGACCGGTTACGACGTCGCACTGGACGGGCTGCTCGGGGTCGACACCCACTACATCGCGGCAGCGGACCGGGTCCTGGCCGGCGCCGGGCCATTGCGTGGCCTGCGGGTCATCTACTCCGGACACATCGTCGGCGGTGAGCTCGCCCACGAGGTCGACGGAAGCACCGATGAGAGCCGCTGGGTTCCGCTCGAGGAGGTCGCGGGCCTCGACACGGTTGGCTTGGTCGACGTGGCGATGACCATGCTGAGGGCCCGCCGACCTGTCTGACTCGCCCGGTCCGCCCATGTGACCTCAGGCAGGTCGCCGGTCCTGATCCTTAACCGGACACGCTGCGCCGGAACGATCGCACCGCGAGGTCGGCCGCGACGTGCCGGGGGAGGTCGCCGGCGCTGACCTCGGCGGCCGTGTAGAGGACCGCGTAGAACAGGTTCGTGGCCCACGCGTTCGGGATGTCGGCGGCGATCGCGCCCGCGGCGCGGGCCTGGTCCAGGAGTGGGGTCAGTGCGTCGTCATAGTCGTCCGACGGCCAGTTCGGGTTCCCGTCGAACCGGTCCGGGTCGGAGTAGAGGAAGATCACCCGGTCGCCGATCTCGATCCCTGCACGCAGGTACGCCTCGAGGGCGTCCATCGGGCTGTCGTGGGGCGTGACGCTGTCCGCCACCGCCCCCAGGCGGGGCAGCGAATCGAGCAGTAGTGCGTCGACGAGGGCCTGTCGATCCGGGAAGTAGCGGTGCAGCGTCGACCGGCTGACGTCCGCGCGCTCCGCGATCGCCCCGAACGACGCCGAGTAGTCGCGCGCCCAGAGGGCCGCCGCGGCGTCCAGGATCGCAGCGCGGGTGCGGGCACGCGCGCCACGTTCGAACTGCTCCGCCGTCACGACGCCGAGGATAGGCCGTTCGATAGACATGCGCCATTTCTGTTGTCAAATGCGACATCCGTGTCGCACAATGGACCAACATTGTCCCCTTCCGGTCGAGGGTGGGGCGGCGGACGGAGGGCGGACATGACGGACACCGCGAGCGAGACTCGAGCTGCGGGAACGGAAGGGGCATCCGAACGCAGCACCCGCGAGAAGGTGCGCATCCTCTGGGGCTATGCGCGCCCGCACAAGGCGGTGATCGCCGTCGCCCTGGTCCTCGGAGCCATCGGCACGGCGGCCGAGCTCGCCACCCCACTGGTCACGAAGGCGGTGCTCGACGGGCTCGAGATGTCGGCCTCGCTGCGCACCCCGATCACGATCCTCGGCGTGCTGCTCGTGGCCGGGTCGGCCGTCGCCCTGATCCAGGGGATCATGCTCGGCACGCTCGCCGAACGGATCATCCTCGCCGCCCGCACCGGCCTGGTCAGCCACCTCCTGCGCGCCCGGGTCCCGGAGGTCACGGCACGTCCACCAGGGGAACTGGTCACGCGGGTCACCTCGGACACCCTCCTGATCCGGGAGGCGACCACGTCCAGCATCGTCAACTTCGTGAACGGGATCCTCGGCCTGGTCGGAGCGATCGTGCTGATGGCCTACCTGGATGCCGTGCTGCTCGGCGTGACGGTCGCCGTGCTGATCCTCGTCGGCATCTCGGTGGTCGCACTGATGCCCCGGCTGTCGAGAGCCCAACAGGAGGCCCAGGAGCACGTGGGTGCGCTGGGTGGTCGGCTCGAGGGGGTCATCCGAGCCCTCCGCACGGTGAAGTCCGCCCGGGCCGAGTCACGCGAGACCGACCGGATCGGCGGGCACGCCGAGGCGTCGGCGCGCAGCGGCATCCGGGCGGTCAAGCTGGAGAACATCTCCTGGACCATCACCGGCGCGGGCGTCAACCTCGCCGTGATGATGCTGCTCGGAGTGGGCGCCTGGCGCGTGTCCACGGGAGCGATCACCGTGTCCACGCTGGTCGCCTTCCTGCTCTACGTCTTCCAGCTGATGGGGCCCGTGATGCTGCTGACGATGTCGCTGACCTCTCTCCAGTCCGGCCTCGCGGCGGCCGCGCGGATCAGCGACGTCGAGGAGATGGAGCTGGAGGTGGACGACGACGGCGCCCGCCACCCTGGTGCGGACGGCGGCCCGGCCGGGGGTGCTCCGGGCGCCGAGGCGCCGGTGCTCCGGCTGCGCGACGTCACCTTCCGGTACCCGGAGGCCAGCGCCGCCGCGCTCGACGGGGTCAGCCTCGACGTGCCGCGCCGTGGGCACACCGCGATCGTGGGACCTTCGGGGGCCGGGAAGACCACGATCATGTCGCTCCTGCTCCGGTTCCTGCACCCCACGCAGGGCGGCATCGAGCTCGACGGCCGCCCGTACCGGGAGTGGACCACGGCGGAGATCCGGTCCCGGATCGCCTACGTCGAGCAGGACACCCCGATCGTGCCCGGCACGCTGCGAGAGAACATCGCCTACGCCTCGCCCGAGGCCACGGATGAGCAGGTGCGGGCCGCCGTCGACGTCCTGCGGCTGACCGAGCGCGTCGCGGCGATGCCGGACGGCCTGGACACCGAGGTCACCTCCTCGAACCTCTCCGGCGGAGAGCGGCAGCGGGTTGCCGTGGCCCGCGCCCTGGTCGCACGGCCGGAGATCCTGCTGCTCGACGAGGCGACCGCCCAGCTCGACGGGCTCACCGAGGCCGCGCTCGCCGGCGCGATCGGCGAGGTGGCCCGGACCGGAACCGTGATCACGATCGCGCACCGGCTCTCGACCGTGGTGGACGCGGACCAGATCGTCCTGCTCGAGCATGGCCGGGTGCGGGGGATCGGGCGGCACGCGGAACTGCTCGAGAGCGATGAGCTGTACCGCGAACTCGTGGCCGCGCTGCGGCTGGACGCGAGCGCCGCGCGGCCGGACGAGGACGAGCGGGTACCGGCGCTGCCCTGACCCGCATACCGGTGGCGGCCCGCGTTCAACCGCGCGGACGGGCGGTGGACGTCCTACCATCGGGCATGCTCACGGCGCTGCTGTACGGGTTGGGCACCTCTGTGCCGATGCTGATCGGTGCGGTGATCGGGTTGCGTTACGACCTGCCCACCAAGGTCCTCGCGGCGATGATGGCGTTCGGTGCGGGCACCATGATCGCGGCGGTGACCACCGAGCTGTTCCAGCCCGCGTTCGACAGCGAGGGAATGCTGATTGCCGGCTCGGCGCTCCTGGGTGGCGCGCTCGTGTACGTGCTCGCGGACCGGCTGATCGAGCGCAAGCTCGGCCCGGCCGCCCTCGGTCCGGCGCTCATGCTCGGAGCGCTCCTCGACGGCATCCCGGAGAACACCGCGCTCGGGGTCAGCCTGACCGGAGCCGGTGGGATCGTGCTGCTGGTGGCGGTCGCCGTCGGCAACGTGCCCGAGGCGATGGCGGGCGCGGCGTCGATGCGCCAGCAGCCCGGCTTCGCGCCACGGCGCGCGCTCTGGATGTGGGCGGGCACCGCGATCCTGCTGACCGTGGTCGTCGTGGCGGCGTGGGCGGTCAGTGACGTGATCTCCTCCCGCAGCATCTCGGTCGTCCAGGCGTTCGCGGGCGGCGCGACCCTCGCCGTGCTCGCCGACTCGCTGATGCCGGAGGCCTATCGCGACGGCGGATGGTGGGTCGGGCTGTCCACGGCCGTCGGGTTCCTGGTCGCCTTCGCGCTCGGCGGCTGACTGCGGGCCGGCGCATCGCCCTCTCGGCTCCGAGGCCTGGGGGTCGCTGTGCCCGCGATCGGGGTCTTGTCAGCGCCCCGTCCGTCCCGTAGCATCATCGTCGATGCGTATCGACGACGATCGTGTGGCCGAGACGACGGACCCCGGAGCGGGTCCCGTCGGCGCCGCGCCGAGCGTGCGTCGTGGCCGGCCGGCACCGACGAGCAAGGACGTCGCACGCGTCGCCGGTGTCTCGCAGAGCACGGTCTCGTACGTGATGAGCGGGAAGCGGCCGATCTCCGAGAAGACCCGCCTGATCGTGTTGGAGGCGATCGACCGACTCACCTACGAGCCGCACGCCGGGGCCCGCGCGCTTGCCGGGCATCGCACGAACGTCGTCGGCCTGGTGGTGCCGTTCCACAACCCCGAGGCGGCGAGCGGACTGATGGCCTTCGCCGAGGAGATCGCGGTGAACGCCCGCGACCACGACTACGACGTCCTGATGCTGACGGCCGCCGAAGGGCCGGCCGGGCTGGCCCGGGTGCAGCGACGCGCCATGTGCGACGCCGTGATCGTCATGGAGGTCGCGACCGACGACCCCCGAGCCGCGATGGCCCGTGAACTCGAGATGCCCGTGATCTTCATCGGCGTGCCGGATGACCACGACGGACTGCACTGCATCGACTTCGACTTCGAGACCGGAGCGTTCCTGCTGGTCGACGCCCTGGCCGATGTCGGCTGCCGCGAGATCGCCGCGCTCGGATGGTCCGAGGAGCGTGTCGGCCTGGGCATGAACTACGTCCCCCGCTTCCGTGCCAGCGCCGAGGCGCGCGCCGCGGAGCGTGGGGTCCCGCTGCGCTGGATCAGCGCACCGCACACACGTGCCGGGGTCGACGCATTCCTCGACTCGGTGCTGGCGCCGGACGGCCGCCCCCACCCCGGGCTGCTCACGGTGCACAGTCCGCATGACCTCGGCGCGGCACTTCAGCAACGCGGTCTGGTGCCTGGGCGCGACCTCGACGTGGTGTCCCTGTGCACCGACGTCGAGGCGCAGGCTCAGCCGGTCCCGCCGACGGCGGTGTCCCCGCAGCCCAGGGACGTGTCCCGGCTCGCCATGGGGTGGCTGTTCGACCTGCTCGACAACGAGATCCCCGCCGAGTTGCGACTCGTGGAAGCACGCCTGACCACGCGCGGCTCAGTCCGTCCGCTCGGCTAGCGCCGGCCGCGACATCCTGCCCGACGACAACGACACATCCGATTCAAAATCGATACGTATCGACTGCCGGGCCCGATCCCGACGATCGGTCCGGTTCAGCCCACGAGGACGTGGGCCCGACAGAGAGGAACGAGATGACCAGGTTCTCCAGATCCCGAGGTGCGATCGCAGCGGCGGCCACGGTGCCGCTGATGTTCGCGGCCGCGTGCAGCGGTGGTGGCGGTGGTGGTGGCGGCGATGGTGACGGTGGCGAGGTCACCGAGCTGCACGTCCTCGACTACTACAACAACGACCCGAACAAGACCGTCTGGCAGGGGGTCCTCGACGCCTGCGCCGCCGAGGTCGGCGTGGAACTGAACCGCGAGTCGGTGCCTGGCGGCGACCTCATCGCCAAGGTGCTGCAGATGAGTTCCTCGCGCACCCTGCCGGACGTCCTCATGCTCGACAACCCCGACGTCCAGCAGATCGCTGAGAGTGGCGCCCTGGCCCCGCTGTCCGAGTTCGATCTCGACCCGGGCGGCATCGCCGAGGGCGTGCTGTCCGCCTCCACCTACGAGGACGAGCTGTACGCGCTGCAGCCGGTGACCAACACGATCGCCCTCTTCTACAACACCCAGGTCCTGGCGGACGCCGGGATCGAACCGCCCGGCACGTGGGAGGAGCTCGAGACCGCGGCCGCTGCGCTGACCCAAGGGGACCAGTACGGCCTCGCCCTGTCGGCGATCAACACCTACGAGGGCACCTGGCAGTTCCTGCCGTTCATGTGGTCCAACGGCGGCGACGAGGCGGACATCGCGACTCCGGAGGTCGCAGGAGCACTGCAGCTGTGGAAGGACCTGCTGGACTCCGGGTCGATGTCGCAGTCGGTGGTCACCTGGTCGCAGGCGGACGTCGCGGACCAGTTCTCCAGCGGCAACGCCGCGATGATGGTCAACGGGCCCTGGAACTTCGGCACGCTCGCGGAGAACGCCGAGCTCGAGTACGGCATCGTCCCCATCCCGGCGCCGGCGGCCGGCGAGACCGTGACCTCGCCGTTCGGCGGCGAGGCCTGGGCGGTCCCGCAGACCGGCGACGACGCGCGGATGGCCGTCGCCGCCGAGTTCGTCCAGTGCCTCGTCGGGGAGGATGCGGTGGTCGACGCCGCGGTCGGGACCAACACGGTGCCGACCGACCCGTCGCTGTCCGAC
The DNA here is from genome assembly GCF_902703175.1 of Occultella aeris. Classification (GTDB taxonomy): domain Bacteria; phylum Actinomycetota; class Actinomycetes; order Actinomycetales; family Beutenbergiaceae; genus Occultella; species Occultella aeris. The sequence goes on along the minus strand of NZ_CACRYJ010000017.1, from coordinate 256,306 downwards.
GCCGTCGTCGAGCAGGTCCCGAACCTCGCCTCGTTCGCCGAACAGGTCCCGGACCTGCGCGCGCGCACCGGAGAGCTCGGGCCGGAGTGGCCGACGCAGGCGACGGCCATCTACGAGGCGGTCCAGAACGCGCTCGTCGGAGGCATGAGCCCGGAGGACGCATTGGCCCAGGCGCAGAACGGCTGAGCCGGTGACCTCCACCGACGTGCGGGCCGGGTCCGGCGGGCTGGCGCCGCCGGCCCCGGCCCGGCCGGCCCGGCGCCGATCGGTCGGTCGCGGCCGACTCGTCCAGGTCGCGTTCCTGATCCCAGCTGCCGTCTATCTGGTGCTGTTCTTCGGCTACCCCGTGGTCAAGAACATCACCATGGGCTTCCAGGAGTACACGACCAGGACCTTCTACACGGGCGAAGCGCCCTGGGTCGGGTTCGCGAACTACGTCACCGCCCTGACCGACCCGGTGTTCGACCGAGCCCTGCTCAACACCGGATTGTTCACGGTCGGCTCCATCGTCGGGCAGTTCACGATCGGTCTGCTCATCGCGCTCTTCTTCCACCGGCGGTTCCAGCTGTCCGGCGTGCTGCGCTCGTTGTTGCTGCTGCCGTGGCTGGTGCCGATGATCGCCGCGTCGGCGGTCTGGCGATGGATCCTCGACACCGATCACGGGGTCCTGAACCGGACCCTCGACCTGCTGCCGTTCGTGGACGGACGTCCTGCCTGGCTGACGTCGACGACGTTGGCGTTGGTCGCCGTCATCATCGTCAACATCTGGCTCGGCATCCCCTTCAACGCGACGATCCTGTACGGCGGCCTGCAGGAGATCCCCGAGGAACTGTACGAGGCGGGCTCACTCGACGGGGCCACCGGAGCCCGCGCGTTCCGGCACATCACCTGGCCACTGCTGCGGCCGGTGGTGACGGTGGTCCTCGTGCTTGGCGTCGTGTACACCCTGAAGGTGCTCGACGTCATCCTGGGTCTGACGAACGGAGGGCCCGCCAACGCGACCCAGACGATCGCGACGTTCTCGTACCACATGTCGTTCCGCGAGTTCGACTTCGGGGTGGGCGCCGCCCTGGGCAACATCCTGGTGCTGATCTCGCTCGCATTCGCGATCGTCTACCTGCGCCTCAACCGGCGCGCGATCGACGAGTAGAGGCTGGAGGTCTCATGAGTGCCGCAGTTCCGATCGCCCGGCGAACCGCCGGTGGCGACGCCGCCGGTCGCCCGTCCAAGGTGCCCACCCCGCGCCGGCCCGGCCACACGATCCTCGGCGTGATCATCATCGCCGTCATGCTCTTCCCGCTCTATTGGATGCTCAACGTCTCGCTGCAGCCGGCGGGCAATGCCTCGGCGACGCCGTGGCTGCCCCTCGACCTCTCCTTCGACGGATACCGGACGGCACTGGCGGAGCAGGGCGGCAACCTGGTGACGAGCCTGGTCGTCAGCCTCGGCGCCGTGGTGTTCAGCCTGCTGATCGCGGCCCCGGCGGCGTACGCCCTGGCGCACTTCCGGTTCGGCAAGTGGGTCGTGGTGTTCCTGTTCGCGGTGCTGACCACCCAGATGGTTCCCGGCATCGTCGTCGCGAACGCCCTGTACAGCGCGTACAGCGACCTCGGGCTGCTGAACACCTACGCCGGCCTGATCCTGGCCGACTCGGCGGCAGGCATCCCGTTCTCGATCATCCTGATGCGGGCCTTCATGATGAGCATCCCAGCCTCGATCGTCGAGGCCGCCTACGTCGACGGCGCAGGCCCGGTCCGCGCGTTCGTGTCCGTCGTGCTGCCGATCAGCCGCAACGCCCTCATCACCTCGGCGCTGTTCACCTTCCTGTTCGCGTGGGGCGACTTCCTGTTCGCGCTCACGCTGACGACGTCGGAGAGCATGCGTCCGATCACGCTCGGCCTGTACAGCTACATCGGGGGCTTCGTGAGCGACTGGTCGCCGATCATGGCGACCGCCGTACTGTCCTCGCTGCCGGCCATCGCCCTGCTGGTCCTCGCCCAGCGCTACGTCGCGGCCGGGGTCACCGGCGGCGCGGTCAAGTCCTGAGTCCCCTCACCCACAACCTAGGAGTCCACACATGTCTGAACCGATCCGGGTCCTCGTCTGGGGCGAGAACCGTCACGAGCAGCTCGAACCGGCTGTCGCGCAGCGCTATCCCGACGGGATGCACGGGGCGATCGCACAGGGGATCGAGGCGAACCTCGGCAGTCGAGTCCGGGTGCGCACCACCACCCTGGACGAGCCCGAGCACGGCCTGACCGAGGAGGCGCTGGCCGACACCGACGTGCTGATCTGGTGGGGACACGCCGCGCACGGCGAGGTTGCCGACGAGGTGGTCGAGCGGGCCCACCGGCACGTGCTGGAGGGCATGGGGCTGATAGTGCTGCACTCGGGGCACTGGTCGAAACTGTTCGTGAAGCTGATGGGCACCACCTGCACGCTGCGCTGGCGTACCGAGCATGACCGCGAGCTCGTGTGGACGGTCGACGCGACGCACCCGATCGCCCAGGGCATCCCGCACCCGATGATCATCGAGGAGGACGAGATGTACGGCGAGCAGTTCGACATCCCCACCCCGGACGAGCTCATCTTCATCTCCTCGTTCAGTGGCGGCGAGGTGTTCCGGTCCGGCTGCACGTTCCGGCGCGGCCACGGCAGGATCTTCTACTTCCGCCCCGGCGACCAGGACTTCCCGACCTACTTCCACGAGGGGGTGCGCCGGGTCATCTCGAACGGCGTCGAGTGGGCGCATACGGTGCGGCCCGAGCGGAGCCTGCCGACCCTGCTGCGGTACGAGACGGAGGACTTCTACAACGGTCACGGCTACGGCGGTGCACTGAGCGCCGAAGCCACTGCCGCGGCCGAGCAGCGGGCCACCGAACCAGCGGGCGCCGAGTGAGCCCGGCGGGGCCCTCGGGGGCGCCGCTGCGGCTCGTCCAGGTCGGCGCCGGCAGCATGGGCCGGGCCTGGCTGAACGTGATCGCGGCCAATCCGGACACCGAGCTCGTCGGCCTGGTCGACCTGGACCTCGCCGGGGCGGCGGCGGCACTCGCCGCCGCCCCGGCCGGGCTCGCCGCAGGCGACGTCGTGGTGGGCACGGACCTGGTGACGGTCGCCCGCGAGGCGGGCGCGACCGCCGTCGTCGATGTCGCAGTCCCGACGGCGCACCACGCGATCACGACGGCGGCCCTGTTCACCGGGCTCGACGTGCTCGGTGAGAAGCCGGTCACCGAGACCGTCGCCGAGGCCCTCTCGCTCGTGGCGGCGACCCAGCTGACCGGGCGACGGGTCGTCGTCAGCCAGTCCCGCCGCTACCTCCGGGAGGCGTTTCAACTGCGCGAGGCCGCCCGTGCGCTCGGGACCGCGGGGACCCTCGCCGTCGACTTCTACAAGGCGCCGCACTTCGGCGGGTTCCGCGAGCGCATGCCGCAGCCGCTGATCGTCGATATGGCGATCCACCAGTTCGACCTGGCCCGGTTCCTGCTCGACGCCGACCCGGTCGCGGTCTACGCCGAGTCGTTCAACCCGCCGTGGAGCTGGTTCGACGGTGACGCCTGCGCGATCGCGACGTTCGAGATGAGTGACGGGGCGCGGTTCTCCTACAGCGGGTCCTGGTGTGCGCCCGGGCTGGAGACGTCCTGGAACGGGGACTGGCGGCTCTCGGCCGAACACGGCAGCGCGACCTGGGACGGTGACCGCCTGCCGGTGGTGGAGGGTCCGGAACCGGTCGACCTCACCGATGTGGCCGATCCCGGACGGGAACTCGTCGGGTCCCTGGCCGCGTTCGTCGCCGGCATGCGCGGTGCTCCGGTGATGTGCGAGGTCGCGGACAACGTGCTCAGCCTCGCGATGGTCGAGGCGGCGGTCGCGTCGGCGGGCACCGGGCAGCGGGTCGCGATCGACGACGTCCTCGAGCGGGCGTACGCCGACGCGCTCGCGGCCGAGCAGCGCGACGACGTCCGCAGCGCGCTGTTGTCGTGGCCATCGGTGCGCGAAGGACTCGGGAGGACGAACCGAGGTCAGGCGTAGGCCTCCGGGATGACCGGGATCCTGTTCGCCTCGAGCCACGCGATGACGTCGGCGCGCTCGCCGGCGGCCCGCTCGTTCAGCAACTCCGGGTCGTACCCGAAGTAGTGGTCCTGGAAGCTCGTGCCACTGCTGGTCAGGGCGAGCGGGTCGGCCCCGGCATCCAGCAGCACGATCAGCTGGGCGCCGCGGTTGACCCGGGCGCAGTCGTGCAGAGGCCGACTGCCGTTCGCGTCGCCGCCGTCCGGATCCGCGCCACCGTCGAGGAGCAGGCCGATGGCCAGGTCGGAGGACGTCACGCATGCCGCTCCCAGCGCGGTCACCCCCGTGATGGAGTTCTGCGCGTCCACGTCGGCCCCGGCCGCGAGCAGGATCGGGATCATCGTCTCCGACGTGGCGTCGGACGTGTTCACGTCCACGGTGTCCTCCAGCGGGGTCTTCCCGGCCCAACCGGTCAGGTCCGGGTCGGCACCGGCATCGAGGAGGGCGGCGAGCCCGTCCGCGCTCTCGACGTGGATGGCCCACTGCGCCATGGTGAGGTCCTCGGTACCTCGCGCGTCCGGATCGGCGCCGTCGGCGACCAGCCGCGTGACTTCGTCCTCGTCGCCGGCCTCGACCGCCTCGGCCAGCGCAACTTCCTCGGCCCCGGTGAAGAACTCGGTGGCGTCCGGCCCGCCGCTACCGCCGGGGAGGAGCCCGCAGCCCGCGAGCAGACCAGCGCCGAGTCCCAGGGTGGCCAGGCCGCGGGCGGCTCGCGTGGTCATGTCCGCATGCAACCACAGGACCAGCGCCCGCACGCGTGGCCGAGGGGTGGAACCTTCCGCGCGCCCGGTCAGAGACCCACCGAGGGGTACTCCTTGCCGAGCCAGTGGCTCAGCTTCCGGCCGAACTCGCGCTGGAAGGACAACGGACCCTGCTCGAGGGTGAACTCCTCGTCGTACAGCGCGATGAACAGCGTCAGGTTGAGGAAGAAGTGCGCCCCGTGCTCGAACAGCCAGACGTAGTCGTGCGCGGCCAGCGCGGCCCGCTCGGCATCGGTGAAGGACAGCACGGTGGTCTCCTCGGAGTCGTTGAGCCAACGCCCCACCTCCTGCTCCCACGCCTCGACGGTGCCGGCCGGATCGTCCTTGTACCGCTGCACCCACTTCGGGTCCCGGTCGATCGTGTAGAGGAACTTGTCCACGTAGTACGTGCTCATGCCGGGGCTCCGTTCGGGTACCAGGTCATGTACATCTCGCGGGTGTGGAAGAGGTCGAGCTCGTCGACGTAGTCCGCCTGCACGCCGTCACCCGCGATGCCCATCATCAGCAGCAGGTCCATGAACCCGTGCGTGGCATTGCCCGCGCCCGCCATCGACTCGTGCGTCACGTTCTCCAGGATCGCGTCGACGTTCCCGGTAGCGAGCCACTCGATCGCGTTCCGGTCGAACTCCGGGTCCGGGCCGTGCTCACCGAACTGGCGCGGTCCGCCGAGCTCGAGCGACAGGTGCCCGGTGCCGATCGCCGCCACGCGCAGGTCCGAGGGATAGGCGTCGATGACCTCCCGGATCGCCCGGCCGACCTGCCAGAACCGCTTCGGCGACGGCAGTGGCGGCGCGAAGATGTTCGTGTAGATCGGCACCACCGGCAGGTCCGCCTCGGGCCGCACTGTGATGATCGGGCAGATGATCGAATGGTCGAGTTTCAGCTCGTGCGAGAACGAGAAGTCGAAGTCCCGCTCGAGCAGACCCTCGTGCAGGTACCGGGAGAGCTCGACGTCGCCGTCGAGGACGTACTTGGGCAGCCCGAACTCGCGCTCCTCGTTGTAGAACGTGGCGTCGTAGCGTTCCGCCCGCCCGATCAGGAACTGCGGGTAGTTGTCGAGGAAGAACTGGTGGAAGTGGTCGGCGCCGACCATGACCAACACGTCCGGCCGGGCCGCGGTGAGGGTCTCCCGGTAGGCCTCCACCTTGCGCTGCCACTCCGCGGCGAACGGAGGCCGCTCCTGCGGAGGTGACGTGGTGGCCTGGTAGTAGAAGGGGTGGTGCGTGCTGGCCAGCACGGCGGTGAGCTGGGCCACTTCGGGCTCCTTCGTGGGTCGACGGCGGTGGCGGGTCGGTCAGGGTACGTCCGGCTCGAGCGGGGGTACGTAGACGGCGTTGCGGTCGACCGCCGCGTAGATGGCCGGGGCGATCGGGTTGCGGCGCTCCTCGGCGATCTGGCCCAGCAGGCCGGCGGTGCGGGCAAGGAGCGCGAAGCCGCGGAGCATCTCCACGGGCAGGCCGAGATCGGCCAGCGCGGCCCCGCACACCCCGGCACCGTTGAGGGGCAGGGCTCGTCCGAGCACCGGCTCGCTCATCCGGCCGAGCGCCTCGAACAGGCGCAGGTGCGGACCGTGCAGTCCTTCCTCGTCGGCGATCGCGATCAGCCGTGGCGTGCGGGGGTCGCCCTGTTTGTGCACCGGGTGCCCGAGACCCGGGACCTTCGCGCCGGCGGCCCGCTGCGCCCGGAGGGCGGTCGCCGCGAGCTCGTCCCAGCCGGCCTCGGTGTCCGGCAGCGGTTGCGCGGCCTCGGTGAGGATCTGCGCCAGGAAGATCCCGGTGTCCTCGGTGACGCCGAGATACCTCGATCCGCCGCCGAGGATCCCGGCGGCCACCGCCCCCTGCAGCGCACCGGGCGCGCTCAGGTCGGTCAGCCGGGCGGCGATCGCCGTGGGGGTGAAGCCGTGGTCGGTGAGCGCGACCAGGACCGACTCGAACACCCGGACCTCCCCGGCGCTCGGGCGGCGCATCGCCACCAGCCAGAACGCGAGCTCGCCGAACCCGACGGTGCCCATCAGGTCCTCGGCAAGATCGTGGCCGAGCAGATGGATCTCGGTGGCACTCGACGTGCCGAGCGACGTGGGGTAGCGGGGCTGGTCGGTCACCGGTGCTCCTCGGCCAGCCACGCGCGGATCTCGTCGGTGTGCTCCCCGAGCCCCGGAGGGGCGAGGTCGTAGCGCGGAGACGTTCCGGAGTAGGTGAGCGGATGACGGACCCCGGGGACGCCGTCGGGCCCCACGGCCACCTCGGGCTCCAGCCCGAGCCGGCGCGCGTACTCGACTCCCTGCGCGATCGTGTTGATCGGCCCGCAGGCCACCCCGACGGCGTTCAGAGCCTCGAACCAGACCTCCGCCGGCTGGGTGCGGAGCCGCTCGACGAGCAGGGGCCGAAGCTCTTCGCGGCGCTCGGTGCGGCCGGCGTTCTCGGCGAACCGCGGGTCGGCGGCGACCTCGGGGATGCCGAGCACCTCGCACAGCCGCCGGAACTGGGTGTCGTTGCCGGCCGTGATGATGAGGTCGTCGTCAGCGGTGGGCAGCGGCTCGTAGGGGAACAGGCTCGGGTGGGCGTTGCCCATCCGCATCGGGGTGACGCCGCCACCGACGTAGGCCATCGTCTGGTTCACCAGCCCGCTCATCGCGGACGCCATCAGGCTCGCCTCGATGTGCTGGCCCTGCCCGGTGCGCTCGCGGTGTCGCACGGCGGCCAGGATGCCGATGGTCGAGTGCAGCCCGGCCATGACGTCGAAGACGCTGATCCCGGCCCGGTACGGCTGGCCGTCGGCGTCCCCGGTCAGGCTCATCAGTCCGGACATCGCCTGCACGATCAGGTCGTAACCCGGCAGCGTGGCGCCTTCGCCGGAGCCGAACCCACTGATCGAGGAGTAGATGATCGCGGGGTTGGCCGTGCTGACGGAGTCGTAGTCGAGCCCGAACTTCGCGAGGCCCCCGGGTTTGAAGTTCTCCACGAGCACGTCCGCGCGGCGCGCCAGCTCCTGCGCCGCGGCAAGGTCCGTCCCGTTCTTGAAGTCCAGCACGATCGAGCGCTTGTTCCGGTTGATCGAGGCGTAGTAGGTGGACACGCCGTCCGGCCGGACCGGGGGGACCCAGGTGCGGGTGTCGTCGCCGCCGGGGGACTCGACCTTGATCACGTCGGCGCCCAGGTCCGCCAGCAGCATCGTCGCGTACGGGCCGGCGAGCACCCGGGAGAGGTCCGCGACGAGCAGCCCGTCCAACGGGCGGGCCGGTGTGCTCTGGGCTGGCATGGGTTCCTTCCGGGCTGGCCGACGGCGCTGTGACCGCATGGCGGACATGTGTCCGTTGACCTAGCGTCGCCCGCGCCCGGCCCGGTGTCAAGGTCGGCCGGGCCGGGTGGGTGCGCTGTCGATCCGGGGCCGGGTGGTGCAAACTGGCGCACACGCGCCGCCACCCCGTCGGCGCCGCTCGACCCGCTCCGGAAGGACGTCATGACGCAGCCGACCCGCGGCCCCGACTTCATCGAGGCGCTCGCACGCGGGCTCGACGTGCTCCGCGCCTTCGGACCCGAGCGCCCGGCGATGACGCTCAGCGAGGTCGCGAAGGCAGCCGAACTGGCCCGCCCGACGGCTCGCCGGATCCTGCTCACCCTCGCCGAGCTCGGCTACGTCCGCGCCGACGACGGGTCCTACGCCCTCACTCCGCGGGTCGTCGAACTGGGCATGGCGTACGTCGGCGCGCTCGGTCTGTGGGACGTCGCGCGCCCGCACCAGGAGGCGCTGGTGCGGCACACGCACGAATCCTCCTCGATGTCCCAGCTGGACGGGTCGGACATCGTCTACGTCACCCGGGTCGCGGTGCCGAAGCTCATCGCCCTCCGCGTCGACGTCGGCACCCGGTTCCCGGCGATGGTCACCTCCCAGGGCAAAGTGCTGCTGGCCGACCTGCCCGACGGCGACGTCGCCAAGGTCCTGAAGGTTCCGTCCCGCTCCGGCCTGCCCGTGCCGGAGTTCACCCGGGCCGCCGTGCGTGAGACGCTCGCCCAGGTCCGGGAGCAGGGGTACGCCGTCGCCGACGAGGAGCTCGCGCCCGGGGTGCGCTCGGTGGCGGTGCCGGTGCGGGACGCCTCCGGGCGGGTCGCCGCCGCGATGAACGTCACCGTGCACGCCGCCGAGACGTCCCTGGCGGCGCTGCTGGCGGAGCACCTGCCGCCGCTGCAGGAGGCCGCGGCCGCGGTCGAGGAGGACTGGGCCCGCTGGGCCGCCCGCCCGGTCACGACGATCCGCTGAGTGGCTGCGGCCCGCCATGGGTCGGGGTTCCCTCGTCAGGGGGCCAGCACGATCCGGCCGTCGCAGCGGCCCTGCGCCTGTCGCGTCCAGGCGTCGGTGACGTCGGTGAGCGGAACCAGTTCGTGGGCGACGGTGATCGCGCCGGCGACCGCGTGCTCGAGGACCTGCGCGAGGATCTCCCGTTGTCGCGCCGGGGTCAGGGCGTTGTTGGTGTACCCGAGGATCTGCGCGGACCGGCTCCGCAGTGTTGCCGAGTCGTAGACCGCCGTCGGGCCGGCGGAACTGCCGAGGTTCACCAGCCGGCCACCCTCGCCGAGGATCGACGCCGCCGCGGTACCTGGATCCCCGCAGAGCGGGTCGACCACCAGGTCCACCGGTTCGCCGCTGGCCTCGAGCAGGCGCTGCGCGAGTTCCGCGGGTGCTTCACCGCCGCGCAGCTCGACGACGGCGTCGGCGCCCGCCGCCCCGCAGCGTCCCAGGGCGCCATCCGAGCGCGCGGCCGCGACCACGCGGCCGGCCCCAAGGATGCGCGCCGCCTGGATCGCGACCTGGCCCACAACGCCACCGCCGCCGAGCACGAGCACCGTCTCGCCCGGTCTCAGCCCGCCGCGGTCCGTCAGGACCGCCCAGGCCGCCACCGCGGACAGGCCGAGCGCGGCCACCAGTGCGTCACCGGCGCCGTCGGGCAGGGGTAGCAGGCCGTCCTCGGGGGCCACGCTCAACGGCGCCATCGACCCGTCGCCGGGCGCCATGCCGGCCGAGGTGGGGAACCAGACCCGGGTACCGGCCGGCAGGGTGGAGGAGGTCACGACCTCGCCGACGCCCTGGACCCCGGGCACGTACGGGGTGGCCGGCGCGCCGAAGTAGGAGGTGCCGCTCGCGCAGACCAGGTCCAGCGGCGCGATCGCCGCGGCGTGCACCCGGATCAGGGCTTCACCCTCGCCCGGGATCGGATCGGGGTGCTCGAGCAGGCTCGGCGGCACTCCGGCCTCGGTGATCACTGCGGCGTCCATGGCGTCCTCACGGGGGTTGACATGCGTTGGGCGTCACCTATTGTGGCTCCATCGGACAAGTGTCCGCCAGGCGGATGGGTGTCCGCGGGCCTGCGACGACGGAGGTTGGAAATGAGCGAGCAAGGCGAGGAGACGTTCGACGCGGATCGCCCGATCGTGTTCCGGAACGCTCTCGTGGTCACGATGGATGACGTGCACACCGTGCTCGACGGTGCCGACCTGCTGGTTGTGGGGGAGCGGATCGAGGCGATCGGCCCGGCTCTGGAGGTGCCCGAGTCGGCCGTCGAGATCGACGCGAGTGGCGGCATCCTCATGCCCGGCATGATCGACACGCACCGGCACCTGTGGCAGACGGCGATGCGCGGCTACGGCGCCGACTGGACACTGACCCAGTACTTCGTGTGGAACTACCTCTCCTACGGCAAGCACTTCCGCCCGCAGGACATCTATGCCGGCAACCTGCTCGGTGCGATCGAGGCGATCGACGCCGGCGTGACGACAACGGTGGACTGGTCCCATGGGCTGCAGACCGTGGAGCACGGCGAGGCGGCGCTCGAGGCGCTGCAGCAGGTGGGCGGCCGCGCGGTGCTCGCCTACGGCAACATCCACGCCGGGCCCTGGGAGTGGACCGCGGCCCCCGAGTTCCGGGCGTTCGCCGAGGCGCTCCCGCGCAGTGACATGCTCGGGTTCCAGCTCGCCTTCGACGTCACCGGTGACCCCGCGTACCCCGAGGGCGCCGCGTTCGACGTGGCACGCGACCTGGACGTGGCGGTGACCACGCACGCCGGCGTCTGGGGTGCCACGAACGACGACGGGATCCGGCTCATGCACTCCCATGGGCACATGCGCCAGGGCAACGTGTACGTGCACGCGGCGACCCTCAGCGCGGACTCCTACCAGCGCATCGCCGCGACTGGCGGGTACGCGTCGGTGTCCTCCGAGAGTGAGTCCTCCTGCGGGCAGGGCTATCCCTCGAGCTGGGCCCTGCGCGCCCACGGAGTGCCGATCTCGCTGTCCATGGACACCAGCGTGTGGTGGAGCGGGGACCTGTTCTCGGCGATGCGCGCGACCTTGGCCTCCGACCGCACCCGCGAGCACTTCGAGGCCCACGCGAGCGGCGACACGGTCACCAACATCTCGCTGCGGGCGCAGGACGTCGTCGACTGGGCCACCCGAGGAGGCGCGCGTGCCCTCGGACTGGACTCCGCCGTCGGGAGCCTGGAACCGGGTAGGAAGGCGGACGTCGTGCTGATCAAGAACGACGACTCACCCGTCATGTTCCCGGTGCTGCACCCGTACGGTCACATCGCGCTCCAGGCGCAGCGCGGCGACGTGCACACGGTGGTCGTCAACGGCCGGGTGCTCAAGCACGAGCACCGGCTGCTCGGCACCGACCTCGCGAAGGCGCGCACCGCCGTCGACCAGACGATCGAGCACCTGCGCGCCACCCTCGGCGACGACGAGTGGCGCCGGGGGATGAGCCCGGAGATCCCCGAGTCGAAGGTGCTCGACAACCCCTACATGTACACCGAGTACGCGGACGACTCGACGCACCGCGCGTGAGGTGTGCGCAAGCCGCTGCGTCACTGACCCGTGCGGTGGGTCAGTGACGCAGCTAGGCCGGGACCATCACTCGGGGCGGTCCGACTCGGTCGGCAGCTCGAGCTGACGCAGGCGCGTGTAGGCGCCGCTGAGGTGGTCCTCGGCGGCGGCCCGGGCGAGGACCGGATCCCCCTGCGCGAGCGCCATCCGGAGCTCGTAGTGCTCGGGATAACCCACGGTCGGGAAATCGGGGAAGTTCACGTTCCGGGTGTGCAGGAAGAAGAACACCTGGCTGCGGATGGAGACCCACGCGCGGCTGAGCCGCTGATGGTCCGCCGCGTCGTACAACACGTCATGGAAGGCGAGGTCCAGTCGGACCGCCTCCTGCGGGGCGACGGATCCGGAGGTCTCCTTCATCGCGTCGAGCACCCGGTCCAGTTCCGCGAAGTGGGCAGGCGTCATCCGCGTCGATGCGCGTTCGGCGGCAAGGGACTCGATGGCGGCGCGAAAGGTGTGCACCTCCTCCACGTCCACCTGGGTGAGCACGCTCACGAACGCGCCCCGGTGGCGCCGGATCTCGACCTGTCCCTCGGACTCGAGGAACGCCAGGGCCTCACGCACCGGACCCCGGCTCACGTCCAGGCTCGCGGCGAGTTCCATCTCGCGCAGGTGCTGACCGGGCGCGAGCACGCCGGTGGCGATCTGCTCACGGAGAACCGCCAACACGTACTCGGCCATGGACGTCCGGGGCGGAGAGTTCCCGGTGCCGATCACCGGACGCCCCCCAGGCGAACGGTAGCCGATACCTCGGCCGTCGAACCTGGTCCCGGTCCCGCCGTGGTGCCGCCGTGGCGGCCGGCCCGTTCCATCCGAAGAGGCCCGACGGGCCTGCAGATCATGCGCATGTTTCCCCTCAATCTCCGCCGCTACGTCGCGCTGCTGTCTACGAACGGTAGCGCCTGAATCGCCTCGGTGTGGAGCAGTCTAGCCGCTTGAAGATCATTGACAATCGTGATTGAAGATCATTGACAATCTGAGAACGGGCGGTCTAGCCTCGCCGGAGGTCGCCAGGGACGGTGGCCGCGATGACCCCCCGAGAGAGGCAGAGTCCGGACGTGAGCTTCACCGCTGAAGTCAACCCAGGTGTGGGACTGGACAAGAGTTCCTTCCCGCACGCCGCGCCCAGCGACCCGAATGCGCCGCACGTCCGTGCGGCCGAGGTGACAATCGACGCCGCCGTGGACCGCGGCGCGCTCGCCCGGATCTGGGAGAGCATCGGATACGACGAGATCAACTGGACCTACACCGCCACGGGGCGCTCCCTGCTCGGCCGGTTCGGTGAGCTGAGCGACAAGGGCTTCCACGTGCGCCCGCACTACGTGTTCTGCTCGGGCACCGGCTTCGGGATCCCGCACTGGGGCACCGGCAACGTGTTCCACCTCGACGCCGACGGAAACCCGTTCTACGACTTCACCATCGCCGACCAGGTCTACGACGCCATCGTCGAGTCCGGCAACCACGTGCTCGTCGAGCTCGCCTTCACGCCGCGCGATCTGGTGCCCGATCACGCCGCCGAGCTCGAGGTGGTGCCCAGTCCCACCGTCTACAGCAACTACGAGGCCGGCGCCTGGGGCTACCCGCCCAAGGACTACGCCGCCTGGGGCGACCTGATCGCCGCGCACGCCCAGCACTGCCTGGACCGCTATGGCGCCGACGAGGTCGACACCTGGCTCTGGGAGCTGTGGAACGAGCCGGACATCTTCTACTGGCGTGGCACCCCCGAGGAGTTCTACGAGCTCTACTCGGTGACGGCGGCCGCGGTCCGGCGCGTGCTTCCCACGGCGAAGGTCGGCGGCCCGGCTGTCACCGGGTCCGGCGCCGAGTTCCTACGCGGCTTCCTCACCCACACCAGCGCCCGCAAGGACCCGCTCGACTTCGTCTCCTTCCACACCAAGGGCTCCGCGTTCCGCCCGTGGCGCGTCTACGGGCCCACCGGCGGGCCGGCGCCGGAGCAGCAGAGCCCGAGCGCACACAAGATGCTCTTCGAGATCCGCACCCTGTCCCGTGTGATCGAGGAGTTCCCCGAATACCACGGCCTGCCCGCCATCGTCGACGAGTGCGACGCCGGGGTCCCGGCCCACTACAGCGTCTATGACAACGCGAACTTCCGGTTCCAGAACACCGAGTACTACCCGGTGTTCCAGGTCAAGCTCATGAAGAAGATCCTCGACCTGAACGCCACCGAGACCGTGCAGGTCGAGCAGGCGACCTCGTGGAGCTTCTACTTCGAGGGCGAGCGCTACTTCGAGGGCACCCGCGCGTTCCTGACCGCCGGCGGAGTGGAGAAGCCGTTCCTGAACGCCTACCGGGCACTGGCCCGGCTCGGCGAGCGCCGCATCGAGGCCGGTTCGGACGTGGCCCACCCGGTCACGGCCCTGGACGACTGCGATGGCGCCAGCATGCCGGAGGAGGTCGACGTGCTCGCCTCCCGGAGCGCGGACGGCACCGTGGCCGCGCTCGTCTGGCGGCACATCGACGACCAGTACCACGCGGACGACACCGAGGCCGCTGTGAACGTGAACATCGCCGGCTTGGACGGCGCTGCCTACACGCTGCGGCACTACCGGATCGACGCCACGCACTCCAACGCCCACACGATCTGGGCGGGGCTCGGCTCACCGCAGCTGCCCACGGACGACCAGCTCGCCGCGATCAAGGCGCGCCAGGGACTCGAGGAGTTCGAGGCCGCGCACGACGTGACGCCCGTCGACGGTGCGGCGCAGGTGGCTCTCAGCCTGCCGCTGCCGTCGGTGTCGTTGCTCGTGTGGGAGCCGAAGGCATGACGACGGCGGCGCTCACCTCGTTGGATCGGCGCACCACGCTGCCGGGTGGCGTCGGGATCCCCCAGGTGGGCCTTGGCGTCTTCCAGGTGCCGACGGCGCAGGCGCAGCGGGTGGTCGAGGAGGCACTCGAGGTCGGGTACCGCCACGTCGACACCGCGGCCGCGTACGTGAACGAGGAGGGGGTCGGCGCCGCGCTCGGGTCCGCGGGGCTGCCGCGCGAGGAGGTGTTCGTCACCTCGAAACTCCGGAACGGGGACCAGGGCTATGAGCGTGCCCTGCGAGCCTATGACGACACCCTCGCCCGGCTCGGCCTGGAGACCCTCGACCTGTACCTGATCCACTGGCCGAACCCGGCCGCCGGGCTGTGGCAGGAGAGCTGGCGGGCGCTCGAGCGGATCCTGGACGAGGGGCGGGTCCGCGCGATCGGCGTCTCGAACTTCATGGTCGAGCACCTGCGCGAGCTCCTCGGCCGAGCCGAGCATGTGCCGGCCGTGAACCAGATCGAGATCCATCCGAGCTTCGCCCAGCCGGACCTTGCCGACTTCTGCGCCGAGCACGCGATCACCGTGCAGGCCTACTCCCCGCTCGGCCAGGGCGCCGATCTCTCCGCCCCCACTGTCACCGCGATCGCGGACCGGCTCGGTGTCACCGCCGCCCAGGTGGTGCTCCGCTGGCACCTGGACCAGGGCCGGGTGGTGATCCCGAAGACCACGTCCCGAGCGCGGATGGTCTCCAACGCCGACCTCGACGGCACCGACCTCACCGCAGACGACCTGGCGGGCCTGGACGCCCTGGAGACGGGGGTGCGGATCGGCAACGACCCGCGCACCTTCGCACTCAGCCAGATCCGCTGACCCCGACCCGACACCCGATGGAGCGTGTTCGATGGCGACACAAGTGATACCGGTGGTGACCCCCCGCACCGACCGGGCGGCCGGCACCACGCCCCCCAGCCCTGCCCGACGCCGGCGCAACCGCAAGCGGAATCTGTGGATCTACGCGTTCCTGATGCCGACCTTCATCCTCTACGGCCTCTACACGATCTATCCGATCATCGCGAGCTACTGGTACTCGCTCGTCGAATGGAACGGGTTCTCCGCCGAGCAGCGGTTCGTCGGGATCAGCAACTACCAGGCCGTCATGTCGGACCCGCTGTTCTGGTCCTCGGTGCGGATCACCCTGGTGTTCATGCTCCTGGTGGCTCCCCTGCGGGTCTTCGGTGCGTTCTTCCTGGCGATCCTGCTGAACTCTCCTCGAATGCCGTTCAGCAAGTTCTTCCGGACGGTCTACTTCATTCCGGTGGTCACGACCACGGCGATCGTCGGAGTCGTCATGCGGTTTGTGCTCGATCCCGGTGCGGGGCCGGTCGCAGCCGTGCTCGGGCTGCTGGACATGCCTCCGGTGGACCTCCTCGGTAGCTCGGACTCGGCGCTGATCACGACCGCTCTGGTGTATGTCTGGAAGTTCTTCGGCATCACGCTCATCTATTGGCTGGCTGCGCTGCAGACGATTCCGCAGGACCTCTACGAGGCGGCTCGCATCGACGGGGCCGGCGGCGTGCGGATCTTCCGTTACATCACGCTGCCGATGTTGCTCCCGTTCCTGCTGATCATCTCCATCCTCACCATCGAGGACTGCTTCCACGCGTTCGACCTGATGCAGACGATGACGGCCGGGGGTCCGTTCTTCAGTACCGAGATCATCGAGATCTACATCTACAGGTGGGCGTTCGCAGCGACCATCCCGCAACTCGGCTTCGCGTCGGCCGCTGCGGTGCTGTTCGGACTGCTCGTTCTGATCGTGGCAGCCGTGCAGGCGTGGGCGACGATGGTCACCCGCCGGCCTCAGCGGGCACGGGCATGAGCGCGGCCGCCGACGTCGTGGGCGCGCCCACCCGAACCGAACGGCGACGTCCACGAGTTCGGCGCCTCGGTTGGTGGGCCGTCGCCGCCGGGCTGACCGTGCTCGGGTTCGTCTGGGTCTTCCCGTTCCTCTGGATGGTCTCGGCCTCGCTGAAGACCTCTGGTGAGGTCTTCAGCGGCGGGCTCGGCCTCATCCCGGAGACGCCGCAGTGGGAGAACTACACCCGAGCCTGGACCGATGGCCGGTTCGGGAGCTACCTGCGCAACACCATCATCGTGACCCTGGCGACGACCCTCATCGTGGTCGTGCGGTGTGCGCTGGCGGGTTACGTGATCGGTCGGTACCGGTTCCCGGGATCCCGGCTGATCATCGGGATCTTCGTCGCCACCCTGTTCGTGCCGACCGGCTACACGATCATCCCGATCGTCAAGGTGTCACTGGAACTCGGACTCCTGAACTCGCTCGCGGGCATGATCCTGGCGCTCGGAGGCGCCGCGAACGTGGCGGCGATCCTGATCTACGCAGGCTATTTCCGGGGGATGCCGGCCGAACTCGAGGAAGCCGCCATCGTCGATGGTGCCGGGTTCCTGAGGGTCTTCGGCAAGATCATGCTCCCGCTGTCCATGCCTGTGACCGCGACCGTGGCGATCCTCACGTTCCTGTCCACGTGGAACGCATTCTTCCTGCCGCTGGTCTTCTCGTTCAGCAACCCGGCGCTGCGCACGGTGAGCGTGGGTATGCAGGCGTTCGTGGGCGAGAACTCCACGGACTGGCCCGGTATGGCGGCGGCCGGCGTGATCTCGATCCTGCCGGTCGTCGTCCTCTTCATCTTCATGCAGAAGTACTTCGTCGAAGGCATCGCTGGTGCCGTCAAGTCCTGAAATCCCCCCGAATCACCCCACTCGAAGAGGAGTACCCCTCATGTCCACGTTCTCTCGTCGTCACTTCCTCGGGGGCGCCGGCGCGCTCTCGCTCGGCGGCCTGGTCGCCGCCTGTTCCGGATCGCCATCACCAGAAGGTTCCAGCGGTGGAGGTGGTGGCGGGACCGGGGCCGGCGCAGACATCCGCTGGTGGGACCACTTCGGTGGTCTCCAGGACCTGCACGCCCGCTGGGCCGCGGAGCAGGCCGAGAAGGTCGGCGTCGGTATCGAGTACACCTACAACGAACCCTCGCAGGCAACCGAGGCGCTGCAGCTCGCGAACCAGTCGAACCAGCTCCCAGACATCTACTCGAACGTGGTCGGCCTCCCGCTCCCCGCGCTTGTCGAGGCCGGGTGGCTGCACCCGATCGAACTGTCGGAGGAGGCGATCGGTCGACTTCCGGAGGGCACCTTCGTCGAAGGCATCAGCATGCTCGACGGTGTCATCTACGCACTGCCGGCACTGTCCGACCGCCAGTACTGGGCGTGCACCTGGTACAACTCCGAGATCGCGGACGAGGTCGGATTCGAAGGCCCGAAGAGCTACGACGACCTCCGGGCCGCGTTGCGCGCCATCGCCGACGACGGCAGGTACGCCCCGATGACACTGGCCCTCGGGGCCAGCGGCCGGATCCGCGACCAGGTCGACGACCTGGCCCAGGCCGGCGGCTTCCCGGGCTGGCAGGGACTGCGGTATGACACCGGCGAGTACAACTACGACCACGACACGTACATCAACGCCATCGAACTCCTCAAGGAGATCTCCGACAACGGTTGGCTGCTGCCTGGGACGAACTCATTCCAGATCCCGGACGCGCGCGGCCGATGGGCCGCCGGCAACGTCGGCTTCTTCATCGATGGGCCGTGGTCACCGGGTGGCGTCCGTGCCCTCAACGAGGAGCACCTCGCGCGGATGGCGACGTCCGGTGAACTGACGCCCGAGGGCGAGGAACTGGTGATCACCCGTGGGGCCCCCGGCGGCACCTGGTTCGTGGCGGGGAACTCCGCGAACCCCGAGGCGGCCAGCCTCGTCGTGGAGTCGTTCACCCAGGACGACTATCAGGCGGCGCTCGCAGAGGCGATGGACCAGCCGCCGCTGAACCTCGACATCGTCGCGGACGCCGACGTGATCGAGCCGTACGCCTGGCTGATCGACGACTTCAAGCAGCGGGTGTTCCGGGCGCCGCAGGTTCAGGTGCGCAACATCCAGGCCAGCGAGGCCCTCGCCCTCGCCACCCCTGTGGCGCCGACACTCGGCGACATCATCCAGGGCTACCTCGGCGGGGACGTCTCCGACCTCAAGGGCGAGCTCGTCAAGCTCAACGACGCCTTCTCGTCCGATCTCGATTCGTCCATCGAGCAAGCTGCGGGCGCCGGAGCCGAGGTCTCGCGCGCCGACTGGGAGTTCTCCGACTGGCAGCGCGGGCAGGACTACACCTACTGATGGGAGCACACAAGTTGTCGACACCATTCACGTCCGAACGCACCGCGGTCATCACCGGGGCCGGATCCGCCCGAGGCATCGGGCGGGCCACCGCGCACCGGCTCGCCACCGAGGGCTGGAGCCTCGGCCTCGTCGATATCGACGGCCCGGCCGTCGAGTCGCTCGCGACCGAGCTGACCCAGCAGTACGGGGTCGCGGCGGTGGGGCACCGGGTCGACGTGAGCGACCCGGACGACGTGCGCACCGCCGTCGGGAAGCTCGAGGCGGAACTGCCACCCCTGCTGGCGCTCGCGAACGTGGCCGGGGTCAGTTCCCCGACCCCGTACCTGGAACTGCCCGACGAGGAATGGACCCGCGTGATGCGGGTCAACCTCGACGGCGTCCACTACGTCAGCAAACGCGTCGCCGAGTCGATGGCGGCCCGTGGAGTCGGCCGCATCGTGTCGATCTCGTCCGTCTCCGCGCAGCGGGGCGGGGGCACCTACTCCAAGACTCCGTACTCCGTGGCCAAGGCCGGCGTGATCGGGCTGACCAGGGCGCTCGCCCGGGAGCTCGGGCCGTACGGGATCACGGTGAACGCGATCTGCCCGGGCCCGATCGACACCGACATCATGGGCGGCACCCTCACCGAGGAGCGCAAGCGGGAATTGGTCGCGGAGCTGCTGGTCGACCGGGTCGGCACCACGGCGGACATCGCCGCCGCGATCAGCTTCCTGCTCGGCCCGGACGCGGGCTACATCACCGGCCAGACGTTGAACGTCGACGGCGGCCTCTACATGCACTGACGGCACCCGCCGTCAGGGCATCAGGGAAGGAACACCTTGCGCACCATCACCACCGTGGCGGTCATCGGGTCCGGGTACATGGGCGGCGGGATCGCCCAGACGCTCGCCGACGCAGGCCTGGCCGTGCGGATCGCGGACGCCACCGCCGACCTGGCCAGGGCCGCGCACGCGCGGATCCTGGCCGAGGCCGCCGAGCTCGAATCCTCCGGCCTGATGCCCGGCGGCCATGCCGGGCGGGTCCGAGACCACCTCACCTGGAGCGAGTCGCTCCCGGCGGCGGTCGACGGCGCCGATTTCATCGAGGAGGCGGTGCCGGAGGATCCGGGCACCAAGCGCCGGGTCCTCGCCGAGATCAGCGCCGCGGCGTCCCCCACGGCGCTGATCGGGACGAACACCTCGACGATCCCGCTCGCCCGGCTCGCCGACGCGGTCAGCAACCCGAGCCGGTTCCTGGTGGTCCACTTCAGCAACCCCGCACACCTCGTCCCCGGGGTGGAACTGGTGGCTGGAGCCCAGACCGCGGACTCGACCGTGGCGACGATCCGGAGCATGCTCACCGGGATCGGCCGACCGAGCGCGGTGGTCGCCGACGCGCCCGGTTTCGTCCTGAACCGCGTGCAGTACGCGATGGTGAAGGAAGCCCTGCTGATCGTGCAGGAGGGGCACGCGAGTCCTGAGGACGTGGACACCATCCTGCGTTCCACGCTCGGGTTCCGGGCCGCGTTCTTCGGTCCGCTCGCGATGCTGGACATGGCTGGCCTGGACGTCTACGCCGACTCCTTCCGGCTGCTCGCCGACGCGCTCGGCGACAGGTTCACCCCGCCGGAGATCCTCACGGACGCAGCGGACGCCGGCCGGCACGGCATGAAGAACGGTGCTGGGTTGTGGCGCGACTACACCGAGGCGGACACCGGCGCCATCCAGGCCTGGCGGGCGCAGGCCTACTCGCGGATGAGCGCCCTGCTCGCCGACCTTCCCCCGGCTCCGACCCTGACCAGGAGAACGGCATGACGGCGCCCTTCACAGCCGACGCCTGGCCGATCGGCGTCGGCCTGCCCCAGCTCGTCGGGACCCTGAGCGACGGCCGTGATGTCACCACGACCGGGCCGCAGGCGTGGCGGCCGACCTTCCACGAGGTCGCCGCGGCCGGCTTCACCGAGATCGACCTGTTCACCACGTTCATCCGGATCTCCGACCTGGACGACGACGGTCGCAGCGGCCTGCAGCGCCTGCTCGCCGAGTACGGCCTGCGGATCAGCGCGATCCCGCTCGCGCGACGGAGCATCCTCGACCCGGACCCCGAGCGCGCCGCCGCCAACCTCGAGTTCGCCCTCGAGACGGTACGGGCCGCCGGTGAGCTCGGTGTGGGCACGGTGTGCGTCGGACTGCACCAGCCACTGACGGCCGAACAGCAGCGGGCGGAGTGGTTCTGGCTCGCCCCCGGCGAGGAGAACCCGGAGGACCCCGCGGTCTGGGCGGCCGCCGTCGACGGCTTCCGCAGGATCGGCGAGGAGGCGGCGCGGGCCCAGGTCCAGGTCTCCCTGGAGATGTACGAGGGCACCTACCTGGGGACGTCGGAGAGCTCGGTGCGACTGGTCACCGACATCGGCCTACCCAACGTGGGCCTGTGCCCTGACATCGGGAACATCGTCCGGCTGCACCGGCCCGTGGAGGACTGGCGGGTGATGCTCGAGCGGATGCTGCCCCACGCCAACTACTGGCAGCTGAAGAACTACCTGCGCGACCACGACCCGGCCACCGGTGCCTACTTCTCCGCACCGGCCCCGCTGGAGACCGGCTACATCGACTACCGGACCGCCGTCGGGATGGCCCTCGCGGCCGGCTTCTCCGGCCCGCTGTGCGTCGAGCACTACGGCGGCGACGGGCTGAGCGTCGCCGCCACCAACCGTGACTACCTGCGCCGCATCCTCGCGGCCAAGATCGCGAGCTGACATGACCCACCTCGTCAACGACCCCAGGACGTTCGCCGCGGATGTCCTCACCGGCTTCGCCCGAGCGCACGCCGACCGGGTCCGGGAGGTGCCCGGCGGCGTGGTCCGCGTCGCCCCCGCACCGCCCGGGAAGGTCGCGGTGGTGCTCGGCGGCGGGTCCGGGCACTACCCCGCCTTCGCGGGGTGGGTGGGGGAGGGGATGGCCGACGGCGTCGTGTGCGGCAACATCTTCGCCTCGCCCTCTGCGGACCAGGCCGTCACGGTTGTCCGCGCCGCGGACCGCGGCGCCGGGGTGCTGCTCGGCTTCGGCAACTACGCCGGAGACCAGCTGCAGTTCGGTCAGGCGGCCAAGGAGCTGCGAGCGGACGGCATCGACGTGCGGATGGTCACCGTGACCGACGACCTCGCCTCGGCCACCGAACCCGAGCAGCGCCGGGGCATCGCCGGTGACCTGATCGTGTTCAAGATCGCCGGCGCCGCCGCGGCTGCCGGCGCGGACCTGGACGACGTCGAGCGCGTCGCGACCCGGGCCAACGCCCGCACCCGCACCATCGGGATCGCGCTCGCCGGGTGCACCCTGCCTGGTCAGGACGAGCCGCTGTTCACCATCCCGGCCGGCCGGATCGCCCTCGGCCTCGGCATCCACGGCGAGCCCGGCCTGAGCACCGAGGACCTCGGCAGCGCGAGCGAGGTCGCCGACGACCTCGTCGCGCGGATCCTCGCCGAGGCCCCAGAGGATGCCGACCGGGTCGCCGTCCTCGTCAACGGACTCGGCGCTACCACCCACGAGGAACTGTTCGCCGTCTACGGCCGGGTGGCCGATCGGCTCACCGCAGCCGGCCTCGTGATCGTCGCCCCGGAGGTCGGCGAACAGGTGACCAGCCTGGACATGGCGGGCCTGTCCCTGACCGCCACCTTCCTCGACCCCGAACTCGAGCGCTATTGGACGGCGCCCGCGGACACCCCCGCGTTCCGTCGCGGTCGGCCCGGCCCCCTCCGGGCGGACCCGGCGCCCGCCGCACACCCGGCGGTGGCGACGCTCACCCCGGCGTCCAGCGCGACGGCGGTGGCCCCCGGCACCGAGGACTCCCGACGGGCGACCGAGCAGGTGCTGCGCACCGCCGCGGCGATCGCCGTCGCGCTCACCGAGCACGAGGAGGAGCTCGGCCGGCTGGATGCCGTGGCCGGCGACGGCGATCACGGGCAGGGCATGGTGCTGGGCATCGGCGGCGCGGTCCGTGCCGCCGAACAGGCGCACCTGGCCGGGGCCGGCCTCGGGGACGTCCTCGACGCCGCCGGCCGGGCCTGGTCCAACGCTGCTGGTGGCACGTCGGGGGCACTCTGGGGTGCGGCTCTACGCGCCGCCGGCGCCGAGGTCGGCAATGAGCGAGCCCCGGATGGTGCCGGCCTCGCGCGCGCCGTGGATCGCGCCGTCACCGCGGCCGCCGACCTGGGCGGCGCCCGGGAGGGCGACAAGACCGTCATCGATGCGGCGGTGCCGTTCGCCGCCCACCTACGCTCCGCCGTCGGGCAGGGCTCGGCGGTGCCCGCCGCGTGGGCGAGCGCGGCGAACGCGGCCGAGGAAGCCGCACGCGGCACGGCCGCACTCACGGCCCGGCTCGGCCGGGCCCGCACCCATGGCGAACGCGCGCGCGGTCACGCGGACCCGGGTGCCATCTCGTTCGCGCTCGTGGTCGGCACGGTCGCGCAGTCATCGACGGTCTCAGCGGAGGAATCATGAAATGGCGGATCGCGGTCGGTGCGGACAGCGCCGGCTACCACTACAAGGAAGCCCTCAAGCGGGACCTGGAGGCCGACCCGCGCGTCCTGGAGGTGATCGACGTCGGCATCGCGCAGGGGGATGGCACGGACTACCCGCACGTCGCGCTGGACGCCGCTCAACTCGTGGCCGACGGTCGCGCCGACCGCGCTCTGCTGGTCTGCGGGACCGGGCTGGGCGTCGCGATCTCGGCGAACAAGGTCCCCGGGATCCGGGCCGTCACCGCGCACGACTCCTACTCGGTGGAACGGTCGGTGAAGTCGAACAACGCCCAGGTGCTCACCTTCGGGGAGCGGGTGATCGGGCTGGAGCTCGCACGCCGGCTGGCCTCGGAGTGGCTCGGGTACACCTTCGACGGCGAATCCCCCTCCGCGGCGAAGGTCGCCGCCATCACGGCGTACGAGCGTCGTGACTGAGTTCTGGGTCGGCACCAGCTGGAAGATGACGAAGACGCTCGCACAGGCGCGCGAGTTCGCCCGCGGGGTCGGGGCGCGTGCGGACTGGCCGGTGCGCCCGTTCGTCGTGCCGCCGGCCACCGCGCTGGCCGCCGTCGCCGCGGAGCTCGGACCGGCGTCCCCGGTGCGCGTCGGAGCGCAGGACGCGCACTGGGAGGACGCCGGAGCCTGGACCGGGGAGGTCTCGGTGCCGCAGGTCGCCGACGCCGGTGCGACGATGCTGGAGATCGGGCACTCCGAGCGGCGCGAGTATTTCGGTGAGACCGACGAGCGGGTCAACCTCAAGGTGCTGGCCGCCGTCCGGCACGGCCTGCTCCCGCTGATCTGCGTCGGCGAGTCGGCCGAGGTGCGGCGGGCCGGTGGTGCCGCCGAGTTCGTCGCGGACCAGGTTCGCGCGGCCCTCGCCGGGGTCCCAGCCGGCGTGCCGGTACTGATCGCGTACGAGCCGATCTGGGCGATCGGGGCCACCGGCCGCCCGGCCCGGCCCGAGGCCGTGGCCGAGATGGCGGTGGTGATCGCCGCCGCGGCGGGCACCCGGGCGGCGGTGCTCTACGGCGGCTCGGTGAACCTGGGCAACGCGGTGGAACTGGCCCGGGTGCCCGGGATCGGGGGACTGTTCATCGGTCGGGCCGCCTGGGAGGTGTCCGACTACCTGTGCATCGCCGACGCGGTCGGCGATCTCGTCGCCTGACGGCGTCCGGGCGTCGATTCGGGCTGCGTCGGCAGGGGCACTCGCCCTACCCTGGCTCCCAGGGACGAGCGAGGGCGCCGTCGGTGCGGGAGAGGAGGCTCGAATGCGTTACGAGCCGGTCGTGGACCCGAGTCAGGACGGCGTGATGACGGCCGGGCGGGTCGTCGCGATCGTGCTCTCGGTCCTGTTCGGCCTGCCCTTCCTGGCCGGCGTGTGGGTGGTGCTGAGCAGCACCGTGCTCGCGCACCCCGAGTCCGACCAGCACGGCTACGGCCTGATCTTCGGTACCCTCCTCGCGGTCGTCGCCGGGTTGCTGACGCTCGCCGCGCTGCCGTTCGCGCTCCGGGGCACCGCCCGCAAGGTCGTTGGCGCGATCGGCATCGTGGCCGTTCTGGTCGCGCTCGGCTTCGTCGGGTACGCCGCCTACACGGTGCTCACCGGTTCCTGAGCCGTCCACAGGCCCAGTGCAGGCATCCCGCCGGTCCGCCAGGATCGTGTGATGAAGCCACCCATGCGTGTAAGACGACAGGTCCTACAATCGTGAGTATGCCAAGTATTACGATCCGCACCGACGACCAGGTCGAGCGAGCGCTGGCCGAACTGACCAGCCGCGGCTCCAATCGTTCGGACGTGGTCCGGCGGGCGATCCTCGAGCTGGCGCGAACGGAGCACGCGGCGGCGCTGCGCGCGGAAGCCGAGGCCCTACGCGACGACCCGGCCGACGTCGCCGCAGCAAAGGCTCTTGCGCATGAGATGAGCGGGATCAGTGCGTGGTGACGTCTACGAACTGAAGGCACCCCGGAACGCGCGAGGGCACGAGCAAGCCGGCCGGCGGTTCGCCGTCGTGCTCCAGTCCGATGATCTCCCGCTGTCCACCTGGGTGGTCGCGCCAACGTCCACGGGGCGGCGTGCGGCGTCCTTCCGGCCGGAGATCAGCATCGCCGGCTCACCGACCCTGGTGCTCGTCGAACAGTTGACGGCGGTGGATCCAGAGCTCAGGCTCGGGGCCCGGGTCGGGAGACTGACCCGAGGCGAGATGACCCGTATCGACAGGGCTGTGGCCGACGTGCTGGGCCTGGGCTGATCTGCCCCGATCTCATCCGATCCGGCCGACCGACCCGTGGGCCGGCCGGCCGCCGGGTCAGCTCTGCCCGTCCGCCCACGCCCGCAGCGACACCACGCGGGCGCTGTCGGTCCCGTTCGTCGCGGTCACCACGAGCCGCACCGCGCTCGCGGGCACCGGCACCTCGAGCGGGTGCCGCCGGTGCCGGCGCCGGTTGTCAGTCACGTCGGCGACAACCTGCCAACCGCCGTCGACCTCGGCCTCGACGCGGTAGTCCCGGACCAGGGTGGGCAGCACGTCGAACGGCGTCCGGTGGTGGTGCAGGTTGATGAGGTCCTCGTCGAGGTCGTCGTCGAAGATGACCGCGACCTCGGCCAGATCCACCGGCTCGTCCCAGGCCAGGGACAGGGTCGGTTCCGGGTCGTGAGCCAGGGGCTGGGAGATCCACATCTGCGGTCCGCCGAACGGACGTGCGTACCCACCGACGGCGCGCTCGGCCGCGTACGCGTCCGTGGGCGCCTCGAGCCGCACACACAGGGAGCCGCGCTGCAGCACCTGCTTCCACTCCCGCCACTGCTCGGTGTAGCGCTCGTCCTCGCCCGGGTCGCGGTGGGTGAACGTCAGGACGCCCGGCAGCGGGGTGTCCGCGGTGTGCACGCGCACGTCGGCGTTCGCCCGCAGCACCAGGAACGCGTTACGCGCCGAGGCCGGGCGCCACTGAGCGGGCAGCCGGACCCACTGCTTCTCACCGGCGGGCACCGCCACGGTCACGGTGTCGACCAGGTCGCGCGGAATGTAGTTCTGGCCCAGTTCGGGGTCGTGCACCTCGAGCACCAGCTCGGTGTCGACGTCGGCGTCGATGAGGATCTCGATACCGTCCAGCGCCGGGTCCACCGGGACCACGAGTGCCACCTGGGTCGCCAGGTCGAGGATGCCCGACGGCGTCTGCGCGGCCAGGGTGCGCAGGGTCGAGGACGCGCTCACTCGCGCGGTCAACGCGGCGTCGGCCGGGTCGTCGTGGAGCACACCGAGCACCGCCGCGTCGGCGCGCACGAGCGCCCGCCTGACCAACTCGAAACGGGACGTCGCCAGCTCGCGGGGACTGACGCCGTCGGCCACCGCGACGGCCGCAGCCACCCCGGCCGCCTCGCCGATCACCGCGCAGGTGGCCATCACCCGGGTGGTTCCGAATGCCACGTGCGAGGCCGAGATGTTGCGCCCGGCCATCCACATGTTCGTGACGTTCGCCGAGTACAGCGAGCGCAGCGGGACGTGATAGTTCCCGTCCGGGTGCCAGTGCCGCGACCCGTGCTCGGTGGCGTACATCCCGCCCGGGGGGTGCAGGTCAATGGACCAGCCGCCGAACGCGACCCGGTCGTCGAACTGCTCCTGGCCGAGCACCTCGTGCTGGGTGAGCGTGTGATCGCCGACGAACCGGCGGTACTCGCGCTTGCCGGGCACCGACCCGACCCACTCCAGGGTCAGGTTGTCCGCGTCGTACTTCCCGGAGTTCTTGATGTGGTCCCAGATGCCGTACACCGCGGCCTGCAGCTCGTCCCGGATCAGCTCGTTGTCCGCGACCACGTCCCGGTCGCCGCCCCACTCGATCCACCAGTAGTCGCACCCGTTCGCGTCCACCCGGATGCCGCGCAGCTCCGGGATGGAGGTCTGGGCGATGTCCTTCGCGAACGACGGCGGCACGAACTTCACGGGGTGCCCGACGTCCTTGGTGTAGAAGAGGATGGTCGAGCCGAGGGTCTGGCCGTCCGGCTCCTCGGGTGCCCAGGACTCGCCGAGCTCGGCGCGGGACTCCCGGCCGGTGCGGTACCGCGCGCCGGCGAGGAACCCGACCAGACCGTCCCCCGTGGCATCGACGAACGAGGTCGACGTGAACCGCAGCCGCCGCTCGGAACCCATCTGCCAGCCGGTGACCGACCGGATCGAGCGGGCGTCCTCGGGGCCGTCCGCCTCGACCTCGCGCACGTCCGTGTTCAGGAAGAGGGTGATGTTCGGCTCCGCGCGGACCGCCTCGCCGACCACGAGGTCCCAGTAGTAGGGGTTGCCGTCGGCGTTCGTGAACTGGTTCTCGACGAAGAGCTCGCCCATGATCCCGGTCTCGCGTGCGTAGTGCTGCACGCCGTGCGCGGTCGCGCCGCACACCCACACCCGGACCTCGCTGGAGGAGTTGCCGCCCAGCACCGAGCGGTTCTGGATCAGAGTCACGCTCGCGCCCTGGCGCGCTGCACCGATCGCGGCGCACACACCGGCGAGTCCGCCGCCGATGACGGTCAGGTCCGCGTGGACGTCCTCGGTCGCGATGACGGGCGACGGCGTTGGCTGGGTCACTGGGTATCTCCGATGGTGATCGTGGTGGGGTTCTGGGGGATGCCGACGGCGTCGGGGACCCGCTGGGCGACGAGCACCCAGAGCAGGGCGGCGGTGAGGGTGTCGCCGACGCGGCCGGCGAAGTGGTCGGTCCACGCCGTGCCCTCGCGGGTCCCGGTGTACAGGGTGGCGTCGGCGTCCGTCGCGAGCTGCGCCGTCGGGTCTCCGGTGATGACCACGGAGTGGGCGCCGTTGGCGCGGGCGCGCGCGAGGAAGTCCAACGCGATCTCGTCACGCCCCGAGCGGGACAGCGCCAGGGCGACGTCTCCCGCACCCACCAGTCCGGCGGCGACCCGGGCTGCCTGCGCGCCCTCGTGCCACCACACCGGGCGTCCGATCCGGAGCAGCCGCAGGTACAGCTCGTGCAGCGCGACCGAGTCCCCCCACTCGCCGTACAGGTGGATCCGGGCGGCGTGGGCGATCCAGTCCGCCACCCGGTCCGCGGTGCGCAGGTCCACCGCGCCCATCGCCTGCCTGGCCGCCCGGTGCTGCGCCGCGACGAGGACACCGAGGACCTGCTCGGGTGGGTCGTTCGGACCGATCTCGGTGCCGATGTCCCGCTGCCATCCGCCCTGGACCTCGCGGCCGTGCTCGGTGGCGATCGCCGCGCGCAGCGCCGGGAAGCCGTCGAAGCCGAGCAGGTCGGCCAGCCGGGTCAGTGTCGCCGCGGATACCCCGGCAGCCTCGGCGAGCCGGGTGATCGACTCCCGGCCGGCCGTGGCCGGGTCCGCGACGATGTGCGCGGCGGCCCGTGCCGTGGCACCGGTCAGGGTCGGCAGGGAGTCGCGCAGCGCCTGCAGCGGGCTCGTTGAATCGGCGTGGGTGCTCATGTGTAGAAGAATTGTGCACTCGCGCGCGCGTCGTGGTCGCTCACCAGCCGGGCCCAGTGCGCGCTGAACCCGGGCGGGAAGGTGTGCGTGACTAGTGCACCTGGCGCCACCTCAAGGGTGCTCACCCGCCCGAACGTGCCGTCGCCGCGGGCGTCGATCTCCAGGTGCACGGTCATCGGGGTCTCGCCGTGGTTCTGCACGTGCACGCACTTGTTGTCGAAGCCGGTCATCAGGTAGGGGTCGGAGGCCTCGCCCGCAGCCACCTCGGTGTCCCACCAGGGTCCGCCCCACCCGGCCGGCTTGCCGAAGGACCACAGGTCGTCGGTCTTGCCGAAGAACATGCCGGACTGGGGCTCAGCCGTCGTCGGGTTGAGCCCGTGGCTGGGCGAGGCGTTGTCCGCGCCGGCCACGAACATGCCACGCCAGCTGCAGAAGTCGCCGAGCACCCACAGGTGCGTGGAGATCGGTCGCACGCCCCAGATCCGGTTCCCGTACGCCCAGGGCGAGAGCTCGTAGAACATGCCGTGGTGGTCCAGGAGGAGGCGCTCGTGCTCCACCTCCCGGATCCGCGGCCACTCGGTCTGCCACTTGTGGTCGAAGGTGTGCGAGGCCTTGGGCAGCCGGTACCGGCGCCAGGTGCCGTCCGCCTCGGTGAACACCTCGAGGATGGCCGAGGCGGCGTCCCAGCCGGACGCGAAGATCGTGCCGCCGAACTCGTGGCGCCCACCGATCGCCGTGAACGGCTTGCGTTCCAGGATCCGCCAGGATTCGCCGTCGAACTCCGCGAGGCGCCCCCGGGCGCGCTCGCCGCGCCATTCCGGCTCGGCGTACTCGTTCGAGCAGACCACGAGCCGGCCGAAGCTGGAGTAGCAGTCCTTGTAGTGGACCTTCCACTCGCCCTCGGTGTCGAGCTCGTCGTTCAGGTCCCACGCGAGCTCGCAGGCCAGGGTGGTCAGGTCGAGCGAGAAGACCTCGCCCTCCATGGTCAGCACGTACACGTGCGTGTCCGGCTCGGTCAGGTGGCGGGTGGTGCCGCACAGGCGGTGCCCGGTCAGCTCGGGGACGGTGCGGATCGTGTGGTCGGGGGAGATCACGTGCGGCCCGATCACCAGGTACCCCGTGGGGTAGTGCACGAACCGGTTCGTGTAGGTGCCGTCCACCCCGAGGGTCTCGGCCACCACCTCCATGCGCAGGTCCGCGTCGATCCGGCGCAGACTCACTCCCGCGCCGCTCGCAGCCTTGTGCGAGTTGTAGTTCTGCACGTACAGCACGCCGTTGTACGGCATCAGGGCGCCGACGCCGAGCTCGCTGCGCGGCGGGCCGAAGTCGCCGACCTGGGCGAGGGAGGGGAAGACGCCGGAGACCTGGAGCGGGGCGTCGGTGGAGGAGGTCATTTGATCCCGGTGTGGGTGAGGGCCTGCACGAACCGCTTCTGCAGCAGCAGGAAGACGATCAGCACGGGGATGATGGAGACCACCGAGGCGGCCATGGACAGGTTCGGGGCGATCGCGCCCTGCTCGTCGGCGAACCCGGTCAGGCTCAGCGGCAGGGTGTAGACCTCGGGGCTGGAGATGAGCACCAGCGGGGT
Organism: Occultella aeris; assembly: GCF_902703175.1. Lineage (GTDB taxonomy): Bacteria > Actinomycetota > Actinomycetes > Actinomycetales > Beutenbergiaceae > Occultella > Occultella aeris. The sequence continues at coordinate 226,066 of NZ_CACRYJ010000017.1, read as the reverse complement.
CTCGTAGTCGTTCCAGGACCAGACGAACGCCAGGATGCCGAGGGCGCTGATCACCGGGGTGGCCATCGGAAGGTACAGCCGCCAGAAGATCTGCCACTCGTTGGCGCCGTCGATCCGGGCCGCCTCCGCGAACGCGGCCGGCTGCGCCACGAAGAACTGGCGCATCAGGAACGTGCCGAGCACCGTGAACATGCCGGGCAGGATGAGCGCCCACAGCGTGTCGTAGAGGCTCAACTGCTGGAAGTAGATGAACCGCGGCACCAGGAGCAGCTGGGCCGGGATGATCGACGTCGCCAGGTAGGCCAGGAAGATCTTGTCCCGTCCACGGAAGTGCAGCCGGGCGAAGGCGTACCCGGCCATGGTGGCGGTCAGGACCTCGCCCAGCACCCGGGTGACGGCGACGATCACCGAGTTCGCGAACGCCGGCAGGATCGAGTTCTCGCCGGTGAGGACCTCCACGTAGGAGTCCCACTGGGCGGGATCCGGGATCCATTGCATCGGGATCGTGAACGCGTCCAGGTTGGACTTCAGGGAGGTCGAGACCATCCAGGCGAACGGTGCCAGGAACGCCAGCGCGAGCAGCCACAGCGGGATCCCCCAGAGCCAGCGGTCGCGCCGCGCCCGCCGTTGCCGCGGGGTCAGGTTCACGCGAGGCGCGCCGCCGGTGCGCGCCGGGACTCGGGTCAGGGTTGCGTCAGTCATTGAGGGCCTTTCCACGCTGGGCCCGCCACATCGCGAGCGTCAGGGCGAGCACACCCACGAACGTGACCATGCCGATCGCCGCGGCGTATCCGAACCGGTAGAACTGGAAGCCGGTCTGGTACATGTAGAAGGACAGCACCGTGGTCGCGTCACCCGGTCCGCCCGCGGTCAGCAGGGCCACCAGTCCGAAACCCTGTGAGGTGCCGATGAACAGGGTGACCAGGAGGAACACGGTGGTGGGCAGCAACGAGGGCCAGGTGATGGTGCGGAACCGCCGCCAAGGGCCGGCGCCGTCCATCTCGGCGGCCTCGTAGAGGTCGGTCGGGGCATCCTGCAGAGCGGACAGGTAGATGACCGCGGCGTAGCCCATGCCGCTCCAGATGGCGATCACGATGAGCGCCGGAAGAGCCCAGTAGGAGGAGGCGAACCAGCCGGGCAGGTCGGTGAGGCCGAACGCACCGAGCACCTGGTTGACCAGGCCCGCGGAGGGGTTCATCAGCATCAGCCAGGTCATCCCGATGGCCACCGTGCTGACGATGTAGGGCATGAAGAAGACAGCTCGCAATGCGCCGCGGCCCGGGATGTCCCGGTCCAGGGCCAGCGCCAGCGCCATGCCGAGCAGCACCGTGAGCGGCACGCTGACCCCGGCGTAGACCACCGTGCGGCCCACGCTGCCCCAGAACAGCGGGTCGGCGAGCACGTTCGTGAAGTTGTCGACGCCGATGAACTCGATGCCGCCGAGGCCGGAGACCAGGTTCCAGTCGGTGAACGCGAGGATCACCACCGAGACCAGGGGCACGAACGTGAACAGGGCCACGCCCACCAGGTTCGGCAGGATGAAGAGCCAGCCGACCCGGTCCGGTGGACCCAGCCGGCGCCGGTTGCCGGGAGCCGGCGCCGCAGTGGTCACTGCGGGCGCGGTGACGGTCGCCATCAGTTCCTCCGTCCGTAGCGCTCGATCGCGGCGGTGGCCTGGGCGTCGATCGAGGCGATCGCGTCCTCCGGCGAGCGTTCGCCGATCCAGCACACGTCCCGCTGCTGCTCGTTGGCGAGGGTGATCTCGGGGAAGGCCGTCAGGTTGGTGTCCACGAACAGTTCGGGTTCGTCGTCGAAGAGCACCCGCCGGAAGGATTCGACGTCGAACCAGTCCTCGGCGTCGGGACCGAGGAGGCTGGCGAGCATCTGGTCGGTGTCCACGTTCTGCAGGGTGGGGATCTTGCCACCGGGAGCCATGAACTGCGAGCCCTCGGTGATCCAGAACCGGACGAACTCCCAGGCGAGGTCGTGCTTGGTCGAGTTCGGGTTGATCATCACGAAGTTGCCGAAGATGCCGGTGTTCCAGCTCCCGGCATCGCTGGTCGGGATCGGCGCGGCCGCGGCCCGGAACTCATGCGGGTAGTTCGTCGCGTCGTACAGGTACCGCAGGCTGAACGGTGCGGTGACCCAGAGGGCGAACTCCTCCGAGACGAAGCCGTTCTGCTGGTACGCCTCGAGCTGGCGGGCGAGCACCTCCGTCCACGGGAACAGCACCCCATCGGAGATGAGGTCGCGGCTGCGGGTGAAGTGCTCGACGAACAGTGGATCGGAGAAGTTCGAGTCGCCGTCGGGCGTGAACCAGAAGTTCGGCCCGAGGCCGATCCGGGGGACGTCCGGCATGCTGTAGCACCCGTGGGCGCCGTCCGTGGTCAGGATCCGCGCGGTCTCGACGAACTCCTCAACGGTCCACTCGGTCGGCAGCTCGAGGCCCGCGGCCTCGAGGCGATCGAGGTTGGCCACCACCATGTTCGGCTCGCGGGTGGTGGCCAGGGCGCTGACCCGTCCGTCCTGCCAGTACGCCTTCGGCGCCTCGGTGTCCAGGAACGGCTCGAGTTCGGGTGCCGCCTGGACCCGGTCGGTGACGTCCAGCGCCAGTCCGGAGCCGGCGCGCAGCGCCATCGACTCCATCGAGTAGGTGAAGTAGACGTCGATGTCCACGCCGCCCTGCAGGGCCGTGTCCAGCTTGAGATTGCCCCGGTCATCGTTGATGAACCGGGTGTAGACGACGGTGTACTCCGGGTGGGCCGCCTCGAACGCCTCCACCAGGGCACCGGGTCCCGACTCGGGAGGCACCCCGCCCCACACATTCAGCGTCGTTGCCGACGACGTCGACGTGCCCTGCCCGCAGGCGGTCAGCGCCCCGAGCGTGCCGAGGCCGAGCGCCCCGCCCAGCACGTGCCGGCGGCTGGGTCCGGTGGGCATCACCGGACGGTCCCGACGGTGGTCATGGCATCGGCCGCCACCGCGGTGGTGGTTGGCACTTCGAGCACGCGATCTCCTTCGACCAGATCCATTGCGTGTAAGAAGTTACCGTTGTGGTTGTCGATATGCAAGGCGCATGAAAATAACTTGCACACGCTCCTGACGGTCGAGCGGGTGAGTTCCCCGCGGGATCAGGCCGTTGGTCGGTCGGCGTGCGCACCCATCGTGCTGGTCCGCGCGACGAGGGCAGGCTCGAAGACCTGATGGGTGTGCTCGTGAGCCGGACCGGTCTCGATCTCCGCCAGGAGCAGTTTCGCCGCGACTTCGCCCATCTCGCGGATCGGCTGTCGCACGGACGTGAGCGGCACGGCGGCGCCGGCTGCGAACGGGATGTCGTCGTATCCGACCACGGCGAGATCGTCCGGGACCCGGACCCTACGCGTCGTCGCGGCCTGGAGTACGCCGAGGGCGAGCAGATCGTTCGCACAGAAGACCGCGCTCGGCGGAGTCGGTGAGTCGAGCAGGCGCTGACCCGCCTCGATTCCCTGCGCGATCGTGTCCTGGGCACAATCCAGAATCTTCTCGGGCCGCACCTCGTGGCCGGCGGCACGCAACCCGTCGACGTAGCCGGACTTGCGGTGCTGGTAGACCGCCGCCTCTCCGGGGCCGCCGACGTAGGCGAAGCGGTCGCGGCCCAGGGCGCTGAGGTGCTCGGCGACGAGGGTGCCGCCGCGGGTGTCGTGCCCGCCCACGGTGCAGGCGTCCAGGTCGTCCTGGGCGTTCGCGATCGCCACGACTGCGAGGCCGCTGGCGCGGGTGCGGGCGATGTTGGCATGGAGGGCGGGGGTGAAGCGCGTGGACGCCAGGATGACCCCCAGCGAGCGCAACTCCGCGAACCGGCGAAGCGTGGAGTCCTCGCGCTCGGCACTGTTGTGCGTGCTCGCCATGAACACGGTGATCCCTTCGTCCTCGAGGACGCCCTCGACGCCGGCCGTCAGTTCCCCGTAGAACGGACTGACAGCCTCGAGGACGGCCAGGCCGACGACCTGGCTGCGGCCGGACTTGAGCGCGCGTGCCGAGGCGTTGCGAACGTAGCCGGTGGACTGGATCGCCTCCTCCACCTTCCGACGATTCGCCGCCGTCACCGTGGCGCGCCCGTTGAGAACGTTGGAGACGGTCATGGGCGAGACCCCGGCGATGCGGGCCACGTCACCGATCGTCGGCATGTCTTCCTCGTTCCAGTCCGGTGCCGAGCCCGTGCCGCTCCCGGACGGGAGGCCGGTGCTCAGGGTCTTGACGTCGCTCGACGTGAATGTAACGCTACACCGAGCCGATGTAGCGCTACATCCAATCGACGACGAGGTGACGTGGGCATGAAGCAGGTGGATCGCCAGCGAGTGATGGGGTGCTGGCTCGGCAAGGCGGTCGGGGGCACTCTGGGTCAGACCTTCGAAGGGCTCGAGGGCCCGCTCGAGGCCGAGTTCTACGTGCCGGTGCCCACGGAGATGGTTCCGAACGACGACCTCGACCTCCAGGTCCTCTACGCCTGCGCGATGGACCTGATGGACTCGCCCGCCGTGGACCGGCACGTGCTGGCGGAGTCCTGGCGCAACCACGTGGAGTTCCCCTGGAACGAGTACGGCGTCGGCATGCGCAACCAGGCCGAGGGCATCGAGCCGCCACACTCCGGAAGCTTCGACAACTGGTTCACCTGTGGCGAGGGTGCGGCGATCCGGAGTGAGCTCTGGGCCTGCCTGGCCGCCGGTGACGCGGACCTGGCCGGTGCCTACGCCTACGAGGACGCCTGCTTCGACCACGCGGGCGACGGCATCGATGCGGCGGTCTTCCTCGCACGGATCCAGGCACTGGCCTTCGTCGAGTCCGACCCCAGGACCTTGATCGACGGCGCCCTGGCCGGCCTGTCCCCGGAGAGCGGGATCACCCGCGTGGTACGGGACACGCTGTCCTGGCTGGACGAGGGCCGGGCCTGGCTCGCGGTCCGCGAGCAGATCGTGGCGCGCTACGGCAACAGTGACTTCACCGACGTGCGGCTCAACACGGGCTTCATCATCCTCGGCTGGCTCGCCGGAACGTCCTTCGGTGAGCGGATCCTGATCACGAACAACTGCGGCGGGGACTGCGACTCGTCCACCGCGTCGATCGGCGCCCTACTCGGGATCCTCGACCCCGATTCCATCGAGGAACGCTGGCTGGCACCGATCGGGCGTGACCTCGTGCTCAACCCGGAGATCACCGGCATCGAGGCGCCGCCCACCCTTGACGCGTTCACGGACCTGGTCCTCGACCTCCGGGAGCGCCTGGACGGGCGACGCCCCGAGGCGGTCAGTGGCCCGTTCGACCCGCAGGACCACCGCATCGAGGTCGAGCTGGGCTGGATGAACACCGCGAACGGCAAGTGGGACGTCCGCGACCAGACCGAGCTCCCGCCGGCCGGTAGCCCCGTACCCACGGTGGAACTCACGGCGTCGACCCTGCCGGGCACCTGGGTGCGGATGCCCGCAGCCGACTTCCAGGACAGGATCCTGGTGCTCCGCTACCGCTTCGACGCGCGCGGACGCACCGACGTCCGGCTGATGTTCAACTGCACCGAGCACTACCGGATCTGGTTCGGCGGCGAGTACCTGCACGGAGCGCAGGGAAGCCAGTACCAGTTCCCGGCGCCGCACATGGCGCCGCTCGGCCAGTTCATCGACTTCCGGCCCGGCGCGGGCGTGCACGAGGTCACGATTGCCGTCAAGCGGCCGCCCGCGCACCGCGAGGTCGCGGAGTGGGTGATCGGCGCCGTCGAGCTGCCCGGGCACATGTGGATCGAGAACTCGTTCCGACCTGACGTAGCCGGCCGCTGATCCGCGCTCAGAGGCCGTCGCGGTCGTGCCAGTGCTGCTGCCAGCGCCAGTCGATCGGCTCGCTGGCGCGCTGATACCGGATGTCGGTGGACAGGCGCATCCGCCCGTCCGGGTCCACGTTGTCCAGCGCCGCGTGGATGATGTGCGCGGAGTGGATCATCACGTCGCCCGCCCGGTAGTCGGTCACCAGCCACCGGGCGTCGTGGGCGTCGGCGAGCCCGGGCAGGTCCGCCGTGATGGACGCCGCCGGCCGCTTCAGCCGGCCCTGCGCCTCCTCCGCGAGGACCACCCGGTGTGAGCCCTCGAGGTAGGTGAGGCCGCCGAGCGTCGTCGGGCAGTCGCCGAGCGGGATCCACATCGACAACACCCGGTCCGTGCCGTCGCGCAGGTACACGAGGTCGTAGTGGGCCTGCGTGGCCGTGCCGATCCCGTTCTGGCCGGGCCTCGTGTGCCGCAGGATCTTGCGCCGGTGCAGGTGCACATCGTCACCGAGGAACCAGCCGAACCAGCCGGCGATCGACGGCAGCCGACACAGGCGGTCGTACTCGACCGAGGGGACGACATGCCCGAACAGCGCCTGCCGGTAGGTGGCCTGGTCGATGGGTCCCGGCCCGGCGATCCCGTCCTCCGGCCCGGTGCCCGACCGGGTGACGCCCGCGGGCGCGAGGGTCTCGAAGTAGAACCTGCGGAACGCCGCCACCTCCTCCGTCGGGAGCTGGTCCCGCAACAGTAGGTAGCCCTGGGCGCGCAGGCGACGCCACAGCGCATCCCGGTCGCTGCGCTCCTCGTCCGGGGTCTCGGTGAGTTGACCGAGACGGTCTGGACTTTCCACCAGCTCGTAGCCGTTCGACGTCAACATCCGACGTACGCTAACGTGCGGCGAACCTCCTGCCCATGGACGATCGGCGGTGATCACTTGGACTTTTCTGCAAGTGTCAATGGTCCGGGCTGGCGCGCCTACCCGGCGGCGGAGCCCGCCCTGCGGGACAGCGGCCTGAGCTGCCGCGGAGCCGGGGAGCAGAGCGGTCCGGCGCGGCACACCAGAGACCGCCGTCTCGCCACGCACGGCCTCGTGCTCGTCACCCAGGGTCGCGGCCGGTACACCGACGAGGCGCACCCCGACGGCGTCGCCGTGCGGGCCCCGGCGGTGATCTGGCTGTTCCCCGGGCTGGCGCACGGATACGGGCCCGACGGCGATGGCTGGCACGAGCACTGGCTCCTCTTCGAAGGGGTCGGCACGCGGGCGCTCGAGGGTTTCGGTGCCTGGGACCGCGACGAACCGGTGCGTCGCGCGGCGCCGGAGCTCGTCGGGTGGGTCACCCCCGTGTTCGCCCGCCTGCGCCGGCTGCTTGCCGTGCCCGGCGGGCGCGGTGCGATGCTCGCGGCGGCGCTGACCCATCAGCTCATCGCCGTCGCGGCGGAGTGCGCGCCGCCGGAAGCCGCGGCGCCGGCGCGGGACGTGATCGAGTCCCTGGCCGCTGCCGCGCTGGTGCCGATGCCCGTCGAGCGCCGCGCCCGCGCACTGGGCCTCACGGAGGCGCAGTTGCGCGAGGCGGTGCTGCGGGCAACCGAGCTCACGCCGCACGAGTTCGTGCTCGCGACCCGCCTGGAGCGTGCCCAGTTCCTGCTGGCGGAGACCAGGGCCGGCGTGGCCGAGGTCGCCGTCCAGGTCGGCTACGACGACCCGGCCTACTTCAGTCGGCTGTTCCACCGCCGGGTCGGGATGTCGCCGTCAGCGTTCCGGGAGCAGGAGACCCGTCGCGGCGAGCCAGCTCGGTCATGATCGCCGCGTCGACCTCGCGACGCGAGCGCAGGTAGTGCTCGCGGTCGTAACTGAACGTGGCGTACCCGAGTGTGCCGCCTTGGTCCACGGTGGCCCGCGCCGTGGCCGCGTCGGTGAGGTCGCGCAGCAGCTGGAGCGCGCGGTGATCGTCCATGGCCTGGGCGAACACCCGGTACCTGATGCTCAGCCACGGCTGCCCATCCGGTCCGGGGTAGACGATGAACGGGTCGCCCGCCGGGAACGCGCCGCCGGAGCTGGTGTCCGTGAACGGGTCGATCGGACGTGTCGAGTACTGGGCTGCCCAGAAGTTGAAGCCCCAGTGCAGGAAGCCGGGCGCGCCGGCCACGAACAGTTGCCGCCCGAGCACCCGGTTGCGCAGCGACGGCAGCCCGATGAACCGGTTCGCGACGTCGCGGTGCTGGGACACGCAGTAGTACACCCACGGGCTGAGCCCGTGGTCGAGGAACTCCTGCACGTGGTTCGTCGCCACGATCGGGGTGTCCACGGCACCCGAGCGAGCGAACTCGAAGTCGCTCAGCGCATCCACGACCGTGGCGCCGGCGAGCAGGTCCTCGACCACGGCGCGCGCCGCCCGGTAGTCGGGCAGCATGTGCTCGCGTGGCTCGTCGCTGATGTGGAAGAGCACGCCGCCGTCCCAGTGCTCGGCCAGGTAGGCGCGTAGCGCGGGCAGCAACTGCGCCAGGAGGGCCCGGTAGCGGGGGTCGGTCGCGGGCACGTCCCACCCGAACCGCCGCTCGATGCCGGCCGGGGTCCGGACGTAGATGGCCGGGGTCGCCGTGGCGCCCCACTGTGTGAACAGGTGGGCGATCTCCACGGTGGCGATCCGGTGCTTGCGGCACAGACCCAACCACCTGCCGAGGAGGCCGAAGTCGAAGGCGTAGCCTCCGCCGTCGGGCGTGATGTCGACCAGTTGCACCGGCGTGCGCGCGGACCCCACCGCGGTGTCCAGTGGCGGCGTCCAGGTGGGCGTGAGCACGGAGTTCACGCGCATCCGCGCGGCGGCGCCGAGGTAGGCGTCGAGCAGGTCCCAGTGCTCCTCGCTGAACACAGGCACGTCGTGGTACTCGGCCAGGCTGTCCGCATGCAGCCAGTGCGTGTTGACGATGTCCAGCGCGGGGAGCTCGACCGGGTGGACCACGACCTCGATCGTCGCGGTGAACAGCGTGGCACCGTCGGCGTCCGCCACACTCAGGCGCAGATCATGGCGCCCGGCGAGGGCCGGGTCGCTCACCTCGACGTCGAACCACAGCGACTGCCAGTACCCGACGGCGGGGCGCACCGGAGTCCCGGACGGCACGGGCCGGAGCAGGTCCGGGTAGAGGCCGGGGGAGTCGCGCAGGTAGCCGTCGTCATGCCCGTCGAACGCCACCAGGGCGCAGGGAACGAGTTCCACCGTGGAGACCTGCACCAGGTGCGCGAGTGGGCCGTCCACCCGCGGGTGCAGCGTGCCGAGCACACTCAGGCTCTCCGTAGCGGGCGGCAGGTAGGCGAGCTGGACGGACAACGTCTCGCCGAGGAACCCGGACAGCGGCGTGCCGGCCGCCATCGGTGCCGGGCGCTCGTCCGCGAACACCTTCTCCAGGGTGTCGACGAGTTGGAACGTCCAGTCCGGGCGGGGGGGGGGGCGATCGGTCAAGTGAGCTTCCTCGGGTCGCGGCGTTGCGTGGAGACTAGCGGGCCCGCGCCACCCGTGACCTCACGCGCTCGCGGGCGCCGTCACCGATCGGGCGAGCTGGCAGGGGCGTCGGGGGTGGGGCGGCGATCTCCCAGGATGGCGCCGACGGTCGCCAGCATGCCGCCGGCCACGGCCACGAATCCCGCGGGCCCTCGCTGGATCAGGACGTAGCCTCCGGTCGCTCGGCCCTGCTCGTCGACGCCGTCCCAGATGACCTCCGCGGTGGGCACGAGGACCAGAGCCAGCACCAGGATGAGGAGGCCGAGACCCGCGAGCACCACCGGCCACGTGCGGGTGCGGCGCCAGACCAGCGCAGCCACGCCGCCGAGCGCGACGAGGCCGGTGATGTACAGGCTGATCGCCGCGACGGGGTCCTCGCTGAAGTCCGGGTCCCCGGGGGTGGCGTTGCTGACCGTCCAGGGCAGGATCGCCGCGACGAGTGCGATCGCGAGCCCACCGATGGCGAACACCAGCGCGGTGGTCGGTGCGCGCGACGGACGTCCGACCTGGTGATCCGGGTACCCCTGCATTTCCGGAGTGTAGGCAGACGGCTCGGCTCCGGCCCGGTGGCAGCGTGGGTGCAGGTGCCCATTGACCTCGCACCTGCCGCGCTGAGACCGCCCCTCGCGACGGACGAGGTCGACGGCGCAGGTACTGGGTCGGCGGGGCGGCGGTTGGGTCGGGTCTGCTCAGAGGATGGCGCCGGGGTTGAGCAGGCCCATCGGGTCGAGCGCGTCCTTGATCGTCCGGTTCAGCCGGAGCACGTCCTCGCCGACGTAGCCGGGCAGCCAGGCCTTCTTGGTGCGGCCGACGCCGTGCTCGCCGGTGATGGTGCCGCCGAGCCGGATGGCCAGGTCCATCACCTCGCCGTAGGCGACCTCGGCGCGGGCGGCCTGGTCGGCGTCGTCCGGGTCGAAGACCACGAGCGGGTGCGTGTTGCCGTCCCCGGCGTGGGCGATCACGCTGATGATCACGTCCCGGGCGTCGGAGATGGCCGCGATCCCGGTGACCAGGGCGCCGAGCTCGGGCACCGGCACGCCGACGTCGCCGAGCAGCAGCCTGCCCTTGGTCTCCACGGCGGGGATCGCGCCGCGGCGGGCGGCGGTGTAGGTCTCGCCGAGTTCGACGTCCGCGGTCACCAGGACCTCCTCGGCGCCGAGGTCCCGGCAGACGGCGGCGATCGCCTCGATCTCACGGGTCGCCGCCTCGCCGGGCTGGTCGGACTGCGCGATCAGCATCGCCTGGGCGGTGCGGTCGAGGCCGTAGCCGTGGATGTCCTCGACGGCGTTGATCGCGACGTTGTCCATGAACTCGAGCATCGAGGCGCGGGTGCTGCTCGCGACCGCGAGCACGGCCCGGCAGGACGCGTCCAGATCGGCGAAGGTCGCCACCATCGTCGCCGACGGCGGTGGTTGGGGCACCAGGCGCAGCACGATCCTGGTGATGATCCCGAGGGTGCCCTCGCTGCCCACGAACAGCTTGGTCAGCGACAGTCCGGCGGCCTCCTTCAGGCGCGGGCCGCCGAGGTCGACGGCGGTGCCGTCCGCCAGCACGACGGTCAGGCCGAGCACATAGTCGGTGGTGACGCCGTACTTCACGCAGCACAGTCCGCCGGCGTTCGTGGCGACGTTGCCGCCGATCGAGGAGAAGCCGATGCTCGCCGGGTCCGGCGGGTACCAGAGCCCGACGGCGGCGGCCGCCGCCTTGAGGTCGACGTTGATCACGCCGGGCTCGACGAACGCCATCCGCGTGACCGGGTCGATCTCGACGTGCGTCATCTCTGCCATCGACACCACGATCCCGCCCTCGACGGCGGACGCGCCCCCGGACAGGCCGGAGCCGGCGCCGCGCGGGACGATCGGGATCCCACGCGCACCGGCGTAGCGCACGACCTGCTGGACCTGCTCGGTGGTGTGCGGCAGGACCACGGCCATCGGCAGCCCTGCGTTGGGGTCGAGCGCACGGTCCCAACGGTGTGCCTCCCGCTCGTCGAGGCTGTGCAGCACCTTCAGCCCGGGCAGCGCCCGGAGCAGGTCGTCGACCGGTTCGACGATCTCCGGATCGAGATTCGTCACTCTGTGTGCCCTTCGTCGCGCGAGACTTCCGTCTCCAAGATAGGCGATACCCGGGTCGCGGCCTGCCATCGTGCGGATCGGTGGCCCTCCCCAACGTGTGTGCGACGCTGGATGGGTGCCGAAAGCCGGGCCCGTATTACCATCTGGACGCAGATTTGACAGCCCATCCCCTGGCGTCTTACGGTTTCGGGAGAGCGGTTTCCGGAGAGTCCCGGACTAGGCCATTATTGTCGCCGATCGCTGGACCGCCGCTCTTTGGTATTTGCCGGCAGCACTCCGCGTGCTGCCTTTCGTTCCTCGTGTTTTGAATCGTTTCACACCGAGTGACGTCGGCATGCAACGACGCATTTATGGAAGGTACTGATGACGCAGACACAAGTCGCCGAGAAAGTCGGTGATTCGGATGCCGATGCGGTGACGTCCCAGTCCGAAGATCGCATGCCTACTGGCAGGCAGCAGCCGTGGTGGGCCAGGATGTGGCGCGATCGCACGCTGCTGCTCTTCGCCCTGCCGGGCATGGTCCTCATCCTGATCTTCCAGTACGTGGCGCTAGCCGGGAACGTGATCGCGTTCCAGGACTATCAACCGTTCCTTGGCATCCGGGACTCGCTCTGGGTGGGCTGGGAGAACTTCCGGGTCCTGGTCAACGGCGATCCAGCGTTCGTCACCGCCGTGCGCAACACCCTTGCCCTCACGCTCATCCAGACCGTGTTCGTGTTCCCGGTCCCGATCGCCCTGGCACTACTGCTGAACAGCCTGCTGTCCGAGCGGATCAAGAAGTTCGTCCAATCCGTCCTCTACCTGCCGCACTTCCTCTCCTGGGTCGTGATCGTGGCGATCTTCCAGCAGGTCCTGGGTGGAGCGGGTCTACTCAACAACTTCCTGCGCGCGCAGGGGTGGGCGACCCTGGACATCCTTGGCAACCCGGACATCTTCTTCGGCCTCCTTACGACGCAGGTCATCTGGAAGGACGCGGGGTGGTCGACGATTCTGTTCCTTGCGGCGCTCTCCCAGATCGACGCGTCGCTGTACGAGGCCTCGGCGGTCGATGGGGCCGGACGGTGGCGACAGATGTGGCACATCACGCTTCCGGGACTGCGCGGAATCATCATCCTGCTGCTCATCCTCAGGCTCGGGGACTCGCTGTCCGTGGGCTTCGAGCAGATCATCCTGCAACAGAACGCCGTCGGTCTGGCGGCCTCGGAGGTGCTGGACACCTACGTCTACAACAACGGAATCGTCGGTGGTGGCTGGGGCGTCTCAACCGCCGTCGGCATGGTGAAGGGCGTTATCGGCGTGATCCTCGTGCTTGGCGCCAACAAGCTGGCGCACATCTTCGGTGAGAATGGGATCTACAAGTCATGAGTGTGATCGCTCAGTCAGGGTTGTCCGAGCGGAAGATCCGCCGGAGGGACCGCCTCGTCAACGGGAACCGGCGTCCCGGGGTGGCGATGCTGGCCCTCAAGGGCGTGGTCCTGTCCATCGCCTGCGCTCTCGTCATCATCCCCTTCGTCGGGATCGTCTCGACCTCCATCTCGAGCCCGGCGCACGTACTGGACTCCGGCGGCTTCGTCCTGTTCCCGGACACCGTCAACCTCACCGCCTATCGGTCGATCCTCGGTGGCGGCGTGGTCACCCAGGCGCTGTTGATCTCGGGGTTCGTCACGGTGGTGGGCACGCTGTGCTCATTGACCGTCACGAGCCTGCTGGGCTACTCGCTGTCGCGGCCGGAGACATTCGGGGGCAAGCCCATGCTGATGGCGCTGCTGGTCAGCATGCTCTTCTCCCCGGGACTCATCCCGCTGTACCTGGTCGTCAAGGGCATGGGCATGATCGACTCGCTCGCAGCTCTCATCGTGCCGACGATGATCAGCGCGTTCAACGTGATCGTGATCCGGGCCTTCTTCTCCAACCTCCCGCAGGAGCTGATCGACGCGGCGAAAGTGGATGGAGCAGGGGAGTTGCAGACGTTCACCCGGATCGTCCTGCCTCTGTCGAAAGCCGTCCTGGCAGTGATCGGCCTGTTCTACGCGGTCAACTACTGGAACGCGTTCTTCAACGCTCTGATCTACCTGAACGATGCAGCCAAATGGCCTGTGCAACTGGTCTTGCGGACCTATGTGATCAACAATGCCCAACTCGACTCCGGGGATCTTGGTGGACTCGAGTCCATGCCGCCGCAACCATCGATTCAGATGGCCATTCTCGTGATCACCCTCATCCCTATCATCTGCGTTTATCCGTTCCTTCAGAAGCATTTCGCCAAGGGAGTGCTCACGGGTGCGGTCAAGGGCTGAACAGCAATCGTCCCAGCTAGAAAAGGAAAGAAGTCGATGAGTGCAAATTTGAGCAGGCGCACATTCACGCTCGGGACGGCCGGTTTGGGCCTCGTGGGCGCGCTCGGTCTGGTCGGGTGCTCCTCCCAGCAGGGCGGTGGTGGTGGCGCGGAGCAGGGCTCCGGCCGGCTTCCGGCCTACATCCCCTACGAGGGACTGACCCCGGACCTGCCCACGACCGAAGACGGCCTGCCCGCAGGGTTCTTCGCCTACCCGGCCGACCCGGTGCAGGCCTTCACCGAGCCCCCGGGCGACGGCGATCCGGTCAGTGCGATCGTCCAGACGTCCGAGCCGATACCCCCGGCGGTGGACAACAATCCGTACTGGCAGGAGCTGAACGCGCGACTCGGCTCGGACCTGCAGGTGGCGATGACGCCGGCTGGTGACTACGCCTCGAAGTTCGCCACCATCGTCGCCGGAGACGAACTCCCCGACGTGTTCCAGGTCGCACGAGGGGCCAACCAGGTCCCGCAACTCCTCGCGGCCAAGGCGCTGGACCTGAGTCCGTACTTGGCCGGTGACGCGATCGCCGACTACCCCATGCTCGCCAACATCCCGACCGAGTCGTGGCAGCACGGCATGTTCGACGGGAAGATCCTGGCGGTCCCGGTCCCACGAGGTGTGCTGCAGAGCACCATCCAGTACGCCCGTGCCGACCTGCTCCGGGAGCTCGGCATCACGGCCGCCCCGACGAACTTCCAGGAGTACTTCGACCTCTGCAAGGAGGTGACGGCTCCGACCGCGAACACCTGGGCACTGACCTCGGTGCCGACGAACTACATCATGCAGATGCTCAGCGTGCCGAACGGCTGGCGCGAGGAGGGCGGCTCGCTGATCCACTACTCCGAAGTGGAGGAGATGCCCGAGGCGCTCGAGGCAGCGCGCACGATGTACGAGGCCGGCGTCGTGGTGCCGGACTCGTTCGCCGTGAACGGCTCCCAGTACAAGCAGTGGTTCATGGCCGGCGCTGCGCTGTTCACCGGTGACTCCTACAGCGCCTGGCCCGCGTACTACGCGCAGTCCGGGGGCATCGAGGGGTTCGAACTCGCCGGCCTTGACATGCCTGGATACGACGGCGGGGAGGGCAGCATCTGGGTGCGGTCACCGACCCACAGCATCGTGGCGGTCAACCAGCAGAGTGAGGCGCGCGCAGAAGTCATCCTGGGCATCATGAACTGGTTGGCCGCGCCGTTCGGCACCGAGGAGTACCGGTTCCGTAAGTACGGGGTGCAGGACCACAACTTCACCCTCGACGGTTCTGACCCGGTGCGCATCGAGGAGACCACGGGCGAGACCTTCCTCGGCATCCAGTACCTCGCAGACGCGCCAACCGCGCTGTACCTGCCCGGCAACGCGGGCGTCGTGCAGGCCCAGTACGAGCAGATGGGCCGTGTCATCCCGGGCGGCAGCCCTGACCCGACCGAGGCGCTCTACTCCGAGACCAAGACCCGCAAGTACAGCGGTTTGACCGATGTGCTGAACGCGGTCCGCGACGACATCATCCAGGGACGCCGGGAAGTCTCGGACTGGGCGGCAGAGGTCGAGACGTTCAAGACGAACGGCGGGGACACGATCCGGGCCGAGCTCGAGGAGGCACTCGCCGCCCAGGCCTGAACCGACGCGCGCGCACGTCCCCCGCTTCTGACTCCGAGGAGAGAACATTGCCCACACCGGTCGATCGCACCGCCACAGTCGCCCGACACACCGTCCACCTGGACGGCCTGGACCCTCGCTCGCCGCTCTCGGTCGGTAACGGGGAGTTCGCGTTCACCGCGGACATCACCGGGCTCCAGTCGCTGCCAGGCTCCTACCCGGTGGGCCCTCGGGACCGGAGCCTTCCCCCTGGCACGCTCCTCGGCACCCAGGCCCAGTGGGGCTGGCACAGCGTCCCCGCCGGCGAGGACTTCCGCCTCGAGGACTCGATCGTGGAGTACGGGACCACGCGCGGACCGGTCGGCTACGTGGACATGGTCGGCACGATCCAGGGCGGCACCGAGACCGGCACGCCGCGCCGCGACCTCTGGCTGAGGGCGAACCCCCACCGGCTGGATCTGGGCCGGATCGGCCTCCTCCACGGGGCCGCGCGTGGGCACGCCCCGCTGGAGCTCGAGCAGATCACGGACGTGCATCAGGTGCTCGACCTGGCGCGTGGCCTTCTGCACAGCCGTTTCCGTCTGGACGGCGCACTCGTCGAGGTCCGGACGGCGTGTGACCCCGAGCAGGATGCGCTCGCCATCGAAGTCTCGACCGGCGCACCCCTGGCGCTGTCGTTGGCCTTTCCCTATGGCAACGAGGCATGGCACAACGCCGCCGACTGGACGCAGCCCGAGGCTCACACCACGGAGCTCGAGGGCACCTGCGATGGGTGGTTCATGAGCCGGACCCTCGACGCGACGAGATATCACGTCCGGGTGGTACTCGAACCCGAGCTTCGCCGGACCGGGCCACACAGCTTCGTCGCCGAACTTCCCCAGGGCACCACGCGGATCGTCGTGGCGTTCGGTCCCGGCGGAGACGACACGGGTCCCGCGCCGAGCGGATCCGACGAGATCATCCGACACGCAGCCGACCACTGGTGCGACTTCTGGGCGGGCGGCGGCGCCGTCGACTTCTCTGCCTCAGAGGACCCACGGGCGTTCGAGATCGAACGTCGGACGGTGCTCTCGCAGTACCTGACCGCAATCAACTGCGCGGGCTCCTCACCGGCACAGGAGACCGGCCTGGTCTGCAACTCCTGGAGGGGTCGGTTCCACCTGGAGATGCACTGGTGGCACAGCGCCCACTTCGCGCAGTGGGGTCGGCCCGACCTGCTGTTGCGAAGCCTGCGTTGGTACCACGGCGCCCTGGCGACGGCGCGGGGCATTGCGACCCGTCAGGGCTACGCCGGTGCCCGGTGGCCGAAGCAGGTCGGCCCGGATGCACGCGAGAGCCCGTCCGAGATCGGCCCGTTCCTCGTCTGGCAGCAGCCGCACGTGATCTACATGGCCGAGCTGGCCTACCGCGCGCGCCCGAACCCGGAACTGCTGACCGAGTTCGCGGAGATCGTGTTCGCGACCGCCGAGTTCATGGCGGACTTCGCAGTCAGGGCGGACGATGGCGCGTACGACCTGCTCGCCCCGCTGGTCCCCGCACAGGAGAGTTACGGCCGCATGCGCCGGGACGTGCGCGGACCCGCCTACGAGCAGGTCTACTGGCACTGGGCTCTCGACGTCGCCCAGAACTGGCGGGCCCGTCTCGGTCTCCCGGAGGAACCCACCTGGCGTGCCGTGAGCGCAGGCATGCGACCCCCCGTCGTGCGCGACGGGCGCTACCCGGCGATCGCCGTCGAGCCGTGGACGATCCGCAAGGACCACCCGTCCATGCTGTGCGCACTCGGACTGCTGCCCGCTACGGACAAGGTCGATCCGGAGGTCATGCGCGCCACCCTGAATGACGTCCTCGGGGACTGGAACTGGGAAACGACGTGGGGGTGGGACTACCCGGTCATCGCGATGACCGCGGCTCGGCTGGGTATGAGCGAGGTGGCCGTGGACGCGCTTGTCAGCGATCGGACGAAGAACATCGTGCTCGCCTCCGGGCACAACTGGCAGTCGTCGTCACTACCCCTGTACCTGCCGGGCAACGGCGGGCTGCTGTCCGCGGTGGCGCTCCTTGCCGCGGGCAGTGACACCGGTCCCGACGACTCCGGGTTCCCACCCGGATGGCACGTCCGCCACGAGGGCCTGATCCCCGCTCCCTGATCCGTTCCGACCACCCCGAGTAGCCAACGATGGAGAGTCCGCAAATGACCGAAACCACCACCCGCCCGCTGAGGTACGCCGTCGTGGGTACCGGCAGCCGGGCAGAGATGTACGTCCGGGCCCTGCTCACGACGCACGCCGACGCCGGCTCGCTCGTCGCGTTCGTCGACACGAATCCCGTACGGATGAACTACTACGACGATCTCGTCGAGTCGGTCGCCGCCGGACACGCCGCCATCCCGCACTTCGGTCCTGAGGCCTTCGACGAAATGGTTCAGACGCTGCGGCCCGACGGCATCATCGTGACCACACCGGACGCGATACACAGCGACTACGTGGTGCGGGGCCTGGAACTGGGGCTCCGCGTCGTCGTCGAGAAGCCGTTGACGATCGACGAGCAGAGGGCGCAGGCGATCGCGGATGCTGCCGATGCCTCCTCCGGTTCGGTCGCGATGACTTTCAATTACCGGTACTCCCCGCGGAACACGGTCGTGAAGGAACTGATCGCGTCCGGGGAGATCGGAGCGCCCACGTCTGTGCACTTCGAGTGGCTGCTCGACACCGGGCACGGCGCCGACTACTTCCGTCGGTGGCACCGGGACCGGGCCAACTCCGGCGGCCTGCTCGTGCACAAGTCCACCCACCACTTCGACCTGGTCAACTGGTGGTTGGCGGACGCCCCGGCCACCGTGGCTGCCCTGGGCAGTCTGCGGTTCTATGGTGCCGAGAACGCTGCCGCGCGGGGCGAGGACCGACCCGGGCGAACCAGCCGCGACGACCCGAGCAGCCCGTTCTCGATCGACCTGGCCGCCGACCCCCGGATGAAGCGCCTGTTCCTGGACGCCGAAGCCGAGGACGGGTACGTCCGCGACCAGAACGTGTTCGGCACCGGCATCACGATCGAGGACACGATGAACCTCCTGGTCGGCTACAGGGGAGGCGCCGCGCTGACCTACTCGTTGACCGCCTACGCACCTTGGGAGGGCTACCGGGTGGCCATCAACGGCACCCGCGGCCGGGTGGAGCTCGACGTCGTCGAGCGCCCGCACCGCGCGAAGGACAGTGCGGAGGCGCTGGACCCCAGCGCCGTCGCCGAGGAGGCGCAGACCGACGCGGACCGTGAGGCGCTGCGCCCCCGGTCCAGCCGGATCCTGCTCCAGCGGCAGTGGGAACGCCCCCGCGAGATCACGATCCCGGAGGGTAGGGGCGGGCACGGGGGAGGGGACGCGAAGCTGCTTGACGACGTTTTCCGCGGGGATCGCGAGGACGTGCTCGGTCACCGAGCCGGCCACCTGGACGGGCTGCGGAGCATCAGCATCGGGATCGCCGCGAACAGGTCGATCGCGAGCGGTGAGTTCGTGCGGATCGAGGACCTTGGGCTGCGGCTCTAGCCAGCCAGCCACGACAACAGGCGGCCCCTCGACCAGCACCGGCCGAGGGCCTCGGAGTGCCGACCCGCCCGGTCGACGGTGGCCAACCCGATGATGCTGTGGCCGGAGGCGCGGCGGTCACCGAGGGTTGGGATCGTCGGTGCGACGCCGACGCCCTCGGCGGACACCCAGGCCACCGGGCGGTCGCCGGCCGCCTCGTCGAGGGCGTCCAGGAAGAGTCGGCGACCCTCGAGGGGCAACCGGGACAGTGCCCACGTGGAGGTGATGACCGGCACCGCGTGCGTCGGCACCCGGGCGATGGCCGCGGGCAGCATCGCCGGCAGGATCCCCTGGAGCAGTACCGGCGGCCCGCTCGCCGCCAGCGCCACCTCCGCGTCGAGCCGCGCCAGCTGCTCGGGCCGGTCGGGTGCCAGACAGGCGCGCAGCCAGCGGGCGTCGTCCGGGTCGGTCACGTCCATCGGGTCCCGATCGATGCCGATCCGGGCGACGACCTCGGGCAGTGCGAGTTCCGGCAGCGGTCGGTCGCCGACGATCGAGGCCGACTGCTGGACGGGTGAGGCCACGTCGCCGAGCACCTGCCCGTTGCCGTAGGTCAGGCCGACCCGGTCGACGGTCAGGTTGAGTCCGGCCGAACAGCCGATGTCGATCAGTCCGATCGCGTTCGCGCCGACGCGTTGCGCGGCCTGCGCGATGGCCGGATACAGCACCGTGGCCCGCCCGGTCTCCTCGGCCCGCAGCTGTCGGCCGGTGACGATGGAGACGACGGCGTCGGCCATCGCGGTGAGCGTGTCGACGGCGGCCCTGGCGGCAGCGTCACCGTCGCCGGCGGCGTAGGCGTCGGCGAGCGCGGGGGCGCGACCGGCGAGTGCGAGGTCGTGCAGCGCGGCGAGGATCATCGGGGGACGTCGCTTGCGTGCCGGCGCCCCCTCGACGGCGCGCAGCGCCGCGCTCGACTGGCTCACGGCGACGGCGACGCGTCGGTTCAGGGGCGACGCCCCGCCGTCGTCCTCCGCGAAGCGCCGATACACCTCGGCGAGCGTGCGTGGACTACCCACGGCTCCCACTGATCTGCCGTCGTCTCCGGTCGGTGTCTGGCATCGGCGACGATCCTAGCCAGGGCGCGCTCCGCCGTCGTGACTACGTGGTGGACGCCCGCCGGTCACCGCGTCGTTCGAGGTTAGGCTGGAGGCGATCACGCCAGGAGGATATTCATGAAGATCGCCATCGGGTCCGACAGTTCGGGTCACGGTTTGAAGGACGCCGTCATCGCGCACCTGCAGGAGTCCGGCCACGAGGTCATCGACGTCGGATGGGATGGCGCGGGTGAGGCGGAGTACTCCGCCCACTACGCCAAGCAGGTCGCGCACCTGATCCGCGACGAAGCGGCCGACCGCGGCGTCCTGATCTGCGGCACCGGCATCGGGATCTCCATCTCGGCGAACAAGGTCCGCGGCATCCGTGCTGCGGTGTGCTCGGAGCCGTTCACGGCGAAGCACACCCGCGAGCACAACGGTTCGCAGATCATCGCGTTCGGTGCCTTCGTGGTGGCTCCGGAGATGGCGTTCGCGATCACCGACGCGTTCCTCGGCGCCGAGTTCAAGGGCGGCATCTACCAGGAGCGCTTCGAGATCATCGCCGGTATCGAGGCCGAGGAAGCCCGGGTCTGACGCGGCCCGATCAGGCGCCGTCCGTGGCCGTTCCGGTGAGCCGGGCCCGCAACTGATCGGCGCTGGGGTTGCGCAGCACCTGATCGCCGATCAGCACCGTCGGCGTCAGTTCGTCACCGTTGTTGAGCCGGCGGACCTCGGTGTTCGCCTGCCGGTCCGCCCACACGTTCACCCAGGTGATCCGGTCGTCGCCGCGCAGTTCGTGGAGCAGGCGCTCGCAGTAGACGCACCCGGGTTTCCAGAAGACGACCGCGCCGCCGGTGCCGAGGCGCTGCGCGGCGGCCCGCCACGGGGTGTGCCGCCCGCGTCGGGCGAGCAGTGCGATCAGGAGCAGCCCGGCCACCACCACGGCACCGATGAGCCAAGGGCTCCCGTCGCCCAGGATCAGCAGGACCAGGGCTACGACGATGGGCAGCAGGCCGAAGGCGATCTGCTTGCGCCGTTCCGGGACCATGGTTCGAGGCTAACGTGCCCAACGCCTGGTGACCGGATCGTTCCGCTCGTTGGCGCCATGATGCCTTGCCTGTTCCCGGCTCGCACCACAGGATGGCTGTATGACGCACCCAACCGGCACCGCACTACTCGTGGTCGATGCGCAGGAGTCCTTCCGGCAGCGATCGAAGGACTGGGCGACGACGGCGAACCCCCGGGTCCTGGACAACATCGCCGCGCTGGTGGGGCACGCCCGCGCGGCCGGTGACCTGATCGTGTGGGTGACGCACGCCGAGCCGGAGACCGGCGGCGCTTTCGACCCGGCCCTCGGTTTCGTCCGGGTCGTCGCCGAACTCGAGCCCCACGACACTGATCTTCAGGTGGTCAAGACCTCCATCAACGCCTTCACCACGACGAATCTGCACCAGCAGCTGATGTTGCGAGGCATCCGCCGAGTGGTGATCTGCGGGATCCGCACCGAGCAGTGCTGCGAGACGACCGCTCGGGTGGCGAGCGACCTCGGCTTCGAGGTCGTGTTCGTGGCCGATGCTACGACGACCTCCGGGATCACGGCGGGAGAGGGGTACTCCGCCGTCTCCGGCGAGGACCTGATGCGTCGCACGGAGAGCGTTCTCGGCGGTCGGGGCTTCGCCTCCATCGTGACCACGGCGCAGCGGCTGAGCGTATCGGCCGTGGTGTGACCCAGGTCGTCTTCCTGCTCGCACCCGGGGTGATCCTGCTCGATCTCGCCGGTCCGGCGCAGGTGTTCTCGACGGCCGCCACGGCCGGCGCCACCTACCACCTGAGCTATGTCGCGGAGCAGCAGCGGATCCCGTCGGGACAAGGACTGCCGCTGGAGGCCTCGCTCGACTGGCCGCAACTGGGTCGCGACGACCTCATCGTGGTGCCTGGATGGCGGTCCCCACTCGAAGCCGGCTCGGGCGCGTTCGGTGAGACCACCCTGCAGCGCCTGCGTGATCATCACACGGCCGGCGGCACGGTGGCGAGTGTCTGCTCGGGAGCGTTCGCGCTCGGTCGGGCGGGCCTCCTGGACGGCAGACGCTGCACGACGCACCACGACATCCAACAGGAGCTGCAGCGGCGGTACCCCCGTGCTGCCGTGGCACCGGACGTGCTGTTCACGCAGGATGGCGGCGTCATGACGTCCGCGGGCATCGCGAGCGGCATCGACATGGCGCTGCACCTCCTGGCGAGCCGCCACGGGCCGGCCGTGGCCGCGCAGGTCGCCCGGGACATGGTCGTGTTCGCCCGCCGCAACGGCGAGGCGCCGCAGCTGAGTGCCTTGCTTCGCTACCGCTCACACGTCGACGACCTCGTCCATCGCGTGCAGGACGTGATCGACGAACAGTTCGATCGCGAGCTGCCGCTGACGAACCTCGCCGAGATCGCCCGCTCGAGCCCGCGAACCCTCACCAGGGCGTTCACCAGAGCGACCGGGCTGACCCCCTTGAGGTACCAGCAGTCGCTACGCCGTGAACGTGCCGAACACCTGATCGCACACGGGGCCACTGCCGAGGCGGCCGCGCGCGAGGTCGGCTTCGAGGACGGGCGGATGCTGCGCCGGCTACGCCAGAACCTCCCCTCGCCGCGGGCGTGAGCCCAGTGCCGACCAGATTCGGAGAGACCACGATCCCCTTCGGCCCTCAGCTCATCGGCCAGACCGAGAAGGCACTCAACGCGGTCCTACGCACCATTATTGCCACGCACGAGCTCACCGAGGCGCAGTGGGTGACCCTCCGGCTCACCTCACAGTTCGACGGGACCGGCAGCTTCGAGGACCATCTCGCCGACAGGACGCAGTTCCCGGACCCGTCGTCCCTGGTCTCGGAGCTCGCGCTGCGGGGGCTCCTGACCGGGCAGCGGCTCACGGAGGCCGGGGATGACCTCGTCGCTGTCATCGGCAACCGCATCGCGCAGGTGACCGGGCCGATCTGGGACTCGCTCGACGCCGAGGACGTCGCGACGACGGGCCGGGTACTCAATGCGGTGCTGGAACGAACCCGAGAGGTCCTGCGGTCATCCCGATGACGTCCTGGCTCCTGGCGCGATGGTGACACGGTGGGTCCACGCCGAACGCACCGGCACTCGAAGGCGCGGAGCGGTTCATCGGTCCGAGGGGCCTCCTGAGGGTCGCGGTCGGGCCCCGAGCGAACCGAGCAACTCGACGACGGGGTCCCAGCGCCTGGGTCGGTCCGTCATCGACGTGAGCGAGTCATGGAGTTCACGGGCTTGGACCACCAGGTCTGCCTCCCGATCCTCGAGCAGCGCCTCGTACCGCTCGTCGAGCAGGTGGCTGTTCCCAGCCGCGAGCAGGGCGATGTGGTCGAGGAAGATGGTCAGCGACCGCGCGCGGGACTCCTCCGGATCGTCCGCCGCCGACACCGGCACGTAGTCGAACCGCCCGGACCAGAGCTCGGCCTGGGCAGGCTCGGGCTTCAGCGGAAGGACGGTTCCGAGCGGTCGCTCCTTGTCCTCGGGCGACATGGAGCCCGCCTCGCGGAACGCGAGCACCTCGTGCGTCAGCCGGAGGAAGTTGTCGTCCGTCATCGAGGCTCCGACGACCAGGAGGTGACGGGTCACCATCAGCGACTGGACGAGCGAGCCCATCGGCCCGGAGGTGGCGTTATAACTGACGAAGTCGCTCCGGGTGAGCACGATGGTCTCGGGCCGCTCGGCATCCCCGTGCATCTTCAGCACCCAGGGCCGGTCCTGCTGGGCCCGGTCGAAAGGTAGGACGGCGACCCCCACGTTCGCCTGGAGGTCACCGGCCGCGAGTTCGTACAGCCGGTCGTAGTTCGTGGTGACGACCTGGCGGCACCCGAGCGCGGCGAGGATCGCGTGGGTCATCGCGTAGCGGCGTTGGCTGGTGACCTGGGCCGCGATGGCACTGCCGAAGTCGGCGCCGTACTTGATCCGCAGGAGCTCGGCCCGGTCGAGGGTCGACGAGAGCTGCGTCAGATCGACGTCTTTTCCCTCCGCGAGATTGCCGAGCAGACTGCTCCACGATGGCAGCCCCGCCCCGATGCTCACGCCGGCGCCCAGGAACAGCGCCAGGTCCCCGGATCGCGCGACGGCGGCGAGTTGTTCCGCGGCCGCACGCAGCTCTGGAGTCAGTGCCACGTCCTCGGAGCCGAGTTCCCGCCGGCGCTCCTGGAGTGCGGTGTAGTCGGAAGTGGAGTTCGCGATGATCACGATGTCGATGCCGAGAGCGGCGGACTCCTCGCGACAGACCCGTAACTGGGTGTCGATGACCTGACCGCGGATCGGGCCGAACCCGCCGTGCCCGGTGCCGAGCAGTGGCATCGAGACGAGCACGTGGGACCTGCCCTGCCCGGCCCTGAGCTCTTTCACCTCGGCCAGCACCAGACGCAGACGGGCCATCACGCCGTCGAGGTCCTCGGTCAACGAACGGGAGAAGTAATACGCGACGTCCATGAACCACGTCGGCTTCGGCGGCTCGGCGGTGCCGGCCGCGGTGGCGCGGCCCCACCGTCGCGCACGCCATCCGTCCGGCTGCAGGGCTCTGACGGCTTCGTCGAACCCGGCGCCGGGTAGTCCGAGCGTCGGTGCCCAGTGACCGCCCACACTGAACGACAGGTCGGTGGCGACGATCACCGCGTCGCTGTCAAGGTTCTCCATCCGTCCCTGGACGACGAACACGTGCCCGTTGCTCATGATCGGACGGTATCGCGGACGGCGTGCTGCCAAGGGACCCGTGTTCGTCAGACGGGCGACCCGATGTACTTCTCCTCGAGGAACTCCTCGATCCCCTCCGCGCTGCCCTCCCGCCCGAGACCGGACTGCTTCATGCCACCGAACGGCGCGGCGGGATCGCTGAGCACGGCACGGTTGACGCCGACCATGCCGGCGTCGATGGCGAGGGCGACCGTCATGGCGTCACCGGGTGGGCCGTAGACGTAGGCGATCAGCCCGTAGATGGTGTCGTTGGCCATCCGGACCGCGTCGGCCGGATCGTCGAAGCCGATCAGCGTGACCACAGGTCCGAAGATCTCGGTGCGGGTGATCTCGCTGCCGTGGGTGACGTCGGCCAGGACCGTCGGCGGGTAGAACGCACCGGCACCGCTGGCGGCACCACCGAGCACGACTCGGGCTCCGCCGTCGACAGCGGTGTCGACGAGTGCGGCGACCTTGTCCCGCTCGGCCACCGAGACCAGGGCGCCCAGGTCGTTCTCCGGGTCATGGCCCGGACCGGTACGAACGCGGGACATGGCCGCCGTCAGCTCGGTCGAGAACTCCTCGAGCAGGCTGGTGTGCACGTAGAACCGGTTCGCTGCCGTGCAGGCGGAACCGCCGTTGCGCATCTTCGCGACCATCGCCCCGGCCACGGAGTCCGCGACGTCGGCTCCCTCGAGCACGACGAACGGTGCGTTCCCACCGAGTTCCATCGAGGAGCTGATCACGTTGTCGGCCGCCTCGTGCAGCAGCAGCCGGCCCACCTCGGTCGAGCCGGTGAAGGAGAGCTTGCGCACGGCCGGATGGTGCAGCATCGCGCGGACGGCCGGTGCGGTGGGCGCGGGGGTCACCAGATTGACGACGCCCGACGGCGCGCCCGCCCGCTCGAGGACGCCGATCACGTAGGCCGCGGTCAGCGGCGTCTCGGAGGCGGGCTTCAGCACCACGGTGCAGCCGGCGGCGAGGGCCGGCGCGATCTTCCGGGTGGCCATCGCGGCCGGGAAATTCCACGGCGTGACCAGCACGCTGACACCGATCGGCTGGCGGGTGACGGTGATGCGCTTGTCCCCGGCCGGCGACAGCCGGAAGTCGCCGCCGATGCGGACGGCCTCCTCGGCGAACCAGCGGAAGAACTCCCGTGCGTAGCGTGCCTCCGCCAGCGCGTCGGCATGGGCCTTGCCGTTCTCGCTGACGATGATGTCGGTCATCGTCAGCTCCTCCGCCGCCAGGATCTCGTAGCAGCGCCGCAGCAGTTCCGATCGTTCGCGTGGCGGGGTGGCGGACCACGCCGGCAGCGCGCGCTCCGCCGCGGCCACGGCGTCGAGGCAGTCGCCGGGGGTGGCGACCGCGAACGTGGCCAGCTCGGTGCCATCGGCCGGGTCGATGACGGGAAAGCGGCGGTCCTCCGTTCCGGGCCGCCACGTACCGTCGATGAAGAGATCGTTCAGGTAGGTCATGGGTGCGCTCCCGCTCAGGTGTGGTCGCCGCGCCAGGCGGCGGTGACGATTCCGGGGATCCGTTCGATCGGCTTGGCAGCCGCCACGTTCCCCGCGAGTCTGCTGATGCCTGCCGCTCGTGCCGAGATGTCCGGAAGATCCTCGGCACGGACTCCGAGTTCGGCGAGGCTCGCCGGAATCCCGATGTCGGCGACGATCTGCTCGATCCGGCGGATCGCATCGAGAGCCGGGTCGGAGCCGGTCTCGGCGACGCCGAGGAGCGTACCGATCCGGCGCAGTGCCGGATCGATGTCCGGTCGGCAGCCACGCAGCACATACGGCAGCAGCAGGCCGGTGCCGAGGCCGTGCGGGGTCTTGGTGAGCGCCCCGATCGGGTACTGGATCGCGTGTGACAGGTGGGTTCCGGCGCTCCCGAAGGCCATCCCGGCGAGCAGACTGCCGTAGGCCATCTCGGTTCGCGCGGCCTCGTCATCGGGGTCCGCCACCGCGCGGACCAGGTTCGCCGCGATGACGGTGATCGCCTCCTCGGCGAGCAGGCCCGCCAGTCGGTTCTGACCCACGAACACCGGCAGCTGTTCGGTCCACTCGGGAGCCCTGACCTCTGCGGTGTAGGACTCGATCGCGTGCACGAACGCGTCGACGCCGGCGTATGCCGTGACCGCGGTCGGCGCACCGCGGGTCAGGGTCGGATCGACCACGGCGAACCGCGGGATCAGATGGGGGCTCGAGATCCCGACCTTGAGGTCCCGGCCGGGATCGGTGACGACGGCCACCGGGGTCACCTCCGATCCCGTACCGGCCGTGGTCGGCACGGCGATCATCGGCGTGATGGGTCCCGGGACGGCGTTCTCGCCGTAGTAGTCGCTGAGCCGACCCCCGTGACTGCTCAGCAGTGCCACCAGCTTCGTCAGATCGAGCGCGCTTCCGCCCCCGAAGCCGATGACCAGGTCGGGAGCCCAGACCGAGGCCGCGTCCGCGGCACGGTGCACCGAGTCGACCGGGAGCTCGGGCTCCACCTCGGTCCAGATCTGCAGGACCGCTCCGGCGCTCCGCAGCTCCGCGCAGGTCCGCTCGAACTGCGGCGTATCGGCCAGGAACGGGTCGCAGCACACGAACACCCGCCGGCCGAGTTCTCGCGCAAGGGGCGCGATCTGCGACGCGGCGCCGTTCCCGAAGTGGATCCGGGTCGGCAGCCGCAGCAGCCCGAACCCGTCGGAGTGTGTCAGGGTGTGCGTCATGCGCCGTGCTCCTCGAGGAGTTGTTCGACCTCTTGCCAGACCTGGGGGTTGATCGGGATGCCGTTGGCCAGTCGCTCGGCCCGGGTCGCCCTCGCCCGATCGCCCGGCACCGTGACCGGGTCCGGGCCGGTCCCGCTGGCGCGGACGTCCTGGAGGTAGGCCTCCACGAGGCTGAGGTGGGGGAGTCCTCCGATGCGGTCGAGTGAGATCGCGACGAAGATGTCGCCCTTCGTGGCGACGTGTTCGACGTCCAGCGTGCCCTGCTTCCGAGGGCCGAACGCCGTCCCGGTGACCGTGCCCACGAGTACCTCCAGGGCGATCCCGAGGGCGTATCCCTTCGGGCCGCCGAACGGCGAGAGAGCCCCGTCGGATGCCTCGACGGGATCCGTGACCGGTCTCCCGTGACGATCGACCGCCCACCCGAGTGGGATCGGCTGCGAGGTGGCGACGTGGTCGAGGACCTTGCCCATCGAGACCGCGGCGGTCGACATGTCGAGGACGAGCGGCTCGCTCTCGGTCGGCACCGCGATGCCCACCGGATTGGTGCCGACCATCGGCCGTGCGCTGCCCCAGGGGTGGACGAGCGCTTCGCTGGTCGTCAGGGCGATGCCGATCTGACCGACCGCGGCGATGCGTTCCACGTACGGGGCGAGCATGCCCATGTGATTGGCGTTGTGCACCGCAGCCAGGGCGATGCCGCTCTCGGCGGCCCGTCGGGTGATTGCCTCGATGGCCACCCCCGCCACCACGGGACCGAAGCCCCGATCGCCGTCGACGCTCAGGAACGCGTCGCTGATCCACGTCGTGCGTGGCGCTACGCCGGTCCGGATGAGCCCGTTGCGCATGCGGCCGACCAGCACGGCGAGCCGCCGCACCCCGTGCGAGGGGTGGCCGCGGAGATCGCCCTCGACGAGCACTTCCGCCTGTTGAGCGGCGTCGGCGAGGGTGGCACCCTCACCAACAAGGATCTGGACCACGGCGTCGTGCAGACGATCTGCGCTCACGGCCACGTCGGTGCCGACGCTGTTCGTCGTCATAGGTATCCTCCTCGGTCACGTCTGGACCGATGATGACCATCACGGAAGGAAGCGGCTATGACCCGTCCCGAACAGCAGGACGCGAGCTCTTCGCTCATCAAGGGCTTGTCCCTGCTCAACCTCTTCTCGGTGACCGACTTCGAGATCAGCATCAGCGAGATGGCCCGGACCTCGGGAATCCCGAAGTCCACGGCCCATCGGCTGGTGACCGACCTAGTGGAGTGGGGCGCCCTCGAGCGTGGCAGGAACGGATACCGGCTCGGGGTGCGCATGTTCGAGCTCGGGCACCTGGTGCCCGCCCAGCGGACCCTGCGCGAGGTGGCGCTCCCGTATGCGCACAACCTCAACGAGGTGACCGGCCTGACCTGCAACCTGGCCGTCCGGGACAAGCACGAGATCATCTACCTCGAGAAGATCTCCCGCCGTGACCTGCTGGTTCCGCACTCGCGCCTCGGGGGCCGGCTGCCGCTGCACTGCACCGGGCTCGGCAAGGCGATCCTCGGCTTCAGCGACCACGACTTCGTGGAGTCGGTGTTGAGCGCGCCCCTGACGAGGCTCTCGCCAAAGACGATCACCGACCCCACCGCGCTGCGCCGAGAACTGGCGAGGGTGCGCGAGACCAAGGTCGCCTACGACGTCGAGGAGTCGCAGCCCGGCCTGTTCTGTGTGGCAGCACCGATCTTCGGGATGGGCAATCACCTGGTCGGAGCCATCTCGGTGACCGGTGCGACCGCGTTGTCCCAGGCCCAACGCTACGCATCCGCGGTCCGGATGACGGCGATGGCGATCTCCCGTGTGCTCGGATCGAGGCCCGGTCGTCCGGCATAGCGGGACGACCGCTTGATGCCCCTCGGCTTCCGCGCGATCGTCGGAGCCCATCGGGACGAGGACGTAGCCCGATGTCCGACGGTCGTACCCCCGGCCGCGGACCTCTCGAGGGAGATGAGAGCCAGTGGCGAACACGCAGGTCTCGGCATCCGCGCCGGATGTCGCGCCGGCCAGGAGCCGCAAGGAGAAGCCGCGACGCCAGAATCTCGCGGGCTGGATGTTCGTCGGTCCGGTGATCTTCGGAGTGCTCGCGTTCCAGATC
Source organism: Occultella aeris (assembly GCF_902703175.1). GTDB lineage: Bacteria > Actinomycetota > Actinomycetes > Actinomycetales > Beutenbergiaceae > Occultella > Occultella aeris. The sequence continues at coordinate 196,603 of NZ_CACRYJ010000017.1, read as the reverse complement.
GTTCCGGTTATCGCCTCACTCGGCGTCTCGATGACGAACTGGACCGGCCTGAACGAGCCGGACTTCCTCGGTCTCGGGAACTTCGTCGCACTGTTCACGACCGACACCCGCTTCTACTCGACGCTGCTGAACACGGCGATCTTCACCGTCGCGATGGTTGTCCTCTCGATCGCGATCGGACTCGCGCTGGCCGTTCTGTGCAATCAGCGGATCCGCGGTGTCGGCGTGTTCCGGACCCTGTACTACTCCCCGGCGATCACCAATGTCGTGGCCATCGGGTTCGTCTGGTTCTGGCTGTACGAGCCGAACAACGGCCTGATCAACTCGACCCTGCGCGGAGTCGGGATCACCGGTCCGGCGTGGCTCTCCGACCCCAGCACGGCCCTGATCGCGGTGATCATCGTGGCCCTGTGGCAGGGCGTCGGTTACCCGATGGTGATCCTGCTCGCCGGACTGCAGTCCATCGACAAGTCGCTCCTGGAGGCCGCCACCGTCGACGGCGCTTCCAACTGGCTTCGATTCTGGCGAGTCACCTTCCCGCTGCTGACCCCGAGCATCTTCTTCCTGACCATCATGCAGTTCATCTCGTCGTTCCAGGTCTTCGGCATCATCTACGTGATGACGTCCGGCGGGCCGAACAATGCGACGTCGGTCCTGATCTTCGAGATCTATCAGGTGGCTTTCGCACAGGGGCGTCTCGGCTACGCCTCCGCGATGGGCTGGGTCCTGTTCCTGATCGTCGGCCTGGTGACCGTCTTCCAATGGAAGATGGAGAAGCGGTGGGTGCACTATGACAGCTGAACGCGTCGTGGCCCGAGCGCCACAGGGACGTGTGGTGAGCACCGCCGATGGAGTCGAGGGTCCCCGGGCAGCACCCGCCCGACGGCGTCGCCCGCGCGGCATCGGACGGCGGACCGCGGTCATGATCACGCTGATCGTCCTGGCGGGCGTCTTCGCGATGCCGCTGCTGTGGATGGTGAGCGCGTCGCTGAAGCCCGAGAACGAGGTGCTTGCCTCGCCGCCCACGTTCATCCCGTCCGTCTTCCAGTGGGAGAACTATGCGGCTGCCGCAGACGGTCTCCTGCCGTTCTTCCTGAACAGCGTGAAGCTCGCGGCGCTCAACGTGACCGGACTGCTCTTCTTCGCGTCGCTGGCCGGCTACGGGTTCGCTCGCCTGAACTTCGTGGGAAAGAACGTCGCGTTCGCGCTGTTGTTGGCGACGGCGATGATTCCGAGCATGGTGTACCTGATCCCGCAGTACATGCTCTTCCGGGAGATCGGCTGGATCGACACACACTTCCCGCTCTGGGTCCCCAATGTGCTGACACCGGTGTTCGGGACATTCCTGCTGCGGCAGTCGTTCCGTGGCGTGCCGAGGGAGTTGGAGGAGGCGGCGAAGCTGGACGGGGCGTCCGTGTTCGGGACGTTCTGGCGGATCATGCTGCCGCAGGTCAAGCCCGCCCTGGCCGCCGTCGGCGCCCTGACCTTCATGGCGTCCTGGAACGACCTGTTCGGGCCGTTGATCTTCCTGAACTCCACCCGACTGCAGACCATGCCCATCGCACTCGTGCTCTTCCAGGGCGAGTTCTTCACCCAGACGAATCTCATGATGGCGGCGGCCACGCTCACGATCATTCCGCCGCTCATCCTCTTCTTCCTCGCCCAACGGTATTTCGTTCAGGGCATCACCATGTCCGGTCTGAAAGGTTAGGTCCCCGATTCATGCGCATCACACAGGTCGAGTCCATCATCCTGCTCGAGCAGTTCCATATCGTGAAGGTCCACACCGACGAAGGGCTCACCGGTATCGGTGAGATCAGCCCGATGAAGGCGGCGGTCACGCACGCGATCGTCGAGCACGCCCTGGCACCGCTACTCGTGGGTGAGGACCCGGGGGACATCGAGCGGCTCTGGCGCCGGATGTACACCAAGCCCTACAAGCTCGGACCGATGGGTGCCCAGCTCGAGGCGATCGCCGGCATCGACATCGCACTGTGGGATCTCCTCGGCAAGGCCGCGAACCTCCCCGTCTACGCGCTCACCGGCGGCAAGTACCGCGCCGGTATGAAGGTCTACGCGAGCTCGATGTCACGCAGCATGAGTCCGCAGGAGGAGGCCGAGCGGGCGGTGTCGTTCCAGGAGCAGGGCTATCACGGCTACAAGATCCACTCCTCGACCCCGTGGATGCATGACGACGGCTTCGACCAGACGATCGCCACCGTCGCCGCGGTCCGCGCCGCAGTCGGTGACGACTTCCCGATCCTCGTCGACGTCAACAACGCCTACTACGAGCACACCGCGATCCGGATCGCGCGTGAACTCGAGGCGTACGGCGTCTGGCACTTCGAGGAACCTCTCGCCGCGCACGACTACGCCGCCTACGCCCGGCTCGCGGACGCCGTCGACATCCCCATCGCGGCGGGCGAGCAGGAGTACACGAGCTGGCAGTTCCGCGACCTGATCACCCAGGGCCGGGTCGACATCCTGCAACCCGACGTCATCAAGTGCGGCGGCATCACCGAGTTCCGCAAGATCGCCGTGCTCGCGGACGTCCACACGAAGCCGATCACGGTGCACAACACCCAGCAGACGATCGGCACTTCGGCACATGCGCACCTGTGGGTGAGCACGCCCTCGTGCGTGTACCCGCAGGAGTACAACATCGAGCACAACCCGGTGCTCGACGACGTCCCGATCTGGACCAACCCCCTCGTCCCGGTCGATGGCGTCATCACCCCGTGGGACCTGCCCGGTCTCGGGGTCGAACTCGACGAGGACGCCGTGGCGCGGTTGCGCAGCAACTGACGGCGAATCCTTCATTCGGAGCGCCGCATCGCAGCGACTCCGGCTCACCGGCTCGATTCCTCGGCCGGCCCATCAACACGGCTCAGCACACAAGGACAGGACGAACCAATGGCGGTAGATCAGGTCTCACGACGATCATTGCTCAAGACCCTGGGAGTGGCCTCCGGCGCGGCCCTCATCGGTGGCCCACTCGCCGGCTGTGGGGGCGGTGGTGGCGGCTCCGGCTCGGGGTCGAGCGGGACCTTCGCCTTCATGAGCTGGGACGCTACCTCCGACACCCCGCTGTACCAGGTCGCCCAGAACTGGGCGGAACAGGCCTCCCGGGAGATCGACGTGCAGTCGGTGCCGGGTGGTGGCGATTACGAGACGAAACTTCGCACCGTGCTCTCGTCCGGCGCCCACCCGGACGTCATCCGCATCAACGACGACTTCGTGCAGGCGTACTACAGCGAGGGCTCGCTGCTCGATCTCACCCCCTATCTCGAGCAGGACTCGATCGAGGCGGACGATTTCTACCCGGTGGCGTTCAACTTCGCCAAGCAGGCCGACGGCGCGCACGCGGCCTGGCCGATCCTGACGAACCCGGGGGTCATCTACTGCAACGTGGACGCCTTCGAGGAGGCGGGCGTGCCGCTCCCGCCGACCGACTGGGACGCCGACGGGTGGACCTGGGACGACTTCCTCGATGCGGCCACGAAACTCACCAAGCCGGGCGGTGAACGCTGGGGTGCGCTGCTCTTCCACGACACCGCCCTGGAGACCGTCTGGCCCGTCAACAACGGCACGACCGGCATCTACTCCGAGGACGCCCAGTCGTTCACGCTCGCCGACGAGGGCAGCACGGACGCACTGCAGTGGGTCGCCGACCTGGCGCTCGTGCACGGCGTCCACCCGGACTTCGGTACGGTCAGCACCGGGAAGTCCACCCCGAACTGGGCCCAGTCCCTGTTCGGGACCGGACAGGTCGCGATGCTCCTCGGGCTCACCAGCTCGATCCCGTACCTGCGCGAGAACGCAGAGGTGAACTGGGACATCTTCCCGCCGCCGCAGCAGGCGACCCGGCAGACCGTGAACACCATGACGGTCCTGGCCGTGCCGTCCGAGTCGCCGGATCCCGATGCCGCCTGGGACTTCCTGAAGTACTGCGTCGGCCCCGAGGCCGCCGAGCTCTTCGCCGAGTCGCGCGGGTTCGTGCCCGTGGCCACCAGTTCCGCCGAGCTGTTCGTCGCCGACGATCAGGCACCCCAGAACCTCGCGATGGTCAGCCAGGCCCTCGCGAACGCCGTCAACGAGAACTTCGGGCTGTATATCGAGCGGGCGCGTACGGTCTACCGGCCCGTCCTCGATGAGATCTGGAGCGGCCGCCAGAGTGCTGCCGACGCGCTCGGTGGGATCCGGGCCGAGGTCGAGGCGATCCTGGCCGGGCAGGGTTGAGCATGAAGATCACCAAGGTCACCGTCCAGGTCACCTCCGAACCCAAGCAGCACGCGATCCGGGACGCGATCCAGCTGCTGGATCGCAACGGCCGCTGCGACGTGACGGTCGAGACGGACGCCGGCATCAGCGGCACGAGCAGCACCTACTTCGGTCGCGTCGCCAGCTCACCCCCGCTGCTCGGTGCCCTGGTCACCGAGCAGCTCGGCCCGGCGATCATCGGCCAGGACGCCACCATGATCCGGCACATCCGCGACCAGCTCCGGACCCTGACCGACTATCAGGGCACGGCGGGCCTGTCGACCTTCGGCATCTCCGCGATCGATCAGGCCCTCTGGGACCTGCTCGGCAAGTCACTCGGGGTGCCGGTCTGGAAGCTACTGGGTGCCAACCGGACGGCGATCCCCACCTACGCGATGGTGGGGTGGCTCGAGCTGGACGTTCCGCAGCTGCAGGACGTCTGCGCCAGGGCCATGGAACAGGGCTTCCAGGGCGTGAAGATGAAGGTGGGCGGTGGCCCCCTCGCCGAGGACCTCGAACGGATCGGGGCGGTCCGTGCAGTGATCGGCGACGGGGTCCCGCTGATGGTCGACGCCAACCAGGCGTTCGACCTCGCCGAGGCGATCCGGCGGGGGCGCGCGTACTCCGACCTCGGCTGCCGGTGGTTCGAGGAACCGCTGCGAGCCGCGGACACGGCGGCGCACGTCCGGCTGGCCGAGAAGCTGGACATCCCGATCGCCACCGGGGAGAACCGCTACGGGCAGGAACAGTTCCGGGACCTGTTCGTCGGTGGCGGCGTCGGCGTGGTCCAGCCGGACCTGCGCCGGGCCGGCGGGCTCACCGACTGCTACGAGATCGGACTGATGGCGGCCGGGTTCGGCATCCCGTACGCCTCGCACGGCGGGGGTGCACACATCCACGTCCTCGCGGCGCTGCCGAACACGATCTACGTCGAGAGCGGGCTGCTGCCGGCGGACGGATCGGTCACCCTGACCGACGGCTGCTACCCGCTGCCCACCGAACCCGGCCTGTCCTCCTGGAGTGCGCACTGAGCGATACCGGTCAACCGACCACCAGAGCCACGACCAGGCAGGCGAGCGCCGCCGTCGACGTGGCAGTGCGCGCGTGGTTCCACCGGACCCACCGCGCCTCGAAGGCGGCTCGCACCCCGGCCGGGTCGGCCGGGGTGGGGCCGGCCCGGTCGATCGCGTTGTTCAATGGGATGTTCACGCGGCCGGTGATGATCAGGCAGGCCAGGTAGCACGCCACGGCGGCGCCGATCCACGGTACGGCCGCGGTGGAGGCGTCGCCGACCAGGTGCGCGATCAGCGCGAGGACGGACAGCACGATCGCCCCTCCGAACGCGAGCGCGAACCTCGGGTTCAGGATCGCGGTGTTGATGTGATGCATCACCTCGACGAACGCCGCGTCACGCGCGCGTGCCATCCCGGGCATCACGGCCACGGAGAACGTGTAGAACAGCCCCGCCGCGAGGCCCATCGCGACCGTGGCCGCGGCGAGGCTGAGGGTGGCAAGCATCAGCGCACCGGCGCGGGCACGCGGTCCCACGCCCCGCTCGCGGCAGCCTCGCGCGCCCAGTCGGAGAAGTCCCGGGCCGGACGTCCGAGGACCTGCTGGACACCGTCGGCCGGGATCGAGTTGCGCCCGTCGAGGACCTCGGTGAACAGGTACATGAAGAGGTCCACGAGGTCTGGCGGGGTGCCCTCGGCCGTGAGCCCGGCGCGGAACTCCTCGGCCGGGATCTCCTGGTGGCGCACCTCGAGGCCACTCGCGGCCGAGATCTCCGCCATCGCGTCCGCGAACGTGAGCGAGCGTGGGCCGGAGAGCTCGTACACCCTGCCTGCGTGGCCGTCCTCGGTGAGCACGGTCGCGGCCACCTCGGCGATGTCCTCGACGTCGGTGAACGGTTCCGGCGCGCCCGGCCCGGGTGCCGCGAACACGCCGCTGAGCACGGCCGGCAGCAGGAAGCTCTCACTGAAGTTCTGGTTGAACCAGCTCGCGCGCAGGATCGTCCAGTCGGCGCCCGAGGCCCGCACCCGCTCCTCGGCCTGCTCCGCAGCCGTCTCCCCGCGGCCGGAGAGCAGCACCAGGCGGTGCACGCCGGCGGCGACCGCCTGCTCGGCGAAGGCGCCGATCACGTCGTCGGCGCCCGGCAGGGCGAGGTCGGGCACGTAGGCGATGTAGACGGCGCTCACGCCGTCGAGGGCGTCGGCCCAGGTGGAGGGGGCCTCCCAGTCGAACGGCGGCTCGGCCGATCGGGAGCCGAGGCGTACGGGATGCCCGACGGCGGTGAGCCGCTTGGCAACTCGGCTGCCGGTCTTGCCGGTGGCGCCGAGGACGAGGGTCAGATCGTTCGTGGTGGTTGTCATGGCTCCACTCAACAGGGCCCGCCTGAGACGATCCATAGTTCAGGCTCTTGATTTCATACGCGGGCGTCTACACACTGAGGTTGTGGATGCACTCACCGGACTCCTCGACGGCCCTCGAGCGCGTGGCGCCTTCCTGATGCGCTCGTTGATGGCGCCGCCGTGGGCGATCCGGATCCGGGATGAGGCGCCGCTCACCGTCGTCGTGATGACCAAGGGCACCACGTGGATCCGTCCCGACGCCGGCGAACCGGTCCGGTTGACGGCGGGCGACGTGGCCCTCGTGCGCGGCCCGGACCCGTACACCGTGGCCGAGCCGCCGGACGCGCCGATCGGGGTCTACATCAACCCGGGCCAGCACTGCACCGCACCTGACGGTCGCTCCCTCGAGGAGGAGATGTACCTCGGTGTGCGCACCTGGGGCAACGACGCCGATGCCCCGACCGAGGTGATCACCGGGGCGTACGGCGTGGAGGGCGAGGTGAGCCGGCGGCTGCTCGACGTGCTGCCCACCGTGATCGTCATCCCGGCGGGGGATCCGGCCGCACCCACCACCCTGGTGCGGCTCATCCGTGAGGAGATCGTCAAGGACGACGTCGGTCAGGACGTGGTGCTCGACCGGATGCTCGACCTGCTCCTGATCGCGGTGCTGCGGAACTGGTTGAGCCGCCCGGAGGCGCAGCCGCCCGCCTGGTACTCCGCGAGTGCCGATCCGATGGTCGGACATGCCCTGCGCCTGCTCCACAACAACCCCGGCCACCCCTGGACCGTCGCCGGGCTGGCTGCCGAGTGCGGCGTCTCCCGGGCCGCGTTCGCCCGCCGGTTCACCCAGCTCGTCGGGCAGGCGCCGATGGCCTACCTCACCGACTGGCGGCTGACCATGGCGGCGGACCTGCTCCGCGAGCCGGACGCCACCGTGGCTTCGGTCTCCCGGCGGGTCGGCTATGGGAGCTCGTTCGCGTTCAGTTCCGCGTTCAAGCGGGTCCGCGGAGTGAGCCCGCAACGGCACCGGAGCGACGCCGCGCTCGTGGCCGTCGGGACCGACTGAGCCCGACGGCGGAACTCGCCTGCCGCCGTCGGGCGCGGCCTGCAGGTTCAGCGGGTCATCGACAGCATCTGTTGTGCGTAACTCTCCCGGAGTCCCTGCACGACGGCCCGCTGCCACGATCGGGTCACGATGCCGTGGGTCAGCCGCCGCGCCGAGCGAGGCTTGTCGAGAATCTGCGCCGCGATCTCGAGGGCTCGGGGCAGGAGTTGGTCGCCGGGAAGGATCTCGTTCACCACCCCGGCAGCCATTGCCTGGTCGGCAGTCAGCCTCGCGCCGGTGTAGGCCAGATATGCCGCCCGCTTCGGGCCAATGAGCTCGCTGAGCACGAGGAACATGCCGTCACCGGGCACGGATCGGGCAGCAAAGTTGCCGTCCCCGATCGTCACCGTCGGAGAGCAGAGCGTCACGTCACACAGCAATGCGATCTCCTGCCGAGGACCTGGACCGTTCAGCACCGCGATCGTGGGGACCTCGAGATCCATCACGAGTCGTTCGAGCATGCGGACGCCGTCGGCGTACTGCGCGTCCAGCTCGTCGCTGTGCCATTGCGAGGTGGGCGTGCTGAACGACTCCGGCTGGAAGCCGCCGATCCACGCTTCACCCGTCCCGGTGATGACGACCACTTCGTTCTTGCGGTCGGCACCCACCTCGGCGAGCAGCAGGCTCCAGGCGTTGAGGAGGCCGCGTGACCAGACCGCGGTGCCCCCGGCCGTGTGTACCCGGATCACCAGCACCCCGTCCTGATCGCGGGACAGGGCGAAGTGGTCCTGGAATCGCTGCCCGTAATCCTCGATCGTTCGGGCTTGCACCACGTTGCCAAGGCGTCGGTCGCGATCGCTCAGAGCGTCGGTCATGGTCACATACTTTCACTGCGCTCGCGGACTGGGGTCGGAGCCGCCGAGCTTGCACCTGCAGATCGAGGGCACCCTCTCGAGCCGGACCTCGTGACGCCGCCCGCTCAGTGCGGGTTCCGGGTCTGGTCGCCGTGCTGGTGATGGAACCGTACGCGCTGCCCGATCCAGACCGTGCGCGAGGCCTCGATGAGCGCGCCCTCGCTGTCGATGCTGACGGCGTTGACGACCATCAGGGGAGCCTCCTGCGGGCAGCGCAGGACCTCCGCGAACTCAGCCGACGCGGTCTCCGGGTGGAGGTAGCTGTGAACCTCCGTCGCGACGATGCCGTACCTGCTCTCCAGGGTGGTGGACAGTGAGCCCTCGATGAGCGGCGCGGATTCGATCCCCGGCGCGACGCCCGGTGCGAGCCAGGAATCGGACATGCCGATCGGGTTGCCGTCGACGAGTTGCAGGCGGCGGAACCAGCGTGGCCCGATGTCGCCATGGGCGAGGTCCAGGTCGAACAACAGCGCGACGGGCGGCGCTCGAATGTGTTCGGTCGGGACCTCGACGGATGTCGCCTTCATCCCGGAACTTGCGAGCCGGTCACGCCAGGGCTGGGCGATGGCGAGGTCGTGCTGGACCACCTGAACGGTGTCCGAGACGAACGTGCCCGACCCCTGCCGACGATGGATGTAGCCCTCGTCGGCGAGGGAACTCAGGGCCTGCCGCACCGTGATCCGGCTGACGCCGTAGTTCTCCGCCAGTTCGTTCTCGCTCGGAAGCTGTACTCCGGGCGCGAGTTCGCGCTGCTCGATCCGCCGCCTGATGTCACGGGCGATCTGCCCCCACCGTGCAACGGGAGACCGTCGATCCGTTGTCGCCGCCATAGTCATCCCCACCCGCTCCCGACCGTGGGCAACTGTGCCATGCCCCGTGCCGCAAGAGTCCCGTACCGAAGTTGTATTGACAAGAGCACCTCTAAAGGTATTAAGGTCCGTACAACTAGATGGGCAACCCGGGAGGTGAACGATGGACAACATCCGCCAGGTGGCATTCGGTCACGTCGTCATCGACGACATCGTGCTCGCCGACGGACGAGAGCTGACGGGGCTGCTCGGTGGCGCCGGTGCCTACGCCGCCCTCGGACAGGCGATGGGCAGCGGCCGCAGGGTGGCCCTGCTCTCCGGGATCGGCGCTGACTTCCCGACGGAGGCGGCCACGCACCTACGGGCCGCAGGCGTCGACCCCGACGCGTTGACCGTCCTGGACGAGCACACCCCGCGGACCAGGATCCGCTACTTCCCGGATGGCGAGCGCGAGGAGTCACCGGCGTACGGACTGACGCACTTCGTCGCCCTCGACCCGAGCGCGGCCATGCTGCCGCAAGGACTCGGCGACCTGTCCGGGATCTATGCGTTCGCCTCGGTCGAGGACCCGCTCTGGCAGGACCTACCCGATCTCGCCCGGACGAGCGGCGCCACTCTCCTGTGGGAGATCCACGCAGACTCGTGCGCGCCGGGCCGGTTCGACGAGGTGGCGGCCCGGTTGGCCGACGTCGACATCCTCTCCCTCAACCGTGCCGAGGCGCGGAACCTGTGCGGCAGCACGGACCTGACCGTGTGTCTCTCCCGGCTCCTGGAGCACGTCGGCGTGCTCGCACTGCGGCTCGGGTCGGACGGCGCACTGGTGGCCACCCGCACCCTCGTCGCCCGTGCGCGACCCGCGGCGCGAGCCGTGATCGACCCGACCGGAGCCGGCAACGCGTTCAGCGGTGCGCTCGTCGGGGCGTGGCCCGCCGCCACCACCGAGGAGGAGACGGACCTGAGGTCCCCGCTGGCAGCAGCGATGGCGGCCGCTGCCCTGACCATCGCCCAGTACGGCCCGCCACCGGTGACCGAGTCGGTGCGCGCCGACTTTCGCGCGCTGGCCCGCTCGGTCGAGGTCGCCCTCGCACCCCTCGACTCCCTACAGAACGGAACACAGCTGTGATCAACCCGAACGCCCTGCACGATCAGGCGACCAGCCTGCCCGCCCTGATCAAGGAGCAGACCTGGCGCCTGGAGGATGACCTGCGCAAGTCCGTCCCCACGCCGGTCCAGCACGCGATCCGACACATCGTGCTCACCGGTTCCGGTGACTCGGCGATCGCGGGCCTCGCCGCCGAGCAGACGTTCCGGCGGTTCGTCGGCGTGCCCGTGTACGCCGGTGAGTCGCTCGCCGTGAGCAGGTTCCTGCTCGACTCCTACGGCAACGAGTACCCGCACACGCCGATGCTGCTCGCGACGTCGAACTCGGGCGAGGTCGCCCGGGTCGTCGAGGCAGCTCAGCGGGCCGCCGCGGCCGGCGGCTACGTCGTCGGGCTCACCGGGAACGCGCAGTCGCGGCTGGCCCGGGCATCGCAGAGCATCATCGACGTGGGAGCGCCTGCGTTCCCGGCCGCACCCGGCATGCGCAGCTACGTCATGGCCGTCCTCGCGCTCAACCTGTTCGCGATCCGGTTCGCCGAGGTGCGGGGGCGTATCACCATGGATGAGGCGCAGGCCCTGCGCGGCGAACTCGCCGGACTCTCCGACGTGGTTCAGCAGGCGATCGTGACTGCCGATGCTCCGCTGCGTTCCTTGGCGCAGGATTGGCGCGACCTCCAGGGGGTGGAGTTCCTCGGGTCGGGACCGTCCCGCGCTTCCGCGGCGTTCGGGGTCGCCAAGATCCTCGAGGCCGTCGGCAAGCAGTCGGCACACGTTGATCTCGAGGAGTTCATCCACCTGAACTACTTCGAGCGCGCGGCCACCGGCATCGGCACCGTCGTGCTGGCGCCGGCCGGCTCCCCGGTCCGCAGCCGTGCGGACGAACTCGCGCCACTGCTGAACAACCTCGGCCGGCCGTGGGTCGCTATCGGCGCCGTCACCGACGCTCCGGTCAGCATCGAGATCCCGCAGGTGCGGGAGGAGTTCGCCCCGGTGGTCCAGGCAGCCGTGCTCGGTCTCCTTGCCGCCCACCTCATGGACGCGACGGGGGAGGAGCCGGGCCGCGGCGCCGTCGGCCCATGGGCGGATTGCGCGGACGGCGCCACCACCCGCGACAGCCAGATCGTCCTCTGAGACGACGAGCAGACAAGGACCCCAGACCATGACCAGTCGCCACCCACTGCAGACCAATGGCAACGAGGCCTACGACATCCAGCCCGAGATCAACGAGGCGGTCACCGAGAGCGGCGTCCAGGAGGGCCTGGTGACGATCGTCGCACCGCACACAACCGCGGCGCTCGGAATCATCTCCTACCACGACCCGCTCGGGCTCGAGGATGTGATGGACGAGTTCCAGCGTCTGGTGCCTGCGCGGATCACCTTCAAGCATGAGCACGACACCCCGCAGGACGCGGCCGGACACGTGCTGTCGACGATGGTGGGACCGACACTCACGCTGATCGTCACCGGAGGCGAGGTGCTCCTCGGGCACTCCCAGAAGGTGTTCTTCCTCGAGTTCGACGGCCCCCGCAAGCGCCAGTTCTTCGTCAAGGTCACCGCCGACCCGACGCCCGAGGCCTGACCGCATGGGCGCCGTCGACGCGATCGAGCCGCACCCGACTACGAACGGCCCGGACGACGTGCTCGGTCGCTACCGGTACGCAGCGAACGTCCCCGCCGGCGGGCTCATGATCGATGGCCGGCCGGCCCTCACCCAGTTCGACCCCTCCCGCATCGGGCGGTACGTGCTGCTCGTCGTTCGCGACCCCTTGTGCGCCTACGACGAGGACCCGGCCGCCCAGTTCGCCGACGAGCTCGACGACGCGGAGCTCGTGGGTCGCTCTGGGATGTTCACCACCTACTCGGGGACCTACAAGGATGCGCCGGTGACCGTGCTCAGCGGGGGATCGGGCGGCCCCGAGGTGGAACTCGCGCTCATGGAGCTCTTCGAGCACACGAACGCGGACACGTTCATCAGGGTCGGCGGCTCCGGGGGCATGCACGCAAGCGTTCGACCGGGCGACCTCGTCATCGCCACCGGGGTGGTTCGTGACGAGGGCGTCACCCAGGCGTACATCCCGCAGGCCTATCCGGGCGTCTGCTCGGCGGAGGTCGTGCTCGCGCTGACGCAGGCCGCGGCCGGACAGGGTGCACCGTTCCACCTCGGACTCACCCGGTCCACCGACTCGGACTTCGTGGCCGGCGGCCGACCCGCCGCGCGCGGCTACTTCCAGCCCGCCCATCTGGACCTCGTCGAGACCTGGACCAGAGCCGGAGTCCTCAACGGGGATCGTGAATCCGCGCCGATCGTCACGCTCGCGAGCCTGTTCGGGCACCGCGGCGGCTCGATCTGCTCCGTCGCCGACAACATCGTCACCGGCGCGAGGTTCATCCCGGGGGCCGGCCACGCCGACGCCATGAGCGTCGCGCTCGACGGTGTCGCCGTCCTCCACGCGATGGATCGTGCGCGCGAGGCCGCCGGGCTGGCCATGTGGATCCCGGCGCTCGCGGAAGCGGGTGGGTCGGAATGAGAACGGTCCTTGTCGACGGCGGACTCAGCCGCGACCATCTGGTCACCGTCGGTCGGCCGCCGCGCTACGACGAGCCGGGCGGGCCGGGCGTCTACGCAAGCCTGGCTGCCGTCCTCGCGGTCTCGCTCCTTCGGCGTCGGAGGCCGGAGTCGACGCAGGTCGCACTGAGCACAACTTTGCCGAGAACCGATGAGGACATCCGGGCGGTGCTCGCCGGGGCGGGCGTCGACCTCAGCCTGTGCGTGGACGGACCGGCGATCCCGAAGCTCTGGATCCTCAACTCCGCGCAGGGGCGACGGATCGTGCGAACCGCTGCCGCGGCGACGGCCCACGAACTCGACGAGACGGACGACCCGGGGACGGCGCCACCCGCTCAACAGGGCACGACCGCGCCCGACGCACTGCTCCGGTGTGCGCCCGTCCGGGCACTCGAAGGTCACCGCCCGGCCGTCACGCTCGTCGACCCGGACCAGCGGTCCCTCGCCGCCGGCGGCTGGGACTACCTCGCCGAGCTCACCCCACGGACCGACGTCTACCTGCCGAGCCGGGTGCAGCTGACCCAGCTCGATGCCGACCCGGTGGAAGCGGCGTGGGAACTACGACGCAGGACCGGCAGGTCGGTGGTCGCCAGGCTCGACGTCGAGGGATCCCTCGTCCTGCCCTCCGACGGCGGAGCCTGGCGCGTCGCCGCCAGGACCGTCGACGTCGAGGAGACCACCGGCGCAGGTGACAGCCACGCCGGAGCATTGGCGGCCGCACTGGCGCAGCCGGGCATGACGCTCGTCGACGCAACCCTCCTTGCCACGGCCGTCGTCGCACGCAACCTTGCGGGGCCTGGAATCTCCGGCCTGATAGCCGGCGATGAGATCACCGAGAACGAGCTGCGCGGCATTCGCGTGGCGGAAGAGGAGCAGCCGTGACAGACCAGCACGCCGCAGCCGCAACACTCGGCGGTCTCGCAGTTCCCGACATCGTGCCACTCGGGGGGCGCCGAGCCGCCTTCCTCGGCTGTGGAGACTCGCTCGCCGCGGCGAGACCGGCCGAGGCCGATGGGCACCGTGTCCTGTCTGCCGGGGACGTCGCATGGAGCGGCATCGCCCCGCGCGGGGTCGACCTGGTGGTCCCCCTGTCCTGGTCGGGTCGGACCGGGGCGACGATCCGGGCGGCCCAGACGGCCAAGGACGCAGGGCTGCCGGTCCTGTCGATCACGTCCAATCCAGGCTCCCCGCTTGCTGACCTCTCGGACGAGCACATCGCCCTGCCGCGCAACGACGTCAGCGAGGACATCCCCGCGATCGGCTACGCACTGCACTCAGCCGCGATCGCACGGCTGACCGGCCTCGCGAGTCCGGACCCCGCCACCCTCGCCCTGGACTGGGCCGATGCCGGACCGGGCATAGCCCGTGTCGTCACGGCCGCGGGTGCTGAACCGGCCGGGATCACGATCGCGAGCATGCCGGACGCACACGGCGCAGCCGAGTTCTGGATGCTCAAGATCATCGAGGCCACCGGCATCACGGTCCGGACCGCACCGATCGAGGAGATCGGTCATGTGGACTACTTCCTCGGGCCGCAGGCCCATCTGACCCTGATCGTCTCCGGCGCGGCCGACGCGCCCCGGGCGGACGGTCTCGGTGCCGCACTGATCCGCAATGGCCAGCGGGTGGTCCAGATCCGGCTCAGCGACTTCACCGCCGCGGCCGGGACCGAACGCGAGATCCTCGGCGGTCTCATCGGCGCCGATGTGGCCGCCGGGCTCGCGGCCGCGTGGGGCCGACCCCACTTCAGAGGCGGCGTCGTCGACATGTCGGCGCAGCACATCCAGGTGCCGGTCGCCTGACCGGACCCCACCCCCCCGGAGAACCCACATCTCTCAACGAGGAGCATCACCATGAAGAACATCAGAAGGACCCTGCGGGTCACGGCGGCCGCCGCAGCGATCGCGCTACTGGCGGCCTGCGGCGCGGGCGGTGAAGGATCGTCCGACGGGCGTGAGGAACTCGAACTCTGGTTCTGGGGTGCCACGCCGGCGCAGCGGGCGGCGCTCGAGGAGAACCTTGTCGACGCCTACAACGCCTCGCAGGACGAGTACACCCTGACCGTCACGTTCAACGAGCGCGTCGACAGCAACATCCAGACCGCGCTCGCGGCCAACGAGGGACCGGACATCGTCTATGGCTCGGGCCCGTCGTTCGTCTCTCCGTTCGCGCAGAGCGGCAAACTCCTGAACCTCGACGACTACTCCGAGCAGTACGGCTGGCAGGACCGGCTGCTGGCACCCATCTACGAGTCCGGCACGGTGGACGGCAGCCTCTACGCCGTCGCCAACTCCATCAACACGGTCGGGATCTTCTACAACCAGGCGGTCCTCGACGACCTCGGGGTCGGCGTTCCGACCACCATCGAGGAGCTCGAGACGGCGTTGGCTGCCGCCCAGGACGCGGGACTCTACCCGTCGGTCACCGGGAACAAGGGCTGGCAGCCGGTCAACGAGAACTACTCCTCGATGTTCCTGACGGCGGTCGCCGGCCCGGACGCGATGCATGACGTGCTCACCGGCGCGGCCTCGTGGACGGATCAGCCCTACGTCGATGCCGTCCAGATGAGTGCCGACTGGTACGAGAACGGGTATCTCGGCGGCGGCCAGTACACCAACCTCAACTTCCTCGAGTCCATGCAGCTGCTCTCGGACGGGCAATCCCCGTTCTTCTTCGGACCGACGCTCGCGTTCCAGTTCGCGGCCGAGTTCTTCAACACCGAGAACGGTAACGTCGACGATCTCGGCTTCATCCCGTTCCCCACGGTCGGTGCGGAACTCGAGTCGCCGCTGTACACGCTGGCCACCACCGCATCCTTCTCGATCAACGCCCAGACCGAGCATCCGGATGCCGCCGCCGAGGTCATCGACCACATGCTCACTGAGGACTTCATGAGCACGATGACCGCCCAGTGGCCCGGGTACTGGGGTGTCCCGCTCGCAGGGGTCGAACTCGACCCGGCGCAGTTCGACGGGCTGTCCGCGGCGTACGTGACCGCACTGGTCGATATCCTCGCCGCCACCGAGGAGGGCCGCTTCGGGTACTTCACCGGCACGTTCTTCCCGCCCCAGACCCAGCAGGCGCTGGTTGACATCGACACGGTGTGGACCGGTCAGGCCGACGCCGAGACCTTCCTGACCGGCATCGAGACCACCTTCGCCGCCGAACTCGCCGACGGTGCCGTCCCGCCGATCCCGGCGCCCTAGCAGTGGTGACGGGTGGGTCGCCCCCACGCAGTGCGGCCGACCCACCCGAACCCGCAGGAACGGAACGACTCATGACAGTTCTGAGCTCTGTGCAGCCTGACGCCGAGCCCGCCTCGACCGTCCGGGGTGGCCGCCGAGGACGGGGGCATGGTGTCCACTACCTACTCCTGGCGCCGGCGATCCTGCTCTCGATGGCGATCGTGCTCGTTCCCGGCGTGTTCACCCTGGTCACCTCGTTCACGGACTGGAACGGGGTGGCGACCGATCCGGAGTTCGTGGGCGTCGAGAACTACGCGGCGATCCTCGCGGATCCGATCTTCCGGACCGCCGTCGGGAACAACATCATCTGGACCCTGTTGTTCCTGACCATCCCCGTTGTCCTCGGGTTGAGCGTGGCGTTGCTGCTGCTTCGCCGGCCGCGCTCGCGCGGGCTCTACCAGGTCATCTTCCTACTGCCGTACGTGATGGCCGCGGTCACGAACGCGATGGTCTGGCTGAACATGATCTACAGCCCCATCTCCGGCGTGATCGGGTTCCTGAACAAGCAGGGCTGGGACATCGATTCGCCGATCGCCAGTCTCGACGGCGCGATCTATGCGGTGGCGGCGGTCGACATCTGGCACTACTGGGGCTTCCTCCTGGTCGTCTACCTCGCTGCGCTGCGACAGACGCCGGTGGAGCAGATCGAGGCGGCCCAGCTCGAGGGAGCGAACTCCTGGCAGGTGTTCCGCTACGTCTACCTGCCGAACATCCGCCCCACGATGCAACTCATGTTCGTGATGATCATGATCTTCTCCTTCCTCACGTTCGACTACATCTTCCTGATGACCCAGGGCGGCCCCGCCAACTCAACGGAGATGCTCAGCACGTTCGCCTACAGCCTCGCGTTCGCGACGTTCCAGTTCGGCAAGGCTGCCGCCGTCGGCATCGTGATGGGTGCGTTCGGGCTCATCGCATCCGTCATCTACACCCGAATGAGCCGGAGAGGCATGGACGTATGAGTCGCAGTTCGAACCGGGCGCTGCGGGCGACCCCCGGTCACATCATTCTCATCCTCCTCGTCTTCACGGCGCTGTTCCCGATCGTGCTCGTGCTGCTGAACAGCCTGAAGGACGCCCCGGAGGTGGTGCGCAATCCACTCGCGCTGCCCGAGTCCCCGGACTGGTCGAACTTCGCCGAGGCGTGGCAGTACGCCGGATACACCCGCGGATTCGCCAACAGCGTGCTGCTCACTGCCACGACGGTCGCAACCGTGCTACTCACCGCGGCGCCGGCGGCCTACGTACTCGCTGCCCGGAAGATCAAGGCGGCCGGCCCGGTGATGATCTATCTCATGGTGGCCATGACGGTGCCGATCCAACTCTTCCTGTTCCCGCTGTACGCGGTGTTCGCCCGGCTCGGCCTGCTCAGCAACGTCATCGCCGTCGGAATCATCGTCGCCGCGATCAACATGCCCCTCGCCGTCATGCTGCTGCGCACGTTCTTCCTGCGGATCCCGAGCGAACTGCCGGAGGCCGCCACCATGGACGGCGCGAACACCTTCCAGGTGCTCCGGCACGTGCTGATCCCTGCCGTATCGCCCGGCATGATCACCGTCGGCATCATCGTGGGGCTGAACGCCTGGAACGAGTACCTCATCTCGGTGACGTTCCTCCAGAGGGAGGAGAGCTACACCGCCACCCTCGGGTTCCTGTCCCTGACCGGAACATTCGCGGTCGACCAGGGGGTCCTGATGGCCGGCGCGGCCATCCTGATCCTTCCGATCGTGTTCCTCTTCCTGGCCGCGCAGCGCAAGTTCGTCGACGGCCTCGTCAGCGGTTCGGTGAAGGGGTGAGCGCGGCGGTCATGAACGAGCAGGACTACACGGAGCGAACGTATGCGGGAGTGCTCGGGAAGATCGTCGGTGTGTACCTGGGGCGACCGGTCGAGGGCTGGGCCTATGCCGACATCGTCGAGCGGTTCGGAAGACTGACCCACTACGTCAATGACCAGCTCGGGATCCCGGTCGTGACTGCCGACGATGACATCTCCGGCACGTTCGCGTTCTCCCGCGCGGTGCTCGACCACGCCCGCACCGGGCCGCTCACGGCCCGGCAGGTCGGCGAGACCTGGCTCAACTACATCGTTGAGGACCGCACGATCCTGTGGTGGGGCGGTCGTGGGCGATCCACCGAACACACCGCCTATCTGAACCTCAAGAACGGCGTGCCCGCGCCCGGATCGGGCTCCGCGCGACGAAACGGCCGGACCCTGCCCGTGCAGGTGGGCGCCCAGATCTTCGTCGACGGCTTCGCCATGATGAGTCCCGGCGACCCGGACCGGGCCGCTGCGCACGCCCGGGCGGCAGCCTCCGTGAGCCACGACGGCGTGGCAGTGGATGCTGCGGCGTTCATCGCCGCAATGGAGGCACTTGCGTATATCGAACCCGACCTGCACGCCCTGATCGAGACGGGCCGGGCCCAGGTCGCGGATCCGGTCCTGCAGCACATCATCGACGACGTGCTGGCCTGGTGTGCGCCCGGAGCCGACTGGCGGGAGGTCCGGGAGCGGATCGAGAAGACGTATGGGTACTCGGTGTTCGACGGCCCGTGCCCGGCCACGACCAACAACGCCGCTGTGCTTGCGGCCCTTCTGCTGGGCGGCGACAGTTTCCACCGGGCCGTGTCGATCGCGGCCTCGGCAGGCTGGGACACGGACTCGAACGCCGGCGTCGTCGGGGCGCTGAACGGGATCAGGCTCGGGCTCGGCGCACTGGATGCGGAGGCGGACCTGCGCTCGCCCGTGGCCGACCGATTGCTGGTGGTGACCGCGGACGGTGGGGAGTGCATGTCCGACGCGGTGCAGCAGACGCGAGCCATCGCGGCTGGCAGGCGCCTCCTCGATGGTCTCCCACCTGCGCCACGTGAGGCGAGATTCGCATTCGAACTGCCGGGCTCCGTGCAGGGCTTCACCCCGTGCCTGGACGTCGGTTCGCCCTACACCCGGGTAGCGGTCGCCAACGTCCGCCCGCGTCCCGGCGGACCGGCCGGCCCGGATGCGAGCGGCCTGGTGATCACCTGCGCGGGCGTCACCGAATCGGTGGCCGCGGCCGTCTCCACCCCAGTGTTCCTGCCGAGGGCCGACGGCGGGGACAACTTCTCGACCATCGCCAGCCCGACCCTCTACCCCGGGCAGCGCGTCCGGCTCACTGCCCGCCTGGCCCTGGGCACCTCGCACGCGGCGCCGACCCTGCGCCCGTACGTACTCATCGAGACGGACGCGCGCATGGAGGCGACGTTCGGTCCCGAGCTCCTCCTGGCGGACGAGCCGCGCGAGCTGGTCTGGGAGGTACCCGAGGTCGGTGCGAACCCGATCCTGCGATTCGGGGTCGCTGTGACCTCCATGGGCAGATTCGACGGCGACGTGGTGCTGGAGCGGGTGGACTGGTCCGGCGCACCGGTCCGTCACGCCCGGTCCGGCGTCCTGATGACCTCGATCTGGGACCTCACCCCGGAGCCACTGCGGGCGTGGGTGAACTCGGCGAAGAACTTCGAAGCCGACTTCAGGTACTCATACTCCGTCTCCCACCCCGAGGGGACCGGACTGGCCACCATCGGCACCCGGGACTGGGACGACTACACGTTCACCTCGACTCTTGTGTTCAATCCCCACGAACGCGGCGGCCTGGTGGTCCGGGCCCGCGGACACCGCCGCTACTACGCCGCCGTGTTCGAGTCGTGGCAGCGGATCTCGTTGGTGCGCCGCGACCATGACCGGGAGGCGATCCTCGCGAGCGCACCCTTCGCCTACACCGAGGACGTGCCGTATCGGGTCACGGTGAGCTGCCACCGGGACCGGCTCACCGTCCGGATCGACGACGCCGAGGTCCTCACAGCCTCGGACACCGCCGAGAACGCGCACTCGAGCGGAGGAGCAGGCTTCCTCGTCACGACCGGCACAGTGCTGGCCGACGGCTTCGAGGTCGGTTCGCTCGCTGGGCCGGACCGATGACGGGCATCGCCGTGGTGGGCAGCCTCAACGAGGACCTCGTGGTGCAGGTCTCCGAGGCACCCTCGGCCGGCGAGACCGTACTGGCCCGTGGCCACCAGCGCGGACTCGGCGGCAAGGGCGCCAACCAGGCCGTCGCGGCGGCCAGGCTCGGCGGCCGGGTACACCTGACGGGCTGCCTCGGTGACGACGCCGGCGGCATCGAGTTCCGGCGCCGGCTGGCCGCCGAGCGGATCGATACGACCGGCATCAGGGTGCGTGAAGGCAGTGCCACCGGACTTGCCGTCATCGTCGTCGACCGCGCCGGGGAGAACCGGATCCTGGTCAGTGCCGGCAGCAATTCGACGTTGGGGCCGGGGGACCTCTCCGAACGCGTCCTGGCCACGGCATCCGTTGTGCTCGCGCAGCTGGAGGTGCCGGCGACCGCGGTGCTGACGGCGTTCCGGATGGCCTCCGGACTTCGGATCCTCAACGCCGCTCCGGCCGCGCCGGTATCCGCCGAACTGCTCGAGCTCGTCGACGTCCTCGTCGTGAACGAGACCGAGCTCGCCTCGATCACGGGCCGCGGGATCCCCGACGGTCCTGACGGCGCGCTCGCCCTGGCTGGCGTCGTGACCGGACCGAACGCGGTCGTCGTCACGCTCGGCGGCGCGGGTTGCGTGGTCCGCACCGCCGGTGAGTCGTGGCACGAACCCGGTCACACCGTTCCGGTCGTCGACACGACAGCGGCCGGAGATGCCTTCTGCGGCGCCCTCGCCGTGCGGCTCTGCGCGGGCGACGACCTGCGGCATGCGGTGCGGTACGCGACCCGGGTGGGCGCCGCCGTCGTGACTCGTCGCGGAGCCATCGACTCCCTCCCGACCCTCACCGAACTCGACGATCCGGACGAAGGATGGAATGCATGACCACAAAGCTCATCATCGACTGTGACCCGGGCATCGACGATGCCCTGGCCATCATCCTGGCTCTGAAGGATCCCGGGCTCGATGTCCTGGCGCTGACGGCGGTCACCGGGAACCTCCCGTCCGACCGCACCGCAGTGAACGCCCGGAAGGTGCTCGAACTCATGGGCGAAGGCGGGATACCAGTGGCCCAGGGGCCGTTGCAGCCGATCTCGCGGGAGTACCCGCACGACCCGTTCTCCCACGGGGACGACGGCCTCGCGAACACCGCACTGCCGGTGCCGACACTGCCACTGGAGGGCCGCAGCGCCGCGCAACTGATCGTCGACGTCGTCAACGACAACGCCGGAGACATCGCGATCGCCGCGCTCGGCCCGATGACGAACATCGCCCTGGCGCTCGAGCTCGACCCGGAACTGCCCCGCAAGGTGAGCCGGATGACGGCCATCGCCGGGTCGTTCGGATTCACCCGCTACGCGTGGACCCAAGCCACCGGCGACAACCCGGTGAGCGAGTGGAACGTCTACGTCGACCCCGGCGCGGCCGCCACCGTGTTCGCCGCCGGGTTCGCGCTGACCGCCGTCGGGCTGGACGTCGCCACGCACCCGGACGTGAATCTCAGCCAGGAGCGGTTCGACCGGCTCGCCGCGAGCGGCCGACCCGAGGCGCGGTTCGCGACCGACATCGTCAGATTCGTCCGTGGCCGCGGCTACCAGAGCTATTGCGCCCTGATCGACTCGCTGGCGATCGCCGCCCTCGTCCATCCCGAACTCATGACCACCGAGCGGATCCGGTGCGCCGTGGAGACCCGCGGCGAGCTGACTCTTGGTATGACTGTCGCCGACGTCCGTAACCACCACCGGTGGGACCATCTGCCCCTGCTGGAGGCGGTGAGCGACGTCGACTTCGACGGCTTCCTCGACCATCTCGTCGACGGGCTGGTGCGATGATTCGGCAGATGAGCGACGTCCCGGTGAACCCAGCCACGCCTCCCTGCGCCGAGCTGCACCTGCACATCGAGGGCACTCTCGAGCCGGACCTGGTGTTCGCGCTCGCGGAGCGCAATGGGGTGGACCTGCCGGATCCGGATGTCGGTGCGTTGCGGTCCCGGTATGCGTTCACCGACCTGCAGTCCTTCCTGGACCTCTACTACGAGAACATGGCGGTGCTGCGCACGCCGGCGGACTTCGCGGAGATGACGCGCGCATACCTGACGCGAGCACGGGCGGCCGGGGTGCGGCACGCCGAGATCATGTTCGACCCGCAGGCGCACCTGGCCCGGGGGGTGCCGCTGGCGGCGACCGTCGAGGGCATCGCGTTCGTGCTACGCACGAGCGAGGCCGAGTTCGGGATCTCCACCGGCCTGATCGCGGCGTTCCTGCGGGACCGGCCGGCCCGCGAAGCGCTCGAGGTCCTCGAAGACCTGCTCGCGATGGACGCGCCGATCATCGGCATCGGCCTCGACTCCGCCGAGGTGGGGAACCCGCCGTCGGGCTTCACCGCGGTCTACGACCGCGCCCGCCGGGCCGGCCTGCACCTGGTCGCGCACGCGGGCGAGGAGGGGCCGCCTTCGTACATCGCCGGGGCGCTCGACGACCTCGGCGTCGAGCGGATCGACCATGGGATCCGGTGCCTCGACGACCCGGCACTCGTGACCCGGCTCGCCGCCGAGCAGATCCCACTGACCGTGTGCCCGCTGTCCAACGTGCGGCTGCGGGCGGTGGCCTCCCTCGCCGCGCACCCGCTGCGCCAGCTCCTCGAGGCCGGCGTGATGGTGACGATCAACTCCGACGATCCGGCCTACTTCGGCGGGTACGTGGACGACAACCTGCACGCGATCCGGGAGGTCCACAAGCTGACCGACGACGAGCTGGCCGCGCTCGCGGCGAACTCGTTCCGGGCGTCCTTCCTCGATACCGGGCGGCGGGACGCGCTGCTCGCGGAGGTCGAGGTCTGGCGTGGCGCGGCGCGGTAGCCGCAGTCGTCAGTCGGCGCGGTGGGCAGGTCGGCTCAGCGCAGCTCGGTTACCTGCACGTGGTCCATGTCGTCGAAGGACTGGTTCTCCCCGGCCATCGCCCACACGAACGAGTAGGCGCTGGTACCCACACCGGAGTGCACCGACCAGCTCGGAGAGATGACGGCCTGCTCGTTGGCGACCACGAGATGCCGGCTCTCGGTGGGTTCACCCATGAGGTGCAGCACCCGCGCGTCCTCGGGGAGGTTGAAGTAGAGATAGGCCTCCATGCGCCGGTCGTGGGTGTGCGCGGGCATGGTGTTCCACATGCTGCCCTCGTGCAGGGTGGTCACGCCCATCACCACCTGGCAGGACCGCACGCCGTCGGCGTGGATGTACTGGTTCAGGGTGCGCCGGTTCGAGGTGCGCTGCTCACCGAGTTCGCGGACGTTGCCCTCACCCGCGCGGACCAGGGTGGTCGGGTAGGTAGTGTGCGCGGGCGCCGAGAACCCGTAGAACCGGGCCGGCGTCGCGGTGTCGGACGAGGCGAACGTCACGTGCTCGGCGCCGCGGCCGACGTACAGGCAGGCGCCGTGACCGAGTTCGTACGCTGCGCCGTCGACCGTCACGGTGCCGGAGGCACCGACGTTCACGATGCCGATCTCGCGCCGGGAGAGGAAGTGCTCGGCGCGCAGCTCCGCCGGTGCGACCAGGCCGATCGGTCGGTCCGTCGGCATCGCACCGACCAGGACCACGCGGTCGTGGTGGGAGTACGTCACGCTCACCTCCCCCGGCTGGAAGAGGTCCTCGACGAGGAACCGGCCGCGGAGCGCGTCGGTGCCGAGCGAGGGAATCTCGGTGGGGGAGGTGGCGTAGCGGATGTCCACTTCAGGAGCCTGCTTTCATCTGGCTCGACGGCGGTGCGCCGCCGGGAACTGCTGACCGGTCAGCGGGCGGCGCGGCCGGCCTGGAGGACCTCGGGGTTGAGGATGTTGCGGGGGCGCTTGCCCGCCACGACGTCGACGGCGTTCTCGGCCGTGCGGCGCTTCAGCTCGGAGTAGGACTCCTCGGTGTAGAAGGCCGCGTGTGGGGTGAGGATCACGTTGTCGAACCGGGCCAGCGGGTGATCGGCCGCGATCGGCTCCTCCTCCAGCACGTCGATGCCGGCCGCGTGCAGCCGGCCCGACTCGAGCGCCGCGACGAGGGCGTCGGAGTCGACCACGCCGCCGCGTGCTGTGTTGACCAGGATCGCACCCGGCTTCATCGCCGCGAACGCGGCGTCATCGAGCAGGTGGAGGCTGGCTGCGTCGAGCGGGGTGTGCACGGTGATGACGTCTGACTCCGCGAGCAGCTGCTCGCGCGAGACCGCGAGCCAGCCCTCCGGACGGACCTCACCAGGGGTGAACAGCACGTCGTGGACGAGCACCGTGAACCCCAGCGCGGCGGCCTTGCGGGCCGTCGCCGACCCGATCCGGCCGCACCCGAGGACGCCGACCGTCTGGTTCGAGAACTGCCGGATCGGTAGGGCGGGGCCGAGGTCGTGCTCACCGCGCCGGATGCCCCGGTCGAGGTTCACCAGGCCGCGGATGGCACCGAGGATGAGGGCGATCGCGTGGTCGGAGACCGCCTCGGTGCCGTAGTCGGGCACGTTGCAGACGGCGACGCCGAGCTCGGTGGCAGCCTCGATGTCGACCGTGTCCACGCCGACGCCGTAGCGGCTGACCACCTTGACGTCCGGCAGCGCCTCGAGGACCTCGCGGGTGATCTTGGCGTACTGCACGATCAGGCCGTCGGCGCCCTGCGCGCCCGCGATGACGTCCGCCGGGGCGTTGGTCTGGTTGAGCGTGAAGTCACCCCCGGCGGCCGCGACGACGTCGCGTTCGATGTCCAAGGTGGCGTGGTCGCAGTCGGTGACGACGATGCGCATCGGTGCTTCCTTTCAGCTAGATGAGGCCGAGTAGTCCGGGTAGCCACAGGGACAGTGCCGGCACGAACTGGATGATCAGGAGCATCACGATCAGCGACACGTAGAAGTACAACAGCGGCTTGAAGACCCTCTCGACCCTCACCTCGGCCACCTTGGCACCGACGAACAGGACCGGTGCCGATGGTGGTGATATCACCGCGATGCACATGTTGAACACGAGCATGATGCCGAAGTGGATCGGGCTGATCCCGTACGCCTCCACCGCGATCGGCAGGAAGATCGGCGTGAAGATCAGCACCGCCGGGGTGGCGTCCAGGGGGATCCCGATGATCAGCAGGATGACCATCATGATGAGCAGGAACACGATCTTGGAGTCGGTGATCTGCGTCATCCACTCCCCGATCAGCTGCGGCACCCGGGAATAGGTCATCGCGAAGGACATGATCGAGGAGAGCCCGATCAGGAAGATGACCACAGAGGAGGTCCGGGTGGACTGCAGCAGGATCTTGGGGAAGTCCTTGATCTTGACGGCCCGGTAGATCATCGCCAGGGCTGCCGAGACCACCACGGAGACCGCGGCGCCCTCGGTGGGGGTGAAGAACCCGAAGATGATCCCGCCGATGACGATGAGCACCATGGACAGGGACGGCAGCGCCCGCCAGAGGATCGTCAGGAACACCTGGAACGTCGGGAAGCCCTTCCCGCGCAGCTCCGGCTTCTTGCGGGCGTACAGCCAGATGATCACGGCACAGGACAGGCCCCAGAGGATGCCGGGGATGTACCCGGCGACGAACAGCGCGCCGACGGACGCCTGGGAGACCAGTGCGTACACGATGAGGGTGTTGGACGGCGGGATCAGCATGCCCGACGGGGCCGAAGCCACGTTCGCGGCGGCCGCCCAGTGCATGTCGTGGCCATCTTTGCGCTGCTGCGGTGCCATCGAGGATCCGACGGCGGCAGCGCCGGCGAGGGCGGAGCCGGAGATCGAACCGAACAGCATGTTCGCGACGACGTTGGTCTGCATGAGGGAGCCGGGCATCCGGCCCGTCATCGCTCTCGCCAGGTCGATGAGTCTTGTGGCTATGCCGCCGTTGTTCATGATGGCTCCGGCCAGCACGAAGAGTGGGATGGCGAGCAACGCGAACGAGTCGATGCCGTTGTAGATCTTCTGGGCGCTCGTGTAGATGCCCTGTTCGTTGCCCTGGAGCAGCACCAGGCAGATCGAGGCGGGAAGTCCGATGGCGACCGAGACGGAGACACCGAGGGCCATCAGGCCGAACATGCCGATCACCATGATGAGAGTGACCATGAGTGCGTCGTTCATGTCAGATCCCCTCTTCCGCGATCTTGCTGATGTCCAGGTCTTCGGGCTCCTCGTGGTGAGTGATCTCCTCGTCCGAGGCCCGCACGATGTCGATGGTGTGCAGGATGCTGTAGATGACGATCAGCGCACCGGCGATCGGGAGCACCAGGAAGGTCTGACCCTGGGTGACCGGCATCAGTTGCACGTGGTCCTCCCAGCCGGCCAGGACGTTGCGCATCCCGCCCCAGATCATGATCCAGATCGCGAAGAAGGCCACGATCGCGTGGGCCAGGATCGAGACACCCTTGACCGCCTTGACCGGCAGCTTGTTGACGAGCCAGTCGATGGCGACGTCCTCCTTCTCGCCGATCACGTAGGCCGCGCCGATGATGCCCTGCCAGATGAACACGATCCTTGCGCTCACCTCGGTCCAGGGGAGCGAGATCCCCAGGAACCGGACGACCACCTGGGCAATCACCAGGCCGACCATGACCACGAAGAGGATGATGCAGAACCAGCGCAGGAACGCGTTCAACCCCTTGTGGAACCCGTCGATGACCTTCATCGCTGCTCCGATTTCTTATGGTTCAGGTGTCTTGAACAGCCGAATGGGGGTGCGGCCGAAGTCGCCCGCACCCCCACTCGGGTCAGTGCCTGGTCAGCTCCCGGCGGGGAACTGCTCGTTGTACTGCTGGACCGCGTCGAAGAGGTCCTGTCGCACCGGGTTGTTGATGGACTCCTCGACCAGCGGGGTGACCCGCTCGCGGAACGCCTCGACGTTCACGTCGTCGTTGAACTGCGCGCCGGCCTCCTCGGAGGCGGCGATCGACTCGTCGATGAACTCGAGGAAGCCGGTGTTGGCGCTCTCCACCAGATCCGGGATGAGCGCCTGGAAGGCCTCGCGGTCCTCGTCGCTCATGTCCGCGAGGATGTCGGTGTTCATGAGCAGGTAGTCCGGGATCATGAGGTGACGGGTGTAGGAGTAGTACTCCGCGACCTCGTCGTGGTTGAGGGCGTTGTAGACCGTCTCGTTGTTCTCGGCGCCGTCGAGCACGCCGGACTGGAGCGCGGTGTAGACCTCGCCCTGGCCCATCGGGGACGCGACCCCGCCCATCAGCTCGATCATCCGCACCTGGGAGTCGGACTGCTGCACGCGCAGCTTCAGGCCGTCCAGGTCCTCGGGCTCCACGACCGGGCGCTCCGCGTTGTACACGTTGCGGACGCCGGCGAACAGGGCAGCGAGGACCGTGATGCCCTTGGACTCCTCGATCGAGGCGAACAGGTCGCCGGTGACCTCGGTGTCGGCGAACACGCCGGCCTGGGCCTCCTGGGAGGCGAACATGTACGGCAGGTTGAACACGATGAAGTCCTCGTTGAAGGACTCCATCACCGGGCCGCCGATGTACATCATCTCGACACTGCCCTCGGAGACGTTGTTCACGACGTCCGCCTGGGTGCCGAGGAGTTCGTTGGCGTACACCTCGATGCCGTAGCGGCCGTCGGTGGCCTCGTAGAGCGCTTCACCGAGTTCGACCGCGGCGAGGTACTGCGGGTGCTCCTCAGTCTGGTTGAACGCGAGCCGCCAGACCGTGTCTGCGCTCGTCACGTCGATGTCGTCTCCGTCGCCACCGTCGATACCCCCGCCGGATCCGCACGCGGCGAGGCCGAGGGTGATGGTCAGGGCAGCTGCTGCGGTCGCGAGGACCTTCTTGCGTGTCATTACAGACCTCTTCGTCCGGGGGATATCACCGAATGTAGTGCGGACGGCCGGCGGCCGCCCCTCGACTCCGCGATCATCGTGGAGCCGCCCCGCCATGCTAGGTCAATAGTCATATCAAAGCGGGTGGAATAGTGATATCAAAGTGTCAGCGGGTTGTGCAAGTCAACGAGATCGGCTGCAGTCACCGCGGGCATGGACGCCCACCGACACGAGAGGGACCGGAACGATGATGACGGACATGATGAGCGGGACGAGCGGGACGAGCGCGGCAGGATCGGCGACGGACGGGGCCGCGACAGGCGCGGCCGGCACCAGGGTCGGGATCATCGGGCTGGGCGTGATGGGCGCGCCGATGGCGCGACACATGGCGACGGCGGGCATCCCCACCTCGGTGTGGGCACGGCGTCCGGCGACCACGCAGGCGCTTGCCGCGCACGGCGCCTCGGTGGCGGCCACGGCTGCCGAGCTCGCGGCGTCGAGCGACGTGGTCGTCCTGGTGCTGCCCGGCATGCCGGAGATCGACGCCGTACTGACCGGCCCGGACGGCCTGCTCGCGGACATTGCGGGTGAGTCCGGCGACGAGGGTGGCGTCGAGCAGGTCGGCTCGCCGGAGGCAGTGCTCGCACCGCAGCGTGGCCGGCTGCTGGTGATCTGCTCGACGGTCTCCCCGCGGGACGTGCGCGAGCTCGCGGATCGACCGGAGCTGCGCGACGCCGGCTGGCGCGTCGTGGACGCCCCGATCTCCGGCGGCGAGCAGGGCGCCGAGGCCGGAACGCTGGCGATCTTCGTCGGCGGTGAACGCGAGGACGTCGACGTCGTCGCCGGGGTCCTGAGCGCCACCGGCAACCCGGTGCACCTGGGCCCGCTCGGCTCGGGCCAGGTCGGCAAGGCCTGCAACCAGGTGATCGTGGCGGCCACCGTCACCGCCCTCGGAGAGGCCGCGGTCCTCGCCGAGCGGTCCGGGCTGGACGTCGCAGCGCTCTTCGACCTGCTCGGCGGCGGCTACGCGGGCTCCCGCCTGCTCGAGGTCAAGAAGGACCGCTTCGTCACGCACGACCACTCGCCGTCCGGCGCCGCGAAGTACATGGTCAAGGACCTCACCGGCGCCCTCGACCAGGCCGAGGACGCCCGCACCACACTGCCCCTGACCAAGCAGCTGCTGCAGACGTTCACCGACCTGACCGCGGCCGGCCTCGGGGACAACGACACCGCCGTCGTCCAGGCCTGGATCGAGCGACAGGGCGAGCAGGTCTCCTGACGGGCATTGCCTCCCGGGCAGGTGATTGGTAGTATCTATTCCTGCTCGGGCCCAGCCCGCAACGACGCGCACCGCGATACCTGCGGTACTCGCCCCGTCCTACGAAGGTGACCAATGACGACTTCCCTCTTCGACCTCACCGGTCGACTCGCGTTCGTGACCGGCTCCGCCCGGGGTATCGGCAACGCCCTGGCACTCGGTCTGGCCCAGGCCGGCGCGGACGTCGTCGTGCACGGCCGCGACCAGGCGGTCACCGCCGAGGCCGCCGCCAGGATCGCCGAGGAGACCGGGGTGAAGACCCACACGGTCTGCTTCGACGTCACCGATGCCGGCGTGGTCCGCGAGCAGGTCGGAGCCCTGATCGAGCGGCTCGGCGTCCCGGACATCCTCGTGAACAACGCGGGCATGCAACACCGGGCGCCGTTCAACGAATTCCCCGCCGAGAAGTGGGATCAGGTGCTCGCCACCAACCTGTCCTCGGTGTTCTACGTCTCGCAGCCGGTCACCACCGCGATGGCCGAGCGCGGCTCCGGGAAGGTCATCAACATCGGCTCGGCGATGTCGGCCCTGGCGCGACAGACCATCGCCCCGTACACCGCCTCCAAGGGCGGCGTCGTGATGCTCACCAAGGGCATGGCCGCGGACCTGGCCCGCTTCGACATCCAGGTGAACGCCATCTCGCCCGGGTACTTCGCCTCCGAGATGAACCGCGACCTGTGGAGCGACCCGGAGTTCGACGGCTGGCTCAAGAACCGCACCCCGGCCAACCGCTGGGGCAAGCTCTCCGAGCTCGTCGGCGCCGCGGTGTTCCTCTCCTCCGCCGCGTCCAGCTTCGTCTCCGGCCAGAACATCCACGTCGACGGCGGCCTCACCTCCGTCGTCTGACCATGACCCCGCCGGGCCGCGCCGCCGCGGCCCACCCGCCAACCCCTCGAACAAGTCAGCAAAGGAACCCGCGTGCGCGCACTCAGCATCCACGGCAAGGAAGACCTTCGGCCCGTTGAGGTCGACGTACCCGAGCCGGGCCCGGACCAGGTCCGGATCAAGGTCGCCTACGTGGGGATCTGCGGTTCGGACCTGCACTACTACTTCCACGGTGCGAACGGTGCGTTCGTGGTCCGCGAGCCGCTGGTGCCCGGCCACGAGCTCTCCGGCACGGTCGATGCGGACCCGAGCGGCCGGCTGGCCCAGGGCACGCCGGTGACCGTGCACCCGGCCACGTTCGGCCCGGTCGTTGCCGGCCTGGAGGACGCGCGGCACCTGTGGCCCGGCGGTTCCTACCTCGGTTCGGCCTCCACCTGGCCGCACACCCAGGGCGGGATGGCGCAGTACCTGGTGGTCGGCGCGGACATGATCCGGGAACTGCCCGCGGAACTTCCGCTGACCCGGGCCGCCCTCGCCGAGCCGCTCGCGGTGGCGCTGCACGGCGTCTCCCAGGCCGGCGGCGTCGAGGGCGCGCGCGTCCTGGTCAGCGGTGCCGGCCCGATCGGGCTGCTCACCGCGTTCGCCGCGAAGGCGCTCGGCGCCGCCCACGTGACCGTGGCCGACGTCGTGCCCGAACCGCTCGAGCGAGCCACCGCCGTCGGCGCGGACGCCACGATCCTGCTCGGCAGCGCCGAGGTGCCCGTCAACGCCTACGACGTGGTGCTCGAGTGCGCGGGCGTGCCCGCGTCCATCACCACCGCGATCGGCGCGGTGCGCCCCCGCGGTGTCGTCGCCCAGGTGGGGATGCTCCCGAACGCCGAGGTGTCGGTGCTGCTCGCGCCGCTGATCTCCAAGGAGGCGCGCCTCGTGGGCTGCTTCCGGTTCGACGACGAGATCGGTGAGGCCGTGCGGTTGCTGAACGCCCACCCCGAGGCCGAGGCCGTGGTGACGCACGTGATCAGCTCCGCCGACGCCGCCCGGGCGTTCGCGACCGCCAAGGACAGCCGCGCCTCGGGCAAGGTCCTCGTCGCACTCTGAGGCTCGTACGGTCCAGGTCCGAAGGAGGGCAGCCGGGTGGGCAGTGAGATTCAGCCGACCTCGTCCCGGACCAGCGACAGCATGGTGCGGGAGGCCTCCTCGGCAGCCTGCGCGCTGCCCTCGGACACGGCGCGGGCCGCGCTGACGTGGCAGGCCAGGGCGAGCGGGTTCGGGTGCGCCGGGGTCAGGCCGAGGTGGGATCGACCGATCAGCACCTCGGTCACGGCCGGCTCGAGCGCGAGCAGCATCGGGTTGCCACTGGCCCGCAGCAGCGTCACGTGGAACTCGACGTCCACGCGCAGATACTCGTCGGAGTCGCCGCGGCCGGCGTCCCCGATCGCACTGAGTCGGCTGACCAGGTCGAGCAGGAGGGCGCGCTGGGCGGCCGTCGCGTGCTGGGCCGCGAGCCGGGTGGCTGTGGGCTCGACGGCGATGCGCAGGTCCATGAGTGCGAGGAGCTGGGCGTCGCGCCCCTCGCCGAGCAGGTTCCACCGGATCACCTGGGGGTCCAGCACGTTCCAGTCCGCGGCGGGGGAGACGATCAGGCCCACGCGCCGGCGCGCGGTGATCATCCCGAGCGACTGCAACGCGCGCATGGCCTCCCGGGCCACGGTCCGCGAGACGCCGAACTCCTGCTCGAGGCCCGCCAGCGACATCACCTCGAGTGGCGCGAGCTCACCGCTGACGATGCGAGCGCCGAGCACGTCGACCATGTGCTCGTACATGGAGGCCTTAGCCATCGTTGTCAATCTCCGAACCGGGGGGTCTCGACCGCGCCTTTGACTTGCGACATCTGATCTTTACGGCCGAATCTAGCCGATTCTCGCACTGATTCCTAGTCAGAGTGGAAATTCATCGGATGACTGCATAGGGTTGTTGTGGTGCGCTTCGGCGTGCCCTTGGCTGCCCGGATCCGACCCAGGAGAACCCACATGACTCGCATCGTCGGCGTCGACATCGAGGACGTCCGCTTCCCCACCTCCCTCACGGCCGATGGCTCGGACGCCATGAACAAGGACGGCGACTACTCCGCCGCATACGTGGTGCTGCGCACCGACGGGCAAGGGCCCGACGGCGACCCGTTGGCCGGTCACGGCCTCACCTTCACGATCGGTCGGGGCAACGACATCGTCGCCGCCGCCGCGCGGGAGCAGGCGGCGCAGCTCGTCGGACGGGATGTCGCCGACGTCGTCGG
Source organism: Occultella aeris (assembly GCF_902703175.1). GTDB lineage: Bacteria > Actinomycetota > Actinomycetes > Actinomycetales > Beutenbergiaceae > Occultella > Occultella aeris. The sequence continues at coordinate 164,146 of NZ_CACRYJ010000017.1, read as the reverse complement.
TGACCTCGGTGGGGTGTACCGCGACCTCACGGCGGACTCCCAGATCCGCTGGCTCGGCCCGGAGAAGGGCGTGGTGCACCTGTCCCTGTCCGCGGTGATGAACGCGGTCTGGGATCTCGCGGCACGCGCCGCAGGCAAGCCGCTGTGGCGTCTGCTCGCGGACCTGAGCCCCGAGGAGCTGGTCGACGTCGCGGACCTGCGCTACCTGTCCGACGCCCTGACCCGGGACGAGGCCATCGCGATCCTGCGGGCCCAGGAGGCCGGCAAGGCCGAGCGCATCGCCGAGCTCGAGCGCACCGGCTACCCCTGCTACACCACCTCGGCGGGCTGGCTCGGCTACAGCGACGAGAAGCTGCGGCGGCTGTGCCAGGAGGCCATCGACGACGGCTACAACCACATCAAGCTCAAGGTCGGCGCGAACCTCGAGGACGACATCCGCCGCTGCTCGATCGCCCGCGAGGTGATCGGGCCGGACCGGACCCTGATGATCGACGCGAACCAGGTCTGGGACGTGCCGCAGGCGATCGAGTGGACGAACGCCCTCGCGCAGTTCGACCTGCTCTGGATCGAGGAGCCCACCTCGCCCGACGACATCCTCGGGCACGCCGCCATCAAGAGGGGCGTGGCACCCATCGGGGTCGCGACCGGCGAGCACGCCCACAACCGCGTGATGTTCAAGCAGTTCATGCAGGCGGGGGCGATGGACTTCTGCCAGCTCGACACCGGTCGCCTCGGCAGCCTCAACGAGATCATCGCCGTGCTCCTGCTGGCGGCGAAGTTCGAGGTGCCGGTGTGTCCGCACGCCGGCGGCGTCGGCCTGTGCGAGATGGTCCAGCACGTCTCGATGCTGGACTTCGTGGCCGTCTCCGGCACTCACGAGGGCCGAGTCACCGAGTTCGTCGACCACCTGCACGAGCACTTCACCGACCCGTGCACCGTGTCCGGTGCCGCCTACCGGGTGCCGACCCAGCCGGGCTACTCCACGCAGATGCACGAGTCCTCGATCGCCGAGTTCCGGTTCCCGGACGGTTCGTACTGGGCCGGACGCCTCGCCGAGACGTCGGCATGAGCCCCGGTCCGGGGTCCGCACCGGCGCCGGATCCAGGTGGGGATGCGGACGACGGCCGGCGTGGGTCCCGGACCGATCATGTGGTCACCGGGATCGCCCGGCTGATCATCGACGGCGACCTCGCCCCGGGGGACCGGCTGCCGGTCGAGAAGGAGCTGGCGGCCCGGTTCGACGTCTCCCGCGGCTCCCTGCGCGAGGCCGTCCGGGCACTGGCCGCCCTCGGTGTGGTCGAGTCCCGGCAGGGTGACGGCACCTACGTGACGAGCCTCGACCCGGCCCTGCTGGTCGGGCCGCTCGGCCTCGCCGTCGACCTCCAGGCGGCCGGGCACGGCGCGCACATCCATTCGGTGCGCCGGCTGCTCGAGGTGGAGGCGGCCGGCCTCGCCGCCACCCAGGGTCACGCCTCGACGCCGGAGCTCAGCGACGCCGTCGACGCCGTCGAGGCCGCCGCCGCGATGCTGGTGGACGTGCCACCGGGCGGGCTCGACCGCGCCGCGTTCCTGGATCTCGACCTGGCCTTCCACCGCGCCATCGGCGCGGCCTCCGGCAATCCCGTGCTCGCCGCCCTCATCGAGGCGCTCGCCGGCCGGACCGCGAGGCACCGGCTCCTGCGCAGTGCCACCGAGGCCGGGGTGGAGCACCGGACGCAGGCCGAGCACGAGGCGATCCTGAGCGCCGTCACCGCCGGCGACCCGGAGCGGGCGCGGGTCCGGATGGCCGCACACCTGCTCGCCGTCGAGGACTTCCTGCGCGGGAGCGAGTGACGTCAGGAGAGTCGCGACGGCGCCCGTCCGCCTGACCCCAGATGCGAACCACCCACGAGGGTAGACGGCACCATAGAATGGTAGAATCTACCGATGAGCCTCAACATCAAGAATGAGCGCGTCCATGCGTTGGCTCGCGAAGCGGCCGAGCGCACGGGCCGAACCCAGACGGGTGCCATCGAGTTCGCGCTCGAGCGGCTCCTGGCGACGTTGCCGGAGCGCGACGAACGCGGCGGAGCGCGGATCGACCGGCTCCTCGAGGACCTTCGTGGGCGGCTCGGTGACGACACCCTCACGACGGACGACCTCTACGACGAGACCGGCCTCTACCGGTGATCGTCGATACCTCGGCCGTCGTAGCCCTGATCCTCGACGAACCCGAGGCGGCTGCGATCCGCGCCGCGCTCGTCTCGGGTGCGGTGATGTCGGCGGCCACGTACGTGGAACTCGGTGTCGTCGTCCACCGCAAGGGAGGTGAGGCCGCGACCAGGAGGCTCGACGCACTGTTGGAGGAGCTTGGGATCGAGATCGTGCCACTCACGCCGCGACAGGGCAGGCTCGCCCGGGCGGCCTACGCGGAGTACGGCCGAGGCAGTGGCCATCCCGCGGCACTGGACCTCGGTGACTGTTCCAGCTATGCACTCGCAGCCGACCGCCGTGAGCAACTGCTGTTCGTCGGTCGCGACTTCGTCCATACCGACGCGGTGAGTGCGCTCTGACCCGACCGGTCGCACCGAGGTAGGGATAGCACCCCGGCCCCTCACGTGTTGGCGCCCCTGTGCCGGTGTGCAGGCGTCCATACGTTGGTCGACATGCAGACGATCGAGCCCGCGACCAGGCGCCCACGACCGACCTCCGGGGCCTGGGTGCCGACCGTCCCCGAGTGGCGCCGCTGGCACCGACCACTGCTGTTCACGGCTGCGGGCATGGCCACCCTCGCCGTCTTCTCGGCGATCGCGATCATGGTCGACGACCGCACCCTGATGGATGAGCCGATCTGGGTCAAGACCCTCAAGTTCGGGTTCTCGTTCGGCACCTACCTGCTCACCCTGGCCTGGCTGATCAGCAGGATGACCAGGGCCCGCCGGTTCGCCTGGTGGACCGGCACGGCCTTCGCCGTCATCAGCGCCATCGAGGTCGGGGTCATCGCCGCCGCCGCAGCGACCGGCACCTACAGCCACTTCAACACCGCCGAGGACCCACTCAACCTGGTGGTGCAGGCCGTGTTCAAGTACGGCATCCCGGTGATGTTCCTGACGAACGTCGTCATGGCCGTGATGGTGCTGTTCCAGCGGATCGACGACAGGCCCGTCACCACCACCATCCGGTGGGGCCTGCTGCTGTCCACGCTCGGCATGTTCGCGGCGTTCTTCATCGTGTCGGTGGGAGGCCAGGGCGTCCGGACGGTCGAGGATGCGAACGGCCGGTCCGTGGAGCTCAACGCCGGGCACGGCATTGGCGACCTCGACGGAAATGGGATGTTCCTGACGAACTGGAGCCTGACCGGAGGTGACATGCGGGTGCCCCACTTCGTCGGTCTGCACGGCATCCAGGTGCTGGTCGTCGTCACGGTGCTGCTCGCCGTACTCGTCGACCGATACGCCTGGCTGCGTGACGAGCGGGTCCGGGCCGGGCTCGTCCGGTGGCTGGCCGTCGGGTACCTGGGACTGTTCCTGACCCTGGCCTGGCAGGCGTTGCGGGGGCAGTCGGTGGTGGACCCCGACGGCGTCACGCTGGTCGCGTTGATCGCCTCCGTCGGGATCGCGCTCGCCGGGATGCTCGTGACGGCCCGCCGGTCGGCGCGCGGACGCTGAGTGGGCCACGGGCGCCCGTTGCACGGTCGCCGATCAGGTGGCTCGGTCCGTGGGTCCTCCACTAGGGTCGGCTGGCCACGGCGGCGTCGCGCTCGAGGACGTCGCGACGGTGCGTGACCATCCCCCCACGATCCCCGACGACGGGAGTTGACCGACGGTGCCATTCGCCAGTGACACGGTGCTGACAGAGCTGTACCTACTTGGAATCGCGTTCGTCCTCTGTGCGGCCATCGGCACCGAGCGCCAGGTCCGCCAGAAGGCGGCCGGGTTCCGCACCCACGTGCTGGTCGGCACGGGATCGGCCGGCTTCACGCTCGTGTCCGCGTTCGGTTTCGAGAACGTCCTTGGCGCGGACGTGAACCTGGATCCGTCCCGGATCGCCGCTCAGATCGTCAGTGGGATCGGGTTCCTCGGCGCCGGGGTCATCTTCACCCGCAAGGACGTGGTGCGCGGGCTGACCACGGCGGCCACGATCTGGGTCGCCGCCGCGGTGGGCATGGCCGCCGGGGCGGGGATGGTCGCCCTTGCCATCCTGCTGACGGTGCTGCACCTGCTCTGCCTGGTGGTCCTCGCGCCGCTGGTCAGGCGGATCCCGACCAAGGACCGTCGCCGGGTCCTGCGGCTGACCTACCTCGACGGCAACGGCGTCCTGCGCCGCATCCTGGCGGCCGCCAACGGGGTCGGCTTCGCCGCCTCGCTGCTGTCCACCCGGCACACCAGGATCGACGGCGAGGACTGCGTCCTCATGGACGTCCGGTTCTCCGGCCGGTACCCGCTGGCCGACCTGATCCCGACCCTGTCCGAGATCGACGGCATCCGCGGCGTCGCGGTGCGCGACATCGACGACGACATCGACGACGAACTCGCCTGAGGCCGACCTACCGGGCGACCGACACGGACCGGCCGACGGTCGTCGGATCCTCCAGGAGGTCGACCATCGCGCGGGCGAGATCGGCGCGAGCGATCCGGATCCCGCCGCGCACGTTGCCCTCGCGCCGCTCCCGGTAGCCGGCGCATCCCCGGCCGTCGGTGAGCATGGGTGGGCGCACGATCGTCCAGTCGAGACCCGAGTCGCGGATCACCGCCTCGGTGGCCACCATGTCCGCGAACTGGTCCCGCAGGACCCGCTGCACGATCGGCTTCGCGAGGTAGCGGGTGAGCGGTCCGTCGCCCTCGTTGAACGGACCGCTCGCCGTGATGAGCGCCAACCGATCCACGCCCGCGATCCTCATCGCCCGGACGGTCGCGATCGCGGCCTTCTCCATCACGCCGACGTCGGTCTTCTCGACCGGTCCGATGCAGAACGCGACCGCGTCCGCGCCGGTCATCGCTTCGGCGAGCGCGGTGGCGTCGGTGCCCTCGGCGATGGCGGCGTTCCAGTCGGATGGGGCCTTGGCGGGGTTACGCACGACGGCGATCACGTCGTGGCCCCGGGATGAGGCGTGGTCGACGAGCTCACGGCCGGTGCGGCCGGAGGCTCCGAGAACTACGAGTCGCATGAGTGGGTCTCCTTGTTCGAACGGTGAGTGAGTGTTCACTCACCCCGTGATCAGGATAGGGTGAGTGAACACTCACTTGTCAAGGAGGCAGGCCACCATGTCGGCACGGGAGCGGATCCTGGACGCAGCCGCATCGGTCATGCGCGATCGCGGCATCGCGCGGGCGACCACCAAGGAGATCGCCCGGGTGGCCGGGTGCTCGGAGGCGCTGCTCTACAAACACTTCGTCGACAAACAGGAGATCTTCCTGGGCGTGCTCTCCGAGCGCATGCCGCCCATCGCCGGCGCCGCCGAGCTCACCGGCACGGTCCGCGAGAACCTCGAGACGCTCACTCGGGACGTGCTGGTGTTCTACGTCCGGACCTACCCGATCGCAGCCTCGGTGTTCAGCGAGGCGGATCTCCTCAGCGCCTGGCGGGAGGGCCTGCGGGCGCGCGGCGCCGGCCCGCAGGTCGTCCACGCCATCGTCGAGGACTACGTGGCGAGCGAGCGGCGGGCCGGCAGGCTGCCGACCTCCGTCGATCCGTGGGCCACGGCCGTCCTGCTCTGCGGGGCAGCGCTCCAGCAGGCATTCCTGGCGACGTTCGCCGGCGAGACCGAGATCCCGGACGCGCAGGAGATCGCAGCCCGACTCGTCGCGGGCGTCCTCGGCCCCACCGAACGACACGCCCCGCCTAGGTGAGGATGCGCGGACAGGTCTAGGTTTCGTCTGGTGTCCACGCAAACACGGCCGATCGTGCCCCGCGGCGCCCGCCCGGCGGTGCTCGGGCGACCCGGGCAGGTCCTGGTCGCGAGTTTCGCGGGAGCGATCGTGGTCGGGACCCTGCTCCTCATGCTCCCGATCGCGGTCGTGTCGGAACCCGTACCCGGGCCGTTGCCGGCGGACGTCGGTCCGTGGGGCGGCGCACCGGTCCTGGCGGCGCTGTTCACCGCGACGTCGGCGGTCTGTGTCACCGGGCTGATCGTGGTCGATACCGCCACCTACTGGAGCCCGTTCGGACAAGTGGTGGTCCTCGCCCTGATCCAACTCGGCGGGCTCGGCATCATGACCTTCGCCTCGCTCCTGACGATCCTGCTCGCGCGGCGGTTGGGTCTGCGGTCCCGCCTGATCGCCAGCGCGAGCGTCCGCAGCGTCAGCCTCGGGGACGTCCGCGCCATCGTCATCGGCGTCGCGAAGGTGGGCTTCGGCACCGAGGCCGTCGTCGCCGTCGTCCTCGCGGTGCGCCTGGCGACGGGCTACGGGGCCGGGCTCGGGGAGTCCGTGTGGTTCGGCCTCTTCCACTCGGTCTCGGCCTTCAACAACGCCGGCTTCGCGCTCTACACCGACAACCTGATGGGGTTCGTGACCGATCCCTGGGTCTGCCTGCCGATCGCGGCGGCCGTGGTCCTCGGCGGCCTGGGGTTCCCGGTGCTCTTCGAGCTCCGCCGGCACTTCCGGATGCCCCGCAAGTGGTCGATGCACACCAAACTGGTGATCTCCGGGACCGTCGTGCTGCTGCTCGGCGGGGTCATCACGATCACCGCACTGGAGTGGTCGAACCCGCAGACCCTCGGCCCACTGGACCCGGCCGGCAAGATCCTCGCCGGGGTCTTCGCATCGGTGGTGGCCCGGACGGCGGGCTTCAACAGCATCGACGTCTCGGCGATGCACACCCAGACCTGGTTCGCGCAGGACGTGCTGATGTTCATCGGCGGGGGTCCGGCCGGGACGGCGGGTGGCTTGAAGATCACGACGTTCGCGGTGCTGTTCTTCATCATCGTCACCGAGATCCGCGGCGGCACGGCCGTCAACATCTTCGGCCGACGCCTCGCCCGATCCGTGCACCGGGAGGCCACCACGGTCGCCCTGCTCGCGGTCGCCGTGGTCATGATCGGAACCTGGTCCCTGCTCATCATGACCACCTTCAGCCTGGACCAGATCGTGTTCGAGGTGGTGTCCGCCTTCGCGACCGTGGGGCTGTCCACCGGGATCACCCACCTGCTTCCCGCCGGTGGGCAGCTGATCCTGGTCGCACTGATGTTCATCGGGCGCCTCGGGCCGCTGACCCTGGCGTCCGCGTTAGCGTTGCGTTCTCGCAGTTCCTACGTCGAGCTGCCGAAAGAAAGGCCGATCATTGGCTAGCATCCCGCGGGCCGCGCGTGGCTCGATCGCCCTGAACGACTCCGATTCCGTGGTGGTCGCCGGCCTCGGGCGGTTCGGCAGCGCATTGGCGGTCGAACTGGCCGAGGCCGGTGTCGAGGTTCTCGGCATCGACACCGACGAGGAGATCGTCCAGGGACTCAGCGACACCCTGACGCACGTGGTCCGGGCGGACACCACCAAGATGGAGGCGCTGGAGCAACTGGGCGTTCCGAACTTCTCGCACGTGGTGGTCGCGATCGGTTCCGACGTCGAAGCCTCCATCCTGACCACCTCCTGGATGCTCCGCTTCGAGATCGAGCACCTCTGGGCCAAGGCGATCAGTGAGCCGCACGGCCAGATCCTCACCCAGCTGGGCGTCCGGCACGTCGTGTCCCCCGAGTCGGACATGGGCCGGCGGGTCGCCCACCTGCTGCGCGGGTCGATCGCCGATTATCAGGACATCGGCGGAGGGTTCGCGACGGTCACCGCGAAGGCACCGCCCTCGATGGTCGGGAAGTCCCTCGATCAGGTCGGCCTGCGCAAGAAGCACAACCTGAACGTGGTCGCCGTCATGCAGCAGGACGGCACCTGGGCGCACGCGACCGGCGAGACGATCCTCAACTGGGACGACACGGTCATCGTCATGGGACCCTCCGCCCTCGCCGAACGGTTCATCGACATGGCGTGAGCGGGTCGGTCAGAGGCCGAGCAGCACCCGGCTGCCGCGGGTGCGCACGAGCGCGGCGGCGGCGGCGATGATCCGCGGGGCCAGCGTCGTAGAGACCCCGGGCAGGGTGGCGACCAGGGTTGGGTCGGCAGCGGCGAGCGCGACGACGTCCGGAACCCCGGCGGCCACCAGCGCCGCGGCCCGGGCCGGACCGATGAAATCGACCTCCTCGAGGGAGGCCTCGACCACGACCTCCGCGACCAGGGCCGGGCCGGTGGCGGGGGTCCGGGCCGGCAGCCGGAACGTCGGGAGCGCGACCGCGCTCGGCTGCCCGCCGGCCCGGCCGACGACCCGCCCACCGGTACGCACGAGGCCCGTGCCGCACGAGGTGCAGATGCCCACCGAGACCGGCCGCCCCGCCGTCGAGATGGCCTGGGGCGCGCGGGGGACCGGTGCCGTCCGTCCGCAACCGCGGCAGTAGCAGGCTGTGCCGTCCTCGCCCGAGCCGGGCGGGGTCGGCGGGCAGAGCCCCTCCGGCGGCACCGGCGCGGGTGCGGTCGGTCCCTCCTCGAGGACCACGCCGACCCCGGTCAGGCTCACCTCGCCCGGGGCCTCGGAGGCCAGGTACACCTCCACCTCGGTCGGCGAGCCGAGCCGCAGGTGCAGGTCGGTGAGCGTGAGCGCGGCGCCCGGTGGCACCACGATCGCGAGGATCGCCTCCACGGCGCCGGCCGGGACGATGCCGGTCGCGCCGTGGGCGTCCAGGTCGAGTTGGTCCACCTCGAGCACCACGGACTGCCCGACGGCGGCCGTCGTCTCGTCGGCGAAGCGCATCTCGAGCCGTGTTCCCGGGGCGCCGGTCGTGACCGCCCGGAACGTCAGTTCGTAGGTGTCCCCGGCGCTCACGCCGACCAGCTGCGCGAGCTCCGACGGCGCCGCACCGCCGTTCGTGAACGTCGCCCCGCCGTCGGTCGGCGTGCTCGTCAGGGCCACCGACGCCACTGACCCCACCGGGCTCCAGGTGCTCCCGGCCACGTCCGCGGAGCCGGCCAGGCTGACGTCGTCGACGAGGAGGTAGGACTCGGCAGCATGGAAGCGCACCTCGGCGCTGCGGGCGCCGGCCGGCGCGGTGAGGACGGCCTCGTGATGGGGGACCCGCTCCAGGACGGATCGGTCGGCGGTGTCGAACACGCTCACCGGCACCCGGTCCACCCGCTCGACGCCGCAGGCGTCCCCGATCCAGCGCACCTGCGCGCTGGCCCCCTCGACCAGCGCGACGCCGTCGAACGTGAACCGGTATCGGGCGCCGCCGATGACCGGGACAACCTGCGCGAGCGCCGACTGGATCGCGGCGCCGGCCACTGCCGCCCGCCGCAGGCCGGGCCCCGGTGCCGGGACGGGCGCCGGCGCCGGGGTCGGCGCACGCCCGAAGGACGCCGGCCGGTCCCCGATCAGGGCCATCAGCCGCCCCGTCGGCAGTGCGATCGGGCGCACCTGACCGGCGGTCAGCTCCCACTCCACCGGGACCGGGTCGCCGATCGTGATCAGCACGGCGGCGTCGGCGAACGGTCGGGTGAGCACGGCATGGGTGCCGGGCGGGCTGACGGCGACCCCCGGGTCACCGTCGCCGCCCAGGTCGTAGCGGCCTGCACTGGTGCGCCGGGCGGCGACGTCGAGCACCGTGACCGCATCGGCGCCCACCACGACGGCGAGGCCACCCGTGGCGTCCAGGGCGAGCGCGCTCGCGGGCGAGTTCGGCCCGCCGACGCCGACCCGTGCGCCGACCTGGAGGTTCCCTGGGTCGAGGTAGCGCACCTGGGCCGCGGTCAGCACCAGCACCCGGCCCGGCGCGCACGCGACGCCGCGGGCGCCCTCGACGACGTCCGGCGCGGCCTCGCGGCGGTCCCCGACGCCGACGGCGGCACGGTCGTCGTAGACGAACAGGTGCGTGACCTGGTCGGCGCCCGACGACGGCGGCGGGGTCCGGGTGAGCACGGCGACGAGGCCGTCGACGCCGGTGGCCAGCGCGACCGGCACGCCGGGCACGTCGTCGGCGACGGCGTCCGCGGGGAACGGGCCCCCGGTGGCGGCCGCCTCGAGCAGGGCCCAGTCCAGGTGCCGGACCACGGTGCGCCGCCCGGACTCGGTGCTCGTCACGCCGGCCAGGTAGACGCCGAGGCCGTCGGCGGCCGGGGCCAGGTGCGTCACCGGGTCCGGCACCACGATCGGCTCACCGAGGGGCCGCCCGGTCGCCACGTCGACGACCACAAGTGCGCCGCGCGTGACGCTGGAGGAGGACAGGCCAACGCCCCGACGCACGTCGATCGAGACGAGCAGCCGCCGCCCGCCGGGGTCGATCGCGACGGCGAGCGGCTCGCCGGCGACGAGGTCCGTGCGCAGCAGCCGACGGCGGGAGTACGTCTCGTAGGCGGTCAGGACGACGACCGGCGCGTCGTCGACGAACCGGTGGCCGACCACGAACACCTCCGCGCCGTCCGGGGCGACCACGGCCAGGTCCTGGGCCACATCGGGCGCCCCGGGCAGGCGCCCGGTCTCGGCCGGCTGCTGCCCCACCCGGTACCACTGCCCGAAATCCCCGTTCGCGATCTCCTCTCCGGCGCCCGGACCGCCGCCGGCGGACGCCAGGGCGGTGTTCAGCGCGTCGGCGACCTCCGGGAAGTCCAGCGAGAAGTCCACGGCGCCGGACGGGGCGAACCGCTGCAGCGAGACCGCCACCTCCTGCCCGCCACCGCCCGCGCGCAGCTCCAGCGGCATCCGGAACCCGGTGGTCGTGTGCCGCAGCCGCAGGGCGGCGGCCGCGCCGATCCCGGCCGCGCCGACGGCACCCGCAGCACCTCCCGCACCGACAGCACCGGCCGCACCGGCAACGTCGACCGCCCGCCAGGACAGTCCGCCGTCGCGGGTCTGCTGCAGAGCCGGGCCGGGGAGCCCACTCTCGTCGGCGGGCCCCGGTGCGGCGCTCCACGCGGCGCGCCCGGCGGTGGCCTGCACCACCAGCCAGACCCTGCGGGCCGCCAGTTCCAGCTCCCCGGGCAGCGGTACGTTCAGCCAGGTCGGTGCGCCCGCCGTGTCCCGGTTGATGACCAGCTCCGCGGGCCGCGGGAGCAGGGCCGTGCGGCCGGGTTTGCCGTCGTCGTCGGCGAACAGCCCGACGGCGAGGCTCGCCTGCGCGGAGACGGAGGTCACCAGCAGGTCCACGGACGTCGCGACGAGCGGCGCGGCCGGCCGCAGCGGCTGAGCCAGCGACCCGCCGGCCTCGACGGCGACCAGGTCGACCGCCGCGGTCGCGGTCACCGGCCCGTGCACCACCTGGGTCGGGGAGAACGCGCCGAGCACCTGCCCGGTCGTGCCGGCGACCACGGCGCCCGCCGGTACCGCGACGACCAGGCGACCTCCGCCGTCGGACGGGACGCCGTCGAACGCGTACTGCGCGCGCACGGTGCGCACCTGCGCGGCCGCGACGGCGAGCGTGAACTCGACGTCGAGGGTCACGTCCAGACGGGCGATCGAGTCCGAGTGCAGCACGAGCTCGAGCACGTGCGCGCCGTTCGCCACCGGCAGGCCCGGCAGCAGGGCCGTCACCACCTCGCTGAAGTCCGGTGTGGTGAGGGAGGCGGTCAGGTCCCCGAAGTGGGACCAGAACACCGGACCGCCGGCGACGGCGAGCGTGAGGTTGCTCGGTGGGGAGGCGACCCGCAGCACGGACACGTCCACCCCGCCGGCGGGCACCCGCAGCCCGGTGACGCTCACCCCGGGCAGCTCGGTCGCGTTCGAGAGCTCGAACGCCGGGCCGTCGGTGAAGCCGCCGTTGGAATCGAGCCCGAGGAACCCGCCGCCGAGATCCACCAGCAGCGGCGCACCGGCGAGCCCGCTGCCGGTCAGCGACGCGAGCCGGCGCCGGGCGCGCAGGTCCAGCTCGAGGGCGCCGGTGCCGACCACCTTCGACGCCCCCCACGAACCCGGTCCGGTCCCGGCGCCGAACGTCAGCGACTCCAGGAACCGGCTATCGGCGTCGGCGCTGACCGGCGTCAGGGTGAGGGTGGCCCGGCCGAGCACGGCGCCCACGGGGAGCCGGCGCAGCACCAGGCGCCGGTCCCGCTCGAACGGCAGCAGCGCACCGGTGTGCCGTGCCTGCACGTGCATGGTGACCTCCACTCGTGAGCCGGTCGGGACTCAGACCTTCAGCAGGACCATCAGCTTCAACTCGTTCTCGAACCGGCCGATGTTGTCGTTGCCGGGCAGGTCCTGGTCCGGGTCCAGCACCGGCTGGCTCGGGTCGTTGATGTAGGCGCGCGCACGGGACTCGGGCCCGTCGTCCGCGCGGTGCGGGGGCACGAACCAGAGGGCGGTCCGGTTGTTGTCGAGGTGCTGCACACCGACGTTCGCGGGCCGTGGGAGGAGCCGGACGCCGTCATTGCCGATCACGTTCAGTCCGGCGAAGTTGACCGTCTTGCGGGGGTGGCTGATGAACAGGATGTCGTCCCAGTCCCCGTTGTCCTTGAGCCGCTTCACGGTCTGCTGCTCCTTGCAGCAGCGTTCGAACCAGGGCGAGCGGGCGTACTGGTCGTCGTTGAACCGGTCGTTCGGGGCCGCGAAGAACGCCTGCCAGAACTCGGTCTCGAGGTCGTCCAGGTTGGAGGTGTCCGTGTAGGAGACCTGGTACCGGGTGAGCATGTCCTTGAACGGGATGCCGACGTCCGGTCCGTCGGGTGGCTGGATGTCGATGGCGCGCCGGCCACCGGAGTTGTTCGGGACCCGGACCCGGCGCTCCTCCGCCTGGCACAGGTAGAACGTGGCGAACGCGGCGCGGGTCTCGTCGTCCTCCCGGGCCGCCACCTCGAAGTACTCGAGCTGGTAGAGGTCCACGAGCGGCGGCGTGCCGAGCTCGTGCTCGATGACGGTGATGTCCCCGCCCTTGAGCACCTTGAACAGCTGCTGGTACCCGGTGCGTTCACGGACCTCGTCGAGGACCCGGCGGGCCACCTCCTCGGTCAGGGCGGCGATGTCCAGGCCGCCCACGTGGTGGGCGTCGTCGGCCGTCGCGACGTGGGTGATCGCCTCTGCGGCCGCGGCGGCCTGCGCTCGGATGTCCTCATGGATCTTCACCTGCATGGTGTTCCATGCGTCAGCGGTGACGAGATCGCCGGGCTCCTGGGTCACGTACGGGGGTGCTGTCTCGGTCATGATCATCCTTCCTCTGCGGGTCGATCCGGCACTGCCGGCACTGTGGGGCCACCGAAGCGAGCCCGGTCCCTGGTGACGACGGCGCGGATCCCGGCCGCCTTGGCTGTACCGACCCCGATCGGGGTCGGGTCGAGCAGACGTTCGGCGAGCGTGGGTGGCTCGGGTCCGGCCACCACGGCGCGTGCGTTCTCGAAGCGGGCACCGGGCAGGTGCACGGTGACGTCGTAGATCTCGGGGCCGACCACGCGCATCGACACGCTGATGTCGTTGCCGTACGCGCCCGGATCCGCCGCACGGACCTCGAGGAACCCGGGCGCAAGTCCCGGTCCCCCGACGTACATCCGGGCCGGCTGGGTCGGGGAGCCGAGACTGAGGTGTACCGGCTCCCGGAACGGGAGAGCCACGGCGCGCCAGCCGATCGGGACGGTCGGCGCCGGCGAGCACTCGATCAGGGCGGACTCGGCGTTGACCCGGGTGATGACGTTGTCGTCGTCGCCCAGCGGCTCGGTCACCACCCCGGCGATCAGCTCCGGCTCGGCCGCGCCGAACCGTGCCTCGCCGAAGACGCGCCCGAACCGGGGGTCGAGGTCCGCGGGCAGGTTCACCTCGAACGCCCCGGCGGTGTGCGAGTCCCAGGTCACCCTCACGTGCGCGCTCGCGGCGCGGTCCGCCGTCGCCGTGAACCGGGCCGGCACGGCGGTCGGGGAGAACCGGCTCACGTCGAACACCGCGTCCTCCACGCAGGGGCCACCGGCGAAGAAGTCCTCGTCGAAGATCGCCTCGTCGAACCGGGCCGCGTCGCACTCGGTCCAACTCCACCGGTTCCGGCCCCGGCGCACGGTGAGCGGACTGAGCGTGCCGTGCCCGCCGCCGGTGCTCACGTGGATCAGGGCGGGGTCCACCGGGTGCCACCCGGATGGTCCTCGCACCCGTGCGCCGATACCGTCCGGCGCCCATTCCAGGACGAGTTCGCCGCGGGCCGGCACGGTGGTGTCCACGTGCACCGACCATCCGGCGGCCGGGTCGGTCAGCCGAGGTCCGTGGACGCCGCCGGGGGAGTCCACGCGCACCCGTCCGGGCACGTCCGCCGAGCCGGACGAGGAGAACACCAGCACCCCGCCGTGCGCGAGGGCCGCGGTCACCGTGTCCGTGGTGGGCGGGTACTCGACCACCTCCAGGTGACGGGTCGGCACCACCTCGACGGCGCCGCCCGGCCCGGTCGTCGGGGACGTAAGCAGGAGCCGGTCGGTGGGGCCGAGCGCGGCCACGCCGGGGGCCACCGCCTCGATCGCGGCGACGATCTCGGCGCCGAGCGTGGCCGACGGCGTCACCCCGGCCAGGTCGGCGTCGACCGGTTCGCCGTGGTCCAGGCGCAGCCGCAGCACCGAGCGTTCGGCCAGATCCACCGGTGCGAGCAGGTCCACCTCGCCCTCGATCGTGGCGGGAGCGGGGTCGGTGCCGGTCACCGATCGGCCCGTGGTGCCGAACAGCAGTGGCGCGGCGTCGCCGACCTCGGCGCGGCTCACCTCGAGCCGGCTCGTCGGTCCCGTGGTCGGAGAGGTCAGGGCGAGCGCGAGGCCGCCGGGGATCGGCACGCTCGCCGCGTCGGCCGTGGTGGCCGCGCGGATCGCGGCGCTGATCGCCGGGAGGTCGACTGGAGCGGCACCGCCCGGACCGGAGCCGCCGCCCGGAGCACCCGAGGCAGCGGTGAGGTCGACGTCCACCGGTGCTCCGCCGTCGACCCGCAGTCGGAGCAGGTGCCGCGCACCCAGGTCCGCGCCACCGGTGAGGTCGACCGTGCCGACCACCCGGGCCGCGGTCGCGGCCAGACCGGTGTAGGTCCGCGGTGCGGGGATGCCGAGGACCGCCGGGGTGGCGTCGGTGCCTGCGGTGGGCGCCTCGATCACCAGCGCGCTGTTGCCGCCGACGGTCGGCGAGGTGAGCAGCACGTGGGCGCCGTCGTGGGCGGCGACCGGGGCGCCGAGGGCGACGTTGATCTGGGCGCAGATCCGGGCCAGACCGAGGGTAGCCGCGGTGGTGCCGTCGCCGAGCGGGATGTCCACGGGCGCGGCGCCGTCGACCCCGAGCCGCAGCGCCGCGTCGGCGGGCAGCGGCGCCCCGGCCTCGAGGTCCACGGTGCCGGTGAAGTGCACGCCGGCCGGCCCGGTGCCGGTGACGGACCCGACGGCGGCGGCCCCGAGGACCTGATCGGCGGCGTCCAGCGGATGCGGCGGTTCGAGCGCCACCCGGGACGCCGCGCCCTGCGTCGGGTCGAGGAGCACCACCGCGCGCCCGTCGGTGCTGACCTGCAGCCCGGGGACGCCGTCGGCCAGGTGCTGGGCGATCTCCGCCGCGGTGGTCGCGCGCGGGCGCGGCCCGGCGCAGTCCACCTCGACGGCGCCGGAGTCGCCGACCACGACCCGCAGGAACGAGCCGCCGGTCAGGTCGATCCCGCCGGACAGGTCGGTGCTCGTGGCCAGGCGCGCGGACGTGCCGGGCAGCCCGTGGGCGGTGCGGGCGGTGAAGCCGAGCACCGTGGTCGCGGCCTCGTCGAGGACCCGGGCCCGGGTCACGAACCGGCGCCGCACGGTGCTGACGATCGGCTCCACCTCGAGCGATCCCGCGGCACCGGTGGTCGGCGAAGTGAGGATCAGGTGGGCGCCGTCGTCCCCGGCGACCGGGTCCTCCTCGGCTCCGAGGGCGGCGTTGACCGCGTCCGCGAGCTCGCCGACGCCGGCGGCGGTCACGTCCGCCACCCCGGCGCGCAGGTCGATCTCGACCGATTCGCCACCGTCCACGGCAAGCCGGATCAGGTTCCGGGAGGAGAGACTCAGCCCACCGGCGAGGTCCGCGGTGCCGGTGAGGTTCGCGGTGACCGGCGCCGTGCCGCGACCGGAGCGGGGCCGCAGGCCGAGCACGTCGAGCGCGGCGTCGCCGGCGACCTCCTCGATGCGCAGTACCGCGGTCGGGCCCTCGGAGGAGGACGCCAGGCTCAGGCGGGCGCCGTCGTGGGAGGCGCACTCGGTGCCGAGGCCCTCGTTGATCGCGGTGACCAGTTCGTTCGGGGTTGTCGCGGCCGGGTCGAGCCCGGCCACGTCCAGGGTGACGGCGGGGTCGGCGTCCAGGCCGAGCCGCAGCTGCGAGCGCCCGCGCAGGTCCACGCCGGAGCCGATCGCGCGGCCCGAGACCACCCGGGCCGGGGTGGCGTCGGTGCCGACCGCGAGCAGCGGCGCCGAGCCGAAGAGGGTGGTGGTGGCGGACTGGGCAGCGGGCTCGGTCAGAGCGATCGAGCCGGCCGCGCCGACGGTGGGGGAGGTCAGGGTCAGGAAGGCGCCGTCATCGGTCGCGACCGGGATGCCGGCGCCGCCGTTGATCGCCGCCGTGATCTCGGCGACGTCCACCGCCGCCGGGTCCGCCGCACCTGCGGCGCAGTCCACCTCGGCGACGTGGTCGGCGTCGGTGACGATCCGCAGGTACCGGGCCACGCGTAGGTCCACCGGGGCGGACAGGTCCGCCCGGCCGGTGATCGTGGCACGGCGTGAGCCGGCGCCGGTGTACCGGCGGGGCGCCAGCCCGAGCACGAGTTCGGCGGCGTCTTCCGGGCCGTCCTCGACCGCGACGGCGGAACCCGGCCCGGTCGTGTGGGAGGTGAGGACGAGGTGGCCGGCCTCGACCGTCGCGACGGCGGCGCCGAGTTCCGCGTCGAGCGCGGCTGCGAGTTCCGCTGCGGTCGCGCTCGCCGGGTCCGCGACGCCGGTGGTCAGGTCCGCTGGGATCGCACCGCCGTCGTCGAGGGCCACCCAGAGCGTGTGCGCGCCGGTGAGGTCGATCCCGCCGGCGAGGTCGACGGTGCCGACGAGCCGGCCGGGGGCGGCGTCCCGCCCGGCGACCCGGGCGGCACCGATGCCAAGCACCGCGGTGGCGGCGTCGGCACTCCGGGGCGCGCTCGTGGTGAGCACGTCCGTGACACCCGTGGTGCGGTCCCCCGGTGCCCTGTCCCACCAGGCGTCGAGCGAGGCGTCCTCGATGTGCAGGCCGAGGGCCTCCGCGGTGATCCGCAGGATGCCCTGCACCGTGACGGTCCCCTCGAGGTGGGTGCGCACGAACGCGAGCAGGTGCTCACGGAACTCCTCGACGCTCTCGTCCGGGCGCGGCGCCAGCCCGTACAGGGCGGCGAACAGGCCCAGGTCCGTGATCGCGGTCTCGCCGGCGTCGGCGAAGGTCACCCAGTGTGCGCGCATCACCGCGATCAGGGAGTTCTCGGCGGACTGGAGCTCCCCGCCGTTGGCGTCGGTGAAGGCCCGGAGCGCGCTCGGGTCGCCCCGCACCGCGAAGGTGGGTGGCAGGTTCGCCAGGATGCGATCGGCCTTAGGCATCGGCGTCCTCCGTGGCGACGTCGGCGGGCGTCATGTCGAGCGCGATCCACCACTGCTCACCGGAGACCTCGGCGCGGACCGCGAACGCGCCGGCCTCGATCTCGGCGTCCGTCGCCGGTTCGCCGGCGCGGTCGGGTGCCGTGGAGACGAGCAGGGACCGGTCCGGGATCCGGCCGGTGGTGGGTGCGTTCACCCCGGCCGTGGCCACCGAGGCGGCCAGCGCGGCGCGCAGGGCCGCGTCGTCGGAGCCGTCCGGCAGCAGCTGGACCGCCTGCACCAGGGCGTCGACGAGCCCGGCGTCGCCCTCCGGCCCGGCCAGGTCCGCGCGGGCGACCACGACGTCCACGATGGTCGCCTCCAGGACGTCCGGGACGGCGCGGATCGCGGTGAGCAGGCTGGCGCCGTCGGCCGCCTCGCCCCGGGTGAGCCCGTCCACGTACGCCGCGGCGGCGGCCACGACGTCCGCGCGGACCTGCTCCTGCCCGGGGCCGGACAGGCCCGCTGTGATGCTCGCGCGCACCCGTGGGGTGATGAAGACGTACCGGGCCACCAGGGTGGCCGCCACCCCGGCGGCGCGGGTGGCGTGCACGGCGTCGGTGAGGGCGGGCAGCCGCTCGGGCTCGGCGTCGACCACCACCGTCACCGTGCCCGGCTCGGAGCGGGACCCGAGCGGTGAGTTCGGGTCGAAGAACTCCACCGGCGTGCCGCGGCCCTCCCGGATCACCCGGTCGAGCGCGGCCAGGGTGGCCTTGCCGAGCGAGCGCAGCGCGGCCTTCGCGCGGGTGCGCAGCTCGTCGTCGGTCTCGTCCGCGGCGGCCCGGATGGTCGGGTCGAGGTTGCTGACGTTCTCGATGCCGGCGATCGGCTGGGTCATCTCGGAGATCGCGCCGGCGGCCACGAGGCCGTCGTCCCCTGCGAACGCCACGTCCGCGCGGATCGGGGCGTCGATGCGGACCTGCCCGGTCTGCAGGGTGCGCGGCTGGGTGGTGGTGAACACCTTCGCGTCTGCGGTGGCAAGCCGGGTGCCGGCCGGGATGTTGATGTTGCCGTCCACACCCGCGGCGCGGAAGAACGTGGCGAGGCCTTCGGCGAACTCGGCGTTCTTGCGGGTCACCCCGAGGATCGCGACCACGTAGTCCAGTGAGGTCCCCGTCGCGGTGTCCACGAAGGCGGAGAGATAGGCGAGGTTGATCTGCTGGTAGACCACGGCGATCTCGCGCCCGATGGCCTCCGTCAGGGTGCGGGTCACCGATCCGACGTTGATGTCGGAGAGCGGGGAACGGGTGTCCAGGCGGAAGTAGTCGACGTAGAACGTGGACTCGTCGTCCGGGTGGGTGCCGTCCTCGAGCCAGATGACGCTGTTCGTCGCGGTCCCGCTGAACGTGAAGTCGATCGCTAGCAGGAACGTGCGTGGCGCCCCGCCGGAGGTGCCGGTGATGCCTCGGATGCCACCGGCCGGCTCGGCGAGCGGGTACGTGCCGATCTTGAGGTCGAACACGATCGGCTCGTTCACCACCCCGCCGACCACGGAGGTGAGGATGTCCCCGACCAGGTCCCCGTACGGCCGGTTGACGAGGTTGACCACGTCCTCGTTCATGATGCACCTCCAGGTATGCCACTGAGTGGCACGCCGACCACGAGGTTCAGCTCGGTCGAGGTGCCGATGATGACGACGGCGGCGCGCACCTCGAGGCGGGTGGGGTCACGTGGGTCGGTGGTCACCGTGACCGTCGCGACCCGCTCCACCCGCGGCTCCTCGGCGAGCGCCTGCAGCGCGTAGAGCTTGGCCCGGTTGCGGGTGGTGGGCGTGTTCGGTTCGCCGATGAGCTCGTGGAGCCGGCTGCCGTAGGTCGGGTGGCCGAGGTGGCCGAGCTCGCCCACCTCGGTGAGGAAGCGCAGCAGCAGCGCCTGTTCGAGGTTCTCCCAACCGGTCACCGGGAGCAGGTCGTGGCCCGGGTCCGGCTGACCGGGCTCGAGCAGCTGCGGGCGGGGCCCGGTGCGTAGGTCCTCGCCCCGCTCGCGCTGGGCGGCGGTCAGCAGGTCGCCGACCAGGCGCAGGTCGGTCCCGGCGAGCGCCTCGCGTTCGGCGGTGGGGATGCTCATCGGGTCCTCCTCTCTGCTGTTTCGGTGCGGTCCGGGTCCGGGGTGGCTGCGCCGGGGCGGCCGGCGCGGGCCGCGCCGGCCGGCACGCGCGCGATCACGGCGGCCACCCGTCGGTCACCGCCGTCGTGGCGGGTGGCCCGATCACGAGCAGGATGCCGGGCGGGGAGGGGATCCGGTCGCCGGTGCGGACCAGCCCGCGCCCGCCCACCCGCACGCCCGTGCTGGTGCCGACCGTGCCGATGACCAGCGGATACGGCACGCCGGTGACGGAGTTGACCATGACGCAGATCGACCCGCTGGTGGCCAGCGGCAGTCCGCTCGCCGAGATGACCGGGGGCAGCACGGCGATGATCGTGCCGGTGTCGGGAGCGCCGGCCGCGCCGGGCGTCACCATGACGCTCGCGCCGACGCTCACGGGTGCTCCTGGCATGTCCGCACCTCCTTCTGCTCGCTCATGGGCCGAAACTGGTCAGGCCGTTGATGGATACCGACACGCCCTGCACGGTGACCCCGGTGCCCCCGCGGACCGTCGCGGACAGACCACCGGCCAGTTCCGCCGTCGTGCCGGCCCGGGCGGTCAGGGAGGTGCCGGCGTCCAGGGCGATCGAGCCGCCGGCCTGCAGCGTCAGGTCGCCCGAGGCCTGCAGCGTCACCGACGCAGCCGAGGTCAGGGTGGCGTCCCCGTCCTGGTCGAGGGTGACCGTGGTGGCGCCGGACTTCACCTGCACGGTGCCGCCGCTCGCGCCGGACTGGTCGAGCCGCAGCTCGGTCTGCCCGGCGGTCGCCGTCACCGTGCCGTCCACGATCCGCACGGTGATCTTCGGCGGCATCTCGATGATCAGTTCCCGGGCGGGGTCGTCGGTGGGGTGGTTGCGCAGCGCCGCGAGCACGCTCGCGTCGTCGTCGGCGTCCAGGGGCAGCCTGAGCACGATCTCGTCGGTCGTGGAGCGCGGCGGCCGGTCCGCGTCGTCATAGAACCGGGCGATCACCAGAGGGGCGTTCACGTCCCCGTGGTCGAACGCGACGAGCACCAGGTCGCCGACGTTCGGGATGCCGACCGTGCCGACGTGCCCGGTGCCGACCGGGACGCGCTTCAGCAGCAGGCCGGAGTTCTTCAGGGCGACGTCCACGCCGTAGTTGTCGTCGTCGTCGGCGCTCGTGTGCGGGTACACGGCCTCGACCACACCGAGCTCGGTGCTGCGCACCGCGGCCAGCTCGTGCCGCACGATCGCGGCGATGGTGTCGACGATGGTGGTCACGGCGCACCTCCCGCGGCCGCGCCGGCAGTGCCGACGAGGCTGCGCAGCCACACGTCGGTGGTGAAGCCGTGCGTCTTCTCCAGGCGGTGCTCGACGGCGCTCACCTGGTGGTTGCCGTCCGGAACCCCGGCGCCCGGCCGGTCCGGGAAGTCCTCCAGGCGCACCAGTGCGCCGAGGGCAAGCTGCGGGCGGCCCTGGATCCGGACCCGCCCGGTGACGGCGGTCGCGGCCAGGTGCTCGGCGAGCGCCTTCGCGGCGGTGGCTGCCCCGGCCGCCGTGCGCAGCGACCCGCGTTCGAGCAGCAGGGTGGGCGCGTCGGTTCCGGACGTGCCCGCGAAGGACGTGAAGTCCTTCGTGAGCCATGCCCACGACTCGTCACCGCGGGAGCCGCCGGGGCTCTCGCCGAACGCCGTGACGGTCCCGGCGACCGGCCGGATCCGGGTCAGGTCCGCCTCCAGGACGTGCTCGCCGTAGCGCAGCACGTGCACCGATCTGGTGCCGCCGAACGCCTCGAAGACGAGTTCGCCGTCGGGCGTGAAATACGTGTCCACCCCGGCCAGGGCGGCGAGGTCGCGGACGTGCCGGCACGCGTCCCGGCGCCCGTCCACCACGTATGCGTGCAGGCTCGGCCCGGCGTCCGCCCGCGCCACCGGGACGCCGGCGGCGTCCGCGAGGGCCCGGACCACGTCCCCCGCGGTCGTGTCCTCGAACGTGCGCTCCATCCTGGTGCGCAGCAGCGCGTCGGCCTTGGAGTGGGCGATGATCCGGGTGGTGCGCAGATCCGGCTCGACGGCGACCACGGTGCCGGTGAACACGACCAGTGCGGGGTCGGCGTCGGAGTAGCCGAGCTCGACGCGGGCGTCCGCGCCGGGGACGGCGGTCAGGGCGCCGACCTGGCCGGCGACGATGGTCACCTCGTCGGCCGGGGTGCCCAGGTCCGAGCGCACCACGATCTCGACGACGGTGGATGCCTTCGGCTCGACGGTGGTGTCGATCACCTGGTCGCCGACGGTGAGCCGGTAGGCCGGTCGCAGCATGGCTCAGTCCTCCCCACCGGTCAGCCAGTCCCGCAGCGCGGGGCTGGTGGTGGCCGGATCGGCGTCGTCAAGGGCGGCGAGCACCGCGACGCGCAGGCCAGCGCCATCGACGGCGGTCACGTCGACGGCGGTCACGTCTGCCGTGGTCGTACCGGGGCCCGCGCCAGCAGTCCCGGCGTCGTCGCCTCGTGCGGGATCCTCGGGGACGGCCCCGAACACGTCCGCCGGGCTGAGCGGTTCGGGCACCGGTGCCCGGACCAGGTTCGGCACGAACACCTGGAGCAGGTGCGAGCGCAGGGCACCGAGGTGGGGGTCGAGGGCGGCCCGCAGCATCGCCCGGGCCAGGCGGGCCCGATGGGCGGTGTCGAAGTCGGCGGCCTGCGTCATGTCCAGGTAGGCGTTCACCAGGTAGGCCCGCTGCGCGCGCACGTCGGTCTCGGGGTGCTCGGCCACCCGCATGAGCCGGTCGAACCGGTCGATGCTCGTGCGCAACGCCTCCCGGGCGAGCGTCCAGACGTACCGGGCGAACAGAGCGCCGGCGTCACGGCGGTGCCGCTCCGCCTGCTCGAGCAGCGCATCCGCGGTCGGGTGTTCGCGCTGCAGCGACAGCGCCAGCCGCAGGTCGGCGAGCACCGGCCCGGAGGCCTCGAGCCGGAGCAGGTGCTCCTCGGCGAGCACGTCGGCGAGGTCCCCGCCGACCCGGCTGAACGCCAGAAGGCGGGCGCCCACGTCGACCGGCACGCGCGACCAAAGACCCACCGAACCCACCGGCCGGCCGGATGCGAGCCGCTCCTGGTGCACCTCGAGCGTGACCACGGAGCCGGGCGCTTGCGTCACAGAGCCGCGCAGCACATCCGCGAGCCGCACGGCCAGGATGACGCGGCGGACCTGCCGGCCGGGCGCGCCCTCGCGCCAGGGACCGAGGTCGGCGTCGTCGATGACCACCTGGACGATGGTGCTCGCGTCCAGGATCTCCGAGGTGATGGCGTGCTCGTTCATGCGCGCGCATCCCTCGCAAGGTTGTCCAGCACGGCCGGGAACCGCACCTCGATGGCGGTGTCCCCGATCGCCACGGCCGGGGACGTGAGAGTGGTGCCGGTGATGGTGGTGGTCGGCGGCACCGCGACCGCGATCGCACCGGTGGCAGGGTCGATGGTCCACTCCCCGCGCTGGGTCCAGCGCTTCTGGAGGAGCGCGGTGTACACCCGGTCGGCCGGGTCCCCGGTGGCCGCTACCACGCCCGTGATGTTCGTCCAGATCCCGAGGGTCGCGACGAAGTCCAGGCCCCAGACGAACCGGCGCAACGTGGCCGCGGCCACGGCCGGGTGGGCGCCGGGCTCGCTGTCCCCGGGTGAGTCGATGTCCTCGACGATCCACCGCTCACCCACGGGGAGCGCGGTCCGCCTACGGATCCCGCCGACGCCGAACGTGGCCGTCTCGCCGCCGATGCCCACGGCGCCGACGCCGAACCCCGAGTCGAGCGTCGGCGGGGCGATGAGCACGGGCGCGGGATCACCGGGCAGGAACACCGGCGCCCCGGCGGTCCCACCGGTGGCAGCCGCCCGGTTCGAGGCGACCACGCTGAGGTCGGTGTGGGCCGCGGGCGGGGCCACCGAGTCGTCCTGGAACCGCCCGAGGATCCCCTCCGGCGCGGTCTCGTTGTTGATCCAGCCGGCGAGGTAGGCGTTGACCGAGCGCCGCCCGTTCGCCCCACCCGTGACCGCGTCGGCCTGCACCAGGAAGTGGATCGCCGCGGTCGCCGGGATGGCGATGTTGAACGCCGGGTCCCCGGTGGCCACGCTGATGCCGCCACCGGCGACCGGGGTGACGTTGAAACTGCCGCTCTGGTCGATGCAGCTGTCCAGGAACATCGTGACCCGGCCGAGCAGCACCGTCTTGACGATGCTCGGCTCACGGTCGATGCCCACGTCGTAGTCGTCGTTGGCGTTGCCGTCCACGAACGCGCGCACCCCGAACGTGCCCACGTTGTCCGCGAGCATCGTGGCCCGCAGCGCGTCGCCCGGGTCCCGGGTCACGGTCGGCCCGTCGGCCGCGGACAGGGCGACGATCGCCGCGGCGTCGTCACCGCCGTCGGCGGCCGGTATACCCCGCAGCCGGTGCGCGTCCCAGATGACCGGTACGCCCGGGGGCCGGACCGCCACCGTGAACTCGATCGGACGGTCCGCGCGGACGCAGTTCTCCAGGAGCGGTATCGGAGGGTTCGCGGTCGGGTTGTCATCGAAGTCCACGGGGGCCGGCACCGCGCGGCCGGGCACCACGTGCGCCGGCACCGGGGAGTTCCCGAGCCGCGCCGTGTTCGCCTCGGTGGCGGGGATCGTCATGGTGAGGTTGCTGAGCTCGACGACCGTGAGCACGGCCCGGTCGCCGTCGGCATCCACCCCGTCCACCCCGAGCTGCAGCACGGCGTCGCGCAGGGCCCCGCTGACCGCGGCGCCCTCGACCCAGAACGCGGAGCCGGCCGCCGGGACGCCCGCCGCCGGCAGCAGCACAGGTGCGACGACCTCGGCCTGCCCGGCTGCGGCCACCTCGTCGGCGGCGGCGAAGAACCGGGTCCTGGCGTCCAGGCGGCCCAGGCTGAGCGTGCCCGTGAAGTCCGCGGGCAGGGCCTGGCGCACGGTGATCAGCGCCCGGCCGGCGTGGAAGCCGGCGTCCTGCACCTGGACGAACCGTCCCGGGGTGATCTTGTCCGCCTCGGAGAGCGTGGCCGGCGCGGTACCGGCTGCGGTCCGGGTCCGGTGCAGGTCGAGGAACACCTCGACGGCTGTCATCGTATGGGTCTGGCTCAGGCCGGGGGTACCGGAGACCGTCACGGCGAGGGTCAGCACCACGTCCCCGGTCGCGGCGCTCGCGGCGCGGCCCTCCGCGAACAGGGTGACCCCGGCGGCCAGCGCGGCCGAGTCGAAGACGTTGTCCACGCCGTCGAACGTGATCTCGGTGCCGCCCGCGGCGGCGTCGAAGAACCGGACCACGTCGCTGGACCGGTCGAGGCGACCGGACCCGGTGAACGCGGGGGTGCGCAGCACCACCGGACGCCGGGCCGGGCTGGTGTGGACCTTCCGCACCAGCACCACGTCCGGGCCGGTGATGGCCGGGACCACGTCCGCGACGGCCCGGTCCACCACGATGATCTCGGCCGGGGTGTCGTCGTACCGGAAGCAGGTGGCGTTGCCGCGCACGTCGGCGAGGGACTGGGTCGCGGTCCGGAGCAGGAACGGCCCGTCAACGGAGATCACGTAGATGCCGGGACCCTTCTCCGGGACGACGCCCCCGGGAAAGGTGAAGTTCCCGTCGGCGTCGGTCCTGCTGCGGATCGGGGTGCCGGCGTGCGCCGCGGCCGAGGTGACGGCGACCTCGCCACCGAGGTACTCGCCGTCGGCGGCCATCAGCACGTAGGGGCGGTCCGCGAACGGGGTGCCGTCGGTGAAACTGATCCGGCCGACCACGGGGGAGGTGCCGGGTTCGGCCGGGGTGCGGCACCATTTCGGCTGGGGCGGGCTGGGGCACGGCTGGCCCCACGGGACCACGAAGTCGGCGACGCCGGTGGCGGTGCCGTCGTCCAGGCACCAGCCGCCGCCGCCCGCGCCCTCGGACACCTGGTCGAGGGTGATCGGTTCCGGCACCTGCGCCGGGACCGCGGATTCCTTGACGAACATCAGCTCGGTGCGCCGGTTCGGGCGCCACGCGGACTGGGTGCTCAGCACCGGGTCCTGCTCGCCGCAGCCGATCCAGCGCAGCGGCCCGGAGTCGCACCCCTCGCTCGCGTTCGGCATCAGCCGGGCGGTCGGCAGGTTCAGCGGGCCGTTGCCGAGGTACTCCCGGATCAGCACCGGCCAGGTCGCGTCGCCGACGATGCCGTCCGGGGTGAGGCCGTGGTCGGACTGGAAGGTCCGCACGGCGGTGTCGGTCAGCTCCGGGTCCGCGCCCACGTTGCCGAAGAACCGGCCGAGGTCGGCCAGCATGAACTGGTACTCGCGGGTGCCCCAGGTGTCCTTGACGGTCGTGATGGTCCCGAACGGCCGGGTGCGGCGCAACTCGTCCCATTCGGCGACGGCGGCCGCTGGGTTCGAGCCGAACGTCATCATCGCGTAGGTGGCCCGGGCCCGCCGCTCGGAGAGGGACTGGTTGTAGTCGTCGCCGCCGGTCAGGTCGGTGTGCCCGACGATCAGCAGCCGCTCGTCCGGGTGCGCGTCCGAGTACGCGATCGCCTGGGCGAGCACGTGCCGCTCGCACGGCTCCACGAAGGACTTGTCGAAGTGGAAGGTGATGACGAAGACGGTGCCGATCTTCGCGCCGCGGCGCAGCACGATGGTGACCGACGCCGTCGCCCCCTCGACCACCCGCACCGTCGCGGACCCGGTGAGCACCTCGTGCTGCCCGGTGGGGTTGCGGGTGTCGTCGACGAGCGCGCTCGCGGTGTACTGGCCGGCCGGGAACGGGTCGGCGAACCAGGTGTCGGTACGGATCCGGTTCGTGAGCACCCGGTCAAGGGCGGCGCCGTCGTCGGTGGTGCCGGCCACGCTCACCCGGACCCGGTCCATGTCGAAGGCCGGGTCACCCTCGACCACCACGGTGACGGCGAGCTTGCCGTCGGTGACCGTCGGCGGTGGGGGCGGGGGGATGATCACCTCCTCGACGTCGATCGGTTCGGCGTCGGTCAGCTCGCGCAACGCCAGCGTGTACTCGAACGCGCTCGGCCGGCCGGCGACCTCGCGCACGTCCATCCGCTCGACGATGACCCGGTCCACGGACGTCGCGGCGGAGATGTCGGAGACGAACGGGACCGGGTCACCGGCGTGGAACCGTTCGCGGACCGCAGCCAGGTGCTCCTTCGTGTCCGGTGCGGTGAGCACCCCGGTGAGCATCAGCCGGGCACCGCGACGCCCGAGGGCCTGCAGGAAGTCCCCCTCAAGGGCGGGCACGCGGTGGCGCACGAGTGCGTGGTCCTCGTCGGAGGAGACCACCTGCACCTGTTCCAGCTCGAGCTCACCGAGCATGGGCCGCACCATCGCTCACCCTCCTTGTCCGCGGTCGCCTGGTGTTCTCGCTCAGGGCTTGAGCGAGTTCAGGTGGGTGGTGATCGCCGTGATCAGGTCCAGCAACTCGGTCTTGACCTGGTCCACCGACGGCAGCCCGGTGACCACCGACGCCACGTCCGCGATCGACTCGATGGCACCGGTCTCACCGGGCAGGATCTTCTTCGCGGCATCCAGGAACGCCGGGATCTTCCCGGTGAACTCGGCGACCTCGCCCAGGCCCGGGATGGCACCCACGTCGAGGTTCTGGATCTCGGTCTTGAGCTTGTTCATCAGCTCGACGAGCAGGTCGATGAGCTCGGTGACCTGCGGCACCAGGGACGCGATCGCCTGGATCGCGGGCTTGATGGTTGCCACGTTGTCGTCGAGGAACGACTTGAAGTCGGCGAGCACCGCCTTGAGCTCCTCGAAGAGGTTCGGTTCGGCCATGATCGGCTCCCGTCTGGGTGGGTCCTGCGTCGGTGTGTTCGGAGGTGGGGTCAGCCGCCGGTGGCTTCCCGGAACGTGCGCAGCCGCTCGAGGAGGCCGGTCAGCGGCGTCACGAACGCCTCGAGGCCGGTCGCGAACGGCGGCGTGATGTCGAGCCCGTCGAGGAGGTCGCCGAGCAGGTCGTCGGCCTCGCCGAGGATGTCCGCCTCGAGGGCGGCTGTGGACGCCGGGACGACGGGCTCGGTGAACTCGCGCAGGGTGAGCACGTAGGCGAACGCGCCCGGCCGCCCGGCCAGCTCACGGACCTGCAGGTCGTCCACGAGGACCTCCTCGACGGAGGTGTCCGCCGTGATGTCGGCGACGAACGCGACCGGTTCCCCGGTGCGGACCTGCGCCTTCAGTTCCTCGATGAGGGTGGCGGCGCCGGTGTCCGTGGCGACCCCGCGCACCCGCACCCCGGTGGCGGCGCGGCCGAGGTTCTGCAGCATCGACCCGTCCTTGCCCACGGCCTGGTGCTCGGCGACGGCGCGCAGGTCGCTGGTGGTCAGGTCCTGCACCTGCGGCAGTTCGAGGGTGCCGAGCATCGGTCGCATCTCACGCCTCGATCCCGTGCCGGCGGGCCGCGTCGGTGAGCATCCGGGCCACGAGCCGCTCGAGCTCGGGCACCGAGGTGGCCGGCACCGACCCGCCGACGCCAGGGGCCGCCGAGCTCTCGGTGGCCGTCGCCGGACCATCCGGCCAGGTGGCCGGCCACCCGTGCTCGCCACCCTCGGTCTCCTCCGCGTCCCCGGCAAGCCGGACCAGCCGGGCCGGGCGAGCTGGTGCGATCGCGAACTCCGTCTGCGAATCGAGCCCGTGGGCGGCGGTCCGCGCCCGCGGGGTCGCCTCACGCCCTTCCGGCACAGGCCGGCCGGCGAGCGGCGCACCGGGCTTCCCGGCCTCCGTCGGCCCGACGGCGGAGGTGCTCGGGCGGTCGTCGTCCCCGCTCGTGCGGTGTGGGTCGCGGCGCTCACGCGCCGGCCCGACGGCGGGTCCCGGCTCGCCAGATCCGGTGCCGTTCCAGGCATTGCGCCACTGACCCGCCCCACGGGTCAGTGACGCAGTGAGCGCGAGGGCATCCTCCGCGGAGGCCCGGCGCAGCGGTCGGCGCGAGGTCGTCGAGGGGTCGACGAGAGCGCCGAGCCCGGCCGCGGCGAGGCCCGCCCGGACCCGCTCGAGCACGTGGTCGAGACCGTGGTCGGGCGACAGGTGGCTCGCGGCGGTCGCGGACCGTGACGGGGATTCCCGGGCTGGGCGGGGCTGGCGTTGGTGGGCCGGGCGAGGGCGCTCTCCGGCGGGCCCGAGCGGTTCGGTTCGCCGGTCCGCGTCGCCGGGTCCGGCGAGTTCTCGCAGCCGAGTGGCCGGTGGGCACGCGTCCGGCGGCGGCAGGCCGAGGTCACTGGGCCTGCGACCTGCCTCGGCGCCGGGGCGCCGCGGCTCGGGTGCTCCGGAGCCGGGATACCGGTCGCCGGTGTTCGGCGCGACCGGACCCGGGGGGGCGGGGTCCCCGGCGGTAGGCCCGCGTCCGGAGCCGGTTGCCGCGCCGCCCGGGGTCCACCGGTCCGGTCCGTGCGGCCGGCCAGGGGCGCCGCCGCGGACGGGCCCGAACGGGTCGTCGGACCACCCACCCACCACACCCGACGAGCCGCGCCCCCGGCGAGCTCCGCCGTCGTCATCAACGCCCGAGTGGCGCCACCGCTCCCGCCGGCCCCCGGCCTCGGGGTCTGCTCCGCCGCCGCCCGGGCCTGCGACGCACTGCGCGAGGGTACGGCCGAGCATGGGGCCCTCGGCGAGCCGAGGCGGCGCCGGCGCGGCCGCGCAGGCGGCGCCGACCCGCGCGTCGAGCACGTCGACGGACCGGGTCAGGCGGGCGGTGTCCCGGCACCATGCGGCCGGACCGCCGCCACCGGCCAGATGCGCGAGCGTGCCGCCCACCCGGGGCAGCACGCCGCTCATCCGGGGCAGCACGCCACCACCACCGGAGGCAGCAACTCTCCCGGCGGTGGACGGCACCCGGTCCGTGCTCATGCGACCTCCGCCGCCCGCCCGGTCATCTCCAGGTACATCAGGATCTGCCCGATCGTCATCCCGGCGACGTCCTCCGCGGTCCAGCCGAACTCCTCGGCGAGCACGAAGCACGCCTTCGCCAGCGGGGCCTGGACGAGCTCGGCGAGCCGGTCCCGGGGGGTCTCGATGCCGCTCAGCTCATTGATCGCGTCCACCAGCACCCGGGCGAGCCCGGCCGGCAGCCGGCCGGCCTGCTCGGCCGTGAGCGCGGGCTCCACCAGGGCGCGGGCGATCATCAGCCCGGCCGCCAGCTCGCGGTCCCCGGCGGCGGCATGCGCCACCAGCTGGACGTCGCGCACGGTCAGCGGGCGGATCGTCACGGTTCCGGTGGGGCCACCGGGCGGCAACGTCACCTCGTGGGTGAGCGCGCTGCCGGCCAGCAGCTCCTCGGCGGTCAATGCCGTCCGTACCATCGCAGTGCTCCGTTCACTCGGTGGCGAACGCGACCTCGGTGGGCGGCGCCTCGCCGCCACCGCCACCGGCGCCCTCGCGGTCGAGGACGCGGATGGTGAGCGCCCGGAACCGCAGGTTCTCCACCACGAAGTCGTCCTCGGGCAGGGTGTAGCGCCAGTTCTCGAACTTCACCCCGGCGATCTCCAGGGTGAGCGAGTTGCCCGGGTGCGCCGGGTCCGCCAACACGAGGTTGATCGTGAAGGCGGGCTGCACGTACGGCTCGGCCACCGCCGTCGGGGCTGACCCGCGGCCCATCAGCAGCAGGAGCAGCGCCCCGTTGACGTACGCGCGGCCCACCGTGCCGGCGATGTGGATGTCGCCCGGGCTCAGGGACACGGGGTGGCGGCGCCCGACCTCGTAGAACTCCTTGAGCGCGGTGTCCACGCACACCCGCACGTCCGTGAGCCGGCCCACGGTCTGGATCGCGAACGTGTCCACCACGGCGGACGCGTCGGCGCCCTCCGGGGTGTCCTCGGCGGCCAGGGTGAGCGTGCCGTGGTTTCCGGTGAATACCTCTGTCAGTGCCATGTCGGGGGTCCTTACTCGAGGAACATCGTGACCTTGATGAAGTCGATGCTGAACGTCG
Organism: Occultella aeris; assembly: GCF_902703175.1. Taxonomy (GTDB): domain Bacteria; phylum Actinomycetota; class Actinomycetes; order Actinomycetales; family Beutenbergiaceae; genus Occultella; species Occultella aeris. Next base: position 133,603 of record NZ_CACRYJ010000017.1, on the reverse strand, counting down.
GCCGCAGGAAGATGTCGACCCGGGCGATGCCCCGGATCTCGTCGTCACGGGTGGCGTGCACGTCCAGCCGGTAGCCGTTCTCGGAGGCGAGGAGCTCGTCCAGCACCATCGAGTTCAGGAAGTTGTTGATGGTGGCCCGCAGCGCGCCGCGGACCCGCTCGTTGTTCAGCAGGCCGATGTAGGGCGTGGCGGCGCTGCGGACGCCGAACTTCGCGTAGTCCACGATCCGGCGGGTGGTGATCTGCTGCCACGCCGTGTTCGTGGACGTGGTGATGCCCCGCACCAGGCGCAGGCCCTGCCGCTTCTCGACGGCGAGTACGCGGCTCAGCACCAGCTGCTTCAGCTCGGCGCTGGACAGGTCGTGCTCGAGCGCCTCGACGCCGAGGACCTTGTTCGTCAGCGAGATGTGCGGCGCCTGCGCGGACAGCAGCCCGGCGACGGCCGCCGCCGTGTACGCGCCGGGCAGCGTCACCTTCACCGGTGGGCTGACCGACCGGTCGTCCGCGACGAAGCCGGGTCCGACGAGGACCACCCGGTCGCTGTTCAGCGCGTGCCCGGACGCGTTCTGCACGAACGCGGCCCGGTCATCCTCGAGCGCGGTGCCGACGATGCCGATGCGTTCGCGCTTGTTGTCGTCGTTCGAGGCGAGCGCGCAGTGCAGGGCGAGGTCGTCGCCGAACGTCGTGTCGGTCTGCCCGGCGCCGACGACGATGTGCGCGTCGACCCCGAGCAGGGCGTCGAGGCCGCCGGCATGCAGTGCGCCGGTGGGATCGCCGGCGCCGTTCGCGCCGCCGCCCATCGGAGTCGCTGCGAGGGTGCTCGGCACCTCCGTGGGGTTCGCCAGCGACGTGGCCGTGACGAGCGCGGAGTCGGCCAGGTCGGCGACCAGGTCGTCGCCGGAGACCACGTTGTACTCCTCCTTCGCGCTCACCCCGAGCGTGACCGTGACCTTCACGGCGGACGCCTTGTCGACCATGTAGGTGGCCAGCACGGTGTCACCGGCCGCAGGATCGGTGCCGAACGTGAGGGTGCCGTCCGCCGTCGTCACGCCCACCTGGGTGGGGCTCGGGGCGGCGTCGTAGACGATCGGGACCACCGTGTCCGAGCCGCCGCCGCCCGGCCGCACCACGATGCGGTTCACCGCGCTGTGCAGCACCTCGGCGTGGGCCAGCACGAACGGAGGACCGGCCACCGTCTCCTCGCGGACCAGGGCGTTCGCGTCGGCCGTTGAGACCGTCAGCGTGAGCCCGTTCGCCCAGGTGCCCGGCCAGCGGGCGTCGACGCGCACGCACGGCCCGCTCGCCGACGCCAGTTCGACGCCGGCCGTGGCGACGGCGCCCGGATCGGCCACCCGCACGGCCCACACGCTGGTGGCACCGAACCGGTAGGCCTGCTCGAGGGCGCGGGTCAGGGTGAGCTCGTCGTTGGCGCCGCCGTGCCACGGGTCGTAGGCGCCGAACGTGGCGAGGGCGTCGCTGAAGCTGCCGAGCAGGCGGGGCGAGCCCACCGGCCCTTTCGCTGCGGTACCGACCACGCCGAGGTTCCCGACGGTGATCGCCCCCGGGACGATGAGGCCCTCGGGGCGCACTTCGATGAAGACGCCGGGTAGGACTAGTTCGGTCATGACTTCCGCTCCTTTTCGCTCCCTCGCTCCCACCGGAGCGCGTTTGGGGTCCTTCGTTCGTGTTCTCAGCGGGACAGCCGCAGATAGACGACGGCGGTCTGGTCCAGTCCCGGGCTCGCACCGGGCGGGGTGTAGGTGATCTCGAAGCGCTCGCCGGCGGCGAGCAGGATCGGTGTGGTGAGCCGGCGGGCCGCGCCGGAGTAGGCGTCGACGGTGCCGTCGGTGTCCCAGTCGCCCAGGTCCGGACCGGGGACGGCGGGCCCGAGGGCCGCGAGCGCGGCCGCGGGCGTGAGCGTCACCGTCGCGTCGCGGTGCGTCGGGACCGCACCCCCGACGGCGGTGAGGAAGCCATCGAGGTCGGCGAACGCCGTCGGGGGTGCGCCCGAGCTGCGCACGAACGTGACCGTGCCGCCGAGGGCGGCCCCCGGCACGTACGCGATCGCAGCGACGGTGCCGACCGCCGTCGGGCCGGTGACGGTGAGCGCCGGGGCGGCCTCGTCGTCCCAGCGCCGCAGCTCGTCGACGACCGTCTGAGCCTCGCTGGTCGGCGCGGCCTCGTCGCCGTGGCCGGTCGTGACCGGGATCCGCGCGATCAGGGAGTCCGCGTCGTCGTCGGCGGTGTAGCGGTACTCGTAGAGGACGTCGTAGCTGGAGGCCTTGCGCCAGGCGGGCAGGACCGGGATGTGCTCGGCGATCGTGGTCGCTGTGGCGGCGAACCTCAGGAACCCCTCGGCGCGCAGCGCGTCCTGGTCGTCGAGGAGCGTGGACTGCAGGCCGAGGACGGCGGCGTCCACCTCGGGGGAGGAAGCGGCCCACAGCTGGAACCGCACCCGCGCGTCCAGCCGGCCGCCGCGCAGCGTCCGGGTGCCGAGCGCGGGCGCACCCTCGGTGCCGATGTGGTCGCCGAGGCCGACCGGCTTCGCGGTCACCTGCTCCATGGTCACGTTGCCGTCGGGCACGCCGGGCAGGGGCGCCGGCAGCCTGGCCCCGAGGGCGCCCAGCATCGCGGTGACCACGTCGGTGAGGGTCGGGGCGCTCACGTCGGACCCCACGGCGGGCAGGCCATCGACGCCGGGCCCGACGTCGTTCGTGAGCGCCAGGTCCACGGCACGCGCGATCTCACCGGAGTGGTGCCAGCCGGTGCGGGTGCCGGTCTGCACGTCGGTGACGATCCCGTGCCAACGCGGGCCCGCCCCGGGAGTTTCCTCGAGCAGCGCGCGGACCAGGAACGACCGCGCGACGAGACTCGTCTGCGCCCCGCCCATCTGCTCGTGTCCGGACATGCCACGCCAGACTCCCCGCTCGATCTGTTCCGTGCGGGCATCGTGGTCGGCGCCGGTCTCGCGGGTGTCTCCGGTGCGTCTCGGCGCTGTCTCTCACCGTCCTCGCCCTGGACTTTCACCCGACTTGGTCCTCCAATCACCCCACACCGCCCGGGGTAGCGGGCGGACAATGGGGGCAAGGAACACGGCGGGGAGAGGCCAATGTCCGCGAGGAACCGCGGCCTGCCCGCCGGGCTGAGGAATCAGCAGGGGCAGTCCGACGGTGGGTCGTTACGAACGAGCGAGGATCCCGGCGCAGGCGGTTCGGCTGCGCCGGCCCCGGCGCGCGCCGGGCAACGAGCGGGAGGACGTCGGCGATGACTGCGCTGACGGTCCGGCTGCTCGGCCCGTTCCGCGCGCTGCGCGGCGACCGGCCGCTGCCGAGCCCGATGCTGCACAAGGCGCAGGACCTGCTCACGATGCTGTTCCTCGCGCCCGGGCACGCGCTGCTGCGCGAGTCCGCAGCGGAGTCGCTCTGGCCGGACACGGACGCGGAGACCTCCCGCAAGGCGATGCGCCAGACGCTGTGGCAGATCCACCACGCCACCGAGGAGCCGATGGCGCAGGACCGGCTGGTGATCTGCGACGGCGACGGGCTGATGATCAACCCGGAGCGGCCGGTGTCGGTGGACCTGCCGGTGTTCGTCGGGGCCGTCCGGGAGGCGCAGGACACCGGCGGCCGGGTCCTCACCGATGACCGCCTGATCCGTCTATGCACCGCGGCTGATCTCTACCGCGGCCCGCTGCACGCAGGCTGCTACGACGACTGGTGCCTGATCCCACGGGCCCGGCTCGAGGACCGGTGCCTGACCCTGCTCGACCGGATCAGCCGGGAGCGGGAGCGTCGCGGCGACCTCGACGGAGCCATCGCCTGGACCCAGCGGCTCCTGGAGATCGAGCCCGCGCACGAGCGCAGCCACCGCCGGCTGATGCGACTGTTCAGCCGGGTCGGTGACCGCACCGGTGCCCTCCGTCAGCTGGCCGAGTGCCGGGCTGCGCTCGCCCGGGACCTCGGCGTGCACCCGGAGGCCAGCACCGAGGACCTCGGCGCCGCGATCCTCGCCGACCGGATGGACCACGACTCCGGCCGGGCGCCGCTCGCGGGAGCCGGGATCCCGGATGCGGACACCGAACTCACCCTGCTGCGCCTGGAGGTCGCCGCGCTGCGGCAGAGCATCGAGTGCATCGGTGAGCAGTTGCGGGACGCCCCGGTGCCGACGTCCGGCGCGGACCTCGGGGTGGTCCCGCCGCTGACGTCGCACCAGCCCGGGCCGGGCTGGTGATCAGCCGCTCAGCTGCGGCAGCGCCTCGGCGGGCGGGGTGGACTCAAGCCACCCGGACCCGTCCGTTGTTGAGCGCCTGCTGGAGTGCCTCGATGGTGACGCGACCACGATCGCCGTCGATCGTGCCCCGGTAGAGGCCCAGCCGCGTGAGCCACGTCTGCTCGGCCTTGACAGACCGCACTCCGAAGAACTTCTCGTTCCTGTCGGGTGCAGTGTTGTTCGCGACGAGGAACCGCTGGTACCCGCCGATGAACTTCGGGCCGAGCACGGCGTGCTTGCGCTGGTCGGCTTCGATGGCTCCGTCGTAGAAGTCGGCCCGGGCGAGCGCCCGCTGGAGCTCGGTCGCAGTGCGGTGCGCGAAGCTACCGTCCACCCGCAGTGGTAGGAACGGCCCGGATGCCGCCGCGGGTACCCCGTTGCCCGGGGTGACGCCGTGCTTGCGGAACGCCGCCTCGGGATCCTGCGGTCGGCTGGCCCGGTCCCAGGTCTCGAAGTGCAGGTGCGGGCCGGTCTGGATCCCGGTCGCGTCCGAGAACCCGACCAGCTCGCCCTCCTTGACCCGGTCGCCCTTGCGCACGCTCGGCAGTACGTGATCGTAGAGTTGCGCCTCGCCGTCGGGATTGCGGATGACGGCACCGTTTCCGGTCCGCAGCGGCGCCCGACCCGAAGACGTGTCCCCGGGAACCTGCATCGACACGGACTTCTCCACCGTGCCGGCGAACGCGGCGAAGACCGGGTTGCCGAGTGTGCCGCCGCTCCTTGGCCTGACGTCCACCCCTGCGTGGACGAGCTGGCTGCCGCTCCTCTTGAACTTCTGGGAGATCGATCCATCGAACGGGTTCTGCATGACTGCGCCCTTTCCTCTCGCGGGGACGCCTGCTACCCCCGGACGCACGTGGCGTCTCCGTCGACGCCGGTGGAATCCCCGCCTGGATCGTGATCACACACCTGGCGGACCCGGGTGTCAAGGGAGATTTAGTGGCCGAGGTCGTCGCGGGCCTGCTGCTGCGCGTTCGGTCCGAGCGCGTAGTAGGACAGCGCCACCACGCGCGGCTGCCCGAGAGCGGTGTTCCCATCCTCGGCCCCACGCGTACCGACCACCCGGTGGTTATGATGGCAGCGGCCCAGCACGTCGTTGGCATGGATAACCGGCGTCTCGGCTATTGCCCCAACCATGCGCATAATCGGCTGATCCTCCCGTCCGGCGGGTGGCAGGCTCAACGAGGAGCGTGGGAGATGGATCCCATTCAGGTGACCGTCAACGGTGAGGTGCGGGCCGGAGCTGCGGCAGGGCCGCACACGAGTCTGCTCGACTGGCTGCGCGGTGAGGGCTTCACCGGCGCCAAGGAGGGCTGCGCCGAGGGGGAGTGCGGCGCGTGCGCCGTGATCGTGGCCCGGCCGGAGCCGGACGGCACGACCCGATGGGTCTCGGTGAACTCATGCCTGCCGCCGGCCCTGGCGTTCGACGGCCAGGAGGTCGTCACCTCCGAGGGTCTCGGCCGTGCCCCCGGCGCGTGCGCGATCGCGGACCTGCACCCCGTGCAGAAGGAGATGGCCGAGCGCGGCGGGTCCCAGTGCGGGTACTGCACCCCTGGATTCGTCTGCTCGATGGCCGCGGAGTACTACCGTCCCGACCGCACCCCCGCCCAGGGCGACGGACCCGATCAGACCGGACCGGCCGCCGTCGGGCCGGAGCACGCAGCCGACCACGAGCACGGCCCGAACGGCTTCGACCTGCACGCGATGAGCGGCAACCTGTGCCGCTGCACCGGCTACCGTCCGATCAAGGATGCCGCCTACGCGCTCGGCCGGCCCGAGGCGACCGACACGCTCGCGCGCCGTCGCGACGAGCCGGCTCCCGCGGCCCGGCCCACCCGGGTGGTCACCGACGCCGGCGAGTTCGTGCGCCCGGCCAGCCTCGCCGAACTCTTCGACCGTCTCGCCGCCGCCCCGGACGCGGTCCTCGTCGCCGGCGCCACCGACGCCGGCGTAGAGCGAAACATCCGCCACCTGCGCCCGCCGCTGACGCTCGCGATCGACCGCCTCGAGGAACTGCGCGGGCTGCACGTCGGCCCCGACCACATCGAGCTCGGCGCCGCTCTGACCCTCACCGAGATCGAGACCCGGCTGGCCGGGAGCGTCCCGCTGCTCGCGGACCTGTTCCCGCAGTTCGCGTCCCGGCTGATCCGCAACGGTGCGACCCTCGGCGGCAACCTCGGCACCGGGTCCCCGATCGGCGATGCCCCGCCGGTGCTGCTCGCGCTGGACGCGACCGTGCTGCTGGCCTCCGCGGCCGGTGAGCGTGAGGTGGCCCTCGCCGAGTACTTCACCGGCTACCGCGAGAGCGTGCGCGACCCGGGGGAGATCATCCGAGCCGTGCGGATCCCGCTGCCGCTGGCGCCGCGGTCCGCGTTCTACAAGATCGCCAAGCGGCGCTTCGACGACATCTCGTCCGTCGCCGTCGCGGTCGCCGCCACGCTCGACGGCGGATCCGTGGCCCGGGTGCGCATCGGCCTGGGTGGCGTGGCCGCCACCCCGATCCGGGCCCGCGCCACCGAGGACGCGCTTACCGGACGCCCCTGGACCGCGGACGTCGCCCGCGAGGCGGCCGCCGTCATGGCCGCGGAGGGCACCCCGCTCGACGACCACCGCGCCAGCGCCCGCTACCGTGCTGCGATGCTGGAGCAGACGCTGCTGAAGTTCTACGAGGAGAATCACGACGCTCCCGCCCTGGAGGTGACCCGATGACCGCCCTGTCGCGACGCCCGGCGAACCCCGTCGTCGGCCTCACGGTCTCGCACGAGAGTGCCGAGCTGCACGTCACCGGCGCCGCCCTCTACACGGACGACCTCGTCTCACGGATGGCCGGGACCCTGCACGCCTGGCCGGTGCAGGCCCCGCACGCGCACGCCCTCGTCACCGGGCTGCGCACCACCCCCGCGCTCGGCGTGCCCGGGGTGGTGCGGGTGCTGACCGCCGCGGACGTGCCCGGCGTCAACGACGCCGGCGTGAAGCACGACGAGCCGCTGTTCCCGGACGAGGTCCGCTACTACGGGCACGCCGTCTGCTGGGTCCTCGGGGAGAGTCTCGAGGCCGCGCGGTTGGGTGCCGAGGCCGTCGAGGTCGACTACGAGCCGCTGCCCTCTGTCCTCACCCTCACCGAGGCGATCGAGGCCGAGAGCTTCCAGGGCGCCCAGCCGACGGTCAGTCGCGGCGACGCCGGAGCGGGCCTTGCCCGCGCGACGCACAGGTTCTCCGGCGAGTTCGAGTTCGGCGGCCAGGAGCACTTCTACCTGGAGACCCACGCCGCGCTCGCACACGTGGACGAGGGCGGCCAGGTGTTCGCGCAGTCCAGCACCCAGCACCCTTCCGAGACGCAGGAGATCATCGCCCACGTCCTCGGCCTGCACAACCACGAGGTGACCGTGCAGTGCCTGCGGATGGGCGGCGGCTTCGGCGGAAAGGAGATGCAGCCGCACGGCCTCGCCGCGATCGCGTCGCTCGGCGCCGTGCTCACGGGCCGCCCGGTCCGGCTGCGCCTGAACCGCACCCAGGATCTGACGATGACCGGCAAGCGGCACCCGTTCCACGCCGTCTGGGAGGTCGGCTTCGACGACGACGGCATGATCCAGGGCCTGCGCGCCACCCTCACCGCCGACGGCGGCTGGAGCCTCGACCTGTCCGAACCGGTGCTGGCCCGGGCCCTGTGCCACATCGACAACGCCTACTACGTGCCGGACATCGAGGCGCACGGGCGCATCGCGAAGACCAACAAGACGTCGCAGACGGCGTTCCGCGGCTTCGGTGGCCCGCAGGGCATGCTCGTCCTCGAGGACATCCTCGGCCGGGTCGCGCCCGCGCTGGGCATCGATCCCACCGAACTGCGTCGCCGCAACCTCTACCAGCCCGGCCAGGCCACCCCCTACGGCATGCCGGTCCGCCACGCGGAGCGCCTCACCCAGATCACCGACGAACTGAGCGAGCGCGGCGAACTGCAGCGACGCCGTCGGGCTATCGAGGCGTTCAACGCCGAACACGAGCACGTCAAGCGTGGCCTGGCGATGACCCCGGTGAAGTTCGGCATCTCGTTCAACCTCACCGCGTTCAACCAGGCCGGCGCGCTGGTGCACGTGTACAAGGACGGGTCGGTCCTGATCAACCACGGCGGCACCGAGATGGGGCAGGGCCTGCACACCAAGATGCGCCAGGTCGCCGCGACAGCCCTCGGCGTCCCGCTGAGCCACGTCCGGCTGGCGCCGACCCGCACGGACAAGGTCCCGAACACCTCCGCCACCGCCGCCAGCTCCGGCGCGGACCTCAACGGGGGCGCCGTGAAGAACGCCTGCGAGCAGATCCGGGAGCGGCTCGAGCAGGTGGCGGCCCGCACGCTGAACCTGCACCCGAGCGACGTGCGGATCTCCGGCGGCGTGGTCACGGGCCTGGGCACCCAGGACACGATCGCGTGGGCGGACCTGGTCCGGGCCGCCTACTTCCAGCGCATCCAGCTCTTCGCCGCCGGGTACTACCGCACCGAGGGCCTGCACTGGGACGCGAGCCGGATGCAGGGCGAGCCGTTCAAGTACTTCGCCTACGGCGCGGCCATCTCCGAGGTGGAGGTCGACGGGTTCACCGGCGCCTACCGGTTCCTGCGCACGGACATCGTCCACGACGTCGGGGACAGCCTCTCCCCACTGGTGGACATCGGCCAGATCGAGGGCGGCTTCGTGCAGGGCGCCGGGTGGCTCACCCTGGAGGAGTTGCGCTGGGACACCTCCGACAAGCCCAGCCGGGGCCGGCTGGCCACCCAGGCCGCGAGCACCTACAAGCTGCCGTCGTTCTCGGAGATGCCCGAGGTGCTGAACGTGCACCTGTTCGAGCGCGCCACCGAGGACGGCGCCGTGTACGGCTCCAAGGCGGTCGGCGAGCCGCCGCTGATGCTCGCGTTCAGCGTCCGGGAGGCGCTGCGCGCCGCGGTCGGCGCGTTCGGGCCGGCCGGGCACATGGTCGAGCTGGGCTGCCCGTCCACCCCGGAGGCGGTCTACTGGGCGGTCGACGCCGCCCGCCGGGCCGGGCAGGAAGCGGGCGACGGCGGAGCATCGGCCCGTAGCGTGGCTCCCGTCGGGAGCGGCAACGGCACGGCCGGGAACGGGACCCTCGAGCGCGAGCTCGCCGAACACTCGGCGCCTCGCGGCGTCGCGGAGTGAGTGATGGACTGGCTGGGCGCCGTCCAACGGCTACGGAGCGAGGGTCGACCAGCGGTCCTGGTGACCGTCACGTCCGTGCGTGGCCACGCCCCGCGTGAGGCGGGCGCGAAGATGGTGGTCGCCACCGACGGCAGCTGGGGCAGCATCGGCGGTGGGAACCTGGAGGAGACCGCCATCGAGCAGGCCCGGGTCCTGATCGCGGCCGGCACCGTCGCACCGTTGACCTTGGCCGCGGCCCTCAATGAGCACGTGACCAACAAGCACGGTCAGCAGTGCTGCGGCGGGGTGGTGGACGTGCTCCTCGAGCCGCTGCCGGCCCGGGCCGTGGTGGCCGTGTTCGGCATCGGGCACGTCGGGCTGGAACTCGGCCGGATCCTGTCCCGGCTCCCACTCGTGGTGCACCTCGCGGACAGCCGGTCGGCGCAGATCACCGCAGCGACCGCCCTCGGGCTGGACGACGGCCCCGCCGACGTCCACCTCACCCACGCCCCGATCCCGGAGACGCTGATGAGCGCACTGCCGGCCGGGGCGCACGTGCTGATCATGTCCCACGACCACGCCGAGGACATGGTGCTCTGCGATGCCGCGCTGCGCCGCGGCGACCTCGGCTCGATCGGCCTGATCGGTTCGTCCGCGAAGTGGCAGCGGTTCCGCAAGCGGCTGCGCGAGGCAGGCCACACCGACGCCGCGATCGGGACGATCACCTGCCCGATCGGGTTGCCGGGCCTGCACGGCAAGGAGCCGGCCGTCATCGCGATCAGCGCCGCCGCCGCGCTGCTCGAGGAACTGCAGAGTGAACCGGGCGCAGGACTGCACGCCGCCGACGTCGGGGCCGCGCTGACGCCGGAGCGCTCGGCAAAATAGGCGGCGCAGCCCCGACGACCACTGCTACCTTGTCGCCGAAGCCGTGCGAGAGAACGAGGAGGTGGTACCCGTGAACGCAACGACGTGGGTGCTCCTGTTCGGGGTCACGGTCGGGCGATAGGTCGTCCGGGAGCGCCGCTACCCGAGCACTCCCGAAAGGCACGACCATGCACTTCACTTCCGAACAGCGCCTCGACGACGGCGTCCTCGAACGCGCATTCACCCTCGACCGTGGCCCTGGCATCCCCGGCATCCTGTGGACGCCCGCATCGGCGACCGCATCAGCGCCGGCGCCGGTGATCCTGCTGGGCCACCCCGGCGGGCTACGGGCGATGTACCCCCGGCTGGTGGGGCGGGCCCGGCACGCCGCGGCGAACGGCTTCGCCACGGCCACCATCGAATCCCCGGGCAGCGGTGACCGGCCCCGATCGGGCGACGCCGAGCAGGCTCGCGCCGATCTGCGCCGGGCGGTGCTGGCTGGCGAGCCCGTCGACGACGAGATCGTCGACCGGCTGGTCCTCCCGCTCGTCGCGAAGGCGGTCCCGGAATGGCAGACCGCCCTGGACGCCGTCCTCGCCCTGCCTGACATCGGCGGTCCGGTCGGGTACTCGGGCGGGGTGATCGCGGTCGGCGTCCGGTTGGCGCTCGTCGAACCACGCATCGTGGCCGCCGGCCTCTTCGCCGGGAGCTACGTGCCCCGCGCCACGTTCGACGAGGCCCGTCAGGTCACGATCCCGCTGCACGTCCTCCTGCAGTGGGACGACGAGGGCAACGACCGGCAGCTGGCACTGGACCTGTTCGACGCCTTCGGCTCCCAGGAGAAGACGCTGCAGGCCAACATGGGCGGGCACACCGGCGTCCCGCCATTCGCGGGGGAGGACGCGGCCCGGTTCTTCGCCCGGCACCTGACGTGAGGCCGGGCGGACGGGCTAACCCGCCTCTTGCCGGCGCACGATCTCGGTGATCCAGGTCGGCGCGAACGGTGAGGTGCAGTTCGGCGGGGTCGGATAGTCCTTGAGGACCTCGAGCCGCTCGCCGATGTCCAGGGCCCGGGCTCGCAGCGCCGGGTGGCGGATCCCGATCTGCGCGAGCGTCTCGTTCATGGCCCACTGCAGCGGGTCCGGGGCGTCCTTCATCTGCACCTCGATGAGGTCGAGCAGCCCGGGCAGGTCGAGGCCGTCCGGTCGCTTGTTCACCCGCTCGGTGGTCAGCTCCCAACCGGCGCTGGCGACCGCTGGGTCGGCGTCGGCGAACCAGGCGACCCGCAGGTCCTCGGCGTTCGGGTTCTTCTTCACCACGTAGTTGACCAGCCAGTAGTGCACCTTGGGCTGCGGGGACTCACGCAGCATGGTGTCCAGCTCGTCGTAGCCGAACGCCTTCGGCCGGCAGATCAGCAGGGCCACCAGCCGGGCGGCCGTGTCCCCGGTGTCCCAGAGCTCGACGGCGAGGTCCTGGTTCGTCTTCAGCGGCTTCGCCACGGCCCGCAGCTTGGTGAGGTTGACGCCGTGATCGTCGCCGTGGCGCTCGTTCACCTCGCGGACCCTCGTGTCCTCGAGCGCGGCCAGCTCCGCCAGCACCTGTGCCACCGTGTCAGACATCGTGAGCCTCCCGTGCGTCACCACCGAACCGAGTTCCATGGTGGCACGCCGCACCGTCAGCCCGGGACCGGGTCGACCAGCGCTTCCGCGGAAGCGCGCGCCCCTTCCCGCGCCTCGCGACAGGGGAGCCGAGGGCCTTCCAGTTCCCCTGGCGCGAGATTCGGGTTCTGCGCCTACCCATCCACAGTTCGCGACAGGGGAGCCGAGGGGCCTTCCAGTTCCCCTGGCGCGAGATGCGGGTTCTGCGTCTACCCACCCACACTTCGCGACAGGGGAACCGAGGGGGCTCCAGTTTCCCTGGCGCGAAACGTGGGTTCTGCGCCTACCCACCCACATCTCACGACAGGGGAACCGAGGGGCCCACTCCACTGACCTGGGGTGCGGGTTGCGCACACACCCATCCACATCTCACGACAGGGGAGCCACCGGGCGCGCGCAAGGGTCGTCGAGTGCACGCGGCCAGGGCATCAGAGCAGTTCGGCCCGTAACTGGGCGGGTGTCTTGGGCGAGAGCAGGCCAGGGGGCACGTCCAGCACCGTGACGGCACCGGTCCGGCCCTGCGAGTTCAGGCGATGCACGGCCCGCGCGTAGGCCACGAGCACGCTCGCGGTGAACTCCGGGTTGCTCTCCAGAGCGAGCCGGTACTCGATCACCTGGGCCTGCGCGTCGCTGGTGTTGCCGCTGCGGATCACGAACCCGCCGTGCGGCATGGCACCGTGGTCGAGGCGCAGTTCCTCGTCGGAGGTGAACTCCACCGTGGTGTCGTAGTCGGCGAAGTAGTCCGTCATGCCGACGATCGCCGCCCTGGTCGCCTACTACCGCGGCCGCCGACGTGCGCCGTCGGCCACCGGTGGGAGCGCCATGGACCGCGCCAGCGGAACCCCGGGCCGGTAGGCGAGATGCTCGTGCGACGGGGCCTCCAACACGGTCAGGTCCGCGTGGGCGCCCACGCCGAGGTACCCGACGTCGTCGCGCCGCAGGGCGAGGGCTCCACCGGCGGTGGCCGCCCACAACGCCTCGGCGGGAGTCATGTGCATCTCCCGCACGGCGAGGGCGATGCACAGCGGCATCGAGCTGGTGAACGAGGTGCCCGGGTTGCAGTCGGTGGCCAGCGCGACCCGCACGCCGGCGTCCAGCAGGGCGCGGGCGTCCGGGTAGGGCGACCGGGTCGAGAACTCGACTCCGGGCAGCAGGGTCGCCACGGTGGTTGAGCCGGTCAGGGCGTCTATGTCCGCGACGGTCAGGTGCGTGCAATGGTCGACGGCGGCCGCACCCAGTTCGACTCCGAGCCGCACCCCGGGTCCTGGGCCGAGTTGGCCCGCGTGCAGGCGCAGGCCGAGCCCGGCCCGGCGGCCGGCGACCAGCACCGCTCGGGCCTGGTCGCCGTCGAACGCGTGCGGTGAGCCCGGCTCGCAGAACACGTCGATCCAGCGGGCGTGCGGGGCGCACTCGATCAGCATCGCTCCGGTGACCAGGTCGACGTAGTCGTCCGCGCGGCCCGCGTACTCCGGCGGCACCACGTGCGCGCCGAGGAACGTGGTCTCGCCGGTGACCTCCCGGGACAGTCGTAGCAGCCGGACCTCGTCGGCGACGGTCAGCCCGTACCCGCTCTTGACCTCGATGGTGCCGGTGCCCTGGGCGTGGGCCTCGGCCACGAGCGCGGCCAGCCGCGCGCGGAGCGCTTCCGCGGAAGCGCCCCGAGTGGCGGCCACGGTCGAGGCGATCCCACCGCCGTCGTAGGACTCGCCGGCCATCCGGGCGGCGAACTCGGGCGCCCGGTCCCCGGCGAACGCCAGGTGCGTGTGGGAGTCGACGAAGGAGGGGACCACCGCGCGCCCGCCGACGTCGATCACCCGGTCGGCCGGCGGCGCAGCGGCGATGAGCCCCACCCAGGCGACCCGACCGACCGAGGCGGGGCCGCCGTCGGGCATGCCATCACGAGTGCCCGGCCCTTCCGCGGAAGCGCTGGCAGCGCCCACCTCGACAACGATCGCGGCATCGCGCACGATCCCGAGCCGGCCCACCCCGAGCGCCGGGTCGTTCGTGACCAGTTCGGCGATGCCGGTGACCAGGATCGAGCCCATCAGCCCTCCCGCATCGGCACGCGCACGCCCCGCTCGGCGGCGACCGCCTCGGCGCGCGGGTAGCCGGCGTCCACGTGCCGGATGACGCCCATCGCCGGGTCGTTGGACAGCACCCGGGACAACTTCTGCGCGGCGAGCTCGGTGCCGTCCGCGACGCACACCTGCCCCGCGTGGATCGAGCGTCCGATGCCGACCCCGCCGCCGTGATGGATCGACACCCAGGTCGCGCCCGAGGCGGTGTTCACGAGCGCGTTCAGTAGCGGCCAGTCGGCGACGGCGTCGGAACCGTCGGCCATCGCCTCGGTCTCCCGGTAGGGGGAGGCCACCGAGCCCGCGTCCAGGTGGTCGCGGCCGATCACGATCGGCGCGGACACCTCACCGGAGGCGACCAGCTCGTTGAACCGCAGCCCGGCCAGGTGCCGTTCGCCGTAGCCGAGCCAGCAGATCCGGGCCGGCAGCCCCTGGAACTCGACCCGCTCCTGAGCGGCACGGATCCAGCGGTGCAACTTGGCGTCGTCGGGGAACAGCTCGAGCACGGCACGGTCGGTCGCCGCGATGTCGGCCGGGTCCCCGGACAGCGCCGCCCACCGGAACGGGCCCTTGCCCTCGCAGAACAGCGGGCGGATATAGGCGGGCACGAACCCGGGGAAGTCGAAGGCCCGTTCGCAGCCGCCCTCGCGGGCCTCGTCCCGGATGGAGTTGCCGTAGTCGAACACCTCGGCGCCGGCGTCGGCGAAGGCCACCATCGCGCCGACGTGCTTGGCCATCGACGCCCGTGCCCGCGCGGTGAACTCCTCCGGCTCGGCCTCGGCGTAGTCGTGCCACTCCGGCAGCGAGACCCCCTCGGGCAGGTAGGACAGCGGGTCGTGCGCGGAGGTCTGGTCGGTGACGATGTCGATCGCCACGCCCAGCCGTAGTAGCTCCGGAAACACGGTCGCCGCGTTCCCGACGACCCCCACGCTCAACGCCCGTCGCTCGGCCTTCGCCGCTTCGCAACGCCCGACGGCGTCGGTCAGGTCCTGCGCGATCTCGTCCAGGTAGCGGTGGTCGAGTCGGCGACGAAGCCGGGCCGGGTCCACGTCGACGATGAGGCAGACCCCGCCGTTCAGGGTCACGGCCAGCGGCTGGGCGCCGCCCATCCCACCGCACCCAGCGGTCAGGGTGAGCGTCCCCGCGAGGCTCGCCCCGCCGTCGTCGGCCTCGGCGAAGTCGCCCCGGGAGGCGAGCTTCGCCGCTACGGCGGCGAACGTCTCGTACGTGCCCTGCAGGATGCCCTGGGTGCCGATATAGATCCACGAGCCGGCGGTCATCTGCCCGTACATGGTCAGGCCGAGGTGCTCGAGGCGGCGGAACTCCGGCCAGTTCGCCCAGTCCGGGACCAGGTTGGAGTTCGCGATCAGCACCCGCGGCGCCCACTCGTGCGTGCGCAGCACTCCCACCGGGCGGCCGGACTGGACCAGGAGGGTCTCGTCGTCGGCGAGCGTGGTCAGCGCGCGGACGATCGCGTCGAAGCTGGCCCAGTCCCGCGCGGCGCGGCCGGTGCCGCCGTAGACGACGAGGTCCTCCGGGCGCTCGGCGACGTCCGGGTCGAGGTTGTTCATCAGCATCCGCAGCGGCGCCTCGGTCTGCCAGCTGCGCGCGGTCAGGGTGGTGCCGCGCGGGGCGCGGACCTCGCGTGCTCCGTCCATGGTGCCTCCTCGCCGCCTGGGTGCGCCGACGCCTGCGCCGACGCGTCAGGTACATCTGACCCCAAGGAAGCGGACCGGCCCAATGCTCCGACGTCGGGATGGGTCTGGGATCCGAGACGGCGAAGGTCGGTGCGCGGCGGGTCGCGTCCGGTCGTCGCCTCCGTCACGCCTCCGCGCGGTCGCGGAGCCCGGCGAGCGTGGCCTGCATCATGGGTGTCATCGTCGAGTCGAGGAACGCCCGGAGGGCGCCGGACAGGATCGGTGTGGTGGGGAGCAAGGAGTAGGTCCAGCTCAGCCGGGTGCCGTCGCCCTCCACCTGGTAGCGGAACTCCGCGACGCCGTGCCGAACCGCGAAGCGTTGCATGCTCGTGAAGCCCCAGATCTGATAGCGGAAGACGTCATGATCGTCGACCAGCACCTCCTCGGCGAGGTAGTGCGCGTCCTCGAACCGCACCCAGCGACGGTCGCCGGCGCGGTCGCCGGGAATCCAGTCGCCGACCAGGGGCTGGGTCGTTTCGACCGCGGGGAACCCGTTGTCGAACTGCACGATGTCCTCCAGGGACAGGTTCGGGTCGTTGCCCGAGGCCCACACGTGTTCCGGTGCCGCGTCGATGTGTATGGAGTGCGTGACACTGACGTAGCCGTCGTCGGCCAGTGCTGGGCGCGCTCCGGAGTAGTCCGGCGGCTCACCGGGGGGCGCGGCCAGCCGCCAGGCCACGATGCCGAGAGTGAGGGCGGCCAGGACGGACCCGATCCCCAGGCGTAGGAGAACACGGCGAGCGCGGGGACTGGAGCGGGGTGGGGTCAGGTCGTGAGGCATGTCCTTCTCCTTCTGGTTGACAGTGTCAACCACGGTATGACGGCCAGGTTGACGTCGTCAACCGACGGCTAGCATGGGTGGATGGCTGGCTCTACGCGCGAGGCGATCGTCGACGCCGCGACGGCGCTGCTCGACGAAGGAGGCCCCGCGGCGGTGACGCTGCGGGAGGTCGGGCGTCGCGCCGGCGTCTCGCACAACGCCCCGTACAAACACTTCACGGACAAGGAGGCATTGCTCGCAACCGTGGCGGCCCGCGAGCTCGACGCCTACGCGGCGCTCGTCGCGCCCGGCGAAGGTGGCATCGCGGCGGCCCTTGACTCCTACCTCGCCCGGGCGCTGCGGAATCCGGGTCGATTCCGGCTGGTCTTCGGACGGTGGACGGTCGACGATGCCGAACTCGGCCGGGCCGCGGACGCGGCCACCGCCGCGCTGCTGGCCGCGGTCACGGCCGGACAGCGCAGCGGTGAGCTGCCCACGGGCGATCCCGTCGCACTCGCCGAACTGCTGCGCGCGACCGCCCACGGCGCCGTCGAGCTTGAACTCGGCGGGCACCTCGCCAAGGGTGGGTCCACGACGACTCCCGCCGACCTTCTGGGCCGACTGCTCTCACTCCTCGGGCAGTGAAGCCGGACTATCCACAGCCTAGGCAAGGGGCCTACCCTTGATCTGGCAACCCTCCTAGGCTTACGCTCATGAAGCGTGCCCACCTGATGAAGCAGCTCAGACGGCATGCGAAGGCACTCGGGTGCGAGATGGTCCTCACCGAGGGGTCAAGTCACACCAAGGTCGTAATCGGAGAGGCTCGCACCGTCGTTCCTAGACACCGCGAGATCAACGAATTGACGGCCACGGCGATCCTGCGGCAGATGGGAGTCCTGAAGTGAAGGTAACGGCGGTCGCCACCCGCACTGGCGAGTGGTGGGCCATCCAGGTGCCCGAGGTTCCGGGAGTCTTCACGCAGGCGAAGCGGCTGGAGCAGGTGCCGGACACGGTCGCGGACGCCGTCGCGACGATGCTCGAGGTGCCTGCGGACTCCGTGGACGTCGAGGTCCGGCCCGTCCTGGGACAAGGGCTCGAGGATCTCGTGCGTGGTGCACGAGAGGCGGTCGCGGAGGCGACGACGGCCCAGGAGCGTGCCTCGACGCAGATGCGCTTGGCGGTAAGTACATTGCGCGTGCGACTCACGACGCGCGACGTCGCCGCCGTGCTCGGGGTGACCCACCAGCGCGTGTCGCAGTTGGACAAGTCCGCGCGGTGAGTTCGGCCTGACCGATGGTGCTGTGGTGGTTGCCACTTCAGCACGCTCACCAGCGCCAGCCCCGCCCGCGCGGACGATGCCGGCACTGCCTACCGCAGCGGCCCCGTGACCGCCTCCGCCGCAGCCAGCACCGATCCGTCCGCCACCGCCGCCGTCACCGCGGCGATCTGCGGCGCCACCGGCTCGTCCGGCCCTGGCCCCGGTGCGCCCGCGGCGCGCAGCGCGTCCCGCACCGCCGCGGTCGCCGGCCCCGGTTCGAGCGGGCGGCGCAGGTCCAGGCCGCGGGCCGCGGTGAGCAGTTCGATGGCGACGACCGAGCGCAGCCCGTCGACGGCGCGACGCAGCTTGCGCGCGGCGGCCCAGCCCATCGAGACGTGGTCCTCCTGCATCGCCGAGCTCGGGATGGAGTCGACGCTCGCCGGCACCGCGAGGCGTTTGAGCTCGGAGACGATCCCGGCCGCGGTGTACTGCGCGATCATCAGCCCGGAGTCCACGCCCGGGTCGTCGGCCAGGAACGGTGGCAACCCGTTGCTGCGGCCCCGGTCCAGGAATCGGTCGGTGCGGCGCTCGCTCATCGACGCCACGTCCGCGACGGCGATCGCCAGGAAGTCGGCGACGTAGCCGATCGGGGCGCCATGGAAGTTGCCGTTCGACTCCACCCGCCCATCGGGCGTGACCACGGGATTGTCGACGGCGGAGGCCAGCTCGCGCTCGGCCGTCGCGTTCGCGTGGGCAAGGGTGTCGCGGGCTGCGCCGTGCACCTGCGGTGCACAGCGCAGCGAGTACGCGTCCTGCACCCGGGTGCACGCGGCCGGGTCGCGGTGGCTGGCCAGGATCGGGCTGCCGGCGAGCAGGGTGCGCAGGTTCGCGGCCGAGTCGGCCTGGCCGGGATGCGGGCGCAGCGCCTGCAGGTCGGCGGCGAACGCGGCGTCGGTGCCGAGCAGCGCCTCGACGCTCATCGCTGCCGCGACGTCCGCGGTCCGCAGGATCAGCGTCAGGTCATGTGCGGCGAGCACGAGCATGCCGAGCATGCCGTCGGTGCCGTTGATCAGCGCCAGGCCCTCCTTCTCGGCGAGCTCGACCGGGGCGAGCCCGGCCCGGGCGAGCGCCTCGCCCGCGGGCGCTGCCACGCCGTCGGGCATTGTCACGGAGCCCTCACCGATGAGGGCGAGCGCCACGTGCGCGAGCGGTGCGAGGTCGCCGGAGCAGCCGAGCGAGCCGTACTCGTGGACCACCGGAGTCAGGCCTGCCGAGAGCATCGCGGCATAGGCGAGGGCGGTCTCGCGGCGCACCCCGGTGCGGCCGGTGGCGAGGGTGGACAGGCGCAGCAGCATCAGTGCGCGGACCACCTCACGCTCCACCTCGGGCCCGGCGCCGGCGGCGTGGGAGCGGATCAGGCCGCGCTGCAGCTGGGCGCGGCGCTCGGGCGGAATCGGCGTGGTGGCGAGGGCCCCGAAACCGGTGGAGACGCCGTAGTGCGGCTGGGAGTCGTCGGCGAGGGTCTCGATCACGGTGCGGCTGGCGTCGATCGCGGCCAGCGCGTCGGGGCGCAGTTCCACGCGGGCGCCACGGCGCGCGACGGCGACCACCTGCTCCGGGGTGACCGGCCCGGGACCGACCTCGACGACCTCGATGTCCATGTCCACATCCCACTGCGCGGGCGTTCACAAACCCAGTCCTGCGCGGCGCATGTCGTCTGGGATGACAGACGCGCATACCATCGATGGCTGAACCTTGGGGAGGGTCCCCCGGGTGGTCGACCCCGAAAGGTCAACATGCGCAGACTCCACTACTTCATCGCCGTCACCCTCGACGGCTTCATCGCGGGCCCGGACGGCGCCGACCCGACCGGCCCGAACGGCTTCTGGCCCATCGCCCCGGACTACCTGGAGCACTTCGTGGCGCAGTACCCGGAGGCGTTGCCCGTGCAGGCCCGGGAGGCACTGTCTGTCACGGCGGAAGGTACGCGCTTCGACACCGTGCTCGAGGGGCGGCGCAGCTACGAGATCGGGCTCGCGGCCGGGATCCCGGACGCCTTCCCGCACCTGCGGCACCTGGTGTTCTCCCGGACCCTGACCGAGGTTCCCGCCTCGGACGTCGAGCTGGTCGCGGACGACCCGGTGGCCACGGTGCGTGAACTGAAGCAGCAGCCCGGGAAGGACATCTGGCTGCTGGGTGGAGCCGAACTGGCCGGATCGCTGTACGCCGAGATCGACGCCCTGACGCTCAAGGTCGCGCCGCTGACCATCGGCACCGGGATCCCGCTGTTCTCGCAGAAGGCGGCGTTCGATCCGCGCACGTGGACGATGGCCGGCCACACCGTGTTGGAGAGCGGGGGGATGTTCCTCAGTTACGAGCGCCCCCGCGACTGAGCGGGCCTGGGCGACGAGCCGACCGTGAGTCAGCCCGCCGGCCTCGCCGTTGTGGGTGTGTCGATCGTCAACCCTTGGCGGTTGGAACGGGCTGAGGTGCAGGGACTTCGAGACCGAGCAAAATCAGGCTGACGCGCCGAGGCGGCCCTGCGAGCATGACGCCATGGAGGTCTTTCTGCTGCAGCACATTCATCACGGCGGCGAGCCAGGTGAGGCTGTGCACCGTGACTATGAGGTACTCGACGGCGCCGTGGCGTACGACGACGACCTCGACGACGCGAAGATCGTCGGCGTCTACAGCACGGAGTTGGCGGTCTTCGCCGCGATGGACCGGGCTCGCCAGCGGGAGGGATTCCGTGACGAGCCGGATTGCTTCATGGTAGATACGTACCTACTCGATGAAGACCAGTGGACGACGGGCTATGTGACGCTCTCGCCGGACGACGACTGAGGTTGTAATCGAAAGCCGACGGTCACGTCGGCACGTGCCCGATCATGGGCAATGATCGAACGCGACGTTCCGATGTTGACAAGCCTGGACCTCGAGGTGGACGCCGCCCACATCTACTTGGCCGGAGAGATCGCTTAAGGGGCGGTGGCTCGGACGGTCGTCATCGGGGACGCGCGGCTGGCCCGGATGGTCAACCTCGACCGGGACGTCGACGGCAGGCTAGTCGGAATCGAGGTGGTTGGCGCAAGCGCGATCCTGCCGCCCACGCTGCTCGACTCGCTCCAGACCCGAGCGACCCGGTGCGAATCGGCCCACCTGTGGTCTGTGCCGCAGACTCGGCGACGGCGCGTTCAGGTCCAGCGCTGGTCGAGCAGCAGGGTGTCGATATAGTCCAGGGTCCGGCGGATAGCGCCGACCGTGATCGCGTCGTCGCCGAGCCGGGTCAACTCGATCGTGGCCGGGAACAGCACGTCGGCGTTGACCTCTTCGCGAAGCCTGTTCAGAAGATAGTCACCCGAACGCGCCAGGTGCCCCCCGAGGACGATCATCTCGGGATCGAGTGCATGCTGGATGACCCGCACCCCTCGGGCCAGGTCGCGGACGAATCGCGTGGTGAACTTGGATGCGGCCTGATCGCCATGCGCTGCCGCATCGAAGACCTGCTCCGCAGCATGCCCGGGACGCTTGTCACCGGCCAGTTCGACGAGTTCGGTCAGGTAGTCCTCGGGCTTGCCCCAGTGCAGGTCGCGAATGGTGCCGAACTCGCCGGCGGCTCCGTTGCGTCCACGTAGCAGCTTGCCGCCGACGATGACTCCGACGCCGAGTCGCAGGCCGGTCAGGAGGAAGACCACGTCCTGGCATGGCTGTGCCACGCCCTGCCAATGCTCGCCGAGGGCCGCCAGTCGCGCGTGATTCTCCACGAACACCGGGCACTGCAGGACGGACTCCGCCTCGGTACGCAGGTCCAGGTCGTGCCAGGAGGGAACGGCCCAACTCCTCGTGATCCGGCCGTCGGTGGATACCACCCCCGGCACGCCGATGCTGGTGGCCCGCAGTGAACTGCGGGGCACCCCGGCCGTGGTGAGGCAAGCCTCCACCGCGTCGCGGACCCGCGTGACCAGGTCGGGTGCGGCGTCGTCGAGCTCCACCTCCTGGGTGTCGGTGGCGAGCACGGTGCCGCGCAGGTCCCCGAGCGCGGTGACCAGTCGGGCGCCGTCGAAGCCGATCCCCACGACGTGGCCGGCGCCCTGTCGGAACCGGAACCGCGAGGCCGGCCGGCCGGCCGTGGTGGAAGGGAGCGGTTCGACCTGCTCAATGAGGCCTCGTGCGTTGAGCTCTTTGATCGACTCGTCGAGCGTTGTCCGCGCGAGCCCGGTGAGTGTGCGCAGTTCGGTGCGAGTGGGCTCCCCTTGCTCGCGGATCGTCCGAAGCGTGAGCTCGGCGTTCAGTCGCCTGAGCATTGAAGGGTCGGCCCCTCCGGCCCCGGTGCCCTTGGTCATCCCCTACTCCGATCCGTGGTTGCAGCGAATGGTGCCACATCGAGTCATCCGTCCAGCCCGGCCGTCCCGCGCTCTTGACATTACGCCGAGACCTAGGCATATTAACACCACCGGCCACGAAGACGCCCTGACGCTCACGACGCTGACCCGTCCCGTACCGGTGCTAGCAAGCTCGTGATAGCCCCTCACAGGCCGTGCCGGACCGGGACCAACGGACGTTCACGGGCTTCGGAACGCGCCGTTCGGGGCGGCCCCCGCCGCGCCCACCAGACGATTCCGCTCACTCTCATCGTGGAGGACCCATGACCATGCACACCCTTACTCAGGCAACGCCGACCAGACGGACAATGCTGGTGGGCGCAGCCAGCCTCGCGGGTGCCGCGGCACTCGCCGCCTGTAGCCAGTCCGGCGGCTCGCCGAGCCCGAGCGGCACCGGGAGCGGGACGAGCACCGGTGCCACCCCGGCCGCGGTCACGATCTCGGTCTCGGGTATGCCGGACAAGCAGACCTTTCCGGAGGCGAACGCCCAGTTCCTCGAGGATGTCGCTGCCTTCGAAGAGTTGTACCCGCACATCACCGTCGACCCGCGCGCAACGGGCTGGCAACCCGACACGTTCCCGGCACGGCTTGCCGGCGGTCAGCTCGAGACCGTCTTCCAGGTGCCGGTCACGGAGGCACCGACCCTGATCCGGCACGGCCAGGTGGTTCCGATCACTGACTTCCTGGCCGACCTGGAGGGTTCGGACCTGCTCAACGAGCGAGTGTTGGAGCCGGTCAGCGTCGACGGTGAGCTGTACGGCATCCCGGTGCGGTCCCACTCGCTCGGGCTGATCTACAACCGCAGCCTGTTCGAGGCGGCGGGGCTGGACCCCGACGCGCCACCGACTACCTGGGACGAGGTGCGCGAGGCCGCCAGGGCGATCACCGCCCTCGGTGACGGAGTGGCAGGTTTCGCGGTCGGCACCAAGAACGGCACAGAGGGCGGCGGCATGTACGCCGCGATCAACGCGAGCTTCGGCGATGACACCTTCGTCGTGGAGGAGGACGGGAGCACGACGATCACGTTCGACAGCGAGGCGGGTCGTCGCGCGATGAGTTTCCTGCACGATGTCCGATGGCAGGACGACGCCTGGCCGGGTCAGACCATTCTCGGCATCGATGACGTCAAGCAGTTGATCGCGACGGAACGTCTCGGCCTGTGGGTCCACGCGCCCGATCAGGTGCGCAGCCTGACGCTGAAGTTCGGCGTGGACCCGTCCACGATCGGCCTGGCGGCGATGCCGCAGGCAGGCGGCGACGCCACCCAGCTAGGTGGCTCCATGGCGCTGTTCAACCCGGCTGCGTCACCAGAACAGCTCACTGCGGCGAGCCAGTGGATCTGGTTCGAGTACCTGCGCAAGTACCTCGATCCCGAGGTGGCCGCCGCCGAGGCCGAGGCACTCCGTGGCGACCCCGCCAATCTGGTGGGCATCCCCGAGTTGCCGATCTTCACCGGCGACCTCTACGAGCGTTACAACGAGGCGATCGCGCCGTTCGTCAACGCCCCACTGGAGAACTACGCGGACTACATCGAACGCATCGACGAACTGCGGCTGGTCCCGGAGCCGAACGCGCAGATCAAGTCGGTGCTCAACCGGATGGTCCAGCAGGCGGTCACCGAGCAGGACGTGGACGTCGAGGCAATGCTGGCCGACGGCGCGGGCGAGGCCGAGCAGGCAGCGTCCCGCTGATGGCGGTGTTGGACGAGCGGCGGCCACGGCCTGACCGGGCCCCCTTTGCGGGCGGCGCCGGTCAGGCGGCGCCCCCAGAGCGGCGTCGTCGCCTCAGCCTCACTCGTAGCACCGGGCTCGGCTACGTGTTCCTGGCGCCGGCACTGGTGGCGTTCGGGGTGTTCTCCTGGTTCCCGATCGGGCGTGGCATCGTCCTCTCGTTCCAGAGCGTCAACTTCGCCACCGAGTCGGTCTGGGTCGGCGTGGAGAACTACGCCGCGCTCCTCCGGGACTCGTTGTTCCTCGTGGCCTGGCGCAACACCGCCGTGTTCACGGCGCTGAGCCTGGTGGTCGGGTTCGTGGTCCCGCTGATCCTCGCCGGCGTGATCAACGAGGTGCGGCGGGGCGGACATGTGTTCCGGGCGATCGCCTACCTCCCGGTGGTGCTGCCGCCGGTGGTCTCGTTGCTGCTCTGGAAGTGGTTCTTCGATCCCGACGTCGGCCTGGCGAACACGATCCTTCGGGCGTTCGGTGGCGAAGGGCTCCGCTGGATCTACGACCCGGCGACCGCCATCCCGTCGTTGGTGCTCGTCGACACCTGGGCCTCGTTCGGCTCGGCGATGCTGATCTACTGTGCGGCTCTGCGCGGGATCGCGCCCGGCCTGTATGAGGCCGCGGAGCTCGACGGCGCCGGATTCGTGCGCAAGATCGTGCATATCACGCTGCCGCAGATGCGGTACATCCTGCTGGTCACACTGTTGTTGCACCTGATCGGCAACATGCAGGTCTTCACCGAGCCGTACGTCCTCACCGGAGGCGGGCCGAACGGTGCCACGACCACGATCGCGCTGCAGATCTACGACTATGCGTTCCGCTACAACGACTATGGCGCTGCTGCCGCGGCGAGTGTGGTCCTCGGCCTCGTACTTGCCGTCGCCACCGGGCTGTATCTGTGGGCTACCCGGAGGTGGTCGGGCAATGACAACTGACCAGATCCGGCCCCGGCGTCCCCAGTCGCCTCGTCGACCGAGGCCGTTGGAACGTGGCATCGTTTCGCCGCTGGCCTACCGACGGCCACGTGGACGTCTCGGCGGGGCGCTCGTCTGGCTCGGTCTCGCCGCCGTGCTCGGACTGATCGCGATCGGGCCCATCTACTGGATGCTGACGAGTTCGTTCAAGGACACGCAGGAATTGCTGCAGACACCACCGACGTGGCTGCCCGCGGTCTGGCATCTAGACAACTACGTCACCGCGTGGACCGTTCTCGAACTGCCCCGCTACATCCTGAACACCTTGGTGATCGCGGGCGGCACGGTGCTGACCGAACTGGTCGTCGCCTCGACGGCTGCCTACTCCCTGTCCGTCCTACGGCCCCGCGGCGGCGGCGTGGTGTTCGGCGCCATCATCGCGACCCTGTTCATCCCGGCCACGATCATCTTCGTCCCACTGTTCGTGACCATCCGTGACCTCGGCCTGATCAACAACCCGCTCGCGATCTGGCTGCCCGCCGCGGCCAGCGCGTTCAACGTGTTCCTGCTCAAGCGGTTCTTCGACCAGATCCCGCGGGAACTGCTCGACGCGAGCCGGATCGACGGGGCCACCCGCATGCAGACGCTGCGGCTGATCGTGCTACCGATGTCGAAGCCGATCCTGTCCGTCGTCGGGATCCTGGCCCTGATGGCGTCCTGGAAGTCATTCCTGTGGCCGATGCTCGTCCTTCCCGACCCCCGGCTGCAGCCGGTGTCGGTGATGCTGGCCCGGATCGGGGAGGACGTCGAACTCAAGTTCCTGCTCGCCGCGCTGGTCATGTCCAGCATCCCGGTGGTGGTCCTGTTCCTGATCTTCCAGCGCCGGATCATCGACGGACTCGGCTACATCCAGCGTTGACCCCTCGCACTCGGCGCCACCCACCCACCCAGCCATTCACTCGCACGCCCGCATCCTGCACATCACTCGAAGGAGAGTCACATGAGGACGACAGCCACGACCGAACCAGCCAGGCCTGCCGACCTGCTTGCCCGGAGGGGCCTGCTCGGTGCACTCGGCGTGGCCGGCGCCGCTATCCCCTTGGCGTTCGCCGGCCCGGCCCGGGCCGAGCCGGAGGCCGCCCCCGCCACGACGTCCTCGTTCGACGTGCGGGACTTCGGCGCTCTCGGGGACGGCAGCACCGATGACACCCAGGCATTCCGGGACACCGTCGCGGCCGTGGCAGCCGCCGGTGGCGGCCGGATGCACGTGCCCGCCGGCGTGTACATGATCTCGGGGCCGGTCTACCTGACGTCGGACATGGTCCTGGCAGGTGACGGTGATGCGTCGGTGATTCGAGCCACCCTCACCAGCGGTTGGACCACGGCTGACCGGCAGAAGGGCATCCTGAACATCGTCGGTGCGGTCAGGGTGCAGGTGCGTGACCTGTGCGTCGACCAGAACAGCTCGCAGCGGGAGCTCGCGCACTACGTGCAGTACTCGATGCTCCTCAACACGACCGAGGACATCGCCATCACGAATGTGACCTTCCGTGACGCCGGGCTGCGCAAGGAGGTGTCCCGACCGACCGGTCCGATCCTCGCCGTGTTCGCCAACGAGGAGAACGCCCCGAGCCCGGCGGGCGGCGGGGTCGGCGGGAACTACCGCGTGTACGTAGGTAACTGCCGGTTCCTCCAGCAGGGCGCGGCCCAGGTGCAGTTCGGGATCCGGGTCCGATCCGACTGGCAGGCCGACATCCCGCTGGAGGCGTACGAGCACTACAACGACGACATCGTCTTCGAGAACTGCCACTTCGACGGCTATTTCCTCAGGGAGGGCATCGAGTTCGCCGGACGGACCAATCGCTTCAACCAGGCCATCGGTTGTACCTTCGTGGGGCAGTACTCCACCGCGATCGACTTCGACAAGGGCACCAGCTACAGCGTCGCGGCCTTCAACCGGATCGACGGCATCCGCCAGCCCGAGGAGAACGTCCCGGACCCCAACATCCTGTTCTTCCCGATCACCGACCACGGAGCGCTGTACACGTTCGGGCCGTACTTCAACGTCGGCAACGTGATCGCCTACAACACGATCACCGCCTGCGCGACCCCGGGTGCTGGCAATGACCTCGAGGCTGCCTTCTATGTCGCAGGAACCCGGGACACTCGCATCATCGGCAACACCGTCGATGGATTCCACGGTGGAGCAGTCGGCGGCGGTCTGCGGCTCGATGTCGACGAGGTCCGTGGTCTGATCCTTCGGGACAATGTGTTCAAGGGGGTCAACTGGGGGATCCGGACGCCGGCCACCGAGCGACCCGCGCACTTCCAGGACACGCTGCACGACGTCGTCATCGCCGACAACACGATCGAGGCGGCCGGCCGGACGATCTGGCTGACCACGGCAGCGCCGGGAGGCAAGCACTTCCGGATCCACGGGAACCGGCTCGCCACCGGCGGTGCCGCCACACCGAACGTCGAGACGGGGCAGCAGGTGGCACTGCTCTTCACCGGCAACGCCGTCACGGGCGGCGACGTGGGTGTGCTCCAGTTCAGCCCACGGGCGGTCCTCTCGACGAACGTGATCAGCGGTGCCGCCACCGCATCGATCGATGTTCGTGCGGAGACCACCGTGCTCGCGAACGTGACCGACGACGCGGCGACGAACGACCTGGTCACATCGGACGGCACCCGACTGCCGACGCTCGTGGCCAACTCGTTCGCAGGTCCCGATGCTGCCTTGGGGCCCGCGATCAGCTACGCCGAGGCGCAGCCGAGTACGGGGACCTGGCGCGCCGGCGACCAGGTGTACCGCAGTCGGCCGTCAGCGGGTGCACCGTTCGGATGGGTGTGCGTGGCGGCCGGCACTCCCGGCACCTGGCGCGCGATCGTCGCCGCCCGATGACCGCCTTCCCGGCCGCGTCGGGGTCCATGGACCTTCTCGCCGACGATGACCTCCGCATCGGCCTGATCGGCTACGGCCGCCGTGGTCGTGCCCTTGGCCTGATCCACCGCCCACGAGCGGGCTCGGTGATCGCCGCGGTGCTCGACCCCAGCGATACCGCACGAGCCGAGGCGGCGGGCGCGTTCGGTGCCACAACGACGCTCTGCGCCAACCTCCCGCAGATTCTCGACCCGGCGCTCGGCCTGGATGCGGTCATCGTCGCCAGTCCGGACGCGATCCACGAGGAGCAGGTGGTGCCGGCCCTCGAGGCAGGGCTACCCGTCTACCTGGAGAAGCCCATCGCGATCACGACCGCCTCGGCGGATCGGATCCTGCGGGCATCGGAGCGCACAGGAACACCGCTCTACGTGGGTCACAACCTGCGTCACATGCCCTTCGCAGCCACGATGAAGGAGGTCATCGACAGCGGCGCCATCGGTGAGGTGAAGACGATCTGGTGCCGGCATTTCGTCGGCAGAGTCGGCGAGCTGTACTTCACCAACTGGCACGCAGATCGGCGCAACGTGAACAGCCTGCTCTTGGAGAAAGGTGCCCACGACCTCGACCTGATCCACTGGCTTGGCGGCGGGTTGACTGCACGTGTGCAGGCGTTCGGAGGTCGAGTGCTCTACGGCGACGACATGGTTGGACGGCCACCTCAGGACTCCGAGCCGCCGTGGTACCTCGATCCGGGCGACCCGGAGGCGGTCGCCGCCTGGCCACCGGCGACCGTACGTCGGTTGCATCAGGTGGTCGACGTCGAGGACATCTCACTGGTGAACCTTGAGCTGGACAACGGCGTGTTCGCCACCTATCAGCAGTGCCATTTCACTCCCGACTACTGGCGCAACTACACCGTGATCGGCACCGAGGGGCGCCTCGAGAATTTCGGGAACGGTGAGCCAGGCAGCCACGTGCTGGTCTGGGACCGCCGCCGGATGGGCTGGGGCGGCACCGCGGACCGTCGCATCGAGGTGCCGATGCGGTCGGGAACCCATTTCGGCGCCGACCGGCTGATCCTGGCCGACTTCCTTCGGACGCTGAGGGGCGCGCCGTCCGACCTCGGCACGGCCACGCCGCTCGCGGCTCGGTGGGCTGTGGCTGCGGCCGACGCTGCGACGCGATCGTTGCGGAGCGACGGCGGCCCTGTCGACGTGGCCGCGCCGGTGGGGGGAGGCTGACTGATGGTCCAGTTCGACCTGCCGTTGGCCCAACTGCGTGAGTACACCGCCGACCTGGTGGCGCCAGCGGACCTCCTGGAGTTCTGGCAGGAGACCCTGGCCGAGGGGACCGCGATGCTGGTGTCGTCGCCGAGGTTCGCGACGCCGTGGCGGCTTATCGACACTTACGACGTGACGTTCCGTGGGTACGCGGGCTCGCCAGTGCGGGCCTGGTTGTCAGTGCCCGCAGGCAACAGGACCCGCTTGCCGACAGTCGTGCAGTACCAGGGTTACAGCGGCGGACGATCGTTCCCTGAGAGTGCGAACGTGTGGGCGAGCGCCGGGTACGCCCACGTGGTCATGGACACCCGTGGTCAGGGATACGCCAACGGCGCACCCGCTCAGGCGACTCCGGACCCCTTGCTCGGGTCGGGCCACGCACCAGGATTCCTCACGGCCGGCGTCGAGAGCCCCGCCGAGTACTACTACCGGCGCGTCTACACCGACGCGGTGCGTCTCGTCCAGGCGCTTGGCGACTCGCCCCACGTGGACCCCGACCGGATCGCCGTGACTGGCAGGAGCCAGGGCGGCGGAGTGGCGCTCGCGGTGGCCGGGCTGGCGCACCTGGTGGGTCTGCGCCTCAGTGCGGTGCTGGCCGATGTCCCCTTCCTGTGTGCGTTTCCACGTGCCAATCAGGTCACCGACGCGGAGCCGTATCGCGAGATCGACCGGTACCTCGCCGGTTGGCGTGACCGGACCGAAGTTGTGTTCCGTACGCTCAGCTACTTCGATGCCGCACTTCTGGCCGCGACGGCACGTGCCGACGCGCTGTTCTCGGTCGGTCTCGTCGACCGGGTCACGCCACCGTCGACGGTCTTCGCGGCCTTCAACCGGTATGGCCTTGCGGCCGAGGAGGTGACGAAGGAGATTCGCGTCTACTCCCACAACGGCCATGAGGGCGGCGGCCAGTATCAGGTCCACGAGCAGGCCGCCTTCCTCGCAGCCCGGCTCCGTGGGGTTCAGGAGTGAAGCCGACGTGAAGGTGCACTCAAGACAGCCGCTGGACCCGATCCGTCGCCCTGATGACTCTGGTTGTGGCGGCGGTGCTCTGGACCTACCTGTGTGACGCGGCTTGTGTGTGCACGCGCCGGTGCAGACCCAGTGTCGCCGCGTACGCGTTGCGGTCTCGGCTCCGCATACTCGCGGCAGGCGCATCTGGCCCTGCTGGCCCGGCCGGTGCTAGCCCGGCTCGAGGACGCCCGGGTTCGCGGCCGTTGCTGGCCAACTAGCGCGTGGGCCTTCAGGCTCGGGATCGCCGTGTGCCACGCTTGGCGCGAGCGCGCACCGGCGTGGGTCCGCGCGATAGGGAGACGCGATGGCGACGAGCAGCTCGGTGCCGGCGGCCTCCCATGCGCTCGCGATCCTGCGCTACCTCGCCGCGCAGGCGGGCCCGGTACCCGCCGCCGCGATCGCCCGCGACCTCCGCCTGCCCCGCTCGAGCGTCTACCACCTGCTCGCAGTGCTGGAGCAGGACGGGTTCGCCGTGCACCTGCCCGAGGAGCGCCGGTACGGGTTGGGGGTGTCCGCGTTCGAGCTCGGGTCCGCCTACTCGCGCCAGGCGCCGCTGGCGCGACTGGCCCGGCCGGTGCTCGCCCGGCTCGTGGACACCGTGCACGAGTCCGCCCACCTGGCCGTGTTGCACGGGCGGGAGGTGCTCTACGTGGTGGAGGAGCGCGCCCGCGGCAGACCGCCGCTGGTCAGCGACGTCGGTGTGCGGCTGCCCGCGCAGCTGACCGCGAGCGGGCGCGCCATCCTCGCGGAGCTGCCCCGGGCGCAGGTGCGCGCCCTGTTCCCGAGTACCGACGCGTTCGTCGAGCGGCACGGCGCCGGCCCAACCACTCCGTCGGCGCTGCGTTCGCTCCTCGTCGACGTCCGCCGGACCGGGTACGCCACCGAGCATGGTGAGGTGACGCCCGGCTTCGCGTCCGTCGCCGTGGCCGTGTCCGACCACACCGGTCACCCGGTCGCGGGCCTCGCCATCACCTTCCCCACCGACGATGACATGCCCGACGGCGCAGCCTGGGCCGCGTACGCGGCCGCGGCCGGGCGGGCCGCGGCCACGCTGCGCGCGCGCATCGGCGGACGAACTCCGGAGGCCGGTGTCCGATCGGGGTCGAGCCGTTCGTAGTAGAGGTGAGGGCAGCCCGGGATGGGCGCCACGACGGAAGGGATGGCGATCATGAGACTGGTGACCAACACGCAGGTCTCGGTCGACGGGGTGATGCAGGCGAACGGGGGTCCGAACCCGGTCCTCGACCCCGGGATGGAGCGCGGCGGATGGGCCAGGCCGTTGTTCGACGACGAGTCACTGGCCTACGTCAACGAGGCGTACCAGCGCGCCGATGCGTTCCTGTTCGGCCGACGCACCTACGACCTGTTCGCCGGCTACTGGGGCGCGATGGGTCCGGAGAGCAACCCCATCGCTGACGCGCTGAACGCGCGGCCCAAGTACGTCGCGTCGAACACGCTCACCGACGCGGGCTGGGCGGACACGACGGTCCTCGCCGGTGACATCGCGCCAGCCATCCGTGAGCTGAAGGACAAGCCCGGCGGGGAACTGCAGGTGCACGGCAGCGGCCAGCTGGTCCGATGGCTGATCGAGCACCAACTCGTCGACGAGATCACCCTGCTCGTCTGCCCGGTGGTGGTCGGCCAGGGCACCCGGCTGTTCCCCGAGACCGGGCCCGACGCGGCGCTCGACCTGGTCGCCTCGCGGGCCTTCCCCAAGGGCATCACGCTGCAGGTGTACCGGCCCGCCGGTCGCCCGCAGTACGCCACCGACTGACAACCGCCAGAGGAGATGGGTTGACATGCAGTACCTGGTTTCCGTGATCGACAGCACCGCCGGCCTTGCCACCGACGAGGAGATGGCCGCGATCAACGAGTTCAACGACCGGCTCCAGGCCGAGGGCCACTGGGTCTTCGCCGGCGGCCTCGGGGCGCCCACCTCGGCCACGGTCATCGACAACCGCGGCGAGGAGGCGCTGTTCTCGGACGGGCCGTTCATCGAGTCGAAGGAGCACCTCGCCGGGCTCTGGATCTGGGAGGCGCCCGACCTGGATGTGGCGCTCCGGCTCGCCGCTGAGGGATCGAGGGCGTGCAACCGCAAACTCGAGGTACGGCCGTTCCTGACCTCGCTCGAGTGAGGGACCCCCACGAGGCGATCACCCGGGCCCACCGCGAGGAGTGGTCGCGGGTGGTCGCCTCGCTGACCCGGCGGTTCGGGGATCTCGACGTCGCCGAGGAGGCGGCCGCCGAGGCGTTCGCGACCGCCGTCGAGCGGTGGCCCGCCGACGGCGTGCCCCCGAACCCGGGTGGGTGGCTGACCACGACCGCGAACCACAAGGCCATCGACCGGATCCGGCGCGAGAACAAGCGCGAGGTCAAGCACAAGGAGGCCCAGGTGCGTTACGACGACCCGGCTGAGCCTCTTGGTGCCATCGATGACGAGCGGCTCCGGCTGATCTTCACCTGCGCTCATCCGGCCCTGGCGATGGAGGCCCGGGTCGCGCTGACCCTGCGCATGGTCGGCGGACTGACCGCGGCCGAGATCGGTCGCGCGTTCCTGGTGCGGGAGGACTCCATGACCCGCCGGATCACCCGTGCCAAGGTCAAGATCAAGGAAGCCGCCATCCCGTACCGGGTGCCCGACGCCGACGGTCTCCCGGCACGCGTGTCCGGAGTGCTCGCCGTGCTCTACCTCGTGTTCAACGAGGGCTACCTGTCCACGAGCCCCGACGCCGATCCCGTCCGGGCGGAGCTGACCGCCGAGGCGATCCGGCTCACGCGCCTGATCCGGGAGCTGTTGCCCCAGGACGGTGAGGTGGCCGGGCTGCTGGCCTTGATGCTGCTCATCGAGGCCCGCCGCCCGGCCAGGGTGTCGCCGGGCGGCGAGCTGGTCACGCTCGACGAGCAGGACCGGGGCGCCTGGGACGCGGCGCTCATCGCCGAGGGGCACCGGCTGGTGCGCGAGCGCCTGGCGACGGGAGCGGCTCCCGGCCGCTACCAGGTCCT
The DNA here is from genome assembly GCF_902703175.1 of Occultella aeris. GTDB lineage: Bacteria > Actinomycetota > Actinomycetes > Actinomycetales > Beutenbergiaceae > Occultella > Occultella aeris. Next base: position 100,681 of record NZ_CACRYJ010000017.1, on the reverse strand, counting down.
CGCCGCGATCAACGCGGTGCACACCTCAGCCCGCACCATGGAGGAGACCGACTGGTCGCAGGTCGTCGCTCTCTACGACCAGCTTGTCCGCCTCGATCCATCTCCGATCGTGGCGCTCAACCGGGCCATCGCGATCGCCGAGCTCGACGGACCCGAGGTGGCGCTGGCCGCCGTCGACCGGCTTGTGGAACCGCTGGCCGGCTACCACTCCTTTCACGCGACCCGCGCGGACCTGTTGCGCCGCCTGGGCCGCAATCGGGATGCTCGTGCGGCATATGCCCTGGCCATCGAACTGGCGGGCAACACAGCCGAGGTTGCCGCCCTGACCAGGCGCCGTGACCTGTAGAAGAGGTCGCCGCCGTCGTGCTCAGGTAGACGGTCGACCCGCGCCGCCGGGCGCGGTGGGCTCCACCGGTGCCCGCTTGACCAGACGCGCACTGAGGTACCTGGTCTCGCCCGCAGCGAGCCGCGCATGGGTCCGCGTCCCCCGCAGCCCGGCGAACAGGTTGAAGGCACGATGGAACACGCGAGGGATCCACGCCGCGATCAGGGCACGACGGCGATCGTCGTCCAGGTCGAGTGCGGCCAGGACCCGCGGCGTGATGTCGCGCGTCTCCACGAGGTCCAGCCGACCGGACCTGAGCTGGCGACCAAGGGTGGCCATCCCGTCGGCTGACCGCAGGTCGGCGAACAGGAGATGGCCTCCCGGGCGCAGCACTCGGTGTACCTGCGCGAGGAACCGCTCCATCGAGTCGTAGCAGTGTGACGACTCCACGTTGACGACGACATCGAAGGAGTTGTCGGGGAAGGGCAGGTCGAGCGCATCACCCTGGACGAAGGTCAGGCCGGGGCCGACCCGGTCCCGTCGGCACAGGGCGATGGCCCTGCGGGAGAAGTCCAAGCCCGTCGTCGAGCGCGGATCGCGGTAGCGAGCGATGAACGATGCCCCGCCGCCGCGGCCGCAGCCGACCTCCAGCACGTCTGCTTCGCGCATCGGAGTCTCGCCGAGGACGTGGTCGTAGAGCTGGATGCACATGCGGTCGGGCTCGTCCGCGTCCTGGAGGTCCAGGTGCTGCCCGTCGGGGGGCGCGTAGCCGTAGTTCATGAAGGCCCACTCGGGCCGACGGACCCGCGCGGCGAGCAGCTCGTACAGTCCTCGCCAGGCGAGTTCGCGTGCGCTCATGACCGTCAGGCTACGGGTGTCCGGGCCGGTCACTCGGGCGATCCGTGACCATCGGATCCACGAGAGGGCGAATCGTGGCGGCCCGGGGACACCGCCGAGATCGCCACCCGGACCGGTCGCCGCGACAGGCTCGTGTGGTTCCCGGCGCAGGTCTGCCCGCAAGGGCGCATCACGGTGCCCTTCCGGCTGCACTCGCACCGCGAGTGTCGCGAACGTCGCATGACGATGATGGAGCAGACCTCAGCCTCCGCCACGACGGTAGTTCGGTCGCACTCCACAGCCATGAGGAGACCCATGGAGCCACGTCACGTCCAGCGTTTCCGGGAGACGTCCCCAATCCGCCGGGGATCGTCCGCCAGAGACGAACCCGCGGGTCTGAGTGCCGTGATCGCCGCCATTGCGCAGGGTCGCCGAGCGGGCCTCTCCGCAACGAGCACGGCGAGCATCCAGCGGCTGATCGGCAATGGGGCCATGGGCCGGGTGCTGGCCGGTTCGGCTGCCGGCTCCGCCACGCCCGCGGTGCAGCGCTTCAGTGTCGACTCGATGAAGCAGGAGGTGGGCAAGGACCTACGGGAGAAGCACGTCGGCACCGAGGCCATGCCGGACGTGAGCACAGCCGACGCGCGGGATCAGGCCGTCGCGGCGGTGTACTACCAGCGCGCCAGGGAGGACCGGCGCACGAAGAACACCGTCTTCTTCGTGGACCCGGCGACCCTCTTCGCCGACCTGCGAGAGACGAACAAGGACACCGACCTCCGGAGCGGACCGGACTACACCACGACCAACTCCTACCCGGCCATCAGCGTCCTGGTGGTCGGCAAGACCAACAAGGATTCCGAGGGGCGACAGGTGAAGGGCGCCGTCAGTGGCCCATTCGTGAAGTTCGAGATCGAGCACGGCCAGGCAAAGCCGATGGTCAGGATCAACAAGGACGGCGGACTGATGGCCTTCAACCATCTGCAGGAGACCAGCCCCAAGACACTCGGGACCAAGGTCGACGTGCTCAAGGACGAGGGCTGACGCCGGACACGGACCGGCTGGACCAGACCAGGAAGGCGGACCGAATGGACCTGCGGGACCGACGCCACGACGAACCCGGGCGCACCGGGTCTGCACCGACCCGCGATGTCCAGCCGGTGCCACCGCGGCCGGGCACGGCACAGCAGGACCTCCTGGACCTGCAGCGCTCCGCCGGCAACGCGGCGGTGGCGCGCCTGCTCCAAGCCGGCCGGCCGGTGCAGCGGCTCGTGGACCGGGCCAAGGCGCAGGAGCGGGTCACAACGTCGGAGTACAAGGACCTGAAGAACCGCCTGGACGCCGAGGGTGGCGCCGGGATGACCAGCCTGTTCACCGGCCAGTTCATCCGGCTGGCATCGCTGTTCAGGAAGAACCGTCCCTCGCTCGACATGCTCAGGAGCGCATCGCTCGAACACCTGGCCGTGGCTGCCTACGAGACACAGGACGCATTCGCCGCCACCAGGCTGGCGCAGGCGGTCTCGGGCTTTCCGGTGCTCACGCAGAAATCGCTCATCAGCAACGCGGTCCAGGTGGACGACCTGTCCGCCGCGATCGGAGCGCTCAGCGTGCAGAGCAAGAAGCACATCGCGGTGCCGAAACACAACTGGGTCAAGGCGGTCGCGGCGCCGGCCACGTTCCAGCCGTCCGACGAGCGTGCCGACGCAGTGCTGCACGAGCCCAGCTGGAACCAGGTGGCGGCGCTGATGTACGCGGCCATCCAGCACGGCGAGCAGACGACGTACAAGGTCTCGACCTTCCAACGGGTCCATGACTTCGGTGGCGAGCGGATCGCGGTCATCTTCACCGTGATCGGCGGCCAGCCCAGGGTCTCCGACGCGTGGGTGGAGTGAAGATGGCTGCCACCAGTGGGGTAGAGGCACTCGTCGGCCATGTTCGATCCGGCGATCTCACGTCGGCCGTCCGCGTAGCCGCCGAGCTGGACCTGACCGAGTTCCGCGAGGCCATGCTCGGCGAGGCCTTCGACCACCAATCGCTGTCCTGTTACGGCCTGTACGTCGGACTGCTCCAGCGGGGTGAGTCGGCCGAACTCCACGTCGCGGCGTCCGAGGTACTGAGCCTCGCACTCAACATCTACCCGGGTGCCTATCCGGTGGCGTTCGTCCACGCACAGCGAGCCCTGGCTCTCGAGCCTGACGACGTCTCGATCAAGGAGCACCTGCTGTCCTTCCACAACAATCCGGAGCGCCTGCTGCCGCCTGCGGAGGCGGCACGGGTGGCTGGAGAGGTCCTCGCCGTCGACCCCTCCAACGCAGCCGGACTGGAGGTGCTCCGAAGGCTCGACCTCGCGTAGAGGCAGGGGATGACGGCGGCTATCGGCGTAGCGCCAGTCCCGCGGCGACCTCGAGCACGCACAGTGCGGCAAGTCGGATCGTGCGCTGGTCGGGCGTGTCCGCGGTCGCGTCGATCTCGGTGAGATCGACCGAGGCGACGGCGGGGTGTGCGCCGGCAGCGCGGGCTGCGGCCCGTAGCTCGTGCGCGGCGATCCCGCCGGGTATCGAGGCCGGGCAGGCGGGTGCCACCGACCGGTCGCACACGTCCACGTCGAGGTCGACGTGCACCGGGCCGCCGCCCGACGAGGCGATCTCCAGGGCCTGGGCCATCACGTCCGCCATCGGGCGCCGGTGCAACTCGTCGCGATGGACGATCGTGATCCCGAGTTCGAGCGCGCGGGCCGTATGGGCCCGCGAGTTCGCGAAGTCCGCGATGCCGACCTGCACCACACGCTGCCCGTCCAGGCCGGCCTCGATCAGGCGCCGGACCGGGGAGCCGTTGCTGACGCCGTCGCGCAGGTCGTGGTGGGCGTCCAGGGTGACAAGGCCCGCCGTCGCGAGGTCCACGCCCCAGGTGCCGAGGGCTGCGGGCACGGTCGCGGCGTTGTCGCCGCCGAGTGCGACCAGGACGCGTGAGCGAGCCGATGCCTGCGCGACCGAGCGCATCGCGCGGGCCTCGCCGTCCGGGCCATCCGGCTCGGGGACGTCGCCGACGTCGGCGAAGGCCAGGGCGCCGAGGTCCGCGCAAGGTGGGCCTACGCCGTCGGGCACCACGAACTGGCTGTATCGACGCAGCGCGTCGCGGACCGCGGCGGGCGTGGCGTGCGCGCCGGTGGGGGACAGGGACGTGCGGTGGGTGGGGATGCCGATCAGGGTGAGGTCGACGCGTTCGGCGGGGTCGGCGGGCAGCGGTGGCCAGTCGCCGGCACGGGGCCAGAGCGGGTCGTGCGACAGCGCCGTCATGGTGGAAGGGTAGGCCGCGCAGGCCTCGACGGCGAGGCTCCCGTTCCGGATCGGGAGGTCCTCGAGATAGCGGCCAGGTCCTGACCTGTTCCCTGCGTAGGGTTTCGTTCAGGCGATCGGAGAGCGGTCGCCGTGAGGAGAGGATGACCGATGGACTGGAAGATCGAACTGATCCACGTGCCGGTGACCGATGTCGACCGGGCCAAGGAGTTCTACGTCAGGATCGGCTTCAATGCCGACCACGACCAGACCCCGTTCGAGGGCCTTCGGTTCGTGCAGATGACCCCGCCCGGCTCGGCGTGCTCGATCGCGTTCGGAACGGGGCTCGGGGGGACCCTGGAACCTGGCCAGCAGAACACGATCCAGGTCGTCGTGCCGAACGCCGAAGAGGCGCTCGCACACCTGCGGTCGGTGGGCGTCGAGGCCAACGGCGTCGACGAGCAGGCATGGGGGAACTTCGTCACGTTCGACGACCCCGATGGCAACACCTGGACGCTGCAGGAACTGCCCGCCCGCGGCTGAGGCAGGGTCAGCCCACTGATCCTGGCCCAGTGGTACCGTCATTGAGTGAGTGGTACGTACGCTGTGACGATGGGAGACCGGGGCCGATTGGTCGTCCCTGTGGAACTCCGCGAGCGCGCCGGCCTGAGGGTGGGCACACCGCTCATCCTCGTTGAGAGTGAGGCAGGCCTCGTCGTGATGACGAGGGAACAAGCACGTGCCCACCTGCGAAGGCAGCTCGAAGGGGCCGATCTCGTCGGTGACCTCCTCGACGACCGCCGCCGGGCCGCAACGGCTGAGGATGTTGCGTGAGGTCGGTGCTCGACGCGTCCGCGATCCTCGCGTTCCTCCAGGGCGAGCCCGGGGCAGACGCAGTCGAGTCGGTCCTCACGGATCAGGCGCATTGCTCAGCGGTGAACTGGTCGGAGGTCGCTCAGAAGGTCCGATCCGCGGGCGGGGACTGGCCCGTCGCCGACGCACTGCTGTCGAGTTATGGAATTCAGATCGAGCCGGCCACGATCGCCGACGCCGAAGCTGCTGCCCGGAGCTGGCGGCGCGGCTCCGGGCTCTCCCTGGCCGACCGGTTCTGCCTCGCGTTGGGCGAGCGGCTGGGTGCGACAGTCTGGACCGCGGATACAGCTTGGAGTTCAGTGGCCGACGTGCGGCAGATCCGGTGACTGCAGTGCGGACCGCAGATTGACAGATCGTGACCGATGGTGACCAGCCGGCATCGTCGCCGGGTGGCTCAATCCGACCCTGGTGGGGGGTCGAACAACGCGAGCTCGGCAGCATCGGGCGCCTGGAAGAGGGCGGCCCATTCGTCGAGGTGGTCGCGGCGGATGGGCGCGCTGTCCCAAGGTGGCTTCGAGTTCCGAGCCTCGATGCGCCGCCAGAGTTCGTCCACCGGGACATCGAGCACATGCAGTTCGACACCGACACCAAGGCCACGGGCTACGGAACGGACCTGATCACGTTCGGCCCGCGCCGCGAACCCGAAGTCGAGGACAACGCTGAGGTCCAGGCGCACAATCTCCTGGGCGAGCAGCCAGAGTTCGTAATTCACCTTCGCCTGGGTCGTCGTGGCCCACGGGGTGGGCCCGAGAGCCCAGAGCCAGTCATCCTTCGTGAGGCGTACGGCGCCCCGGTCCGCGGCCAACTGCCTCGCGAGTGTGGTCTTGCCCGCCCCGGGCAATCCGCAGGTGAGAATCAGTCGGGCCTCGCTCACGTGCTCAGTCAAGCAGTTCTGCGGGCTCGGTGAGGGACCATGCGCACGGCCACAGGTCAGCTGTGCCGGCTCGGTCGGTAGGTGAGTTCCTGGATGCTGCCGTCCAGCGTCCGCGTCTCGAGCAGCTCGAGGTCGAAGTCGGCGGCGCCCCCGAAGATCGGATCCATGCCGTTCTCGCCGGTGATCACGGGGAAGAGCGTCACCTGCACGACGTCGACCAGGCCGGCGTTCAGGAGTGCATTGTTCACCGCGAGACTGCCGTGGGAGCGCAACGGCACCTCGGACTCCTCCTTCAGTCGGGCGACCACGTCGACGGCGTCGCCCCCAACGACGGTCACGTCCGGCCAGTCGAGGGGACCTTCCAGGGTGTTCGAGACCACCGTGGTGGGCAGGTTCCGCATCCGGGTCACCCACGGGTCACGCACGTCGGAGTCCTCGGTGCTCGCCGCGAGCATCTCCACGAACGAGCGGAACGTGTGCGCCCCGAACACCATCCGCTGCTCCGCCTCGTATAGGGCGAGACGGCGGTCGAGCAGTTCGGGCCCCTGCTTGCCCCAGTACCCGGTCCAGTTGCCGCCGGCGGCGCCGAAGCCGTCGAGGCTGCTGAAGACGTCGAAGGTGTAGGTCACGGTCATGGTCGGCTCCTCGCGTGAGTGGTTGCCCCAAGGAGGCAGACCGAGGGCCACGGTGAAACTCATCGCTGCCGATGCGCCTGCGTGTCCGTTCACGTCGGCATCCGGCCTGCCTGGCAGACTCGCAGGGATGCCCGGACTTCATCATGTCGAGTTGTGGATCGCCGACCTCGAACAGGCCCGGACGGAGTGGGGCTGGCTCCTGGCCCGAGTGGGTTTCGCGCTGGACGGCGACTGGTCCGGCGGGCAGACCTGGACCGCCGGCGGCGCGTATCTCACGTTCACGACCTCACCGAACCTGACGAGTGCCGTGCACGATCGCCGCAGTCCTGGACTCAACCACCTCGCGTTCAAAGCCGGCGCGCGGGCTGCCGTCGACGCCATCATGGCCGATGCGCCGGAACACGGCTGGCGGCCGCTCTACCAGGAGCGCTACCCGCACGCCGGCGGGCCGGACCACTACGCGGGCTGGCTCGAGAACTCCGCGGGCTTCAAAGCCGAGATCGTCGCCGACGCGTCGTAGGGGCGTTCGACGCTGGTTCGAGTCCGGCTGCCCCATCGGGCGTACCGCGTGCCCCTTCGGCCGGTCGTCGCGGGCGGCGGAGCGTCAGGGTGCGCACCGTACGCTCGGGCGAGCGCTTTCACGTTGGGACCACCGATGGTGAGCAAGGTCGGGCAGGTCGCGGGCGACGGCGGAGCATCCGTCTCCCCGCGGTCTGTGCTGTCCGCTGCTCCGGTCGAGCGGGCCGCGATCGCGGCGGGCCGAGTCGCTGGGGTGGCCGGGTGGCACGTGCCTGCGCGGGCGTTGCTGGGAGACCTTCCCGGCCTGCAACGCAGCCTGGGGAACCGCGGGGTGGGTCGCCTGATCGCGGCGCAGAGGTCGACGTCTGCCACAGGGACGCCCATCCAGCGCACCACGATCGCGCACAAGGACTCACCGCCGGTCCGTTCCGGCGTGTGGAAGCACGCCACGCAGATGATGCAGGCCCCCGGCGACTCGCGGAAGGAGCGCGCGGGCGAGGTGGAGGCCCTGGTGGACCCGCTGCAGCCGGTCAACCCGATTGCCACGGCCAACGGCTACAACCCGCTCGGCTGGTACTGGGTCGGACAGTTCGTGGTCGCCGGTGTGGCGGCGAACAACGCACAACTCGCGCACCAGGGGTGGGTGCGGTTCCACCTGCTGAACGCGACCCTCGGCGGTGACGGCCATGACCCCGCCCACCTGGTCCCGACCAAGTCCGCGACGAACACGGGGAACCCGTGGGTCAACTTCGAGTACAACGCGAAGGCGCAGCCGTTCCTGCGCAAGTGGCTCCACTACCACGTGGAGGTCGGCTACCACCCTGCCGGCGGCACCGGTCTGCTCGGCGACCCGCACCTGGAGTTCTTCCCCAGCTCGATCCACGCCGAGTACAGCACCTGGGACCCCGTGCGGCTGGCGTGGGACCCCGGGATGACCGTCGACATCCCCGCGAACCAGCTCCAGGTCCCCAACGCCGCGCCGCACACCCAGACCCACTACATCGACGGCATCTCCGCCGGTGAACTGGTCATCCTCGGCGTGAACCCCTGGCTCGCCGCGCGGATCCTGAACGCATCGCGCGACCTCGCTCGCGCGACGACGTTGCAGAAGGTTTACGACGATGTCGTCGACTACGCCCAGATCGACCGCGGCCAGACCCAGAACCCCCTGGCGGCGGTGAACGGCGCGTGGCCAGGGCTCGAGGCCCTGCTCCGCAGTCACGCCGGGCACCACCTGCGTATCGCCGTGGGGGTGTCTCCCACGGACGCGGTCCTGCTGCGCGCCCGGCTGTCCGCACAGCAGATCCGGCAGTGGGCACTTACGGAGCCTGGTCGGATCGCGACCGCATGGAATGTGAACCAGGACGTGGTGCTCGCGATCGCCGCGGTGCTCACGGCCAATCAGCAGCTGACCTCCACGAACCTCTACCTGACGCTCGAGCAGCGGCACGGCATGCCGTATCTGGCCGCGACGATCGACCCGGACTGGCCGGCCATGGTGACCCGGATGGGTCGGGCCGGCGAGGTCTCGATCGCGATCGCGCATGACATGCGGTTCGCCACCGTCACGAACCGGCAGGCGGAACTGCGCTCGGAGAGCCACCGGGGCGTCCAGACGATCGGGAACCTGATCGCTCAGTACGCACTCCAACTCGGGCAGGCCGGCGAGGGCTTCCGGGCCACGGTCGCAGAGGTGCCCGGCCGCCTCGGTCGGGCGCTGTCCGGGCTTGGTGTGGCAACCTCGCCCAGCCTGCTTCGCCCCGCCCAGTCGAACGTGTCACTCGACGACATCCTGATGGGCATGGACATGTCCCAACGCTCGGAGTCACAGTTCACGAGCACCGTCCCGGGCGTGGAGTCCGCCGTGCGAGAGGCTTACGCCCTGGTTCGCGGCGAGTTCCAGAAGGCGCAGGAGCGGGCACGGGCCGAGCAGCAGCAGCGCGATGCACTGCAGCGCCGTGAGCAGGAGGAGCGGCGCGCCCGGGAGCTGCAGGAGCGTGAGCGAGTCGAGCAGGAGCGCCGGGCGCGGATGCAGGTCGAGCAGCCGCGGTTCGGGGATGGCCCGCGCGATCAGCGGGGGATCGAGCACGACCCGCGCGAGCGCGGTCGTTTCGACGCCGACCCGTACGAGCAGCCACGCCACGAGGAGGACCCGTACGAACGCCGTCGGGAGCGGTCGCCCGGAGGCGGGCGCTACCAGCACCCCCCGACCCACCGCACCGAGCCCTACCGCCGCGGGGGCGGCGATGTCCGTGATCGTCGGCACTACGACGACTACCGCGATCCCGACGACTATGACGAGCGCCGTGAGGGCGATCGGGACCGTCGCCGCCGCGACGACCGGCCGCGCTCCCAGTACGACCGGCCGCGTGGCGGCTACCCGGGGCCACACGGGGGCCGCCGCTACGACGAGGACCCCCGGCGCGGGCCGAACTACTAGTCCGGCTGGGTCGTCAGGAGCCGGCGACCGCCACCACCGCCGGTCCTTCGTCCCGGCCGCGATTGTCGAGCACCAGCGGGCGCTTGCCCTCGATGCGGTACCGGATGTGAGTGAGCCCATCGGTGGCGATCACGCGGATGGGCGTCAGCTCGATGCCCTCCTTGTCACCGAGCCCGAGATCGGGGCCGAGCAGGCGCATCCCGTCGCCGAGCAGCACCGGGGCGATGTGCAGTTCGAGCTCGTCCACCAGCCCGAGCGCCAGCGCCTGACGTACCAGCGAACCGCCACCGGCGACCTGCACGTCCTTGCCGCCGGCTTGCGCCTTGGCCTGCGCCACCGCGCTCGCGACGCCGTCGGTGACGTAGGTGAAGCTGGTGCCGCCACCGCGGTGCAGTACCGGCCGCGGGCGGTGGGTGACCACGAACACGGGGGCGCGGAAGGGTGGCACCTCACCCCAGGGCACCTCGCCGCCGTCCGCCATCCGCCGGCCCATGACGTAGGCGCCCGCGGCCGCGAAGGTCTCGGCGATGATGTCCGAGTCGGTGGTCTGCTCGCCGCCGGCGAAGCCCTGGCGCTCCCGCCAGGCGGCGGCGTCGACGGCCCAGCGGGTCACGCGGAAGAACCCGGCGGCCTCCGCGCTGTCGATCCAGTTCGTGGCGGTGTCGGTGTGCTCGGGGCCGGCGTAGAAGCCGTCGAGCGAGATCGACATCTGTGCGGTGACCTTGGTCATGATCGTTCTCCTGCCTTCGTCATGGGTAGGGGGTGTGACCGGACTCGGTCACGCGGCGAGCGACGCCCCGAGCTTGTCCAGCAGCCCCTTGGTGCCTTCCTCACGGCCGGCGGGATCGTCGAGCCCGTCGAAGTGAGCGCCCTGCTCGGTGTAGGTGAGGCGGGTGGCGTCGCCGTCGGGCTCGAGCGCGATCGTCACCAGCGAGGTGGACATGTGCCGGTCGTCGACCCACATGTCGTAGGTGAAGACGATCCGGGTGAGGTCGACGATGTCGGTGTAGGTCGAGTGGTAGCGGGACCGCGGGCCGCCGTGCCACTGACCGTCCTCGGTGCCGTGCCCACCGACCCGGAAGTCGTGGGACTTCTCGGTCTGGTTGAACTCGGGTTCGCCGGAGAACCAGAGGTCCCGCGCGTCGTTGTCGGAGAGTGCGTGCCAGACGCGTTCGGGCGTTGCGGGATAGGTCCGCTCGATCACGAACGTCGCGTGCGTCTGGCTGTGTCCGGTCTGTGTGTCCATCTCAGTTCTCCTTCGTGTTGTCAGGGGTGAGGAAGTCGCCCAATCGGTCGAGCCGGCGTTCGGCAGGAAGCCGCTGGCGTCCGATCCAGTCCGCGCCGGGGGTCAGTGCGTCGACGGCGAGTTGGAACGTGCGGACCCGGCCCACCTTCGTCGAGGTGACGAGACCGGCCCGCTCCAGCACGCCGAGGTGCTGCAGCAGGGACGGCAGGGCCATCTCGAACGGGCGTGCCAGTTCGCTGACCGAGGCCGGGCCGCGGACCAGCCGTTCGATCAGGGCGCGTCGCGTGGGATCGGACAGGGCATGGAACACCCGGTCCAGATCATCACGATAGTTAGGCATGTGCCTAAGTATCAATCGACGGACCACCCGGGGTCAAGTACCCCAGCCGTCACGTGGCTGGGATGGGTCGTCTCAACTGCTTCGCCGGGTCACGAAGCGCACCACCTCGGCCGCCATCGCCGCCGGCTCCCAGGCGTGATCCTTGCCTGGAACCGACCGGTGCGTCGCCCCGGGGATGGCCGCGACGACGGCGCGCGCCGCGTCGAGCATCATCGGGAAGGTGTGCGTTCCGGTCAGGTACTCCACCGGCACCCGGATGCCGTCGAGGAGTTCCCGGAGCGGCTCGGACTCGATCCAGGCGAGCGACTGCGCGTCCGCGACGTAGCTCACGACGCCCGCGACCATCGCCTCCCACATCGGCGATCGTCTGGCATCCGCGAGCCACTCAGGGGGCATGTCCTTCATGTAGTGCGTGAGGGCACCCTCGAGGTCGCCGCTGTCGATGCGGCGCAGCACCTCCTCGGTCCAGGGCACGGCGCCGCCCGTCTGCCCGCCGATCGGTGCCTCCCAGAGCATCAGTCCGTCGACCGGGAGTCCCTGGACGGCGGCGGCGAGCGCGATCGTGCACCCGGAGGAGTGGCCGCAGAGCACGGCGCTGCCCCCGGCCTCATCGATCAGTGCCGCGATCGCCGCGAGCTCACGATCGAGGTCGAGCATTCCGGTCGCCACTGACTCCCCGCGCCCGAGGCGGTCGTAGACGATAGTGATGAGGCCCGCGGCGGCGGCGCGCTCCGCTGTCTCGGTCGTCCAGGGGTCGATCGCTCGGAACGGACCCGCGCCGGCCACGAACACGATGGCCGGGCCGTCGCCGCGCTTGTCGAACGCGACCAGGTCGTTGGCGGCGCTGGTGAGGGTCATGGACATGGTCAGCCGACCCGCTCGGTGAGATGGACCGTCACGGGGTCTCCGTCGGTCTTGCCGAGAGGCTCCCGCAGGGCGGCCTTGACGGGGACCATGTGGGTGCCGTCGCCCATGGGCAACAGGGTGGCGGCGAACGGATGCCCGTCCAGTTCGCCGCGGACCTTCACCGGTCTGCGGGTGCCGAAGTACTCGCCCGAGCCGGGCATGACCACGATCGTCCATGCGCCGGGGGTCTGCTCGTCCCTGCTGAGCGGACCGGTGAACGTGGTGTCGATAGGGCTTGACATCATTCCTCCATAGAACTGGACCGTACAGTACTTGTTCGGTGAAACTAGACCGTGCAGTACTGTCAGGTCAAGTACTTCCGAGGAGACCCAGATGGCCGATACCGAAGAGCGCGGGCCGACGAGCCGCGCCGCGCAGCGTCGAGCGGCGATGCTCGCCGCCGCACAGGAGGCCTTCCTCCGCGACGGCTACCTCGGCACCAACATGGACGAGATCGCCACCGCGTCGAAGGTCTCGAAGCAGACGGTCTACAAGCACTTCGGCAGCAAGGAGGCCCTCTTCGTCGAGATCGTCACGTCCATGACCGTGCGAGCAGGCGACGGCGTGCACGACGTCAGCCCGGACGTCCAGGACGCCGAACGGATCACCGACTACCTCCGCGACTATGCCTTCCGGCAGTTGACCGCGGTGCTGACCCCCCAGGTGGTGCAGGTCCGTCGGCTCGTCATCGGCGAGGCCGGCCGCTTCCCGGAACTCGCCAAGGCTCTCTACGACCACGGCCCCCAGCGTGCGCTGGACTCGATGACGGACGTCTTCGCGAAACTGAGCGCCGGCGGGCTGCTGCACGTCGACGATCCTCGACTGGCCGCGGAGCAGTTCAACTGGCTCATCATGTCCGGTCCGGTCAACCGCGCGATGCTGCTCGGCGATGACGCCATCCCCACCCGTGCCGAACTTCGCCGCCACGCCGAGAACACCGCACGCCTGATCGTCGCGGCCTACCGGCCGGTCTGACTCGCCGTCGAGATGCCCTTGCCTTCCGCGGGCGGGTCCGATCGCGCGGCAGGCGCGCGCGCCCGCGCGGGGACCTCGCGGGAATGGACAATCCAGGGGCGAAGCGGTTGACTCCTGCGGTGCAGCGCCCCCGCAACCCGATGATCGCCACCCTCCTCAACCTCCGAGGCAACGGTCGCGCGGCCGTCTACACCGAGCCCCTGTGGGGCCTGTCGATGATGCTGGTGCTGCCCTACGCCTCTGTGTTCATGCTGGCCCTGGGCGTGAACGACGCCCAGATCGGGCTGCTGGCCACCATCTCGATACTCTCGCAGGTGGTCTTCGGGCTGCTCAGCGGTGTGATCACGGACAAGCTCGGACGTCGCCGAACCACGGCGCTGTTCGACATCATCGCCTGGGCGATCCCTTGCCTGATCTGGGCGTTCGCTCAGGACTTCTGGTGGTTCCTGATCGCGTCCGTCATCAACGGTGTCTGGCAGGTCACCCAGAACTCGTGGGACTGCCTGCTCGTGGAGGATGTCGACCGGTCCGAGATCCCCAAGGTCTACTCGCTGGTCAAGGTGGCGGGCGAGTTCTCGGCACTCTTCGCGCCTATAGCCGCCCTGCTCGTCTCGAACCTCGGCCTGGAACTCGCGGTGCGGATCCTCTACCTCAACGCGTTCGTCATCATCTCGGTGAAGGTCTGGCTCCTGTACCGCTACACGACCGAGACGGCGACCGGGCTGGTCCGGATGGAGCAGACGCGCGGGATCAGCATCTGGACGTCGCTCTGGGAGTACCGCACGGTGCTCGGCTTGATCGTCCGCTCGAAGGGCACCATATTCTCCTTGGTGATCGCGGCGCTCGTGGCCGCCGTCGCCCTGGTGAACGGCGTCTTCTGGCAGGTCGTGGTCAACCAGCGTCTCGGCGTGCCCGACGCGCTCCTGCCGTTCTTCCCCATGGTTCGCTCGCTCCTGTCCGTGCTGTTCTTCTTCACGATCATTCCGCGGCTCACGCATGCCAGCGCGCTGAAGGTACCGACCCTCATCGGCTTCTCCGTGTACCTCGCCGGGCAGCTGCTGCTCGTGAGTATCCCCGCCCCGGACGGGGCCGCCACCGCGTCGACCTACCTCATGCTCGCCGTCTGCCTCCTGCTTGACGCCTTCGGCGCCGGGATCCTGTTCATGCTGTCGGAGTCGCTGGTGGCGCTCCATGTGGATCGCAACGAACGATCCCGCGTGATGGCCATCCAACGCACCACGGTGATGCTCGCCACCGCCCCCTTCGGATGGATCAGCGGCTGGCTGTCCGGGATGGACCGTAGCTGGCCCTTTCTGCTGACCTCGGTGCTGCTGGTGCTCGGGCTCGTGGTCACTGCCCGGTTCTGGACGACGACGCACGAGGAGACCCATGCCGTCGAGGCCTGACGCCGGCTGACATCGCTGCCCGAACGGACCCTGGCACTGCCCGTTCGGCCGGTCGGCCCGCACCAGTCACCGACCTCCACCAATCTCTATCTGACGCTCGAGCAGCAGCACGGGCTGCCCTACATGGCCGCCCAGATCGACCCGGACTGGCCCGCCATGGTGGCCAGGATGGGCCGTGAGGGTGATGTCTCGATCGAGATCGCCCCTGACATGCGGTTCGCCTCCGTCGCGAGCCGGATGCTGGAGCTACGCAACGAGAGCCACCGTGGCGGGCAGACGATCGCCACCCTGATCGAGCAGTACGCCCTCCAGCTCGGAGACGGAGGCGAGGTGTTCCGGGCAGCGGTCCGGGAGGCCCCGGGCCGGCTCGGCCGACTGCTTGCGGGGCTTCAGATCGCACCCTCGCGCAGCCTGCTCCAGCCCGCGCAGTCGAGGGTGTCGCTCGACGACATCCTGATGGGGATGGACATGTCCCAGCGCTCGGAGTCCCAGTTCACCAGTGCGATCCCTGGGGTGGAGGCGGGCGTCCGAGAGGCTTACGCCCAGGTCCGTGCCGAGTTCCAGAGGGTGCAGGACCGGGCTCTTGCGGCACGGGAGCCGCAGCGGCGCGAGCAGGAGGAGCGCCGCGCCCGGGAGGTGCAGGAGCAACAGCGCCTCGAACAGGATCGCCAGGCCCGGATGAACGTCGAGGCGCCCCGCGTCGAGGAGCGACCCCGGGGGCGGCAGTTCGACGACGACCCGCGCAGGGGGCGGGGGTTCGAGGATGACCCGCGCAGGGATCGGGGGTTCGAGGACGAGCCCTACGGCCGCCGTCGGGAGCGGTCGCCCGGTGGCGGGCGCTACCAGCGCGGCTCCGGCTACCGGACCGAGCCCTACCGTCTTGGCGGTGGCGCCGACCATCGCGACCGTCGCCGCCAGGACGAGCGCCGCTATCACGAGGAGTACGACGACCGGCTACGCGGAGACCGCGACCGGTACGGCCGCGACGACCGGCCGCGCGGTGGCTACCAGGGTCCGCACGGCCGCCGGTACGACGACCCGCGGGGCCGGCCGAACTACTAGGACGACCATGTCGACGGCGATTATGGCCTCGACGGCGTTGCCGGGCGGTACTCAGTCGGCCGTCGGGGTGGCATCCAGGTGCAGGTCGCTGCCGAGCGCCCGCAGGATCCGGCGCAACGACGGGACCGTCGGGCTCACCGCATCCGCCTCGTACCGCGCGATCATCGCCTGGGAGGTGCCGGCGGCCGTGGCCAGTGCCGCCTGGGTCATGCCGGCCCGCGCGCGGGCCTTGCGAATCAGCATCGCTGGGCTCGGCTCCTCATATCTGATCTGATATGGCACGGCCGGGTTGAACGTGGCGGCTCGGCCGAGCGTGCTCGAGCGCACGACCAGGCGGTGCTTCACCAGGGCCCGACGCGGTGGCGTCTCCGGCTCTGCGATACGAGCGATGAGCAGGTTCAGCGACTGGGTGGCGAAGTCGCCCATGTCCGGCGCGATCGTCGTCAGCGGCGGCCATGAGTACTCGCCCTCCGGGGCGTTGTCCCAGCCGAGCACCGCGACGTCGTCGGGCACGCGCAGCCCGAGGGAGGCGAGCGCGTGCAGGGCGCCGACGGCGAGCAGGTCGGTCGCGCACAGCAGAGCATCGGGCGTGGGACCCGACTCGAATGCCAGCCGCGTCCGGGCGAATCCTTCGGACCGGCTGAACTCGCTGGTCTCGATCAGAGTGAGCTCTTGCCGGTCCTGCTCGGTGGCCAGTGCCTGCTGGATCCCCCCGATGCGCAGCGACGAGGCGCGCCGGTGGCTCGGCCCGATCTCGGCGCCGAGAAACGCGAGGCGGCGTCTGCCGAGCGTGAGCATGTGCCGGGTGGCCTCACGGGCGGAGGCCCCGTTGTCGATGCTGACGTGGTCCAGGCCACCCGACTCGGGCTGTTCGCCGAGCAGGACCACCGGGGTGTCGCTGCGCAGGGCGCCGATCTCGGCGCCGGTCAGGCGCGACGGGCTCAGCATGACGCCGTCGGTGAAGCGCACCGCGTACCCGCGCGCGGCTGCCGTCTCCCGTGCGATGGAGTGCCCGGTCTCGTCGATGAGCACCGTGTAGTCGTCCTCGCGTGCGCGCTGCACGATCGACCGGGCCAGGTCCGCGTAGTACGGGGTCGCCAGGTCGGGGACGGAGACGGTCAGCAGGCCCGTGCGGCCGTGCCGGAGCTGACGTCCGGCCAGGTTGGCCCGGTAGCCCAGGTCCTTGATCGCCTGCTCGACGCGTCGCCTCGTCGCCGGTCCCACGTTCGGGCGGCCGTGGATGACATTCGTGACCGTCTTCCATGAGACGCCGGCCGCAGCAGCCACGTCTTTGATGCCGATGGAGCGCTGCCGCGGCTGGCCCGGCTGTGGGTATATCGGATCTGACATACCGGAGACCCTATACGCGTATCCATGGCGCTGCTTGTCATGCGAACCGGTGCAAGTGCGCCTTGACAGGGCCATCCGCTTCCGTGCCACACTCGTCTAACGTTGTACTGCTTGTCACCGAAGCCAGGCCCTAGGAGAAACCGTGAAATCCACTCGGCGCACGCACCGCCACGCTCCGCTGATCGCCCTCACCACCTGCGCCGCCCTCACGCTCGCCGCGTGCGGGGTGGGCGGCGGGCCGGACGATCCGGGTGGCGGTGAGGCAGCCGACCCATCGGCCCCGATCCGCGCCGCCTGGTGGGGTGAGGACAACCAGAACCAGGCCCTCGACGAGGCGATCTCCGCGTTCACCGAGGCCGGCGGGCCGGCTGTCTCGGTCGAGCCGCAGCCCTGGGACGGGTACTGGGACAAGCTCGCCACGCAGGTTGCCGGCCGCGACATCCCCGACGTCGTGATGCAGGCGGCCAGTCAGCTGCCCACCTACGCCGGCCGCGACGCCCTGCTCGATCTCTCCGAGGTCGACCTCGACCTGAGTGGCCTCGACGAGGGCATCCGGGACTTCGGTTCGATCGGTGACCAGACCTTCGGCGTGGTCGCCGCGACGAACGCGACCGGCTTCGTCACGAACGCCGACCTGCTCGGTGAACTGGGTATCGCAGCCCCCGAGGGGGAGTGGACCTGGGACGACCTCGTCGCATTCGCGAACGAGGTGCGCACCGGCAGCGGCGGCGAGGCCTGGGGGGTCCAGGACGGCAGCGGCGACATGATCCTGTTCATCCTCTACGTGCGCGACAGCGGGCGTGAGTTCTACAACGACGACGGAACGATCAACGCCACCGCCGACGACCTTCGCAACTGGTTCCAGCTGTGGGCGGACATGCGCGAGAGCGGCGCCATCCCGCCGGCGGAGGCCACCGCCGAAGCCAGTGGCAACCTGCCGGGCAGCCCACTGGCCACCGGCCGGGCCGCCGCGAGCTTCGCCTGGACCCAGGACTACGTCGCGCTCCAGTCGGTCACCGATTCGGCACTCGACATCGGTCTGCCGCCGTACAACGCCGAGAACCCGAGCCTGTGGATCAACGCGGCCAGTCTCTGGTCGATCTCCGCGTGGTCACAGAACCCGCAGGGGTCCGCCGATCTGATCGACCACCTGGTCAACGACCCCGAGGCGATCGAGACCCTCGGTGTCTCCCTGGGTATCCCGCCCACGGCGGCCGCCCGCGAGCAGCTGGTGGACGTGGTCAGTGACCAGGAGCGCCCCGCGGTCGAGTACATGGACCTGGTCGCGGCGAACTCGCGTCCGCTGAACCGGCTCTGGCCCGATGGCTTCGCAGACTCCCGGACGCTCTTCGGCCAGCTGGCCGAGTCGGTGGCGTTCGGTCAGATGACGATCGATGAGGCCGTTGATGCGTTCTTCGCCGACGCTGAAGGCTGACCAGACCGCGCCCGAGGCGACGGCGGCCGGCAGGTCCGCGGCGCGGGTGCGGCCGGGCGGTGGGGCACCGTCCGGCGGCGCGGCCCGTGACCGGGCGGGCCGGCCCCGCCGCTCACCCCGTCAACGGGGCGAGGCGCGGGCGGGCTACCTCTTCCTGCTGCCGTGGTTCATCGGCCTGGTCGGCCTGGTGCTCGGTCCGATGCTCGTCTCGGCGTACCTGTCCTTCACGGAGTACGACCTGTTCAACGACCCGGTCTGGGTGGGCCTGGACAACTACCGCACGATGTTCACCGACGATCCGCGCTACCTCCAGTCGCTGCGGGTCACGTTCACCTACGTGCTCGCCGCGGTGCCGCTGCGTCTCGCGGTCGCGCTCGGGCTCGCGCTGCTGATGAACCGTGCGGTGCGCGGGATGTCGTTCTACCGAGCGGTGCTCTACCTGCCCTCGCTGCTCGGCGGGAGCGTCGCCATCGCGGTGCTGTGGCGCCAGTTGTTCGGGGGAGAGGGCGCGGTGAACCAGATCCTCGCGCTCGTCGGCATCGACGGTCCGAGCTGGATCTCCTCGCCCGACACCTCGCTGCTGACGATCATCGTGCTGGCGGTCTGGCAGTTCGGCTCACCGATGGTGATCTTCCTCGCCGGCCTGCGCCAGATCCCGCAGGAGGTGCTGGAGGCAGCCACCGTCGACGGCGCGGGTGCCGTGCGGCGCTTCTTCTCCGTGGTGCTGCCGCTGCTGACACCGCTGGTGTTCTTCAACGTGATCATGCAGACGATCGTGGCCTTCCAGGCGTTCACGCCGTCGTTCATCATCTCCAACGGCACGGGTGGCCCAGTGGACTCGACGCTGTTCTACACGCTCTACCTCTATATCAAGGGATTCGGGGAGTTCGAGATGGGCTACGCCTCGGCCATGGCCTGGGTGCTCGTCGCGATCATCGCTGTGTTCACGGCCGTCAACTTCCTCGGGGCCCGTCGCTGGGTCTTCTACGGGGACGAGTCGTGACAGCGCCGGCCGCCCTCCGTACGGCAGACCCCCAGGGCGCCAGGGCCGCGCGGGCACGCCCGGCCAAGCGCCCGACGAAGCGATCGACGCCGCTGCGGACGATCGCCTGGCACGGGCTGATGGTGCTGATCTGCGTCGTCTCGATCTACCCGCTGCTGTGGATGGCGCGCAGCTCGGTGGTGCCGGAGAACGAGATCTTCTCGAGCCCCTCGGTGATCCCCTCGGGTATCGACCTCTCGAACTACCCCGCCGGCTGGGTCGCGAACCCGCCAGGATTCGGGCAGTTCATGCTGAACTCGTTCGTCATCTGCGTCGGCGCCGTGCTCGGCAACCTGATCGCGTGCACCCTCGCGGCCTACGCGTTCGCCCGGCTCCGGTTCCCGCTGAAGGGGCTGTGGTTCACGGTCATGCTCGGCACGATGATGCTGCCCGGGCACGTCACGCTGATCCCGCAGTACGCGCTGTTCTCCGCCATCGACTGGGTGGGCACCTACCTGCCTCTGATCGTGCCGAAGTTCCTTGCGACCGACGCGTTCTTCATCTTCCTGCTGGTCCAGTTCATGCGGGGCATCCCGCGTGAGCTCGACGAGGCGGCGGAGATCGACGGCGCCGGGCGCTGGCGCACGTTCCGCTCGGTGATGCTCCCGCTCACCGTGCCCGCCCTGGCCACGACGGCGGTGTTCACCTTCATCTGGACCTACGAGGACTTCCTCGGGCCGCTGATCTACCTCAGTGACCTCAACGCTTACCCGGTGCCGCTCGGGCTGCGCATGTTCGTCAACGCGATGGGGAACTCCTCCTACGGTCAGCTCTTCGCGATGTCGCTGCTGTCCCTGCTGCCGGTGTTCGTCACCTTCCTGCTCTTCCAACGCAAGCTCATCCAGGGCATCGCCACGACCGGGCTCAAGGGATGAACCCGGTCCGCCCCTCCACCACCACATCAACTGAGGACTCCACGTGATCACCCGTCAGGAAACGTTCCAGGTCGTCGTCTGCGGCGGCGGGCTCGCCGGCGTCAGCGCCGCCGTCGCCGCCGCCCGCCTCGGCCTCTCGACCGTGCTCGTCCAGGACCGCCCGGTCCTCGGCGGCAACAGCTCCTCCGAGGTGCGGGTGGTCCCCCGCGGCTCCGCGAACTACCACGGCTACGCCAGGGAGACCGGGATCATCGGGGACCTGCTCGAGCAGGAACGCTTGCTCAACCACGAGGAGATCTTCGAGAACGGCTTCACCAACAGCGTCTGGGACCTGACCATGTACGACCTGGTCGAACGGACGCCCGGGCTCGAGCTGCGGCTGAACACCGCCGTGCGTGAGGTGAGCGTCGGCGGTGACGGCAGCATCGCCGCCGTCGTCGGCTACACGGCCAGCGCCGAGACCGAGACCACCTTCCACGGCGACGTGTTCGTGGACTGCACCGGTGACGGCGTGGTCGCCGCGCTCGCCGGCGCTCCATGGCGGATGGGCACCGAGGCGCGAGCCGAGTTCGATGAACCGCACGCCCCGCTCGAGGCCTCGGACGACGTGATGGGCAACTCCATCCACATCAAGACCAAGGACGTCGGTCACCCGGTGGACTTCACGCTCCCGGACTGGGCCGTCAGCTACGACGACGCCGCGTTCTTCTACAAGGGCGGCCGCAAGCCGTCGACGCTCAAGGGCGGCTACTGGTGGATCGAGATCGGGGTGCCGTGGCACACCATCTACGACGCGGAGACGATCCGGCACGAACTGACCCGGCACGCCCTCGGCGTCTGGGATTGGGTCAAGAACAAGGACCCCCAGCTGCGTGACCGGGCGCGTACCTTCGCCCTGGACTGGATCGGCCAGGTGCCCGGCAAGAGGGAGAGCCGCCGGATCATGGGTCAGCACCTGCTCACCGAGGGCGACCTGACCCGCTCCGAGCCGTTCGAGGACGAGATCGCCTTCGGCGGCTGGAACATCGACCTGCACACCCCCGGCGGACTGCTCGCCGCCACGAGCGAGCCGACGGCCGCCGAAGGGCACGAGACCACCGCACCGGCCGCCGTCGCCGCCTACGTCGGCCCGTTCGGGGTCCCGCTCCGGTCGCTGATCGCGCTCGAGGTCCCGAACCTGCTGATGGCCGGCCGCAACGTCTCGGCGACGCATGTGGCGCTCGGTTCCGTCCGGGTGCAGGCGACGACGGCGATCATGGGCCAGGCCGCGGGCACCGCGGCCGCCGTCGCCATCCGTGACGGCGTGCCGGTGCACGAGGTCGCCACCCGCTCGATCGAGGCGATCCAGCAGCGACTGCTCCGCGACGGCGCGTTCCTACCGAGCGTGCGCAACACCGACGCCGAGGACCTGGCCCGGCAGGCCACGGTCAGCGCGTCCTCCAGCGCCCTCGCCTACGGGGCCGGACCGGAGTCGGTGGGCGTGGCCGGCGGGCTCGCCGACTACTCCCGGCGCACCGACGACGTGCTGGCCGAGGTACGTGGCCAATGGATCGCCGTCGAGGTGGGTGCCGACGCACCCGGCCTGCGGACGGTCTCGGTGTGTCTGACGAACGCCTCCTCCGAGACCCGCACGCTCGCCGCCCGGCTGCGGGCCGTGGACCACATCTGGGACTACCGCATCGACGACGCGCCGGTCCTGGCGAAGACGGACCTCGAGGTGCCACCGGGGGAGCGTGTCTGGGTGTCCTGGGAGCTGGACCTGCCCGCGCAGGACCTGCCGGAGGGGGTGGCCGGCGACGTGCGCTACGTGCGCCTCGACCTCGATGCCGACCCGCAGATCTCCTGGCACCGTGCCGGCACGGTGGT
This sequence comes from Occultella aeris, assembly GCF_902703175.1. GTDB lineage: Bacteria > Actinomycetota > Actinomycetes > Actinomycetales > Beutenbergiaceae > Occultella > Occultella aeris. The sequence continues at coordinate 78,403 of NZ_CACRYJ010000017.1, read as the reverse complement.
GCCGGGATGCCTCTCGGGAGTGCGGATCGGCTCGGGCCGGATGCGCCGCTACCTCGATGCGATCACGCTGTCGCACCGGATCGACCCACCGCAGTCGACCTACCCGGCGTCCGAGGTGCTCACCGGGGTCACCCGCCCGCACGGCTCGACGAACCTCTGGCGCTCCGACCCGGCGCAGGTTCTGGACCAGTGGCTCGAGCTGGCCTGGGGCACCCCGCAGCGGCTCGGCCGTGTCGAGTTGACCTTCGCCGGCAGCCTGCTGCGCGAGTACGACCGGTACCCGCCCGGGTACCGGGACCCGCAGGCCGCCAGGTCCTACTCGATCGAGGTCGCCGACGGTGATGGCGAGTTGCGCCGGGTGCTGACGATCGACGGGAACGCGACCCGCCGGCGCCAGCACGACCTGCCCGAGCCGGTGCAAGCGACGCGGCTGCGGCTCGTCGTGCACGCGACGAACGGCGACCCTTCGGCCGCCGTCGCCGAGGTCCGCTGCTACGCGCCCTGACGCCCGTGCGCGCTCGCCGCGGCCGGCTCAGACCGCGGCGGGCGCCTTCTCGAGCTCGCGGTGCTCACCGGTCCCGACGGCGGTGATCGCCTCGTGCGCGGGCGCGCGCCGGTCGCTGTGCTCGGGTGCGTCGGCGCCGACGGCGACGGCCGAGACGTGCTTGGCCGCGTGGGCGGCGCCGGGACGGTTCCGGAGCGTGTGCCGGAGCATGCCCAACAGCGCGGCGACCACGCCGATCGCGGCCCAGATGCTGAGGGCGAGCAGCGGGCCGCCGATCCCGTTCGCGTCGAAGTACTCGATGTCCCGGAGCAGTTCTAGGCCCCACGTCTGCGGGACGATGTAGCGCACGACCTGGAAGAAGTCGCCCAGCATGTGTAGGCCGAACGGGCCGCCGGACGCGGAGTTGCCGAGCAGGACGAACAGCGCCGAGACCACCCCACCGACGATGGTGCCGCCGAGGGAGGCGATGCCGGTGACGGCGCCGCTCACCACGAGGCAGTAGAACGTCAGGGCGCCGAAGTACGCCCAGCCGTGCTCGCCGGTGATGCCGTCGAAGAGCTGGGTCGCGTAGAACGCAGCCCCGGCGGCCAGGGCGGTGGACAGGACGATCAGGATTCCCGCGCGGGTGAGGAACTGCGCCGCCGTGCGGATCGGGCCGAGGACCCGGCCGATGATCGTCGCGCCGAAGGAGGCACCGAGGGTGAGGAAGATGACGAGGTAGAACTCCAACGTCCCGTTCGGGTTGTTCTCCGAGGGCGGCGCGAGGTCGACAACGCTGTTGGTGGTGCCCAGTTGCTCGGCGACCTGGTCGCCGAGCGCGCCTGCGGCGAGGGCCAGCATCCTGCTGGCGCCGGTGGCGACGTAGGTGGTGACCTCGCCACCCTCGGCACCGGGGATCACGAGGGCCGCCTCGGCGTCCCGGTCGAGGACCTGCTCCTGGGCGGCGGCGGCGTCAGCGACGACCGTCACGTCGAGCGAGTCGTTCTGGAGCAGGCCGACGATCGCGTCGGCGTTGCCGGCGACCGCGATGGGCACATCGTTGACCGTCGGGTTCGCGAGCGCCTCGGAGTAGCTGACGACCATCCCCATGATGAAGATCCAGCCGGCGATCAACACGGCGGCAACGGTGAGCGCCTTCTTGCGTCGGCCGGGGCCGTCGGCGGCCGGGTGCTCGGAGGGCGTGATGCCGTGATCCTCCGGTAACCGGTTCAATGCCTCAGTGTCGTTCATGGTTCTCCAAGTCAGTGGATGATGCGCAGTAGGTTACATATGTAATGTACTGCCCGATAGGGTAACATGGCAACCATGACAGTCCAAGACCCCCGCGTGGCCCGCACGCGACGAGCGATCATCGACGCCGCCCGCGCTGCGCTGCTCGACGGTGACGCGGACCGCCTGACCCTCTCCGACATCGCGACCCGGGCCGGCTACAGCCGTCGGGCCGCCTACGCGAACTTCACCGACGTGCACGGCATCATCCGAGCGGTGACGCTGGACGCCCTGGAACTGCCGGAGGGCGAGGGCGGGCGGATGACCGCTCCGCTGGCCCCCGACGAGCTCCGGCGCCGCATCCTGCAGGTGCTCATCCGGATCGAGGCCGAGCGGGACGTGCTGCTGCGGATCGCGCAGCTTCCCTCGCAGCCCGGGCTCACCGACGCGCTGCGCGACGTGGTCGACGAGATCTTCGACCGCAGCAGGATCGGCATGGGTCTGGGCTCGGCCGACGACATCCATGCGGCCTTCCTCGTCGGCGGCTGCGTCAACGTGCTGCGGGGCTGGATCGAGGGATCGCTCAGCGGCACCCCGGAGCAGCTCGCGGACACGGCGACGGCCCTCATCGCCCTGATCGGCGCCAGATCGCCCAGCGGCGCCTGAGCGCCGGCACCGGAGGCATCGCCAGTGCCGCTTCGGTTCAGGACCAGACGCCGTGCCAGACTGCTGCTCGGCGCACGCCGCCGAGGAGTCGCACACCACCACGAGAGGCATGTCGATGGTTCCCGAAGATCTCGCCATTTGGCGCCGCCAGCAGGCTGAGGGCAACTCGAACCCCTGGTCGGAGGCTCTGCGCCTGCTCGATGACGACGAGCAGCCGCCGGCGCTGGACACCAGCTACCTGACCGCCGAGGACCTCGCGAATCCGGACATCGCCGCCAACGTCCGGGCGATCGCGCAGACGGCCACGCTGATCACCTGGGTCGCCCAGGACGAGGACGAGGGCCAGGCGTTCGGCTACTGGCGTGGTCCGAACGACCTTCCGCTCGCCGCGGCACCCATCGTGAGCTTCGACACCGAGGGCCAGTTCCACCTCCTCCGGGGCACCACCCTCAGCGAAGCCCTGAGCGACGAGTACGGCCAGTGGGCCGACGACGGCTATCCCGGCCTGGTTGCGCAGTGTCGGGCCCAGGGCGTGTCGATCAGCGCCGACGATCCCGACGACCTCCCTGAGCCGACGGCCTCGCCCACCCCGGCGGAGCACCACGAAGCTCGCTACCGCGAGTTCCTCGCGGGCAGCTGACCTGGAACCCAGGCCCGCCCCGGCCATGGCGCGTACATTTCTGAGTATGACTATCCGCGCACCGCTGCACGTCGTCACCGCCTGACGACGACCGACGGCACGTCGGGGCACAGGAGCATGAGCCATGGCACCCGAGGCGAGGCGGCCCGGGCAGGTGCGGGTCGACCGGACGCGGTGGTCGGCTCGCGGGATCGGCGCGTCCGACTGGCTACGGCACGACCGGTCCCGGCGGGTGGCCACCTACGCGGTGGTCGTGCTCGCGGTCCTCGGGCTGCTCTCGGCGGCATCGGCCCCGCTGCGTGGGCGGGTGCGCATCCTGCTCGAGATCGTCCCCCTCGTGGTGCCGGAGACGGCGGCGCTGACGCTCATCTTCGTCTCGTTCGCGTTGCTGCTGACCGCGCGGGGTCTTCGCCGCGGCCACCGGCTCGGCTGGATCGCGGCCGAGGCGCTGCTGGTCACCTCCGTGGTGCTGCACCTGAGCAAGGGCCTGGACGTCGAGGAGGCCGCGCTCGCTGCGGGCGGCGCAATCTGGCTCGCCCTCAACCACCGGGCTTTCCCCGTGCTGGCGAGCCGTGCGGCGCTGACCCGGGCCGCGTTGGTCGGGATCGGCGGGGTGGCCGTCACGCTCGCCGTCTCCCTCGGGCTGGCCGTCCGGTTCGGAACCGTCGACGCGACTGACCTCGACGAATCGGCGCGGGCGGTGCTGCTCCGCCTCGGTGGGTGGAGCGACCTCCCGCTCCCGTTCATGGGCCCCTTCGCCGGCCCGCTCCTCACGGCCGTCGGGCTGGCTCTGCTCGGCAGCGTGCTGTGGGTCCTGCTCTCTCCGGCGGCCTCGGCGCCGCTGGTGGGGGAGGCCCATCGGCAGGAACGCGAACATGCCAGGGCCGTGGTCTCCCGCTACGGCGGTGGCAGCCTTGACTACTTCGCATTGCGGGACGACAAGCAGTGGTTCTTCACCGGACGCAGCGTCGTCGCGCACGCGGTCCGGGGTGCGGTGTGCGTCGTCTCCCCGGACCCGATCGGGCCGCCGGAGGAGCGCGCCGAGGTGTGGGCCGAGCTCACCGCCCACGCCGAGCGGCACGGCTGGTCCGTCACGGTGCTCGGAGCGGCGCAGGAGTGGCTGAGCATCTACGAGTCCAGCGGGCTGCGCTCGTTCTACCTCGGTGACGAGGCGATCGTGGACTGCGCCACGTTCGACCTGACCGACAGCGCATCGAAGAGTCTGCGGCGCGCCCACCGGCGCGTGGTCGCCGCCGGCTTCACGGTCTCGTTCCTCGACCCGGCCACGCTCGACGGCGCCGCGCGCGCCGAGCTGGTCGAGTTCGCGGTCCGTAGCCGGCAGGGTGAGGCCGAGCACGGCTTCTCGATGACCCTCTCCAGGCTCTTCGACCCGGCCGACGTCGGCCTGGTGCTCGCCGTCGCACGAGATGGCGCCGGCCAGGTGCAGGCGTTCATCCAGTGGGTGCCCGCTCCCCGGCTGCCCGGCTGGTCGCTGGACACCATGCGGCGGAGCCCGGCCGAGGGCATCCCGAACGGCGTGATGGACTTCCTGGTGATCGAGTCCATCCGCTACCTCGCCGCACGCGGTGGCGCATCCGTGGCACTGAACTTCGCGGTCCTGCACAGCGTGGTCGCGGGGGACAGCGACGCACCCTCGAGCCGGCTCGCCCGCAGCGTCCTGCGCCGCGCCTCGAGCCGGATGCAGATCGAGTCGCTGTGGCGGTTCAACGCCAAGTACCGACCAAGGTGGGTACCCCGCTACGCCGCCGTCGGGTCCATGGACCTGCTCGCGGCCCAGGGACTGGCGATCGCCGACGTCGAGGGACTCACCGGGCTGCCGGTGGTCGGCCGCTTCCTCGGCCACCCGCCACCGTCATGAGCCCGGTGGTGCACCGGGAACCGGCGGGGTGCCGCGCAGGTGCGCCGAGGCGAACGTGAGCGCGTACGGCAGACCGTCCCGCACCTCCGCCCAGCTGTGGCCGTGCCCCCGCGCGATGCGGAAGTACACGGTCTGGCCCCGGTCGGCGAGCTGGCGCGCGAGGTCGCGAACGGCGCCGACGTCGGCGGTCCGTTCCCCGACGTCGAGGTAGACCGGCAGCCGGTACGGCAGCGGCAGGTGCGGCAGGTAGCTGCTGGGGGTGTGCGCGGCGATCACGTCGGGGTCGTCGCCGAGGGCCGCGGGTCCGGCGCTGCCGGGGTCGCCGTAACCCTCGAACACCAGCGAGAGCCCCCAGCTGTCGAGGTGGCGCAGGCCCTGGTCGAGGGCGCAGAACCCGCCCATCGACATGCCCCCAAGGCCGCGAGCGGTCCGGTCGGCGATGGTGGGCAGGGTGCGGTCGACGAACGGGATGACGGTCCGGTAGAGCCAGGTCTCGATCTGCGGGCCGTCGCGCCAGTTGAGGCACTCGGTGTCCTTGGAAGGTCCGCCGTTGGCGTCGATGGAGACGAGGATCATCGGCCGGACCAGGTGGGCGTGCAGCAGGACGTCCATCGCCCGGTCCACCAGGGCCGCGGCGAACCAGTCCGCCGAGGTTCCGGGCGTCCCATGGATGAGATAGATGGCCGGATAACGGACCGGGGACGCCGTCTCGACACCAGGTGGCAGGTACACCCAGGCGGTGCTCGGCGGCACCTCCAGGTCGAGGTCGCCGGGGACGGTGACCGTGTAGACGGTGCCCCGCGACGGCGGTCCGTGCAGCAGCGCGGTGCGCCGGCCGGTCCGGCTCATCGGGTGCCGTGGCTGGAGCTCGGTGCTCTCGTGCCGGGGTCGGCGGAAGCCATGGGTGCCCAGTCGCAGGCCGGCCGCGGCGGTAGGCACGTAGCCGGCCAGCGCGTTGGCCACCAGCGCTCCCGTCGCCATGAGCAGACCCGCGGCGGCGCCGAGCGGGACCAGCACGGCGGAGGACGCCGTCGGGCTGCGCGAACCACGGCGAATTGCCCGGGCGACCCGCAGGACCAGGGCACCGGCCGCCGTCGTGCAGGCAATGCCGACGGGGAGCACCACGCGCCAGGAGCTCAGCCACACCACTTCGTGGAAGCGCCGGATGACGGCGGCCGGGACGTGGACGTCGACGTCGACGGTCGTGGGAGGGTCGTGGGCGCGGTCCATGGGTGGGTCCTCTCCGGGAACCACGATAGAACCGTCGGCAGCGCGGCGCCCGACGCTCCAGCGCGGCGGTGGACCCGAGCCGCCCGTCGCGGCCCGGGTCCACCGGTTCAGGGGCGCCGTCAGCTCAGCGCCCCCTCCACGGCACCCGAAAGGAACGAGTCGTGCAACTCGAGCGTGCTCGGGACGGCGTCGGCCGGGATGTCGAACACGATCGTGCCCGCCACGGTGTTGCCGGGGTTGATCTCGGTGACGAACGTGTCGTTGCCCTCGATCCAGATCCCGGCGGCGGAGTTCGCGGCGAACTCACGCCCGGCGGCGTCGAGCTGCTGGTCGCTGTCGGAGAAGTACTGGGGCGCCTCGCCGATGTTCGTCACGGTCAGGTGCACCAGGACGAACTGACCCGGCGCCTGCCCGTTGAAGTACTCGCTGCCGACCGTGTCCACACTGGTCTCGATGCTGGTCACGACGAACTCGAACTTGCGGTCCCGCACGGCGGCGCCGACGCCGGGCCGCGGCCTGCAGGGCATCGCCGAGCGCGTCGAGGTGCTCGGTGGTCGCCTCCTCCACTACGGGGTGGACGACGGCGGAGCCACGTTCCGCGTCACGGTCACCCTGCCCTGGCGGTAGGTCGCGTGACTGGATGTCGGGACCGCGTATCTCACCGGCGGGCGAGTTTGTAGGTCTCCTCGTGCTGGATGAGGTACTCACGCAGGTACGAGATCGTGAAGTCGACCAGGCCACGCCCGGCGGGATCGATGACGTCCGCCTCGATGAGCCGGTTTCGATACACCGAGGCGTACTTGTCGGTCTGACGCATGCGGGTGGCGACCTGGGAGGTTCGCGATGGGCCCGCCTGGTCCGCAGTCATGGCCACCAGGTACTCGAGGTCGACCTCGGACAGGCCATCGAGTGCGGGGGCGTGCACGACCGTACCGAGTTTGCGGCTCGCGACGAGGATCGCCTGCTGGGCGTCCTCGGCGTCGATGGTGCCGTCGTGGGCGCGACGCCAGAGTTCGTGCCCGACGACCTGGATCATGAACGGGTAGCCACCGGTTGCCGCGGAGGCCTGGTCGAGTATCTCGGCTGGGTCTTCACGCCACCCTCGGCGAACGTCTGCCATAGGGCCAGCGAGACGTCCCTGATGCGCACGTGCGCCAAGTCGCGCCGATCGGCGCGGCGCAAGAACGTGATGACGTGGTCGTTGAGGAGGGTCGAGACCGATGCGGGCAGGCCCGCCATGGCTAGGGCGATCTCCCGGCCCTCCCGGATGAGGTGCTGGACGGTCGTGGCTATCGCGCGCAGGTCCTCGATTGCACCGCGGTGCACCTCGTCGATCGTGATGATCAGGCCGGTCCCGTTGCTCTCGAGCACGTCGATGAGCACCCCCAACGGCTGGCGCAGCTGCGGGGGCAGCGCCTGGATGGGCGGATCCAGAGAGACCCCACCGACGCCGGGCGCGTCGAATTGCTCGGTGGCCGTCTCCAATGCTGAGTGGACGACGGCGGAGCGACCTTCCGGGTGAGGGTCACCGTGCCGTGGCGGCAGGTCAGGCAGCCGGCCCCGGCGATGCCAGCGTCTCGGCGTCGCGCGGCACACCGGACGCAGACCGGTTGCGACGTGCCACGATGTCAACATGCCCGCTACGATGCGCGACGTCGCGAAGCTCGCCGGGGTGTCGGTGAAGACGGTCTCCAACGTCGTCAACGACACCTACCCCTACATCCGCCCTGAGACGCGCGCGCGGGTCGAAGCCGCGATGGAGGACCTCGGCTACCGCCTCAACGTTTCCGCGCGCAAACTGCGCACGAACCGCACCAACCTCATCGGCCTCGCGCTGCCCGAACTGCGCCTGCCGTACTTCGCCGAGTTGGCCGACGAGGTGATCCGCAAGGCTGCGGACGTCGGGTTGAAGGTGATCGTCGAGCAGGTCGAGGCCTCCGAGCACGTGGCGGTCGAGAGCCTGGTCGGGTCACACACCCACCTGGTGGACGGCGCGATCGTGGCACCCGTGGGGCACGGCGACGTGCTGTCGAGATCCGCTCCGCCCGGCTTCCCCGTGGTGGTGCTCGGCGACCACCGCATCAGCGGCGAGGTGGACCAGGTGTTTCTGGCCAACGCTCGCGGTGCGGAGCTCGTCGTGGAGCACCTCATCTCGCGGGGAGCTCGCCGCATCGTTGCCCTCGGGGCCGACCGGGACGTGGCCGTCGGGACCGCGGGCGAACGCACCCGGGGATACCTGAGCACCCTGGCGCAGCACGGGATCGCAACGGATGACCGCCTGATCCGCTCCACCGACGGGTGGAGCAAGGCGGACGGCGCCGCGGCGATCCGAGACCTTGCTGCCGAGGGCGTCGAGTTCGACGCCGTCTTCGGCTTCAACGACACGCTCGCACTCGGTGCACTGGCCGAACTGCTGCGCAGCGGCACCCGGGTGCCCGACGACGTGCAGGTCATGGGATTCGACGACATCGAGGACGCCCAGTACAGCGTGCCCGCGCTCAGCACGGTGGCGGTCGACCGTGCCCAGCTGGCCGAACTGGCCGTTGGCATCTTGGTCCGCAGGCTGCGGGCGGAAGCCGACGGCGCACCCCGCCCCGACGCAGCGGCGCCCACCGGGGAGAATGTGCGGTCGGGCGAGGCTGGGGGAGCAACCGTCCGTGATGCCATCGAGGTGCCCCCACGGCTGGTCCTGCGCGACTCCACTAGGTGACGGAGACGCCTCGCGCTTAGTCACGGGGTACAACTCGGTGGGCACTGGCCTGCCCGTGCCTCGCGGGGGTCTGACCGCAGATCCGGGATTGACCTGGACCGCAACCTGCGCATACGCTCGTAGTACAACGGTGTACTACGGGCCTGACGAAGGGTAGCGAACGCGATGATGCGTCCAGACGTGGTGGTGATCCTCGCCGACGGCCACTCCGGCTCCGCGGTGGCGCCGGCCGCCGCGAACCACCCTTGGTCGGCTCGCTTCGAAGTGATCCCAAGGGACTGGATCCTGGCTGCCGCTCACTGATCGGCGACCGGCTCCCAACCTGTAGACCTACGCCGTAATACACCGATGTACTACCGCACAATTCCCAGAGGAGAGTCAGATGATGTCCACCACCCCACAACTCCGCCGCCCGGGAGTGCTCATCGCCGCGGGCGCCGCCGTCGCACTCACGCTCGCAGCCTGCTCCGGCGGCGCCGATCCCGGCGGTGACGGCGGCACCACCCCCGTCACCATCTGGCACGGCTTCACCGAGGCCGATGGCGACGTGGTCGCCCAGCTCGCGGAGGACTTCAACGCGTCACAGGACGACTACGAGGTCACCATCGAGGTCAATCCGTGGAACGTCATCACGGACAAGCTGCTTCCAGCCATCTCCGCCGGGAACGGCCCTGACCTCGTGGTCCAACCGGCCGACGCGGGGGAGGGCTACGTGAACCAGGGCGTCTTCGTCCCGATGGACGACTTCTACGCGGATCCTGAGAACGAGACCGACACTTACTACCCGCACGTGGTCGACTACGCCACCTTCGACGGCACCCACTACGCCGTCCCGATGGCCTACGGCCCGTTCTCCGTCTGGTACAACACCGAGATGTTCGCGGCGGCGGGCATCACCGAGGAGAACTTCCCCACCACGTGGGAGGAGTGGATCGCCGTCGCCGAGCAGCTCACCGTGGACTCCAACGGTGACGGTACGCCGGAGATCTACGGCCTCGCCCTACCGGACGCCGACGGCACCTTCCTGCCGAGTTTCGTCCAGGCGGGTGGCGGCTCGGTCTACACCGACGGCGAGGTCACCCTGGACACCCCGCAGAACGTCGAGACGCTCCAGTGGTGGCAGGACGCGTATGAGGGCGGCTGGGGTCCGACGAACGTCACCCTGCCCGAGGCGGTCGATCTGTTCAAGGCCGGCAAGGCGGCCATGACCGTGATCGGCCCGTGGATCATCACCGGCGCCGAGAGCGTCGGGCTGGACATCGACGTCTTCGAGATGCCGGCCGGTCCGGACGGCATCGTGACGCAGGCGGCCGCCAACTACTGGTGGTTGACGTCCCAGGCCGATGACGGCGCCACCGCTGGAGCCGAGGCCTTCCTGCGGTACTACAACTCCCACGACGCTCAGGTGCTCTGGGCGGAGCAGTCCTTCTACCCGCCCAACCGAACCGACATCGCCGCGGACGCGATCGCCGATACGCCGTTCGTCGGCACGATGATCGCCCATACCGAGAACGCCTACATCCGGCTGTACGGCATCCCCGGTGGACTCACCGACGTCAATGCCGAACTCTCCGCGCTGAACACCACCGTCAGCCAGGGCGGCGACGTCGCTGTCGCCACCACCGAGACCGCGGCAACGATCACGGAGATTCTCTCCAGGTTCGAGTAGCCCCAGTCCACCCCTGGTGCCGGGCCGGCGCGTCATGGCCGGCCCGGCGCCCGGAGCCCCTTGGAGACCTCATGACCAGCACCACTGCCGGCCCTACCTACCGAGCGCCCAGGCGCCTCGGCGGTGGTGGGCCACGCCCGGACAACTCGCGCCAGATCGCCTCCCGTGAGCGGGGCCGGACCCTGCGCGCGACGGCGTTCCTCATCCCCGCGCTCGCGGTGATCGTCGCGTTCGTCCTGATCCCCGCGATCCTCGCCCTTCGACTGTCCTTCACCGATGCCAGCGGGTTCGGTGAGGCGTCGTGGATCGGCCTGGACAACTACGTCAGCGTCTTCTCCGATCCGGCGACCGTCCGGGCGATCGTGAACACGATGCTCTACGCGGCGATGTACGGCCCGTTGGTGATCGCCGTGGGCCTCGGCGCGGCCCTGCTGCTGAACCGGAAGGACGTGCCCCTGCGTGGCTTCTTCCGCACCATCATCTTCCTGCCGTTCGTCATCTCGATGGCGGTCGCCTCGCTCGCGTGGGGGTTCCTGCTCGATCCCAACCTCGGCCTGATCCCGTACTGGCTCGGTGGACTGGGGATCCGGATGGGCGACGTCTTCGCATCCACGACGTGGGCGTTGCCCGCCGTGACCGCGGTGGCGATCTGGAAGAGCTTCGGGTACTTCATGGTGATCTTCCTGGCCGGCCTGCAAGGGATCCCGCGCTACCTGTACGAGGCGGCGATCCTCGATGGCGCGGGCGCTTGGCGCCAGTTCCGCGCCGTCACGCTGCCGGGCCTGCGGAGCACGATGACGTTCGTGATCGTGTTCGCGATCATCGGTGCCTTCCAGGCGTTCGACCAGATCTACATCATGACCCAGGGCGGGCCGGACCGGGCCACCGAGACGATCGTGTACCGCATCTACACCGACGGGTTCCGCGACTTCCGGATGGGCTTCGCGTCCGCGCTCTCCTATGTCCTGCTCGCGATCACCCTGCTGCTCGGCCTGATCCAGCTTCGGGTGGGCACCAAGCGTGAGAAGGACCTGGAGTGAGCGCCATGACATCGACGACGTCGTCATCCGCCCGGGTGGCCACCCTCGCCTCACGCACGCCTCGCCGAGGCGGCAGCGCAGTGCGCGCGACCCGAGTGTTGCGCCAGTTCGGGGTGGTCCCCGGACTTCTGGTGTTCGCCGCACTCACGTCCCTGCCGGTGCTGGTGGTGGTGCTCGGAGCGTTCTCCCCGGAGTCGGAGGTGCTCTCCTGGCCGCCGAACTTCATCCCCTCGCGGTTCACCCTGGAGAACTTCGACGGTCTGACCGCCCGGGTTCCCGTCCTCCTGCAGTCCTGGAACTCGCTCGTGTTCGCGGGGGTGGTGACCGCGTCCGCGCTGGTGCTGAACTCACTCGCCGCATACGCCCTCGCGCGGATCGAGTTCCGCGGCCGGATCGCCATCTTCACGGTGCTCATCGCGATCATGATGGTTCCGTTCCAGGCGCTGCTGGTGCCGATCTACCAGATGGTCTCCGCGCTCGGCTGGGTGAACACACTGGCCGGTCTGGTGATACCGCGGGCGGCCGACGTGGCCGGGATCTTCCTGCTCCGGCAGTTCTTCATCACGCTGCCGCGGGATCTGGACTCCGCCGCCAGGATCGACGGTGCCGGCGAACTGCGGGTCTTCTGGTCGATCGTCCTGCCGAACGCCAAACCCGCGCTGCTGACGATGGCGTTGTTCCACTTCGTCGGGAACTGGAACGACCTGCTCTGGCCGCTGATCATGACCAGCGACTCCAGCGTGCGCCCGCTCACCGCCGGCTTGGCGCTGCTGACCGGATCCGCCACCGGTGTGGCCCCGTACGGCGTGATGATGGCCGGCTCGCTGGTCGCGATCGTGCCGCTCGTCGTCCTCTATCTCATCGTTCAGCGCCGCTTCATCGAGGGCGTCGCGATGACCGGGATGAAGGGCTGAACCAGCTGCACCCGGGTGGGCTCCGCCGTCCGCCCGGCGACCGTAACCACAGATATCGAACAACGTGAGGATCAACCGATGACCTGGTTCCAGGACGGCCGACTGCACTTCGGGGTCGGCGTCGAAGACACCTTCGTGCCGCAGACCCGCGAGGGTGAGCGAGCGCTGGATGAGTACGAACTCACCGAGCACTACGAGAACTGGCACGCCGACCTCGGTCTCGCTGCCGAGGTCGGCGCCGAGTTCATGCGCTGGGGCATCCCCTGGTACCGGATCAACCCGGCGCAGGGCCGATGGGACTGGACCTGGCTGGACGGCGTGATGGCGCGGTTCGCCGAACTGGGGATCCGCCCGATCGTGGACCTGCTGCACTACGGCACCCCCCAATGGCTGGACGGGGAGTTCGCCAACCCCGACTACCCGCAGCACGTCGCCGAATACGCGGTGGCCGTCGCCGAGCGCTATGCCGACACGGTCACCGACTACACACCCGTGAACGAGCCGATGATCCACGCCCGGTTCAGCGGCGAACTCGGCTACTGGCCCCCGTACCTGACCGGTGAGGACGGGCTCACCCGGATGATCGCGGCGCTCGCGGACGGGTTCGTGCGCAGCCAGCACGGCATCGCCGAGGTGCTCGGCGACCGGGCCACGTTCGTCCACGTGGACGCGACCACCCGGGTCGTCGGCGCTGTGGATGGCGAGCACGCGGACAAGGTGCGCCTGCTCCGGAACCAGGCCTTCGCCGTCGAGGACCTCGTGACCGGAAGAGTGCGCGAGGGGCACCCACTGCTGGACCACCTGCTCCGGCACGGGATGCCGGAGGACCTGCTGGACAGGCTCGCCGCAACCCCGGCCCTGCCGGACGTCATGGGTGTCAACTACTACCCGAGGCACTCGACCACCCTGGTCGAGGACGGGCCGTGGCCCGCTGGCGGGTTCGTGGAACCGTCACCGACCCGGGACGACGGCGTCACTGGCCTCGAGGAGATCATCCGCACCTACGCGCAGCGGTACGGCGCCCCGGTGGCACTCACCGAGACCTGCGTCACCGCCTCCGTCGCTGAGCGCGTGACCTGGCTGGAGGAGTCGGTGGCGCTCGCGCACCGCCTCCGTGCGGAGGGCATCCCACTGGTGGGTTACACCTGGTGGCCGCTGTTCGACATGTACGAGTGGACCTACCGCCACGCCGACACGCCGCGTTCGGAGTCGCTGCTCACCATGGGGTTGTGGGATCTGGTGGAATCGCCGTCGGGGCTGCTCCGGCGACGCAATGGTGTCGCGGACGCCTTCCAGCGCCTCGCCGCCGCCGATCGCGCGCCCGTGCACTGATCCGCGGACGGGTGGGGACGCGCATGATCCGGGACGGTGCGCCGGACCGTAGGCTGGCTGCATGACGACCAAGGACGAACTGGACGCAGCGGTCCAGCAGGCACAGGTGGCATTCCTCGCAGCACGTGGAGCCGAACCGGACACCCGCGCGGGCTGGCTGGAGGCCATCGCTGACGGCCTGGACGCCGCCGCCGGGGAGCTCGTTCCGCTGGCCCAGGCCGAGACCCACCTGGCCGAAGGGCGGCTGCAGGGGGAGTTGAAGCGGACCACGTTCCAGCTGCGGCTGTTCGCGCAGGAGGTCCGCCGCGGCGAGATCCTCGACGCCACGATCGACCACGCGGACGAGTCCTGGGGCATGGGGCCTCGGCCGGACCTGCGCCGGATGAACGTCCCCCTCGGTGTCGTCGGGGTCTTCGGTGCCTCCAACTTCCCGTTCGCGTTCTCCGTCATGGGGGGCGACAGCGCCTCCGCGCTGGCCGGCGGCTGCGCCGTGGTCCACAAGATCCACGAGGCCCACCTGCAGCTCGGGCTCCGCACCGCGGAGATCGTCGTGACCGCGCTCGCGCAAGCGGGTGCGCCCGCGGGCCTGTTCGGCGCGGTCACCGGCCGGGATGCCGGCGAGGCGCTCGTCGACCACCCGCTGACCACGGCGGTCGGCTTCACCGGCTCGACCCGGGTGGGCCGCATCCTCGCCGACCGTGCGGCCGCCCGCCCCGAGCCGATCCCGTTCTACGGCGAGCTGGGCAGCATCAACCCCGTGGTCGTCACCTCGCAGGCCTGGGCCGCGCGGCGCGACGAGATCCTCACCGCCTACGTGGGCTCCTACACCCTGGGCATGGGGCAGTTCTGCACGAAGCCCGGGATTCTGTTCGTGCCCCAGCTCGACGAGGACAGCACCCAGGTGCTCCGCGAGACCGTGGCCGGCACCGACCCGTCGCCCATGCTCACCACCGGCCTGGCGGAGGGATTCCTCCACGCCCGCTCGGCCATGGCCCAGCGCGGTCTGACCGAGATCGTCCCCGGCGGGCAGGGCGAGGCACCCGCGCCCGCCCTCTTCGCCACCACCGTCGATGCAGCCGTGCAGGATCCGGCGATCGTGCGCGAGGAGATGTTCGGCCCGGCCAGCATCGTCATCTCCTACCGGGACGAGGCCGAGCTCACGCGTGGCGTCGAGCTCCTGGAGGGCCAGCTGACCACCACGGTCCATGCCGAGCCCGGCGAGCAGCTCGACGAGCTGGTGGACGTCCTGGCCGCCCGCTCTGGACGGGTGATCTGGAACTCCTGGCCCACCGGCGTCACCGTCAGCTACGCCCAGCAGCACGGCGGCCCCTACCCGGCCACCACCGCGCCCGGCACCACCTCGGTCGGCACCGCGGCCGCGCGCCGGTTCATGCGCCCGGTGTCCTACCAGGGGTTCCCCGAGTCCTCGCTGCCCGCAGCCCTGCGCGAAGACAACCCCTTGGCGATCTCCCGCCGCGTCGACGGCGAATGGCAGCTCGCAGGAGGAGCGAAGTGACCACGAACCCCCACCCCGGCGGCGCCCACGCGATCCTCCCCACCGACGCCGACCAGGCGCTCCTGGTCGGCCGGGTCTGGGACCCCGAGACCGGCGGACCCCGACCCGTCCGGGTGCGCGGCGAGGACGTCCACGACCTGTTTGACGTCGCCCCGACCGTCGCCGGCCTGCTCGAGCGCGATGACGCCGCGACGGTCGTCGCCGGCACCACCGGCGACTCGCGCTGGCGACTCACCGACCTCGTTGAGGCCTCGCTGGCTCGGACCCAGGACCGCCCGCACCTGCTGGCTCCGCTGGACCTGCAGGTGGTCAAGGCGTGCGGCGTGACCTTCGTCGACAGCATGATCGAGCGCGTCATCGAGGAGCGCAGCGCCGGCGACCCGGCCCGTGCCCGCCAGGTCCGCGAGACCCTCGCCGCGTCCCTGCACGCCGAGATCGACACCATCGAGCCGGGCTCAGAGGCCGCCGCCCGGGTGAAGGAGGTCTTCCTCGCCGAGGGCCTGTGGTCGCAGTACCTGGAGGTCGGCCTCGGCCCGGACCCGGAGGTCTTCACCAAGGCCCCGGTGCTCTCCTCGGTCGGTTACGGCGCCCAGGTCGGCATCCCGGCGTTCTCCTCCTGGAACAACCCGGAACCGGAGCTGGTGCTGGTCGTCGACTCCCGTGGCCGGGTCCGCGGGTGCACGCTCGGCAACGACGTGAACCTGCGCGACGTGGAGGGCCGCAGCGCCCTGCTCCTGGGCATGGCCAAGGACAACAACGCCTCGAGCGCGATCGGCCCGTTCATCCGGCTGTTCGACGACGCCTTCACCGTGGACACCGTCCGGACCGAGCGGATCACGCTGCGGGTGGAGGGCGCCGAGGACTGCTACGTCCTCGAGGACGAGAACAACGTCGCCCGCCTGAGCCGCTCCTTCGAACGACTGGTCGAGGCCACCAGCGGCGACCACCACCAGTACCCGGACGGCTTCGCCCTCTACACCGGGACCCTGTTCGCCCCCACCCAGGACCGCGGCGTGCCCGGGCTGGGCTTCACCCACAAGATCGGCGACCGCGTCACCATCGCCAGCCCGCACCTGGGCACCCTGACGAACGAGGTAGCACCGACGGACTCTTTGCCCCGATGGGAGTTCGGGATCCGATCCCTCGTGGATTACCTGCACCGCTCGCTCCGGAGCACATAGAAGGGGGCGACGGCGGAGGTTGCCTCAGTCGGCCAGCGCACCCCTGTTGGTGCGAACGCCCACGTCGGGGCCATGCCCCGACCGCACCGAGTGCTCATCGTCGACGACGACGCTCTGGTGCGCACTGGGCTGCGCCTGATCCTGGACAGCGCGGCCGACGTGGAGGTGGTCGGCGAGGCCGCCGACGGCGACGAGGTCGTGCAAGCCGTCCAGACGCACGCCCCCGACGTGGTGCTCATGGACCTGCGGATGTCCCGAATGGACGGCAGCGCCGCCACCGCAGTCACGCGCGCCCTGCCGAACCCGCCACACGTGATCGTGCTGACCACCTGGCCCGGGACACCGGCGGCACTGAGCGGCGACGAGCAACAGACGCGACGGCAGCGTTGAGCGACTGGGAGCGAGACGTCGCCGTTGCGGTCGGACACGGGCACTCGAACGCCGAGATCGCCCGGCGGCTGTACATCTCCGGGGCGACCGTGAAGACGCACTTATCGGGAGCTCAGACGAAGCTCGGCGCGCGGAATCGTGTGGATGTGGCGGTGCTGGTGGAGCGGGCGGGCCTACTTCGTTAGGTCGCTGGCGGCGATCCTCAGCAAGGTCGCTGTCGCATGTCCACGCTCGAAATTGGGGCAGCGTTCGCAATCCGGCTTGAGGTCAGGCGAAGGGGGAGCCCAGAGGTGACACGGCGACACACAATGCACCGACCATCGGGAAATCAGTTAACTGCCCAGCCTGCGCTAGTGGACTGTTCAACTCGAGCCGTGACGAGTCGCGTTGGAGAGTGCTGGCACTTCATTGTCCTCCGGCAAATGACGCGCCCGATGTATCGGCTGGTCCTCGGGCTTAGGGTGCTGCCGCAGTGGTTTCCGTGAATAGATCGAGCGGCATTCGGGCTTGCAGTCGCCACGTGATTGCGATGGGCCGCTCTCCCTGGTATGAGACGAGCTCGACTGGCCCGAGGTAGGTGTATGGCTCGGTTCCGAGCTCACCGCTACTACGAGCCCGGACGAACAATACGACTGTGCTGCTTCCGGTGATGTAGCGCAGGCCAGTTCGTGACGATAACGACGTCGTTGATTGTGACTCCCAGTGGAACAGCATTCGAGAAATCGGATAGTCACGGTACATGGTGCTCGGCGAGAAGGATGCTTCGGACTTTTCGACGGTCACGAAGAGCGCGTCGATGTTCTGTTTGGGTTCGTGGAGAACGCCAATCCAGAACGACGTCGGTTTGCGTGCGAGGGTTGCCCAGCCCAATGCAGCGAGAGCTTCCTCACGTTGGTATCGCGCATGTAGGCGCAGCGGGAGGTTGGCGGTGGTCCCAGTGGATGTGACCGTTAGTCGGAGCTGTGTGGCACGTGCAAGGTCGACCACTGTCATCAGTTCCTGGTTCGCGGCGGTCTCACGCGACGCCGCTCTGAGCCCATCGGCATACGACTCGAATCCGCCGCCATCGGGGTATAGCGAGAAGAACAGCATGCGGGCGAACGCTTGTTCCGTTGGGGAGAGCGATTCGTAGTCAGCGCCGGCCAGGACGGCGAGGTATGCAGCGGCCCGTTCGGAGTCGTCGACGTGGGCAAGCGCTCGGACTCGGCGGAGCAACACGTCCTCAAGCGGCCCACCCACCGGTGCCTCGAGGCCCGCCTCGCGTCGCAGTCGTGTCCAGGAGCGCTCGGGTCGCTCGATGACCGCACCAAGGTCGTTGCCCGTCTCGTGTAGATATGTGCCCAGCGATACGTCGCCACGTTGAGCACTCAGCGTCCGGAGTTCACTCACGAGCCGAGACCATCGGCGGGAGACCTGGTCTCTGACGTTTGCGAGGATTCGTTGCTGCGACTCCCGCTCCAGGACAATCTGGCAGCCGCTCGGCAGAGTCGCGAAGCCCTTCTCGACGCCCTCAATCAGCCCTCGGCGAGACTGTCCGGTGATTGCTCCCAATTTGAGATCCCAGCGGAACTCCTTGCGCTGGAGCCCGACGAAGTCGAGCGCGGTCAGGACGCTCTTAGTTCGAGTGCGTCGCAGGCCTCGTCCGAGTTGCTGAACAAATATGGTTGCGCTCTCCGTTGGACGCAGAAACAGCACTGTGTTGACGTCCGGTATGTCGACCCCTTCGTTGTAGACATCTACGGCAAAGATCACTTTGGTGGCGCCGCTGCGGAGGTCTGCCAAGGCGTCGTCTCGGTCCGCGTGAGCAGTCTCGCCGGTGACTGCGCGCGACGGAATCCCGGCCTGGTTGAAGGCTTCAGCCATCGCGTGAGCATGACGAACATCGACGCAGAATCCGAGTGCCTTCATCGCGTCGAGGTCAGCCACCTTGTCTCGCAACTGGCTGAGGATGATCCGCGACCGGGCATCATTGCCTGTGTAGAGGTTGCTGAGGGACTTGGCATCGTAGGCGCCGCGCGCCCAGGCGATCCGAGACAGATCTGTCTCGTCGTTGATGGCGAAGTAGTGGAATGGCGTGAGCAGATCTGAGGCGATTGCGTCCCAGAGGCGCAGTTCCGTGGTTGGAGCATCGCCGAACAGTTGCGCAACGTGTACGCCGTCGGCCCGTTCCGGCGTTGCGGTCAGTCCTAGCGTCTCGTCTGGGGTTAGGTGTCGAAGCAGCTTCTGGTACGTGCTGGCGGCGGCGTGGTGGAACTCGTCCACGATGAGGACGCGGAAGCTCGCCGGTGGAATGTTCTCGACCCCATAGGTGGTCAGCGACTGGATGCTGGCGAACACGTGCTTCCAGCGCTCGGGGCGCTTGCCATCGACGTAGAGCTCGCCGAAGTCTGGGTCGGTCAGCACTTCGCGGAACGTGCGCAGTGATTGTTGGAGGATCTCCCGGCGGTGGGCGACGAAGAGCAGCCGTGGGTGCTCTCCTGGCGCCGCCTCCTCCGAGAGTCGGCGGTAGTCCAAAGCTGCGACAACGGTCTTGCCCGTGCCGGTGGCCGCCACGACCAGGTTGCGGTGGCGTCCGTACACCTTGCGTGCGGCCTCGATCTCGTCGAGCATCCGCTGTTGGTATGGGTAGGCCCGCACCTCGAGTCCAGAGATGGAAATCGTGACTCGGGTGTGCTGGGAGCGGCCACTGGCCTCAGCGAGCGCGTCGTCGAGCCGGTCGCGATCTCCGACGACGTCGGGATCATAGTCCTCGAACGTCGGGTCTGACCAGTATGTATCGAACGTCGCCTCGAACTTCGCCAGCAGTGCTCGGTTGGCTCTTTGCGAGAGCCGTACATTCCACTCGACGCCGTCAAGCAGAGCCGAGTGAGACAGGTTCGACGATCCGACGTACGCCGTCGAGAAGCCTGAGCGGCGGCGGAACATCCACGCCTTCGCGTGCAGTCGCGTCCGCTGGACGTCGTACTGGACCTTGACCTGCGCGCCAACTTCCCTGACCAGGCGATCCAGTGCCACGCGTTCCGTGGCTCCCATGTACGTAGTCGTGGCAATTCGTACTGGAACTCCGCGATCTCGGAGGGAGGCGAGTCCGGGTCGCAAGGTTCGGACACCGGTCCACTTCACGAAGGCGCAGAGTAGATCGACCTCATCTGCACTTGGCATTTCCGCGAGGATCTCCGATTGGAGCGATGGTTCACCGTGCGCGTTTGTGAGGAGGGCTGCCTCCGAAAGTGGCGCCTGCGGTCGGATCGCGAAACGCGTGGATGCCGTAAGTTGGGTCGGTACTCGCCGCTCGACAGCGAGCAGACGTTCAGCCGACGGGACCGTCTCGCCGTCATCAATGGTGTTGAGCACCTCGTTCACTAAGGCGAGGCGCTCGGCTGAGTCTTTAACCCCGCGCAGCCGGCGATGGACAGCTTCGGCGACGTGGGCGGCGAGCACGTGGGGTTGGTCCCCGTCCTGTACGGAGCCGCTAGCCCAATCATCGGCCGGAAGGGTGCGCAGCGCGGCGGCAAGCCGCTCAGTGATGAGTTCCTCGTAGGCGCCCTCGACGAGCGCACCATCGTCGGGCAAAGGCGATGACGTCACTCGGTCAGTCTCACAGCAATCGGAAGCGCGGGTGGCTCGTCGAGGCCCTTGATTGCCTGCCGGCTATGAAAAGTGCACCCCACCATTGAGGTCCAGCACCGTGCCAGTCACGAACGCCGAGTCGGCTCGGGCGAAATACTCCGCCGCCGCAGCCACATCGTCCGGATACCCGGCCCGCCCGACCGGGATCGAGGCGATCGTCTTCTCCTGGTCGGCCGGCGGCGTGAATGTGTCGTGGAACGGGGTGTCCAGGATCAGCTCGGGGGCGATCGCGTTGACGGTGATGCCGTGCGGGGCGATCTCCTGGCGAAGCCGTCTACTGCTGCCTTCGCGGTGGCGTAGGGGGCGGAGCCGTTGCCGCCGCCGTTGGATCCCGCGAGGGAGGAGATGTTGATGATGCGCCCACCCTCGCCGAGGTGCCGCAGGGCGGCGCGGCTGACGTAGAACGTGGAGGAGACGTTCACCCGCCAGACCGCGTCCCAGTGCACGTCGGAGGTCTCGGCGATGGTGTGCCGGGCGAGCAGCCCGCCGGAGTTGTTGACCACCACGTCGAGGCCGCCGAGGCGGTCGGCGAGGAGGTCGACGGCGGCGGTCACCTGCTCGCTGTCGGTGGCGTCGAACCGGAGGCCGAGCACGTCCAGGCCCTCGTCGGCGAGCTCGGCGACGACGTCATCGGCGGACCGGGAGTGGGTGGTGAGGGCGACACGGGCTCCCGCGGCGGCGAAGCGGCGGACGATGCCGAGCCCGATGCCGACGCCACCGCCGGTGACGATGACGCGTCGTCCTTCGAGGGTGCGGGGCAAGGGGTGCTACTTAGGCGTCGTCCATCAGCCGACGATCGATCTGGCTCCTCACTCCCACCAGCTCGCCCAGCGCCAGCGACGGAGCAGCGTAGGGGCCTTCGGTCCGAGTCTCGCTGTCCCGCGACCGAGGCCTGAGTTCGTTCGCCGTTCCTGGGGGCGTTGGTGACGGAGTGGGCCAGCCGACCTCGATGAGGCCGGCTCCAGCTGTCCATCCCGCTGTCGTACGCGAAGCCGTGCGAGTCCGACGGCGAGTCGTTAAGCCGACGGAGGGACAAAAAGGAGCGCTGTCTAGTCCTACCTCCGACCGTGGTCAATCGGGTCGCAAGGCCCGAGAACTCGGGACGGGGCCGGTGGCCGATCGCTGGGTGCCGACAGCGTCGCCTCTCGACTCGACGGCAGAGCGTTCTTGACAATTAAGTCGCGCGGCGAACATACTGATCCAGCGACGCTCCCGTGAAGCGATCCGATGACGGACTGCCGACCGGAGCGCGTTGCTCGTTCTTTGGGCCGATTCGTCGCGCCCCGGAAGCGGAAGGTGCACCTTCTCAGCGTTCAAAGCCGCCCGTCTGACATTTGCTCCGCCCTTCGTCTAGCAATCCATCCCGAGGAGTCCCCATGTCCTTGTCTCGACGCACCGTCCTCGCTAGTTTCGGCGCCGCCGGCGCTGGCGTGATGCTGGCGGCATGCGGTGAGCAGCCTTCGACCAGTCCGAGCCCCGGCGGAACCGATGGCGGCCTGAGTGGCGAGATCACCGTGCTGACCCCGATCTTCACCGGGGCCACCGAGCGGAGAGCCGCGTACGACGCTGTGGTCGCTAGCTTCCAGGACCTGCACCCGGACGTTCGCGTGGTCACGGACCACACCGACTTTTCCAAGTTGAACGAGAAGTTGACCGCGTCGGTGGCCAGCGGCACGACCCAGGACGTGATCATGACCGGCGTCGGCTGGATTGAGCACTTCGCCGACCGGGGGATCTTTGCAGCGCTCGACCGCGGGGTCGTCGAGGGGGTTGACTACGTGGATCGGATCCTCGAGCCCTGCACGTTCCAGAACGAGCTCTACGCGCTCCCGTTGATTCTCGACACGCGTGCGGTGATCGTCAATCGGGCGATGTGGGAGGAGGCGGGCCTCAACGAGACGCCGACGACGTTTGACGAGTTTCGGGAGGCGGCCAAGGCACTGACCGCGGGATCCGGTTCCAGCAAGCGGTGGGGAATGATCCTCAATGGGATCGGCAGCCCATCACACATCTTGGCCATGCCGATGGGTGCGAACGGCGGACGGATGTTCAGCGAGGACGGCCGCACCGCGCTGTACAACTCGCCCGAGACGGTCGAAGCCATGCAGTTCCTCGTCGGCCTGATCGAGGATGGTTCCGCCACCTGGGACCTCAAGCCCGCCGAGGGCAGCCCGCATCCGTTCGTGACCGGCGCCGTGGGTATGAGTCTGTTCGGCGACCAGCACTGGAAGCCGTGGAGCGAAGCCAACCCGGAACTGTTGTCAGAGGAGGGAAGCCTCGTGTTTCGGATGCAGAACGCGCGTGAGTCGTCGTTCATGGGCGGCACGCTGGTATCGCGCAGCGCGACATCCCAGAACTCCGAGGCCGCCGACGCCTTCATCCGGCACCTCTGCTGTGGCCCGCAAGAGGTGCAGACCATCACGGAGGCGCTGAGCGCGGTGCCGCCGCTGCAGGAGGTGCTCGACGCGAGCCAGCCCTTGCAAGAGAACCGGTTCGTCTCCTTCGGTGTCGAAGGGCTGGAGTTCGCGACGTCGGAGGGCGGAACCCCGAACTACCTCGAGATCCGCGCTGCTGTGGTGCCGCTGCTGGAGGAGGCTTTCATCGGGTCCAAGGACGTGGAGACAGCCCTCAACGAGGCGAACGAGATCGCTCAGACGATGATTGATCGGGACGCGTGATCCGTACACTCCCGAGGGCAGCGTCGGACCGCCCTCGGCTCCACGCCTTCGGTGCACGCAAGAGCCGGCTACGGAGGAAGGAGGGGAGGGCTGGCCTGCTGCTGGCAGGTCCGGGCGCCCTTCACGTTCTGATCTGGGTCGGCCTTCCGATGGTCGTCGCTCTTGTCCTCAGCTTCACGCGCTACGACATTCCCGCGCCGCCCGAGTTCATCGGAGTGGACAACTATGTCGAGGCCTTCACCAGTCGGTCGTTCCAGCGCGCCGTCCTCAACACACTGTTCTTGACCATCGTCGCGGTGCCGACCGCGATGATCATCGCACTCGTGATCGCGGTTCTGCTCAATCAGGGCATGCGGTGGCAAGGGTTCTTCCGAACTGCCGTCTTCCTCCCGCATATCACCGCGACGGTCGCCGTGGCGGTCCTCTGGTTGTGGATCTTCAACCCGGATCACACCGGGCTGTTGAACAGGATCATCGGAACGATCGGCCTCGGTCCAGTTTCCTGGCTGGGATCGACCGAGTGGGCGATGCCGTCGGTGATCGTCATGTACATCTGGCAGAGCATCGGCATCAAGATGCTCATTTACCTGGCGGCCCTGCAGGGCTTGCCTCCGGAGGTGGGGGAAGCGGCACGTCTCGACGGTGCAAACTCTCTCGAGAGATTCTGGTACATGACGGTGCCGTTGCTTCGGCCAGCGACTTTCTTCGTGCTCGTGATTTCCGTCATCTCCTCCTTCCAGGTCTTCGACCAGATCTACATTTTGACCTCGGGAGGTCCGGCGAACGCGACAACCGTTATGACCTACCAGATCTACCAGTCGGCATTCCAAGCATCGCGGATGGGTTACGCGTCGGCGCAGTCGATCGTGCTCTTCGTCGTCCTGATCATCTTGGCGATCGTTTCGAGGCGAATCGTAGGAGGTACCGATGCGCACTAATACCCTGGAGGTGCGGCCTCGCCGCGAGGACCGTATCGCGGCTGACAGAAGCCGTTTGGCGCGGTCGCTCGCCTGGACGATCCTCCTGCTCGTGTCCTTGACCATGCTCGCTCCGTTCATCTGGATGGTGCTGACCGCACTCAAGACCGAGGGCGAGATCCTGCGAGGCGACGGGCTGTTGCCAACCGAGTGGCGATGGCAGAACTTTGCGGACGCACTCGATGCGGCGCCGTTCGGCATCTACGCACGCAACAGCCTCATCCTGGCCGCAGCGCACACCCTGATGACTGTGACTTTCGCGGCAGCTACCGGATATTCACTGGCGAAGCTCCGGTTTCGAGCTGCCCCGTGGATTTTCGGCGGTCTCTTGGCAGCCATGATGATTCCGGGATACGCCACCATCGTTCCACAGTTTCTGATGGTGCGGTTCATGCCCCTGTTCGGTGGCAACAATGTTTTAGGACAGGGAGGTATCGGCTGGATCGACAGTTGGTGGGGTCTGATCATTCCGGGCGGCGTGACCGCCTTCTCCATCTTCTTGTTCCGCCAGTTCTTTACATCGGTGCCCACCGAGCTGCTTGAAGCAGCGAGAATTGACGGAGTGGGCGAGGTGGGAATCTTCGTGCGAATTGCCTCACCGCAGGTGCTGCCAGCTTTCCTTACCGCGGGCTTGCTCTCCGCCGAGAACGCATGGAACAACTTCCTGTGGCCGCTCCTGGTCACGCGAAGCGAGGAGATGCGAGTCATCCAGGTAGGACTGGCCAGCTTTCGGCAGGAGACAACCGCGCAGTGGACTCTCATGATGGCCGGCACGACCCTTGCGATGCTCCCCATGATCGTGTTGTTCCTGCTCGCCCAGCGCTACTTCGTGCAGGGATTCGCACAGGTTGGAATCAAGTAGTGGGAGTCGTTGACGCTGATCGTGACGCTAAGCAAGCGATGATGTCAGGTCCCGCCGCGCACGCTACCGGCGGCGCGTCGCAGACCGTGATGGCGAACTGGCCCACGATTCGACCGAGGATCGAGGAGCTCTACCGGTGGCTGCATCGGCACCCGGAGTTGTCGAACCAGGAATGTCGGACCGCCCAGACCATCGCTGAGTTGTTGCAGAGCGCGGGGTTCGAGGTCCATGCCGATGTCGGCGGCACGGGCGTCGTCGGTATCCTCGCCAATGGGTCGGGACCGACCGTGCTGATTCGTGCAGAGCTCGACGGGCTGCCGGTGCGCGAGACGACCGGACTGGCATACGCAAGTCATGAGGTTGCGACGTCCGACGGCGTGGAAGTCGCCGTGATGCATGCGTGTGGCCATGACGTCCACATGGCTTGTCTGTTGGCGACTGCGGAGCTGCTGGCCACCCGGCCAGATCTCTGGTCGGGACGCCTGGTGGTGCTATTCCAGCCTGCCGAGGAGACCGGCGAGGGCGCCCGGCGCATGCTCACAGACGGCCTGAAAGGTCTTCTCGGCTCAGTCGACGTCGCGTTCGCACAGCACGTGATGGCACTCCCGGCGGGGCGCTTGTACCTTCGGGCCGGCCCCGTCCTGTCGGGAGCGGCGAGTGTGGCGGTCACTGTCTTTGGACGTGGGGGGCATGCGGCAGTGCCCCAAGAAACGGTGGACCCGATCGTGCTGGCGGCCGCGATCATCATGCGGCTCCAGACCATTGTTGCCCGGGAGATGCGCCCATGGGAGTTCTCGGTCCTCTCGGTGGGAGCCGTGCACGCCGGCGTCAGCGGCAACTCCATCCCCGATCGGGCCACGCTGGAAATCAACCTCCGAAGTTACTCCTCGCAGGGTCGAAGCCAGCTTCTCGCGGCCGTCGAGCGGATCGTTCGCGCCGAGTGCGCGGCCTCGGGGACGCCCCGTGAGCCCCTCTTCGAGTACCACGACACGTTCCCGGTCACCGTCAATAACCAAGAAGTCACAGACCGCCTTGGGTCGGCGTTCGCACAGAGTTTGGTGCGGGGGCAGGTTCGCGAACTCTCACGCCAAGCCGCCAGCGAGGACTTCGCGGCTCTCGCCGACGGATTGGAAGCCCCGTACTGCTACTGGGGACTGGGCGGCGTCACCTCATCGCTCTTCCGCGACGTTGACGCGCTGCCACCCGAACCGGTCGGGCCGATTCCCACGAATCACTCACCGCTTTTCGCGCCCGATCCTTCTGACACGCTCGAACTGGGCACTGAAGCACTCGTCGTGGCGGCGTTGGAATGGCTATGTTGAACGGTTTGGCCCAGAACCGTGGTCTCGCCCAGACCGCCATGCGGTGACAGACATCGGAGAGAGAATGAGCACTGAAGTGATGCCCCTGTCCTTCCGTGAACCGAGGCTGTTGGGGCGCACGGGCCTGTCGGTCAGCGCCGTCACGGTAGGCACGGGTCGATGGCGCCGACACGAGTTGGGTGCCGGGCCGTCCCTTGACGATGCCGTTGCAGTGATCGATGCCGTCGCGAGAGACGAAACAGTGACCGTCATCGACACCTCAAACAACTACGGCCGCGGTCAGAGCGAGCGCTGGGTCCGGCACGCCTGCGAGGCGGTCGGGCTCACCGGTCAGGTGCTCATTCAGACGAAGGCGGACCGCGACTATGCCAGCGGCGAGTTCTCGGCCAGCAGAATGCGCAAATCGGTCGATGAGAGCCTCGAACGCCTTGGTGTCGACCGGCTGCCCCTCCTGTTCCTGCACGATCCGGAGTACTCGACGGTAGCTGAACTCAGCAAGCCCGGTGGGGCGATCGACACACTGCTCGAACTGCGCGACGAGGGCATCATCAGAAGTCTGGGAGTGGCAGGCGGTCAGCTCGATGTGATGCTTGACCTCGTCCGCACGGGGTTGTTCGAGGTGCTTATCACCCACAACCGCTACACGTTGGTCGACCGATCGGCGGACCAATTGATCGGCGAGGCTCACAGGCGGGGCATGGGCGTGTACAACGCGGCCCCGTACGGCGGCGGCGCCTTGGCAACCTGGCCGAGGCGGACCGATCGGTACTGCTACCGGCAGGCGTCCCCCGAGCTCCTTCAGGCGGTCGACAACATCGGAGGGCTGACGGAGCGAGTCGGCATACCCATCGTCGCGGCCGCGCTGCAGTGGTCGGTTCGTGACCCGAGGATCGACTCGACGATCGTCGGCATGGAGTCCCGAGCCGACTATGAACGCACGATCGAGCTGCTCGAGGTTGCCATTCCGGAGGACATCTGGCGTCAGCTCGACGGCATGAGCGCCATTCGGTAGGGCATCTCGCTCTGTCCCCACAAAAGAGGAGAACAACGATGCAACGACGCACGTTCCTGCGCGCCGCAATGATCGGCGCTAGCACTGGCATCCTGGGCACAGGCCTCGGGATCGATGCACCGGCGCTAGCCGATCCGATCGCGTTTGCCGCGTTGCGCCAGCGCTGGCGCACTTACCTCACCGGCGGCACCGACTACGACCCGACTGATCCGGTTATCGCCAGCAAGATCGAGGACATTACCAGCACGGCTCAGGCCTTCTGGGACACGCTCAACACTGCCGCGAGTAGAACGTACCTGTGGACCGATCTCGCCAGCACCTCCAACTCCGCGCACGTGACCTCCAACTACAGCCGACTGCGATCGATGGCGACCGCGTACTGCACGCACGGCTCCAGCCTGCAGGGCAATGCGGGACTTCTCGCAGCCATCCACGGAGCGCTTGCCTGGATGCACGATCACCGGTTCAACACCACCCAAGCCACCTACGGCAACTGGTGGGATTGGGAGATCGGCGCTCCGACCGCACTCAACGACGTCCTCTGCCTGGTCTACGACCAGACCCCTGGCATCGACCGCACCACCTACCTGGCGGCTGTCGAACGGTTCAGCCCCGATCCGGCTATCCTGCACGCCGAGTACGCCCCGACAGCGGCCACCTCGGCGAACCGAGTCTCGATGTGCAAGGTCGTCGGCATCCGGGCAGCGATCGTGGAGGATTCCACCAAGCTCACTGCCGTCCGCAACGCACTAAGCGAGCCCTTGGCTTACAGCGACAGCGAGGACGGCATGCATCCGGACGGCTCGTACCTCTACCACCGATTCATCCCCTACAACGGCGGCTACGGGGTGCAGATGTATCAGAAGATCGGTGAGTTGATCGCCCTCCTGGACGGCACTACCTGGGAGGTCGTCGACCCCAACCGCGCCAACCTTGCCGACTGGGCGCGAATCGCATACGCACCGTTCCTATTCCGCGGCAGCCTGCTCGACATGGTCCGCGGCCGTGAAATAAGTCGCAACACCGCACAGGATCATCTCGCCGGGCACACGCTGGTCACTGCCCTGGTACAGGCCAGCGCCTTCCTGGACACAGCCAGCGCAAATGACGTCCGTCGGTTGGTCAAGCGGGTGATTCAATCTGACACCTACAGTGACTACTTCACCGAATCCGCCGCCCGGATCCCGGAGATTGAGGCGTTGCGCGCCATACTCGACGACCCGCTGATCGCCCCTTCACCTGAGCAGGTCGGCTATTTTCAGTATCCGTCGATGGCGCGCGCAGTCGCCCGCCGCAGCGAGTTCGCCATCGGTATCAGCATGCACTCTACCAGGGTGCACAACTTCGAAATGATCAACAATGAGAACATTAGAGGATGGCACACCGCCGACGGTGTCGTGTCACTGCACAACAGCGACCTAGGCCACTACAGCGGCGACTACTGGCCGACTGTCGACCCGATGCGACTGCCTGGTACCACCGTAGTTAGCGGCTCCACCACCACCACGCGACGGTTCAGCGACCAGGTCTGGGTTGGTGGCGCACAAATCTCCGGCCGTTACGGTGCCAACGGAATGTCACATCGGCCGTTCGGAGTAGACCTTGCTGCCAAGAAGTCGTGGTTCACGTTCGACGAGGAGGTCGTGGCCCTCGGCGCCGGTATTAGATCATCCGCCGCGCAGGCGGTTGAGACCATCGTGGAGAACCGCAAACTACTCGCAGCAGGCACCAACCCGCTGACCATCGACGGCACTGCGCAGCCGACAGCGCTCGGTTGGACGGCGACCCGATCGGCGTCGTGGGCGCACCTGGAGGGCAGTGTCGTCGGCGCCGGGATCGGCTACGTGCTTCCCGGCGGGGCCACTATCAGCGCCAAGCGGGAGACTCGCACCGGGCGGTGGAGCGACATCAACGACCGCAGCACCACCCCGACCAATCTGTGCACCAACAACTTCCTCACCATTTGGCTCGACCACGGCGTCGCGCCGACTGCAGCCGCCTACGCCTACTATGTGCTACCCGGCAAGAACGCGGCGCAGACCGCCTCGTATGCCGCCGCACCCGGTGTGGATATTCTGGCCAACACGACGCAAGTGCAGGCCGTTCAGGCGCCCAGTCTCGGCATCGTGGCGGCAAACTTCTGGACCGATCAGACCGTGACCGTTGGTCCGATCACCGTCGACCAGCGCTCCTCCGTACTAGTACGGGAGACCAACGGCGAGCTCGAACTGGCCGTCGCCGATCCCACGCACCTCAACCGCGGGCACATCGAGATCGAGCTGCAGTACGCTGCGACAGGTCTCCTGGCTGCTGACAGCCAAGTTCAGGTACTCCAGTACACGCCAGCAATCCGTGTTGCGGTGTCACTGGAAGACACCCACGGCCGGACTATACGCGCGCGGTTCGCCACGGCCTCACCCGGTGCGGCTCCGATCGTTTCCGCGCCGGCCCGGCCGACTACGACTGACGTGATCGTCGACAACAGCGACGCTGGATTCGTCGCGGAGAGCACCAACTGGCAGTCGCGCACGAACACGCCCGGCTACAGCGGAGCGGACTATCTTGTAGACGCCGGCTCGGGGGCGGACCCAACCATGTGGGCAATGTGGACGCCGTACATCAGTGAGCGAGGCCACTATGACGTGATGATGCGGTGGACCGCCGACGCTAACCGGCCCGACGCGGCTCCTATCGAGATCGGCCACGCTGGAAGTACTCCCTCGACCCGAACCGTCAACCAACGCAACAATGGTGGAGCCTGGATGACGTTGGGCAACTACGACCTCCTCGGCGGCACAAGCAACTACGTCAAGATCTTCGGTGGAGATGCCGGTTTCACCGTCGCCGATGCGGTCCGGTTCGTCCGCACGGGCGACGTCATCTCCGGGGAGTACGAGGCTGAGGACCTCCCAACGACCGTCAGCGGCGGGGTACTGACTTCACACGTCGACAGCTCCGCTAGCGGAGGCAAGTGGGTCAAATTCACACCAGCCGCCGGCGTCGGTGACTCATTGTCGCTCGAAGTCACAGTTCCGCGCGCGGGTCGGTTCCGACTACGCTTGGGCGGCAAAGCGCACAACACCCGTGGTCAGTTCCAGGCCTACGTGAACGGCTCAGCAATCCCGATCGGACCGGTTGTGGACCAGTACGCAACCACCGAACAAAGGCGCGTGCTCGACATCGGTGAGCACTGGTTCCGTACTGCCGGGGCGCACACGATCTCGCTTGCCATTACCGGAAAGCGCGCCGCCAGTCTGGGCTATTCGCTCGCCGCCGACGACCTGGTTCTGGTGGCGTTATGAGTATCTGACGACGGCCCAAACCAACTGCCACGAATTGTGCCGGCGCCTCTTCATAGCAACTGCCACCACGGATGCGCTGCGGACTATGTTCACCCAGCCAGCGCTCGGTTGAGGTGCTCGTGCACGAGCATGAACTACCTGTCGCCGAGGTAGGCGGCGTCGTTTCGTAGGAGTGCTTGAAGCTCTCGGGTATCGACGTCTCGGGGCGCGATGCCGTACCGGGTGGCCAGAGCCGCCGCCGTTCCCGCTGCCTGGCCCATCGCGAACGCCGGAGGCATCACCCGAATCGCCGCCAGCGCCTCATGAGTCGCGGAAACACACCGTCCCGCGGCGAGGACGCCGTCGAGCCGGGCCGGAACGAGTACGCGATAGGGGATCTGGTAGACGTTCGCCGTGGGGTCCTCTTCCAACCTGCCGCCCGCATCCGTCGGACTGTGGATGTCGACCGGATAGCCACAGAGCGCGATGACGTCGTCGAACTCTCGTCCCGTGGTGAGGTCGTCAAGGGTGAGCGTGTAGACCCCAGCGATCCGCCTGGTCTCGCGCACTCCGATCGTCGCAGCGGTGTCGATCAGGACAGCATCACGGAAACCCGCGATGCGATCTCGGAAGAAGGACATCAGCGCCTGCACCTGTCGCCTACCCTCCACCTCTGCACGCGTCAGGTCGTCCACACAGGTGCCGTCGACGCCCTGGACGCGCGTGGTGTTGACTCGCCACACACCAGGCTGAAGCGTGCGGTATATGCCGATTCCTCGCCGCTGGATGCTGTAGCGGCCCTCGGCGCGAGCGGCCTCGATCACGGAGGCAAAGGGACGTGTCTCGCCCGCCTGCCTCACATACGTCTCGACTGCGTCGTCGTCGACGTTGCCAACTCGGAAGAACAGAGTCATGGGTTGCGTGAGCCCATCCGAGTCACGACCGGTGCGGGTCTCACCACCGCCGCGCGCAATGACGTCGGCGTCTGCGGAGCAGTCCACCACGACCCCCGCCTGGATCGCCGCGAAGCCGGACTTGCCGGCGACAACGATGCCGGTAACGCGATCCCCAGAAGTCAGCGTCTCGACCATCGTCGAGTGGAGCAGAAGGTCTACGCCGGCCTCCTGGCACATGGCCGCTGCTTCCCACTTGAGTGCCTCAGCATCGAACGGCGTGACCTTGTCGTGGCCATAGGTGATGTAACCGCAATAGGCGCTGTTGGCGGGGACCTTGGAAGGGTGGATGGCGCCTCCATTGGCTTCCATCCGCAGCACGAGCTCCTCGAAAACCCCGCGAATCAACTGATGGCGCCCATCGAGGCTGTAGGAGGTCATGCACGGTCCAACGAGCCCTGCGGTGAGGTTTCCTCCGACGTAGCCGTAGCGCTCCACCAGCAGCGTCTTCGCCCCGTTCCTGGCACTGGACACTGCTGCCGCGATACCTGCCGGTCCAGCGCCGACCACGAGGACGTCCACGTTCGGACGGCGGACAGCCTCCACCTTGAATTCGAGGGTGTTCACCGAGTCACGCGACCTTCGCGGTTGCGGCGTGTGTCGGGCTTCGCCTGCAGGGTAGCCGTCTGATCCGATGACGTGTCACCCGGGCGCTGCTGCGCCGATCGACCAGGGTATATGTTCACGGGACGACTATATAGCCCTCTGCCGAGGCCGTGCGAGCGACTGGTCAGTGGGTGTGATCAGCGGGTGAGTGCACGAACGTAGGGTCGGCCAGAAGGTCGGTGAACGCGAAGTGGCTCGCTCCAGCGAGGACGTGGTCACCGCCGAGCTGCGGCGTCACGAGAACCGGGAAGGAATCGCTCTCCACGCTGCCCGTAGCACGGAGCGCATTCTCAAGCCGGAGTCGGTCTTCGTTGAGCAGCGTGGCGAAAAATCCACCGAGGATGACGAGCTCGGGATCGAAGGTGTGCACGGCGAGCCGGAGGGCGCGGGCGACGTAGTAGTACGTGGCCTCGAACGGGTCGTCACCCCGGTCGCTACTCACCCGATTGCGTAGAGCGGACTCGATCTGGGGCGCCGAGACCAGGCTGGTCAGACAGCCGACGGCGCCACACGTGCACTTCGGCCCTGATGTCGCAACGATCAGGTGACCCAGTCGTACGGCGTGGCCGCGTGCGCCCGAGAGCAGGTGCCCGTCGACGAGGGCGGCAGCGCCGATCCCGCCCGGGCCGCCGTAGAAGTACACGGCGTTCTCGGTCGCGCGCGCGCTACCCCAAAGGCGCTCGGCCGCCAGGCCGGCGATGGCGTCGTAGACGAGGCTCGTCGGGACTCCTGTTGCCGATTCGAGCATCTCCGCCAGCGGTACCTCACCCCAGCCAAGATGCGGCGCGCTCTCAACTCGCTGGAGTTCCTTGTTCACCCAGCCCGGAATCGCCGCGCACATGCCAACCAGACGTGAATCCGGTCGATCCTGCATCGCCCGATCGAGGAGGCGGCTCACCGTTTCGACCGTCCCCTGCGGCGAGAGCATGGTCTCGGAGGGTTCGAACCACCGTCGGACGACCGTGCCTCCGATCGTGTAGAGGCTCAGGTGCAGGCCGTCGGTGTCGGGATTGACCGCCGCGGCTAAGAACGCATCGGTTCCGCGAATCGTCGGGGAGGGGCGCCCCACGCGACGCGAAGCGATCGGCGCTCCCTGTTCGATCAGTCCGACACGCTCCAACTCGGCGACGGCCTCGGCAACAGCCGAGCGGGAGCGACCAGTGAGGCTAGGCAGGCGTGCCCTTCTGACCTGGCCGGCGCGGTGCACGGCGGTGAGCGTCACGGCGGCGATGTCGGTGATCTTCGCCAAATCTCCGTCAACGAGGTCGAACGTCCCAAGGCTGGTCACTGGATCACTCTGTCACACAGGCGTCGACATATGATCGCCAGGTAAATATACCGAGGCGCTGAAACTCAGGTCTACCGTGGGTGGGCGCGGGACGGGTGGTGGCCCCGGTGATCACAGCGACACGGCTGCGCGCACGGCGTGGTGGAGTGATCCTGTCTATGAGAAGTGCACCCCACCGTTGAGGTCGAGCACGGTCCCCGTGACGAACGCGGAGTCATCCCGCGCGAAGTACTCGGCCGCCGCAGCAACATCGTCCGGGAATCCGGCCCGCCCGACGGGGATCGAGGCGATCGTCTTCTCCTGGTCGGCCGGCGGCGTGAATGTCTCGTGGAACGGGGTGTCCAGGATTAGCCCGGGGGCGATTGCGTTGACGGTGATGCCGTGTGGGGCGATCTCCTTGGCCAGTGCTCGGGTGAAGCCGTCGACGGCTGCCTTCGCGGTGGCGTAGGGGGCGGAGCCGTTGCCGCCGCCGTTGGAGCCGGCCAGGGAGGAGATGTTGATGATGCGCCCGCCCTCGCCGAGGTGGCGCAGGGCGGCGCGGCTGACGTAGAAGGTGGAGGAGACGTTCACCCGCCAGACGGCGTCCCAGTGGACGTCGGAGGTCTCGGCGATGGTGTGTCGGGCGAGGAGTCCGCCGGAGTTGTTGACCACCACGTCGAGGCCGCCGAGGCGGTCGGCGAGGAGGTCGACGGCGGCGGTCACCTGCTCGCTGTCGGTGGCGTCGAACCGGAGGCCGAGCACGTCCAGGCCCTCGTCGGCGAGCTGGGCGACGACGTCGTCGGCAGAGCGGGAGTGGGTGGTGAGCGCGACGCGGGCGCCGGCGGCGGCGAAGCGGCGGACGATGCCGAGCCCGATGCCGACGCCACCGCCGGTGACGATGACGTGGCGTCCCTCGAGCGTGCGGGGCAGGGGCGGGTTGCTGGTGGCTTCGCTCATGGGTCGAAGGTACCGCCGTGGCGACCTGTCAGATATCTGATAGGTTGCGGAACGTGTCGAAGCCGATGCTGTTCGAGACCGTGCAGGCCCAGCTCCTGGAGTACATCACCGAGCAGGGCCTGGGCCCTGATGACGCGATGCCCTCCGAGGGGGAGCTCGCCGTGCAGCTGGACGTCAGCCGCGGGTCCCTGCGCGAGGCCACTCGCAGCCTGCAGTCGATGGGGGTGCTCTACGCGAAGGCCGGCAAGGGCCTGTTCCTGCAGGACTTCTCCCTCTCCCCGGTGATCCGGCTGCTGCCCTACCGGATGATCGCGAACGGCGCGAAGCTCAACGAGCTGCTGGAGCTGCGGGCGGCACTCGAGCGGGGCCTGATCCCGAAGGTGGCCGCGCGGATCTCCGAGGAGACCCTGGCGCGCCTGGACGCGATCGTCGACGAGATGGTCGACCTCGAGCAGCAGGGCCTGGCCTTCCCGGAGCAGGACCGGCTCTTCCACCGCACCATGTACGAGGCCATCGGCAACGACCTCATCCTCGACGTCCTCGACATGTTCTGGACGCTCATGTCCCGCATGCAGGCCGAGCTCCCGCCGCTGCAGTACCACGACCTCGCGGACCGGCACCGCGCCATCGTCGAGGCCCTGCGCCAGGGCGGCGACGCCGTCTCCGCGCTCGACCAGCATTTCGTCGACATCGACTACCGGCTCGACCGGCTCATGCGGCCCACCGACTGACGCTCCGCATCACCACCCGCCGGCCCCATCGAGGCCGGACGAAAATCCCAGGAGGGATCGCACCACCCATGACTCACCCACTCGAGCGCGCGCACGGCATCGTCCCCGCGCTGCTGACGCCCTACCTGGACGACGGCGCACCGAACCTTCCCGAACTGGGTCGCCTCACCGCGGCGCTGCTCGAGCGCGGCGTGGCCGGCTTCTACGTCGGCGGCAGCACCGGCGACGGCGTGATGCAGACGCCGCAGGAGCGGCTCGCCTGCATCGAGGTGGTCGTCGCCGAGACCGGCGGGCAGGTGCCGGTGATCGCCCACGTCGGGACGAACGCCACCCGGCTCACGCTGGACCTGGCGAACCGGGCTGCGGCCGCCGGGGTCGACGCAGTCTCGGCGATCCTGCCGAGCGTCCCGCTCACCCCGGCCGAACAGCTCGACTACTTCCGCACCGTCGCCCGCGGCTGCGACGTGCCGTTCGTCGCCTACAACTTCCCCGGCCGCACCGGGGTGAACCTCAGCGTGGAGTTCTTCGCCGCGCTTGCCGAGGAGCCGAACGTGGCCGGGGTGAAGTTCACCTCCCTGGACATGTTCGGGCTCCAGCAGCTCGCCCGGATCGGCGACGGCCGACTGGCTATCTGGAACGGGCACGACGAGGTGGCCCTCGCCGGCTTCGTCTCCGGTGCCTGCGGCGCGATCGGCTCCACGTTCAACGCCGCCCCGGAACTGTTCATCCGCCTGCTCGAGCAGTTCCGCACCGGCGACTACGACGCCGCCCGCACCACCCAGGTCGCCGTCTCGAACTACGTCCGCGACCTCGTCGCCACCGGGGTGCTGCCCACGCTGCGCGAACTGCTGCGCCTGCAGGGTTTCGCCATGGGCCACTCCCGCCACCCCCTGCACGACCTCGACGCCGACGGCGCCGCTCGCGTGCGCACCCTGTTCGCCGCGCACCCCGAACTCTTCACCCCATCCGGACACTGACTCACCGGCGCAGTTCGCTGCCGCCACCATGCAAAGGAGCTGTTGTGAACATCGTCGATCACCTCAACCTCACCCGCCGGCGCCTCCTGATCGGCGGCCTCGGCGCGGCCGGTCTCGGCGCGATCGCCGCCTGCACCCCCGGCGGCGGCAACGCCGCCGAGGAAGCGGAACAGACCGGGGACGGCAGCGCCCTGACCTTCTGGCACTACTACGGCGGCGGCGCCACCGCGCCGATCGAGGCACTGCTGGCCCGGTACACCGAGGAGACCGGTGTCGAGGTGACGCCGCGGCTGATCCCGTTCGGCGACTTCAACCGGACCCTGCTGCAGTCCGCCACATCCGGTGACCTGCCGGACGTCGCACTCGTGAACGCCTTCGACACTGCCCTGTTCGCCGACTCCGGCATGATCGTCGACCTGTCCGACCGGGTGCAGGAGTGGGGCGAGAGCGACCAGTACTTCTCCGGGCCGATGGCCACCACCACCTTCGACGGCGCCACCTACGCCGTCCCGCACGTCGCCGACACCTACTCCCTGTGGGTCAACAACGCCACCCTCTCGGCGGCCGGCCAGCAGGCACCCACCACCTGGACCGAGCTCGAGGCCGTGGCCACCGCAGTGACCGAGGGCCAGAACTTCGGCCTCGTGTTCTGCGGCATCGAGGGTGTCGAGGGGTCCACCGCGTGGATCCTGCGGTTCCTGGCCGCCGGCGGAGACAGCCGCCAACTCGACTCCGACGCCGGTCTCGCCGCGATGGAATCGTTCCTGCGCCTGAAGGACGCCGGCGCGATCTCCGAAGGGGTGCTCACCTGGAACGAGGACGACGTGACCCTCCAGTTCCAGAACGGCACCGCCGCGATGATGATCAACAGCGCGTCCTACCTGTCCTCGCTCGCCGAGGCCGGCGACGTCGACTTCAGCGTGGTGCCGATGCCCTCGGACGTCGACCAGTTCTCCTTCCTGTCCGCGGAGAACCTGACCATCACCAAGGACTCCGCGAACGCCGACGCCGCATGGGAGCTGATCGCCTGGATGCAGCAGCCGGACGTGATGAACGAATACCTGCCCGAGCGCAACAAGCTCCCGGTCCGATCCGACACCGCCGAGGCCGAGATCTGGGCGGACGAGACCCGGCAGGTGTTCATCTCCCAGCTGGACGTCGCCTGGGCCCCGGACGAGGAGGTCGCACCGGTCTCCGCGGAGATCTTCACCGGGATCCAGAACGCCCTCCAGGTCAGCCTGTCCGGGTCCGGCACGCCCGCCGACGCGCTCGCGGCCGCGCAGGCCACGGCGGACGAGGCGCTGGCCTGATCGATGAGCACCACCGTTCGCGCGGCGACCGCGCCCGCGAAGGCGACCACCCGCCGTCGACCCCCGAGGCACTGGAGCCGATACGCCTACATCGCCCCCGCCGTCGTCTTCGTGGCCGCGACCACGCTCTACCCGCTCTACTACAACATCTCGCTGAGCCTGTACGACGCCCCGATCCAGAAGTTCCTGGCCGGCACCATCGAGTTCGTCGGGCTCGCGAACTACGCCGAGGAACTGCGCAACCCGGAGCTGTGGACCGGGCTGCGGGTGTCGCTGATCTACACGATCGCCACGATCGCGCTGATGTACGTGATCGGGCTCGCGCTCGCGGTCTTCTTCAACCGGAAGTTCGTCGGCCGCAACGCCGTCCGGGCCGCGATCTTCCTGCCGTACATCCTGCCCTCGGTGGTGGCCGCGAACGTGTGGCGGTGGATCCTCGACGGCTCCTACGGGCTGGTCAACCACGCCCTGATGTCCGTCGGGATCATCGACGCACCGGTGTTCTGGCTCGGCCAGGGCAGCTCCGCCCTGGTCGCCGTGGTGCTCGCGACCGCGTGGACGATGGCGCCGTTCGCGATGCTGCTCCTGCTCGCCGGGCTGCAGAACATCCCGAAGGGTCTGTACGAGGCGGCCAGCCTGGACGGCGCCGGCCCGGGCACCCGGTTCCGGGCGATCACGCTGCCGCTGCTGCGGCCGGTGTCCCTGGTGGTCGCGCTGCTCGGGTTCATCTACACGTTCCGCACCTTCGACACGATCTTCATCATGACCAAGGGCGGCCCGGGGGATGCCACCACCGTGCTGCCGATCCTCGCCTACAACGAGGCGTTCGTGAACTTCGAGCTCGGCAGCGGCGCGACCATCAACACCCTGATGCTGGTCATCCCGACCGTGCTCGCCCTGTTCTACTTCCGCGCGACCCGCAAGGAGGACGCGCTGTGAGGACCCGCACCCTCGGCCTGTCCCTGACCGGGCTCGTCGTCGCCGTGGTCTACCTGATCCCGGTCTACTGGATGGTGGCGACGTCGCTGAAGGAGACCGGCGACGTGTTCAACACTCCACCGGACCTGGTGCCGAACCCGCCCACGCTCGCCGCCTACCGCGACGCCGTGTTCGGTGACTCCGCGGTGCTGCAGGGCATCTGGTCCTCCACGATCATCACCATCCCGACGCTCCTGCTCACCCTCGCGCTCGCGGTCCCGGCCGCGTACGGGCTGGCCCGGTTCAGCCTGCGGGTCAACGGCGTCGTGATGCTGCTCATGCTCGCCGCGCAGATGCTGCCGACGATCAGCCTCGCGCTGCCCATGTTCGCGATCTTCAGCGACTACGGCCTCGTGGACACCTACGCCGGGCTGATCATCGCGAACACCTCCCTGGCGTTGCCGTTCGCGGTGGTGATGCTGCGCCCGTACATGCTCGCGATCCCGCAGGACCTGATGGACGCCGGCCTGCTCGATGGGTGCACGGGCTTCCGGGCGTTCTGGAAGATCGGCCTGCCGCTGGTCCAGCCCGGACTGGTCATGGTCGCCACCCTCACGTTCGTGATGACCTGGGGCGAGTTCGTGTTCGGCCTGACCCTGGCCACCAGCGACGCGATCCAGCCGATCACCGTGGTGCTGAACCGGTTCGTGGCGCAGTTCGGCACTCAGTGGACGAACCTGATGGCCGTCTCCACGATCATCGCGATCCCGATCATCGTCATCTTCGTGCTGCTGCAGAAGTACGTGGTGGCCGGGATCTCCGAGGGCGGGATCAAGGACTGATGGCTACGCCGATGAGCGCGAGTGAGCTGCGCGGGGTGTGGGGCACCGTGCTGCTGCCGCTGGACCCCGATGATGGGATCGACCCCGGCCGCCTGCGCGCCGAGGTGGACTTTCTGACCCGCAGTGACCTGCACGGGGTCTATGCACACGGCACCGCGGGGGAGTTCCACACGTTGACCGAGGCGGAGTACGACCAGGTCAACGCCGTCCTCGCCACGGCGAGTTCCGCCGTCGGCAAGCCGTTCCAGATCGGAGCCAGCCACCCGCTGGCGCACGCGTCCCTCGCCCGGGTGCGCCGCGCCCGCGATCTCGAGCCGGCCGCGATCCAGGTGATCCTGCCCGACTGGATCCCACTGAGCGAGGCCGAGGTGCTGCGCTTCCTCGACCGGGTGGCGCAGGTGGCCGCGCCGGTCCCGCTCGTGCTCTACAGCCCGCCGCACGCCAAGACCCAGGTGGGCCCGGACCTGCTCGCGCGGATCGTGACCGAGGTGCCCGCCGTCATCGGGATCAAGACGCTCGACCGTGACGACGCCTGGTTCGCCCGGATGCGTTCGCTGGCCGGCCGGTGCGCGCTGTTCGTGCCCGGGCACCGCCTCGCCTCCGGCCTCGCGCGCGGCGCCCACGGTAGCTACTCCAACATCGCCGCCCTCTCGCCGCGGGGTGCGGCCGCCTGGTGGCGGCAGATGCAGACAGACCCCGACGGCGCAGCGGACGTCGAGCGTCGCATCGCCGAGTTCTTCGCGGCGCACGTCGCGCCGCTGGCCGCCCGCGGCCTTGGCGACCCGGCGCTCGACAAGTTCCTCGCCGCCGTCGGCGGGTGGGCCGACGTGGGCACCCGGGTGCGGTGGCCGTGGGTCGGGGCGGAGGAGTCGGTGGTGGCGCCGGCCCGGGCTGACGCGTGGGCGTTGCTGCCCGAGTTGGTCATCCACTGATCGGCATGCCCGAAGTCACTGCGGCGCATTCACCCAGTCCACCAATCACTCGGAGCACGCCTTGACGGCGCGTGAAGCCGGCTGGTTGGATTCCGTTCCAACTCGATTTGCGTCATGGTCGGCGATGCCGGTCGGGCAGACTTGGCCGCACGCCCCCGATCCAGGAGATGAGAGACCCGTGGTGCAGCGCAGCGAGGCGCAACGATGACCGAAGCCAAGATCGTCTCGGTGGAGACCTTCGTCCTCTCGACCCGGTTCGCACTCGTGCGGATCGAGACCGATGACGGCCTCGTCGGTTGGGGCGAGCCGGTCCTCGAGGGGCGTGCGCACAGCGTCGCGCGGACCGTGCAGGAACTGACCCCGCAACTCATCGGCGAGCCCGCCCACGTGGAGCGGCTCTGGCAGCGGATGGTCAAGGAGGGGTTCTACCGCGGTGGACCCTCGCTCGGCTCCGCGGTCGCCGGGGTGGACCAGGCCCTGTGGGACCTGCTCGGCAAGCGCGCCGGCCTGCCGGTGCAC
Source organism: Occultella aeris (assembly GCF_902703175.1). Classification (GTDB taxonomy): domain Bacteria; phylum Actinomycetota; class Actinomycetes; order Actinomycetales; family Beutenbergiaceae; genus Occultella; species Occultella aeris. The sequence goes on along the minus strand of NZ_CACRYJ010000017.1, from coordinate 37,748 downwards.
GAGCTGCTGGGTGGCCCGGTGCGGGACACCCTCACCATCTACGCGCCCTGCCATGGCGACACCCCCGAGCAGTTGCGCGAGCGGGCCGCCGAACTGGTCGACGCCGGCTACCGGCTGGTCAAGACCGCCCCGGGTGGGCCGCGGGAACGGTTCGAGAACCCGGCCGGCATCGCCAACGAGGTGGCTCGGATGGAGGCGCTGCGCGACGTCCTCGGGGACGAGCGCAGTTTCGCCATCGACTTCCACGGGCGCCTGAGTGCGCCGTCGGCGAAGCGGCTGCTGGCCGCCCTGGAGCACACCGCGCCCACGTTCGTCGAGGAGCCGGTCGCGCCGCAGTACCAGCACGAACTGGGCCGGCTCACCGGCTCCACCACGATCCCGATCGCGACCGGTGAGCGACTCTACGACCGCTGGCAGGTGGCCCCGGTGCTGGAGCTCGGCATCTCGCTCCTGCAGCCGGACGTGTCCCACTGCTTCGGCATCTCCGAGGCCATGCGGATCGCCGCCGTGGCCTCGGTGCACGACGTCGCGCTCGCTCCGCACTGCGCGACCGGACCGCTCGCGCTCGCCTCCTGCGTGCAGGTCGGGTTCGCCAGCCATGACGTGGTCTTCCAGGAGTGCCAGCTGAGCGTGCACGACCGGAGCGTGAACCCGTTCCTGTCGATCGTGGACGCCGATTCGTTCCGGTACGCCGACGGGGCGCTGCTGCGCCCGACCCGGCCCGGGCTCGGTGTGGAGGTCGACGAGGAGCGGGTGCGCGCCTGGGCGGCGAACCCCGAGGACGTCCCGCTCGCGCGGTGGCAGCAGCGCGACGGCAACCATGCCGAGTGGTGACACACCCTCCGTGCTCGATCGCGCCGCCCCGTCCCACGTCGTCGCCGGCCGCTCCGGCGTCGGACTGACCAGCCCGGTCCCGTGGCGCGCCCGGGTGCCGGCCGGGGACGGCCTGCATCGGCTCCCGCTGGAGCACCCGCTGGTGGGGCAGGTGGTCACCGCCGGCGCCGAGCTCGCCTGGGCGGTGCTCCCGCAGGGACTGCCCGACGGCGTCGCTGACGCCGCCGAGCTGCCTCACCTCGAGGACCTGTGGGCCGGTACCGCGGTCGCGGTCGATCTGGTGCTTGCCGACGGGACGCGGCTCTCGGAACTGGGGGCCGTGGACCAGTACGGGGCCGGCCTCACCCCGGACGCGCAGGCGGCGGCGCGGCGGACCTGGGTGGACCAGTGGAACCTGCGCCGGGTCGGTCTGGACGCCGCCGTCGGGCGGACCATCACGGCCGTCGAACTCGTGGTCCGGGCGAACCCGCGGCGCGAGCTCGTGATCCACCTGGACTCCGTCGACCTCCGGCCCGTGACCCCGCTGCCGGACGATGCCCTCGAACGGGTCCGCACCACCCGCGGCTCACAGAGCACCAGCGCGTTCTCTCGGGGCAACACCGCGCCCCTGGTCGGCGTTCCGCACGGGTGCCTGTACGCCGTCCCGATGACCGACGCCGGCTCCCGCCGGTGGATCTACAGCTGGCACGACGGCCGGCCCGGCGACCCGCGGCCCACCCTGCAGGCGGTGGCCACATCACACCTGGCGAGCCCGTGGATCGGCGACCGGGGCGTCTTCCAGGTGATGCCGACCACCGGTAGTTCGAACGAGCGTGCCGAGCGGTCGCTGGCGTTCGACCACGCCACCGAGACCGACCGGCCGCACGTGTGGGCGGCCGGCCTCGAGGGCGGTATCGGCATCGAGGTGACCGCGGGACCTTCGGTGATGGCGGTCCGCTCGACCTTCCCGGCCGGCAGCGACGCCGCGATCGTCCTCGACCACCTCGGCACCATGCGGGACGTCACGATCACCACCGAACAGGAAGCGGTCGTGGTCACCGGACTCCTGGTGGACGACGCCGACCAGATGCGCGCCGGGGCACCGCCGCACCACGTGCACGTCCGGGTACCCGCTGCATCCGGTCACGACCTGAGCGTCACCGACGGGCACCTGCGCGGCCGGATCGCCGTCTCCCCGAGCACGCCGGTCACGGTGCTGGTCGCTCTCTCCACCGTCGACGACGGGACCGCCGCCGCGCACGTGGCCCGCGTCGGGAGCTTCGACGGACTCGCCGACGAGGCCGCGGCCGCCTGGCGCGCGCTGCTCGGGACCGTCGAGATCGACGGCGCGACCGACGATCAGCAGATCGCGCTCGCGTCCGGTCTGTACCGGCTGGGTCTGTACCCGACCCGGCAGGACGAGCCGACCGGTGACGGCGCCACGACGTGGCGCAGCGTGTACGGGAGCCGGATGACGCCGTCCGTGCGAGCCCCCGAACTCGGCGAACGCCCCGAGACCGGCTCCGGCTGGTACAGCGCCACCAACGGGTTCTGGGACACCTACCGCACCGCGTGGCCGCTGCTCGGGCTGCTCACGCCGACGACGGCGGGACTCGCCGCCCAGGGGTTCGTGGCACATCATCTGGACTCGGGCTGGATGCCGCGCTGGAGCGCGCCGTCTCCGGCCGACTGCATGACCGGGACCACGAGCGACACGGTGCTCGCCGACCTGATCGGCTACGGCGTTCCGGGGATCGACGTGCGTCAGGCCTACGCGAGCGCCCTGACGAACGCCAGCGTCGCGCCGTCGGACGCACGGGTCGGACGCAAGGGCCTGCACCCCGGGCTGTTCCGCTCCTTCGTGAGCACCGCCGTCGAGGAGGGGATGTCCTGGACCCTGGACGCCGCCCTCAACGACTGGTCGGCCGCGCGGATCGGGCGCACGCTCGCGGCCGGACTGCCGCAGGGAGGCGAGCGCACGCAGGTCGAGGCCGAGTGCGAATGGCTGGAGCGGCGTTCGCTGCTCTACCGGGAGGTGTTCGACCCGGACCGGGGGTTCTTCGTGGGCCGGGACGACGACGGCGGCTGGCGGGTCCCGGCTTCCGGCTTCGACCCCGACCAGTGGGGGCACGACTACACCGAGACGAACGCGTGGGGCACGGCCGTCACGGTGCCACACGACGGCGCCGGCCTTGCCGCGCTGCACGGTGGCGAAGCCGGTCTCGGCGCCGTCCTGGACGCGATCCTGGCCCGCCCGGAGACCGGTTCGCCCCGCAACGCCGGCACCTACGGCGACGTCATCCATGAGATGACCGAGGCCCGGGACTGCCGGATGGGGATGCTCGCGCTCTCGAACCAGCCCGCCCACCACATCCCGTTCATGTACATGCACGCCGGCCGCCACGACGACGCCCACGCCGTCATCGCGGACGCCCTCGACCGGCTCTTCGTCGGGTCCGACCTCGGCCAGGGATATCCGGGCGACGAGGACAACGGTGAGATGTCGGCGTGGTGGATCCTCACCACGATCGGGCTGTACCCCCTGGTCCCGGCATCGGGCACCTGGGTGCTGACCCCGCCCCGGGTGGCCCGCACCGTGCTGCGGCCGGCCGGTGGTGCGACGGTCGAGATCGTGGTGACCAACCCCGGTGAAGGGGGCCGGTTCATCCGGTCGGTCACGATCGACGGCGAGCCCTGGCACCAGATCTCCGTGCCGCACTCCGTGCTCGCCCGCGGCGCGCGGATCGAGGTCGAGCTCGCCGAGGAACCATGCGGCTGGGCGGCCGGCTCCCGACCGGTCTCCGCCTCCGCCGTCCACGGCTTCACCGAACCACTGCGGGACGTGACCGCCGGCGCACACAGCACCCACCCGGGCCTGGTGGACGACCTCGCGGCCGGGCCGGTCCACCTCGACGCCGGCACCGCCGTAGAGATCGAGCTCGCCGAGCCGGCCGAATTCGGGGACCTGATGACCGTCACGCTCGCCGGGACCGGCGACCTCGGCTGGACCCTGAGTGCGCTCGGCCCGGACGGCTGGCGCGACGTCGACGTCCGCGCCGAGGAACCCTTCACCCGCACCGCCCAGACCCGCGTGTTCCGCACCGCGGGCGCCGCCGGGACCGTGACCAGGCTCCGGTTCGTGCCGGACCGGACTACGTCGCTGCTCCAGCTCGAGGTGTTCGCCCGATGAGGTCGTTCCCCGCTCGTGCACCCCGGCCACGGCGCCCTCGACGTGCTCGCCCCGGCGGGCGTCGCCGAGCGTCGCCGACCTCGGGTCGCTGACGTGGTGGGAGAGCTGCGATGGCCACCAAGCGAGTGAGTAATCTCGATGTCGCTCGCGCGGCCGGGGTCAGCCCGACCACGGTCTCGCACGTCCTGACCGGCAACCGGCCCGTCTCGGCGCAGGCGGCCGCGCGTGTACGCGCAGCCATCGACGAACTCGGCTACCGGCCGCACGAGCTGGCGAGAAGTCTGCGTACGCAACGCTCCCTCACGCTCGGGCTGGTGGTGCCGGACATCACCAACCCGTTCAACATGCACATCGCCCGGGGTCTGCAGCAGGCGGTCCTCGATCAGGGCTACTTCGTCCTCGTCACCGACTCCGCTGCGGACGCCGGCTCCGAGCACGCGCTGATCGACCGACTCCTGACCCGGGTCGACGCGATCGCCTTCTCCGGCCACTACGACCACCCGGACGAGCTCAGGGACGTGCTCGCCAGGGGCATGCCCGTGGTGTGGCTCGGCGGCTGGGAGCGGGCGCGCGAAGGGTTCGACACCGCCACCACCGACGACTACGGCATCGGTGTGCACGCCACGGAGCATCTGATCGGGCGGGGCTATCGCCGGATCGCGTTCCTCGCGACCCGTGAGGAGTCGGGGCCCGGCCACCGCCGGGTCCAGGCCTACCGGGACGTGTGCGCCGCGAAGGGGCTGCCCGTCGAACCCGCGCTGGTGCTGCACAACGAGGTCACGAAGGAGGCCGGCGCCGAGGGCGTGCGGACGCTCATGGGCCTGGCCGAACCGCCGGACGCGATCATCGCGACCAACGACATCGTCGCCCTCGGGGCGCTCTCGGAACTGATGCGCGAGGGCGTCGACGTGCCGGGCCAGGTCGCTCTGATGGGGGTCGACGACATCGACGCCGCCTCGCTCACCACACCGACCCTGACCTCGATCCCGCTCAACGGCCTGGCTCAGGGCCGGGCGATCGGACGCCTGCTGCTTGACCGCATCGCGGGCGAGGCCGCTCCGACCGACCTCGTCTTCCCCGCGGCCGACGTGATCCAACGCGAATCGACCTGAGTAGCCCATGACTTCGGAGGAACCCATGACATCAGCAGCCATGGACGCAACACTGACCGCACGGGCGCTCGGCCCGGCCGCAGACGGCGAGGTATGGGCGCGCCTGCGGACGCACGCCGCCTCGATCCCCCAGGTCGAGGGCGTGCGTGCGCACGCCACGGCTCTGCGAGCCGAACCGATCAGCGAGCTGCCGCCGTCGGTCTATCTCGAGTACGAACGAACCGGGGACCGTGCGCACCACGGCGACCTGTACTTCCAGCGCCGTCGGCGGCTGGCCGCGCTCGCGCTGTCGGCGCTGCTGGACCCGGCCGAGGACGTCGGCGAGCTGGCGGCCACCATCGAGGCGATCTGCACCGAGCCGCAGTGGGCACTGCCGGCCCACCTGGCCGGTGCGGCCACGGTGCCGCCCGGCCTGGTGGTCGACCTGTTCGCCGCGGAGACCGGTTCGGCGCTCGCGGAGATCACGACGCTGCTGGCCGGCCGGCTCCCGGAGGCGGTGGTTGCCTCGGCGCGCGAGCACGTGCGCAGGCGGGTCCTCGACTCCTACGCCAGCCACACGTTCTGGTGGGAGGACGCCGCGAGCAACTGGGCGGCGGTGTGTGCCGGTTCGGTCGCCCTGGCCGCCCTGCAGCTGTGCGAGGAGGACCGGGTGCGCGCGATGGCCCCGCGACTGCGGGCCAGCCTGCGCCGGTCCCTCGACGGGTACGGCGACGACGGCGTCTGCGTGGAGGGCTTCGGGTACTGGAACTACGGCTTCGGCTACTACCTGCTGGCGACCGAGGCCCTGGACGCCGCGATCGGCCCGGACCCCGAGGGCGAGGCCCCGCGGGCCGCCGCGGCGGCACGCTGGCCGAGCCGGGCGTTCCTCACCGGTGGCGTGGTCGTCCCGTTCGCGGACACCCACCCGACCGACACGGTGAGTGTTGGCCTGGTCGCGGCGACCGCCCGGCGATACGGGCAGGTGGGCCGGCCCGACCCCGGCGTCGCGGACACGGCGCTGATCGACGAGTGCGGGCGATGGGCACTCGCCCTGCACGGACTGTGCCGGCTACCGGCCGCCCTGGCCGACGACCCGTTCGCCGACACCCCCGAACGGCCGCTGTGGTACCCGGACGCCCAGTGGCTGGTGATTCCGCAGGGATCCCGGAGCCCGATCGGGTTCGCCGCCCGCGCCGGTGACAACGCCGAACCCCACAACCACAACGATCTCGGCTCGTTCGCGATCGCTCTCGACGGCGAACCGCTGCTCGGTGACGCGGGCCGCGGCATCTACGACCGTGAGTACTTCGGCCCGCAGCGCTACGACAACCCGGCCGCCGGGTCCCACGGCCACCCGGTCCCGCTGCTCGACGGCGTCCGGCAGCAGGACGGGGCCCGCGCCCGGGCCGAGGTACTCGCGGCGGAGTCCGACGGCGAAGGCGAGCGTCTCGTGGTCGACCTCACCTCGGCCTACCCGCACCCGGCTCTGACCCGCCTGGTCCGGACGGTGGCCCGAGCGGGGGCGAGCGTGACCGTGCGGGACGAGGTGCTCGCGCAGGCACCGGTGCGCCTCACCCAGCGCCACATCTGCCAGGTCCGACCGCAGGTGGCCGGCCCCGGGCGGGTCCTGGTGCAGGGCGAGCGGGGCGCGGCCGAGCTGGTGCACGACCCGACGCTCCTGGTCGAGGTCGGGGCGTTCGACGTCGGGCGCGGGAGTTTCGAGCACCCGGTCTTCTACGTCGACCTGTCCGTGGCCGAACCGAGGGTCGAGGCCGACCTGGTGACGACCGTGCACGTCTCGCGGGTCTGAGCGGTCACCTACACCACCCCTTCGACGGCACCACGCTCAAGAGTTCGATCTGCCCACCAGCCCGAACTGGTAGGCCGCGATCACGGCCTGCACCCGGTCACGAACCCCGAGCTTTGCCAGGATCCGTCCGACGTGCGTCTTCACCGTGGTGGTCGACAGCTCGAACCGCTCGGCGATCTCGGCGTTGGACAGTCCTTCCGCCACGCAGCCCAGCACGTCGAGCTCGCGTGGGGTGAGTTCGCGCAGACGCGGATCGAGCTCGCCGTCGGCACGCTTCGCGTCAGCGCCGGCCGGCAGGTGCGCGGCGAACAGGTCGAGCATGCGACGCAGGACCCGCGGGGCGACGACCGAGCTCCCCGACGCCACCGTGCGGATCCCCTCGACGAGTTCGTCCGGCCGGGCGTTCTTCAGCAGGAAGCCGCTGGCACCCGACCGCAGCGCCGCGAACGCCAACTCGTCGACGTCGAACGTGGTCAGCACGAGCACCTGCGTCGACGGGTGCTCCACGGCGAGCCGGCGGGTGGCCTCGATGCCGTCCATGCCCGGCATCCGGATGTCCATCAGCACGACGTCGGGCGCGAGGGCCGCGACCTGCTCGAGGGCAGCCAGGCCGTCCGATGCCTCGCCGACCACCTCGAGGTCGGGCTCGGTCTCGATCACGAGGCGGAAGCCCATCCGTAGCAGGGCCTGATCGTCGACGAGCAACACGGTCGTCATCGGATGACCTCGTCGGCCCGGTCCCACGGCAGCACGACGTGCACGCGCCAGCCGCCGTCCGGCAGCGGGCCGACCTCGGCCCGGCCGCCGAGAAGCGCGGCGCGCTCGCGGATGCCGACGATGCCCCGGCCGGTCCCACCGCCGGTGCCCGGCCGGGTGCCACCGGAGTCGAGCACCTCCACCTCGACCGCCGAGCCGCTGCGCCGGACCGAGACCCGGACCGACGAGGCGCCCGGGGCGTGCCGGAGCACGTTCGTCAGGCTCTCGGTGACGATGCGCACCACCGCCAGCCGCAACGACGTGTCCTCGGGCAGAGGGCTGTCGAGTCCGGTCGCGGTCACGGGCAGCCCGGCCACGCGGAAGCGCTCGACGGCGGTGGCCAGGTCGGTCTCGACGGGCGCAGGTCGGTCGTCGCTGCCGTCGGCGCCGCCGGCGCTGTCGGGGTCGAGGGCGCCGAGGACGCGCTGCATGTCCGACAGGGCCGTGCGGCCGGTGTTCGAGAGTTCACGCAGGGCCTCCCGCGAGCTGTCCGGGGCACGGTCGAGCGCGGCGCCCGCACCGTCGGACAGTGCGACCATCACCGAGACGCTGTGCGCGACGACGTCGTGCATCTCCCGGGCGATGCGCGCGCGCTCGGAGGCGCGGGCGAGCGCGGCACTGTTGTCCCGGTCCCGGGCCATCGCCTCGTACCGTTCGACGAGGCCCTGGGCGTGCGCGCGGCGGGCCCGCGCCGCCGAGCCGGTCGCCACCCCCAGCAGCAGGAGCGCGAGGAGCAGGGAGATTGACGCCGACCGGCGGCCCGCGGAGTACGGCGGTTCGGTGAGCTGACGACCCGGGTCACCGTCCGGTATCACGATCGGGTCGCTCCAGAGGAGGATCTCGGCCAGCCCGATGTCCTGCCACCACAGCAGCGCAAGCGCGACCGTGACGAACACGGCCGCACAGGTGAGCCAGGTGGTTCGAGCCGAGTGTCGCAGCGCGACGTTGTGGAGCGCGCACGCCAGGCACACGCCCAGAACGCCCAGGACACCGACCGTGACGAGTGAGACGACGGCCACCATGGTCAACGCCACCGTGATGGTCAGCGGCCGTGCTCGCCGGGCGATCAGTAGTGCGGCGCCTTGAACGGCACCAGCGAACGTGCCCGCCGGGACCAGCCAGGCCACGTGCGCGTCCGGCAGGTACATGCCCAGGCCCGTCGCCCCCTGGATGGTCAGCGCCACCAGCAGCGCCGTGACGGTCCCGAGCAGGAGCACGGACACGACGAGGCAGACGTCGGCGATCCGGGGGTGCGCGGCGAACACGCGCCCGACCGGCCCGCGCCGCTGGACCTGCGTCTCGGTCAACGGCAGTGCTGAGCCCGCTGCACGCTCGGAGCGTGGGTCGACCCGCGACGTCCTCACGTGGTCACTCTCCCATTGTTTCGCCGGCGCCTCGGGTCCTGCGGGCCCACTCGACGCTCAGGCAAGGTCGTGGCGGCGGAGCCGATAGCCCGCGGCGATGAGCAGGCCGGCGACCCAGAGCACGAGGACGACCCCGCCGCCCCACGGGCCGAGCTGCGGCCCCAGGGTCGTCGCGTCCAGGGCGGTGAGGGCGGCGTCGTCCATGGTCAGGCGTGCTCCGGCACCCGGCAGCAGGGCGCGGATCGTGTCGGTCACGCGTCCCGGGTTCACCGCGAGCAGGTGATCGAAGACGACCAGCACCAGCACGCCCGTGACGAGCGCCGCCGTCGGACGGCGCAGCAGGGCCCCGACGCCCAGCCCGACCAGGGCGACACCGACCAGGAAGCACACGTAGCCCACCAGGACGCGAACGGTCTGAGCGTCGGTGAGGTCGACCGTGAGCCCACCGGCGTCACGGTGAGCGATCGTCACCAGGAACGAGGCGAGGAGGGCGCCGACCGCGGTCACGAACGCGACCACCACCGTGATCAGCGCCTGCGCCAGGAGTACCGGCAGGCGCCGGGGCACGGCGGTGAAGGTGACCCGGAACGTGCCGACGCTGTACTCGCCGGTCCCCACCAACACACCCAGGACCAGCGTCCCGAGCTGGGCGAGCAGGTACCCGGAGACGATGAGCGAGGCACCGGACTGGCCGGAGCCCGGCCGGACGAACAGGCCCAGCGCGAACGCGAGCGAGGCCGCCGCCAGGATGGTGCCGACCACGGTCCAGAGGGTCGAGTGCACGCTGAGGACCTTGGTCCACTCCGCGGTCAGGACCCGGGCGAACGTGACCCCGGGCCGCGTCGGCGCCGCCACCGTCATGTCGCGTCCCGGGTACGCAGCCGGACCGCGGCCCCGGCGAGCGGTACCAGGATCCAGGCGCCGAGGACGGCGCCCCCGCCCCATGGACCCAGGTCCGGAGCGCCTTCGACGGCACCGATGTCCGGGGTGGTCAGGAGCGATCCGGCGCCGCTGGGTAGCAGCGTGACGATGGTGTTGACCACGGCCGCGGCAGGCGGCGGGCCCGACTCGACCGGGGCCATCGGGTCGGTCGAGAGGTCGGTTGCGAGCATCAGCACGATCGGCAGCACCAGGGTCACGGCGATGGCGGTGACGACGGCGCGGGCGGAGTGGCGCAGGAGCGCCCCGACAGCCAGTCCGAACAGCGCCATGCCGACGAGGTAGAGCGTCATCCCGGCGAGGACCAGCGGGGTCCCGTCGCCCGTCAGGTCCACGGCGAGCCCTCGCGAACTCGCGGCAGGCACGATGCCGAGCACGGCGGCGCCGACGGCGACGAGTGCTGTCACGAGCGCGAACCCGGCCGTGGCCACGACCTGCGCGGCGAGGACCGGCAGCCGCCGGGGGACCGCCGTGAAGGTGGAGCGGAAGGTGCCGGTGCTGAACTCTCCCGTCCCCACGAGGACCCCGAGGATCATGAGCCCCAGCGGCGCGAGCACCAGGCCGGAGGTGAGGGAGCCGAGCGGGTCGAATCCCGGGTCCACCGATGACGCGTTCGCCGACAGGTAGGTGAGGGCCCCGGAGACCACGACCGCGACGGCGCCGAGCAGGTACGAGGACCGCAGGCTCGTCAGCTTGGTCCACTCCGAGGCGAGGACGCGGCCGAAGGTCGGCCCGCGCCCGGCCGTGGGCCGACGAGAGGCAACCTGTGTGGAGGAGGATGCTGCGGGGGCGCTCATCGGGTGCTCCCAGTGCTCGGGAGCGTCGCGGAGTCCTCGGCGCTGCGGCCGCGGTACTGCACGGAGTCGGCGGTGAGTTGCAGGTAGGCGTCCTCGAGCGAGGCCGCACCCGCGGAACCGTCGATGATCTCCTGGACCGAGGCGTCGGCGAGCAGTCGGCCCTTCCCGATGATGACGACCCGGTCGGCGCACAGGGCGAGCTCGTGCATGAGGTGGGAGGAGAGCAGGACGGTCCGCCCCTCGTCCGCGAGCTCGCGCACGAGCCGGCGGACCCAGAGGACGCCGTCGGGGTCGAGCCCGTTCACCGGCTCGTCGAGGATCAGCGTTCCCGGATCGCCGAGCAGCGCACCGGCGATCCCGAGCCGCTGCCCCATGCCGAGCGAGAAGGTCCCGGCCCGCCGGCCCGCCACGGACTCCAGTCCGGTCATTCCGATCACCTCGTGGACACGGTTGCGGGAGATGCCGTGGGTTTGGGCCTGCGCAAGCAGGTGCCGGAAGGCCGTCCGCCCCGGATGCACGGAGCGGGCGTCGAGCATGACACCGACGGCGTGCAGCGGTGCGGCCAGATCGGCGTAGTGCCGGCCGTCCACCGTCGCGGTGCCCGAGGTCGGACGCTCGAGCCCTACGACGACCCGCATGGTGGTCGACTTCCCGGCACCGTTCGGGCCGAGGAAGCCGGTCACGGTCCCCGAACGCGCCGTGAAGGTCAGCCCGTCCACGGCCGTGGTGGTCCCGTAGCGCTTCGTCAGCGACGCCACCTCGATCATCTGCACTCCTGTCGTCGACGGATCGGACCCGCTTGGCCCATCCGTCAACGACGCTACGGACACCGCCGCAGTTGCCTCGACCTCCCGGCAGGCGATATCGGTGCAGGGGACGCGTCGTCCCTCCGGAGGACGACGTCCACCGCCGGACCCATGCCGGATTCGATCGGCACCGCGGTGTTGACCTTGACCTAAGGTCAGGGTGCACGCTGACGGCATGAACACCACACACACCTCAGAAACCAGCGAATCGGCACGTTCGACCTGGACCGGTATGGTGCCGGTCGAGGACACGGCCCTGGCCGTCACCGACACCGGCGGTCCCGGCATCCCCGTGGTCTACCTCAACGGCGCGTACGCCTCCCAGCGGCACTGGCGCCGCGTCGTCGCCGACCTCGGGCCGGGCCTGCGGCACATCACCTTCGACGAACGGGCCCGCGGGCGATCGAAGAGATCGGCGGACTACTCGTTCGAGGCGTGCGTCCGTGACATCGATGCCGTCCTCGACGCGCGGGGGGTGGAGCGGGCGCTGCTGGTGGGCTGGTCCTACGGGGCCCTGCTGGGGGTGCACTGGGCGAGCCGGAACCCGGACCGCGCCATTGGCGTCGTCGGAGTCGACGGCCCGTACCCGGTCGGCTGGACCGACGAGGCCGGCCACGACGAGATCCGGAAGGTGTTCCGGCGGATGAAGCCGATGATGCCGCTGGTGCGCCCGCTGGGCCTGGCGGCGCGGTTCTCCGCGGAGCTGCATGCTGAGCTGGCCATCGAGTCCCACCAGCTCCACGCAGCTCTCGAACCGGTTCTCGACGGCATGACGGTGCCGGTCCGGTACGTCGTCGCCTCCGGAGAGGCGCTGGGCAGCCGCGACGACCTGCAGGAACAGATGCGCAAGGCCATCGACCCGGTGCTGGGCCGCAACCCGCAGCTGAAGGTGAGCGCGAAGGTGACCAGCAATCACGGGAGCATCCTGCGCAAGGATTCCCCGGCCGTGGCCGCGGCCGTGCGGGAGGTCGCCGCCCTCGACCGGCGGGATCATTGAGGGCATGACCAGTGGACTCACGATCGGACAGGCGGCAGCGTTCGCCGGCGTCACGGTGAAGACCGTGCGGCACTACCACCGGCACGGGCTCGTCGACGAACCCGGACGCGACAGCTCCGGGTACCGGCGGTACGGCTCGACCGAGCTGCTGCGGCTGGTCCAGGTGCGGACCATGGCCGCCGCGGGCGTCCCGCTGGCCGAGATCGGCTCCCCGATCGACGCAGACGCTGAGCGGTTCGCCGCAGCCCTGGCCGATGTGGAACGCCGGCTGACCGATCGGATCGCGGACCTGGTGGCGCGCCGCGACACCCTGTACCGGCTCGCCGACGGTGACCGGGCCCTGCTGCCGGACCGTGCCTGCGCAGTCCTGGACCGGATGCGCGCTCTCGGCTTCGGTCCTGACTATGTGGCCGCCCAGCGGGAGGCCCTGGTGCTGGCCCGGGCGCTGATGCCGGACGTGTTCGAGGCTTTCCTGACGCCGTTCGAGACGTTGCTCGATGACCCCGAGTACGTCGACCTGACCAAGCGCGCCCTGGAGGCAGAGGCGTGGGAGCCGGACGACCCCCGCCTCGAGGAACTCGCCTCCGCCATGGCCGACCGCTACCTCGCCAACCCCGCGCTGCTGGAGATTCCCGCCGGTCCGCAACCCTGGGCGGACTCCACCAGGTACGGCCTGGTCAACCACCACGGGGAGGACCAGGCGTCGAACTCTGCCCGGCTGACCGCGCTCACCGAGGCCAAGCTGCGCTCCGCAGGCATTCCGGTCCCCCACCAGTGACGGTCCTGCTCAAGGCTGCGCGAAGTCGCCGGCTCAGCCCGCGCGGCCGCCGAACGGCAGCATGTTCACCGGGTACACCGGGACCTCCTCGACCCGGCGACCCGGGGATGGCGCCTGTACGCGCATGTTCGAACCGGAGTAGATCGCCATGTGGTAGATCCCGGACGGTTGGCCGTTGCTCGACCAGAAGAGCAGGTCGCCGACCTGGAGGTCCTCGAGCGCCACGCGTCGGGTGGCATCCCACTGGGCCCTGGTGGTCCTGGGCAGCCGCACGCCGGCCTGCTCGAACGCCCGCATGGTCAGGCCCGAACAGTCGTACCCGCCGTCGGCCGGGCCGGCGCCACCCCAAACATAGGGGACACCCAACTGGGTGCGTGCCCACTGCAGGGCCCGGGCGCCGGCGGCGCTCGGCGCCGGGGTGACGTAGGACGCGGCGATCCGGTGCATCTCGCCGGTGTACTCGATGAACCGGCGCACGCCGAGGGAGTCGACACCATCGCCGTTCCAGTCGCCGACCAGCGTGGTGTCGCTGACCCGGCCGTAGGCGAGGGAGCGGTCGGCGGGACCCGAGCGGATGGTGTTGGCGATGAAGTACAGGTTCGAGCGGCGCACGGCGAAGGTGTCGGTGCGGTTGCCGTCCCAGTCGCCCACGTACACGTCGTCGTCGGCGCGGCCGTAGTAGGCGATCGAGTCGGCATTGCCACCGGCGATCGTGTTCTTGACGTGGTAGGCGTTGCCCCGGCGCACGGCGAGGGTGTCGATTCCGTCGCCGTTCCAGTCGCCGACGAGCACGACGTCGCCGGGGCGGCCGTAGAAGATCACGGCGTCGGCGGCGCCGCCGGTGAGGCTGTTCTTGATGTGGTACTCGTGTCCGCGGCGCACGGCGAGGGTGTCGATTCCGTCGCCGTTCCAGTCGCCGACGAGGACCACGTCGCCGGGGCGCCCGTAGGTGAAGGTGACCTGTGCGCCACCGGTGGTGTTCGAGTTCCGGACGGAGAAGGTGTTGCCGGTCCGGTAGGCCAGCGTGTCGATTCCGTCGCCGTTCCAGTCACCCACGAACACCTCGTCCAGGGCGCTGCCGTAGGAGAACTGGCGGTTCGCCGTCGCGGAGAAGCTGTCGGAGAGGTAGTAGTCGCTGCCCGCGCCGCCGATCGCACCGCCCTTGGCCTGCGCCGCCGGCATCCCGACCACCGACAGCGCCACCACCATCAGTGCCACCACGAGCGCCGAGGACCTGTTCTTTGTCATCACAGGACGAAGTATGGGTGGGGGAGACCTCCGGCGTCCAAATCGGGCGCCCGCGCCCGTCGACAGGCGGCAAATGCCCAGCGGCCCTGGATGCGGATCTCCCAGATCTCGGCCGGGTCCGTATAGACGCCCGTCGAGCCGCCCACGGCACGGCGCGGCGCTCGTCGAAGGTGTCATCGTGCGGCTCATACGCTGGACGAGCCGCACGATGACACTCTCGTCGTCCGGGCCAAGGGGCCCGACGGGCTCAGACCACCGCGGGTGCCTCGCGCACCGGTCGGCTCGCGCTGAGCCAGCCCAACAGCCGGTCGGGGCGGTCGGTGATGATGCCGTCCACGCCCCATTCCAGGGCCCGCGCCCACGAGTCGACGTCGTTCAGCGTCCACACGAACACGCTCATCCCGGCGTCGTGGATCCGGCCGACCAGGCCTGGGTCGGCGAGCAGCACCTCGTGGCTCGGGTTGCACCCGGCCACGCCCAGCTCCGCGCAGAACGCCAGGAGCTCGGGGTTCGACGCAGCCTCCTTCGAGATGAGCAGGTCCCGGCGCAGGTCCGGGGCCGCCTCCGCGAGCGAGCGGAGCGTCTGCGGCCAGAACGTCTGCGCGATCGTGCGATCGGCGATCCCGGCGTCGGTGAGCACGCCGACGATCCCGGCGGCCTGCGCCGGGGTGTAGTCGCCCTTGAGCTCCATGAGCAGG
Source organism: Occultella aeris (assembly GCF_902703175.1). Classification (GTDB taxonomy): domain Bacteria; phylum Actinomycetota; class Actinomycetes; order Actinomycetales; family Beutenbergiaceae; genus Occultella; species Occultella aeris. Next base: position 22,461 of record NZ_CACRYJ010000017.1, on the reverse strand, counting down.
TCGGTGCCGGGATGGGCGGCCACGAACGCGGCCACGTCGGCGAGCAACGGAACCCGATGGGAGGCGAACGTCGGCGAGAACCACGCTCCGCCGTCGAGCGCCGCGGCCTGCTCGGCGAGCAGACCGGCCACCGGGCCTCCTCCGTCCGTGGTGGCGTCCACGGTCTCGTCGTGGATCACCACGCCGACCTCGTCACGGCTGAGCCGCACGTCGATCTCGACGAGGTCGGCCCCGGCCCGCCAGGCACCCTCCACCGCGGGCAGGGTGTTCGGTGGCGCCATCGCGGTGTTGCCGCGATGGGCGATCACCAGCGGGCCATGACCGCCGGGGCGACTCACAGGTAAGGCTCCACGTTGTCCTCGAAGGCCACGTCCAACTTGGAGGAGACGTCCGGGAACACGTCCTCGGGGTTGGCGCCGGCCAGGACGAGCTCCTCGATGCCGTCGGTGATGATCTGGTCACCGCCCGGCGTGAACACGCGGACCCAGTCCTGGACCCGCGTCTTCTGCTGCAGCTGGTCCACGGACGTGCGGAACTGCGGGGTCTCCTCGTAAACGGCGGCCATGATGTCGCCCTCGACCGCGGAGGTACGCACCGGCATGTACCCGGTGGACTGCGAGAACAGGGCGGTGTTGTCGGTCTCGGTGAGGAACTTCAGGAACATCGCCGCGGCGAGCTGCTGCTCGGGGGTACGTGAGGACGGGATGGCCAACCCGGCGCCGCCGGTGGGCACGTTCGGGGCGTCCACCGGGCCGTTCGGCAGGAATGAGGTGCCGAGCTCGAACGGGGCCGCGTCCAGGTGGCCCTTCAGGGAGCCGGTGGACCCGATCAGGCAGGCGAAGATGCCGGCCTGGAAGTCCGCGTTCGTGTCCGAGCCGAGACCCGCGAACGCGGTCTCACCGTTGTACATGTCCCGCACGAACGCGCCGGCGGTCAGGGCCTCCTCGGTGTCAAGGGTGACCGTCCAGTCGTCGCTCATGTTGCCGCCGAGGCCCCAGATGACGTTGGAGAACCACCAGCCGGCCCAGGACGGGCCGATGCCGAGGCCGAGGGCCTGGCCGTCCGCCGGGACCTGGGCCTGCAGCGCGGGCGCCCACTCCTGGAGCTCGGCCCAGGTCTCGGGGCCGCGGTCCGGCAGGCCCGCGGCCGCCCAGATGTCCTTGTTGTAGTAGAAGAGTGGGGTGGAGCGCGCGTACGGGGCCGCGTAGTGCTTGTCCTCGTACTCGTAGTCGCTGTAGAGCGTCTCGACGTAGTCGTCGGTGTCCACCTCGAGGTGAGCGAAGACATCATCGATGGCCATGATCTGGCCGTTGACGTAATACCGGAACCACCACACGTCCGAGGCGATGACCAGGTCCGGCAGGTCGTCGGTGCCGGAGGCCGCCTGGAACCGCTGCGCGATCTCGTCGTAGTTCGCGCCGGCGGTGACGTGGTTGATCTTGATGTCCGGGTATTCCTCGTTGAACGCCGCGATGTAGGACTCCTCGAGCTCCTTGGTGTTCCCCGGGTGGTTGGACCACCAGGTGATCTCCGTGGCCGGCTCGATGGAGGCCCAGTCGGTCGCCTCGCCCTCCTCCTCGCCGCCGCCGCCGCCGACGGACGGGCCGCTGCAGGCGGCGAGCAGCCCGCCGGCGGCACCGAGGCCGCTGAGCTGGAGCAGGCTACGGCGGGAGGGGGTCCACAGCGGTGTGGTGCGACGTGACGTCGTCATGGTGCGCTTCCTTCTTCTATGTGGGGGGATGAACAGACGTGGTTCTTGGGATGCGGGTGGATCAGCCCGTGACGGCGCCCGCGGTGAGACCGGAGACGAGACGACGCTGCAGGACCAGGAAGATGAGCAGCATCGGCGTGGTCACCACCACCGTGGCGGCCATCAGGACGCCCCAGTTCTGCAGGCCGTCGAGGCTCTGCAGCAGCGTCAGCCCGACCGGCAGGGTCATCGTGTCCGTGTTGTCCGTGACGAGCATCGGCCACAGGTAGTCGTTCCACTCCGCGACCAGGGAGATGAGCCCGACGGCGGCGATCGTGGGCATCGACATCGGCACCACGAACCGCCAGAGCCGGCGCCAGTGCCCGGCCCCGTCCATCTGCGCCGCCTCGAGCACCGAGATCGGCAGCGACCGGAAGTGCTGACGGAACAGGAACGTGCCGAACGCACTCGCCAGCCCCGGCACCAGGATCCCCTGGTAGGTGTTCAGCCAGCCGAGCGAGGCGATCAGGGTGTAGTTCGGGATGATCGTGATCTGGGACGGGATCAGCAGCGCGAAGATCACCACCACGAACGCGACCCTCTTGAACGGGACGTCGATGAACACGAGCGCGTACGCGCAGGTCAGGCCGAGGAAGACCTTCAGCCCGGCGCCGGCGATGGTCAGTCCGACACTGTTCAGGGCCATCCGCCCGATCGGGATGGACGTGGCGACCTGCTCGTAGTTGGCCCACTCGAACGCCTCCGGCAGCCACTGCAGCGGCACCGAGTAGATCTCGCCGGACTCCTTGAAGCTGGCGAGGAACATCCAGATCAACGGCACGGACATGACCAGGATCGCGGCGATCAGGGTCAGGTACAGACCGGCGTCCAGGTGTGCACGGAATGGTCGACGGCGGCCCTTGGGCTGGTCCGTCCCGGCCGGCGTGGGTGCGTCGACGCGTTCGTCCACTGTGGTGCTCATGCGTAGTGGACCTTTCGTTCCATGAACTTCAGCTGGATGCCCGTGATCACCAGCAGGATCACGAACAGGATGGTTGCGGCGGCCGATGCGAAGCCGGCGCGGCCCGTCTGGAAGCCCTCGACGTAGATCTGGTACATGAGCGTCGTCGTCGAGCCGAGCGGTCCGCCGTCGGTCATGGCCTTGATCAGGTCGAAGGACTGCAGCGAGCTCAGGATCGTCGTGATCAGCAGGAAGAAGGTCACCGGGCCCAGCAGCGGCAGCACGATCGACCAGAACGTGCGCGTCTTGCCGGCACCGTCGATCGCGGCGGCGTCATGCAGGTCCTGCGGCACGCCCTGCAGCCCGGCCAGGTAGATCAGCGCGACGTACCCGACGTGCTTCCACAGGTAGACGATGATGATCATGATCAGGGCCCACGGCGAGGTGGTATACCACTGCGGGGAGCTGAGCCCTACTGCCTTCAGCAGTGTGGAGAGCAGGCCGTAGCGCGGGTCGAAGATGTACAGCCAGAGCATGCCGACGGCGATCCCGGAGAGCACGTAGGGCGCGAACGCCACGGTGCGGGCGATGCCCCGTCCGAAGATCTTCTTGTTCAGCAGCAGCGCCAGGCCAAGGCCGAGCACCAGCGAGCCGCCCACGGTGGTCACGGCGAAGATCGCGGTGGTGCCCATCACCTGCGGGGTGTCCGGGTCGGTGAACCAGCGGATGTAGTTCTCGAAGCCGATGAACCGCGCCACGCTCGAGCCCATGTTCCACTGCAGCATCGAGTAGTAGAAGCTCAGCAGCAGCGGCCGGTACACGAAGATCAACAGCAGGGCGATGTTCGGCCCGGCCAGCAGGGCGAAGAAGCCCAGGTTGCGTATCCGCTTGCGGCGCTGGGCCGCACGGCGCTGCGTCGAATGGGGCTGGCTCGGCGTCGTCGCGATCGGGGTGGCGGTCTGCGCCGTCATCGAGGGGACACCGTGAAGTCGTAGCGTCGGGGCGCCACGGGGTCGGTCGTGCTCATAGTCGCTCCTTTGGGACATGCAAGGAGACCGCCCCTGGCGGTCCGGCAAAGCCTTTGCACGATAGCGCCGCGAGCAGGTCATGTCGAATGAATCTGCGCGACTTGCATCCAAAACGTCACAATCGATCATTCGTCGCGCGTTCAACCATTGTTCACCTACGGGCCCGCTCCGGTCCCTACCCTGGAGATCAGCAGGGTGCACTGGGGTGCCCGAAGGGAATGACGTGAGACAGCAGCAGCGCCTCGACCAGATCCTCGCGACCATCAGCACGCAGGATCGGATCAGCGTCGAGGAGATCGCGGACCTGTTCGGGACCTCGCTGGCGACCGCTCGCCGCGACCTCTCGGTACTCACCGACCAGGGCCTGGTGACGCGCACCCACGGCGGTGCCATCGCCGTCGCCAGTGCCTACGAACTCCCGATGGCGTACCGGATCGCGAGGAACGCCCACGCCAAACGGGCCATCGGCGCGACGGCCGCGGCACTCGTGAGCGCCGGGGACGTCGTGGGGCTGACCGGTGGCACCACCACGTCAGAGCTGGGCCGAGCCCTGGCGTCCCGGGGTGACCTGGTGCCGAAGGTCGGCACCGGCGTCACGGTCATGACGAACGCCCTGAACATCGCCTACGAGCTCGCCATCCGATCCCACGTGAAGCTGGTGCTGACCGGGGGAGTGGCTCGCTCCCAGACGTTCGAGCTGGTCGGGCCGATCGCCGCCGCCACCCTGTCCGACGTCGTCATCGACGTTGCGTTCGTGGGCGTGGACGGGCTCGATGCCCAGTGCGGCGCCACCACCGCCGACGACGCGGAGGCACACGTGAACCACCGCATGCTGAGCAGCGCGCGGCGTGTGGTGGTGGTGGCGGACTCCACCAAGTTCGACCACGCGGCCTTCGCGCGGACCTGCTCCCTGGAGGAGATCGACACGCTCGTCACCGACGCCGAGCCCGGCCCGGGGCTGGCGGAGGCGCTGGCGCGCGCCGACGTCGAGGTGATCGTCAGCGGGCCGCGGGGCCGGGGCTGACTCGACGAGCGTGCGGTCTTGCGGCTCATCCACCGGGTGAGCCGCAGATTGGCACGTTCGGGGTCCAGGTGTCGGTGCGAGAGAGTGGTTCTGCGGCGGATGCGCCGGATGGGCCGAACGATGACACCGTCAGTGATCGGACGTGACAGCGCGCCGCGATACTGGTTCGCGTGAGCCGGCCGTCGTCGCCGGCCCGGGAAGGGATCCGTGACCATCATCCGCAACGTCCGCCCGTGGGGCGGACCGCCCAGTGACATCCACCTCACCGACACCCAGATCACGGCGATCGCGCCGCACGACCCGGCCACCGCCGTCGGGCAGGATGCCGGTGCCGCCGCCGACGGTGACGTCATCGACTGCGGCGGCCGGCTCGCGCTGCCGAGCATCGTGAACACGCACGCCCACGTGGACAAGTCGTGGCAGGGGCTGCCGTGGCAGTCCTACGGCGGCGAGGGCGGCACGGACGGCCGGATCCGGCACGAGCGGGCCCGCCGCGACGAGCTCGGCATCCCTGGGGTGGAGATCACCACCGCAGTGCTGCGCGAGTTCGTGCGGCACGGCACCACCGTGATGCGCACGCACGTGGACGTGGACCTCGGCGTCGCGCAGCGGGGGATCGACGTGGTCCGGGAGGCCGTGGCCTCGTTCAACGGCGCCGTCGAGGCGCAGATCGTCGCGTTCCCGCAGGACGGCGTGCTCCGGCGCGAGGGCGTGCTGGACCTGCTCGCCGAGTCGGCACGGGCGGGCGCGGAGTACATCGGTGGCCTCGACCCGGCCACCATCGACCGGGACCCGGTCGGCCAGCTGGACGGCATCTTCGCGATCGCGGCCGAACACGGCTGCGGGATCGACATCCACCTGCACGACCCGGCCGAGCTCGGCGCGTTCCAGTTCGAGCTGATCCTGGAGCGGACCGCGCGGTACGGGCTCGCCGGCCGGGTGAACGTGGCGCACGGGTTCGCGATTGCGCAGTTGCCGGCGTCCCGGCGCGCGGACCTGCTCGCCGCGATGGCCGAGCTCGACGTCACCATGACCACGGTGGCGCCGATGCGGGTGCCGCAACTGCCGCTGCACGAGTTCGACGACGCGGGGGTCGCGTTCGGCTTCGGCACCGACGGCATCCGGGACCTGTGGTCGCCCTACGGGACGGGGGACACCCTCGGGATCGCGTGGCAGTACGGCCGCGCCGCCGGGATCGTGCGCGACGAGGACCTGCTCCGGGTGGTGCGGATCGCGACGTCGGCGGCCGCCCGGTTCGTGGGACGCGACGTCCACGACCTGGTCCCGGGCTCGCGCGCCGACCTGATCCTGCTGGACGCGGAGAACCCGATGGACGCGCTCGTGCGCACGCCGCCGCGGGACCTGGTCATCGGCGGGGGCCGGGTGCTGCACAGCAGCCTGTAGGCCAGCAGCCGGGATGGAGGATGATCGGCCGTGCCACCTGGGACGGGGGTGGTCGGCGCACGACCTCAGTCCGTGCGCCGCGCCGCGAGGTCGAGGAGCTCTGGAGTGAGGTCCGCCAGCGCCGTCCGCTCGACGATGCTGCTCGGCAGCACCGTCCCGCCCAAGTGCGCCACCGAGTCCTCGAGGTGGCGCGCCCACACCTGCTCGACGAGCACAGCGATCACGACCTCCCCGGCGTCGAGGGTTGTTCCAAGCCCGTCGAGCAGGTCCGCCGGCACGCCGCGGCTGGCCCGGCGTCGCTCGGCGGGATCGAGCCGGAACGTGAGCAGCCGGGCAAGATTGCCCCCTCCGGGCCCGCCGTGCGCGGCGGTGCCGAAGATCTCGCCGGAGTCGGCATCCCGCCCGACGAGGAGCACGTCGATCACCCGGACCGCGCCGTCGGCCTCGAGCCGTTCCAGGGCGCCGATCACCTGACCCTCGAACGGGGTCCGGATGCCGAATCGGTAGGCGAGCAACTGGACGCGGGGTTTCATGGTCGCTCCCGGCGGTGGGTGATCGGGTCGAGGTTCTGCACCCACCGTGGCACCAGTGGCCCCGGTGGGCATCCCCCGGGATGGATGAGACCGGCTCCCGGGCCCGTGGCTGCTGCCGTCATTGCATCCGCCGGTTGGGTGTGCTCAATCCTGCAGCCCGGCGAGCCGCTCGGCCAGGACCGGCTGCCGGGCCGGCGGGGCCAGGGCGAGCAGTTCCTCGATCAGCCGCCCTGCGCGCCGTCGCAACTCTCGGCCGAGCCGCTCGCGCCGCTGCCGCCGGAACGTGCGCCATGCTCGGCGGGGCTCGTACGCACGGTGGACTTCGCGGCCGGTCCGCCCTAGTCGCGCGCCATGAGGACGCGCAGGTCGGCCTCGTCGTCGGCGATCAACTCGCCGGAGAGATCGACCGTGACCTGGTGGATGGTCCCGGTGAACGCGAACGGAGGGTCGTACTCGGCCGCCGGGGCACCGAAGTCGGAGCCGCAACTCAGGCCCTCGAGCTCGAAGAACAGCGGTGTCGTATGCGCGAACTCGGCAGCGCCGACGAGCGTGCCGTCGATGTAGAGCTCTGCCCGGCCGGGTACCCCCTTGCCGTGCGGGATGTCCGGAGCGCCGGTCGGCTCGAACTCGTAACGCAGCAGATGGCGGCCCTCGGTGAGCGCGCCGTCCGGTGCCCTGACCTCGAACCGGTCCAGGCCGACGTAGTTGTAGAGGAAGGTGAGCCGGCCGTCCTTGACGTAGAAGCTGTACCCGCCGGCGTCGCCGCCCTGGGCCAGGAGCACGCCCTGGGCGCCACCTGCCGGGATCTCGACGTCCGCCTCGATCGAGTACGCGCGGTTGAAGACCTGAGGTGCCGCGAACGCGGGCACCACCGACCCGCCCGGGTAGTAGACGAACCGGCTGCGCGGCTTCGACGTCTGCGGGCGCTCCGTGGTGAGCCGGGTCTGCAGCGAGCCGTCGAGCGGGAGAACCTTGTACTTCTCCGCCTCGGCCCACCACCGGTCGACGAGGTCGCGCAGGACGTCCGGGTGCGCTCCGGCGAGGTTGTGCGACTCGGCAGGGTCGTCACTCATCCGGTAGAGCTCCCAGCCGCTGCGGTCGAGCTCCTCCAGCACCTCGGGTGTGATGGGGCTGCCGAAGGTTCGGTTCTTGAGCGCCGCCGTCGTGTAGTCGGGACCCGGCCACGGGCACACGGCCCGCCAGCCGTCGTGGTAGATCGAGCGGTGGCCGAACATCTCGAAATACTGGGTGACGTGTTCCGACGGCGCCTCGGACACGTCGAAGGTGTGGGCGAAGCTGACGCCCTCGAGCGCGCTCTGTGGCACGCCGCGGATGGTCTCAGGGGGTTGGATGCCGAGGGCGTCGAGCACCGTGGGCACCATGTCGATCGCGTGGGCGTACTGCGTCCGGACCTCGCCTCGGGCCGCCATTCCCGCCGGCCAGGCGAGGACGAAGGGGTCGGTCGAGCCGCCCCGGTAGGTCTCCCGCTTCCAGCGCCGGAAGGGTGTGTCCCCGGCCCACGCCCACCCCCAAGCGTAGTGGTTGTAGGACGACGGGCCGCCGAGGTCCTCGATGTGCGCGAGGTTGTCCTCGAAACTCTCGGGCACCATGTTGAAGAACCGCATCTCGTTGAACGAACCCGTGACGCCGCCCTCGGCGGAGGCGCCGTTGTCGGAGATGATCATGATCAGCGTGTTGTCGAGCTCGCCGATCTGCTCGAGCGTGTCGAGGATCCGGCCGAGGTGGTGGTCGGCGTGGGAGACGAACCCCGAGAACACCTCCATCATCCGCGCGTAGAGGCGCCTCTCATCCGCCGAGAGCGTCGACCACTCGGGGACGTCCGGGTCCCGCGGCGAGAGCGGGGCGTCGGGCGGGACCAGCCCGATCTCCTTCTGGTTGGCGAACACCGTCTCGCGATAGGCGTCCCACCCGTCGTCGAACCTGCCCCGGTAGCGGTCGGCCCACTCCGCGGGGACGTGGTGGGGTGCGTGTGCTGCCCCGGGTGCGTAGTACATGAAGAACGGCTTCTCGGGCGCGTTGACGTGGGCGTCGACGACGAACGTGATCGCCCTGTCCGCGAGGTCCTCGCTCAGGTGATAGCCCTCCCCGGGACTCTTCGGAGCGCGGGTCGGGGAGTTGTCCAGCGTGAGATCGGGGTACCACTGGTTCGTCTCGCCGCCGAGGAACCCGTAGAAGCGCTCGAACCCGCGTCCCAGCGGCCAGCGGTGGAACGGACCTGCCGGGGTGTTCTCCTCCGAGGGTGAGAGGTGCCACTTGCCCAGGCAGAACGCGTTGTACCCCTCGGGCACCAGCATCTCGGCCAGCATGCCGTTCTCGAACGGCATCCGGCCGTCGTAGCCCGGGTAGCCGGTGGCCAGCTCCATGATGCAGGCGACGCCGCTCGAGTGGTGGTTGCGACCGGTGAGGATGCTCGCGCGCGTCGGTGAGCACAGGGCGGTCGTGTGCATGTTCGCGTAGCGCAGGCCGGATGCGGCGACACGGTCGATGTTCGGGGTATCCACGAGGCCGCCGAAGCAGCTGAGCTGGCCGTACCCGACGTCGTCGAGCACGACGAAGAGCACGTTCGGGGCGCCCTCGCGCGCTCGTACCGGAGCGGGCCAGGCCGGGCTGGACTCCGATACCGTGCGCCCGATCCGTCCGGGGAAGTCGCTGCCCACGGGGTACTCGACGAGTTCGCTCATGATGACTCCGGTGTCGTGGTGCCGCGGTCGGCTGGCCTCTCACGAGTGTCGTCGGACTCACGGCGGCGGGCATCACACAGCCTGTGTGAGCGGGCAGCCGGGCCGGGTGGATCACTGCGGATCCGCTAGTCCGGCTGGCTGGCCAGCTCCGCCAGGCCGCGCACCAGCATCGTCACGAGCGCGTCGAAGCTGGTGTCGAGGTCCCTCGAGAGTCCGAACCCGCCCTCCAGCTCGAGCAGTACGAACCCGTGGATCGCCGAGCGGAATGCGCGGACGGCGTCGATGGCGCGATCGGGTGGGAAGTCATAGCCGCGCAGCGCGTTCATCGTGACGGCCAGGGCCTGCCCGCTCGCCTCGCCGAGCGCCGCATCGGCGGGGTCGTCCGGGTCCGCGGCGTGCTGGGCGGCCAGGTAGCGGGCCGGGCTCGCCTCGGCGTAGGCACGCAGGCCGCCGGCGAGGGCGACGACGGCGTCCGCTCCGGCGCGCCCGACGCTCGCCTCGCTGAGGGCATGGGTGAAGTCGCGGACCGACGCCACGGCGACGTCGCGGCGCAGGTCCGCGAGCGAACCGACGTGTTTGTACAGGCTCGGCGTCGAGACGCCGTGCCTGGCTGCGACCGCGGCCAGGGTGAGGTTGTCGAAGGCCCGGGGGCCGCCGTCGTCGATGATGGCGAGCGCGGTCTCGGTCAGGGTCTGCCTGCTCAGGCCCGCCCTAGGCAAGTGGGCCGCCAGCCAGCTGCGGGGCCGGGTTCTGGGTGGTCGGACGGACCTTCGACAGGAAGGACAGCGCCGCGCGAGCCACGAGGTCGGGGCGCTGCGCCTGCGCGTAGTGGCCCGCGTCCTCGATCAGGGCGCCCTCGCCACTGATCGCGGCCGTGGCCCAGATGAGCTCGTCGGCGGGGGAGCGGAAGTCCGGGTCGTGGTCGCCGATGAGGACGAGCGCGGGCGTGGCGACCTCGGGCAGGCGCACCTCGACCTCCGAGTGGTCGAGCTGCACGGCCAGGTGGCGCAGCGACCGGAGCCGGCCCGGCTCGCCGAGGCTGCTCCGGATGGCGCGCACGTGCTCGTCGAGCCACGGCGCCTTCGTCACCTTGTTGAGGCCGGCGTAGTAGGAGCCCCAGAACGCGGCGCCCCACGGACGGGCGAACATGACCCGGTAGACGAGCCGCATGGCGGCCTGGGCGAGCCGGTTGCTGATCGGCTCCCGCAGGAGCGGGCTGACCAGGACCAGGCCGGCGACGGCGTCCGGGCGCTCGGCGGCGGCCCAGGCGGCCGCGGAGGCGCTCATCGAGTTGCCGATCACGATGGCGCGCTCGCCGAGCTCTTCGGCCAGGGCGAGGATGTCGGCGCCCGTCGCGGCGTCGCCGTGGGTTCTGAAGGTGGTGTCGCTGTCGCCGTGGCCCCGCAGGTCCATGACGGCGAGGCGGTAGCCGGCCTCGACGAGCGGCCCTTCGAGGTCGCGGTAGACCGAGCGCAGGTCGCCCATGCCGGGGACGGCGATGACGAGCGGACCGGTGCCGGTCACGGTGTAGGCGAGCCGGCCCTCGGGCCGGGTGAGATGACGGATCTCGGCGGAGTTAGTAGCCATAGCCAAAAGGTTAATGACCGTAGCCACTGGAGTCAAGGGGATGGATGACCGCAGGTGTGGCCGAGTCGCGGTGGGGTCGCCCCGGGGTCGCGTTGACAGCCTTGTGCGAGCGGAATACTGTCTGTCGTGAAGACATTCACTCGTGAATGAATATGCAGGGCGGTGCCCTGCCGTCGGATCCAGCCGAGGAGTTCCATGACGCCCGAGTCGCAGCGTCGCCGAGCGATCATCAACACCGACGCCAAGAACGAGGCTGATGACCAGTTCGCGATCGTGCACGCGCTGCTCTCGCCGACCATCGACATCCGCGGCTTGGTGGCCGCCCACTTCGGGACTGTGCGATCGCAGCGCAGCATGGAGGACTCCCGGGACGAGATCGACCTCATCCTCGAGTTGCTCGCCCTCGATCGTCCGGTCCCGGTTGCGAACGGCGCCGCCCACGCGATCCCGGATCCGGCCACACCGGTGGACTCCCCGGGGGCCCGACTGATCATCGACGAGGCCCACCGGTCCGGCGAGGGCACGCTGTACGTCGCGTTCCTCGGCCCGTTGACGGACATGGCGAGCGCCCTCCTGCTGGAGCCGAGCATCCAGGACACCGACACGGTGGTGATCTGGATCGGGGGACATCACTACTACGACCCGATCTACCCGCTGCAGCCGAAGGTCGAGTTCAACCTCTCCAACGACATCGCGGCGGCGAACGTCGTGATGGCATCGCGCCTGCCCGTGTGGCAGGTCCCGAGCTCGGTCTATCGGCAGGTGGCCGTCGGCTACGCGGAACTGGACGTGCGGGTAGCGCCGCACGGACACCTCGGCCGGTACCTGGTGGATCAGCTGCACGAGTGGAACGCGACCTACCACGCCGGCCCGATCGAGCACCGGTCCCTCGGGGACTCGCCCGCGATCGGTCTCATCCTCAACCCGGGCAGCGCGCACTTCTCGTCCCGCCCCGCGCCCGTCTTCGCCGAGGACGGATCCACTCGGCGCAGCCACGAGGGTGCCCGGAACGTCCTGGTCGCGGAGTCATACGACACCCGCTGGCTCCTCGAGGACATGTTCCACAAGATCGCCCGCCACGCTCCCGCCGACGGGGCCCGGCGATGATGACCGCACATGCACCCCAGGTGCGTGCCTGGCGGGAGACGCGCACCGCCGTCGAAACGGCCTCACCCACCGAGCAGGCCGCGCTCCTCGCGGAGCAGTCCCGGCTGATCCGCCGCTCGGTGCTCGCGATGATCGGACGGGCGAAGGCCGGCCACATCGGTGGCGACTTCTCGGTCACCGACATCCTTGCAACCCTCTACTTCGGGGTGCTCCGGATCGACCCGGCCCGTCCGGATGCGCCGGTCCGGGACCGGTTCATCATGTCCAAGGGGCATTGCGCCGCCTCGCTGTACTCCGTGCTCGCCTACTCGGGCTACTTCGATCCGGCCGAGCTCGACACGTTCATGGGCCCGTACTCGGCCCTGAACGGACATCCGAACCGCACCAAGGTGCCCGGGGTCGAGACGAACACCGGCCCGCTCGGGCACGGCCTGCCGGTCGCGGTCGGGGAGGCTCTGGGCACCCGCCTGCGCGGCCACGACAGCCGGGTGTTCGTGGTCTGCGGTGACGGGGAGCTGCAGGAGGGCAGCAACTGGGAGGCGCTCATGTCCGCCGCCCACTACCGGCTGGCGAACCTGACCCTGGTGATCGACCGGAACCGGCTCCAGCAGGGGGCCCGGACCGAGGAGACCAACGCCCTTGACCCCCTCGAGGACAAGCTCGCCGCGTTCGGCTGGGAGGTCCGCGAGGCGGACGGCCACGACCACGCCGCCCTGCTCGGCGCGTTCGCACCCGGGGCCGGGCCCCGACCGGTGGCGGTCATCGCGAACACCATCAAGGGCAAGGGCGTCACCTTCATCGAGGACCGCGTCGAGTGGCACCACAAGGTACCCACGCCCGAACAGATCGACCTCGCCCTGAAGGAGCTGGCATGACCGTCGCCGACACTGCCGCCCTCACCTACGACAACCGGACCGCGTTCGCCGAGGAACTCCTCGAGATCGCCCGCGTGGACGAGCGCGTCGTCGCGGTCTGCAACGACTCCGTCGGCTCCTCGAACCTGGTGGGCTTCCGCCAGGAGTTTCCGGACCGGCTCATCAACGTCGGCATCGCCGAGCAGAACATGGTCGGCGTGGGCGCCGGGCTCGCGGCAGCCGGGCTCATCCCGTTCGTCTGCGCTGCGGGCCCCTTCCTCACCGGCCGCTCCCTCGAACAGGTCAAGGCCGACGTCGCCTACAGCGCCCACAACGTGATCCTCTGCGGCATGAGCCCCGGGATGGCCTATGGCGAGCTCGGCCCCACCCACCACTCGGTCGAGGACCTCTCCTGGCTGCGCGCGCTGCCGGGCCTGGATATCGTGGTCCCCGCCGACCGGCACCAGACCCGCCAGGCCGTACGCCAGGCCGCCGCCGAGCCGCGACCCACCTACCTCCGCGTCGGCCGACACAAGGTCCCGGACGTTACGGCGCCCACCGACCCGCTGGAGCGTGGCCGCTTCCTGCTCGCCCGCGACGGCGGTGACGTCACCCTGATCGGCACCGGCACCCTGGTCTCCCGGACGCTCGCCGCGGCCGCGCTGCTCGCGGCGGACGGCATCGAAGCGCGCGTCCTCAACGCGGCCTACATCGCGCCCCTGGACGTCGAGGCCATCCGTGCGGCCGCCGCCCAGACCCGCGCCATCGTCACCGCCGAGGAGGCGAACATCTCCGGCGGCCTCGGCGCGGCCGTCGCGCTCACGGTCGCCGCGCTCGGCCGCGGCCCGGTGGTGAGAGCCCTGGGGCTGTCCGAGTTCGCACCGACGGGGAGCAACGACCTGCTGCTGGAGCACTTCGGCCTCACCGCGCCCGCGATCGCGGCTCAGGCCCGCGAGGCACTTGCCGGATGAGGACGGGGCCCCGCGATCCGGGCAACGGCTGTTGGCCCGGGGCTGGTTCAGGCCCGGAGCCCCGCCGCTGCCTCGGTGACCCGGTGCCGCAGTGGCACGCCGGCGATCCACCGCTCCAGCTCGTCCACGACGAGCCGGCCCAGGCGGCGGCGTTCCAGGCCGACGCTGCCGGCGACGTGGCCGGTGAGCTCGACGTTCTCGAGCCGGTACAGCGGAGAGTCGTCGCCTGGCGGTTCGGGCCAGGTCACGTCGAGTACCGCACGCAGGTCGTTGCGTGAGCGGAGCATCTGCACGAGTGCGCTCTCGTCCACCAGAGCACCGCGCGCGGTGTTGATCAACGTTGCCCCGGCAGGCATCCGGCGCAGCTCGTCCAGACCGATCAGATGGTCGGTGACGCCCGGTAGCCACGGGGCGTGGACACTGAGAACCTGGCTGCGCTCGAACAGCTCGGCCAGGGAGTCGAGCCGGTGCACGCCGTGCTCCGCCGCCACTGCATCGTCGAGGTAGGGGTCCCAGACCAGGATCCTGTGATCGAAGCGATGCAGCCCTGCGGCCACCTTGCGGGCGATCGAACCGAAGCCGACGAGCCCGACCTGCCGCTCGTAGATGCCGAGGTCGGCATGCGAGGGCAGGAGGGTGTGTGTCGCGCGAAGGTGCGCCTGGCTGCGGTGCTCACCCTTGAGGGCCAGCACGGTGGTCGCGATCACGAACTCGGCCACCGGGTCGTTGTTCGCATCGGCTGCGGAGACCACGGTGATGTCGCGTTGCCAGAAATCGTCGGAGATGAGGTGGCGGATCGACCCGGCGCTGTAGAGAATCAGGCGCAGGGACGGCATCGACCCGAGCAGGTCGGCGTCCAGGGCCGGCGTCCCCCATCCGGTCAGCAGCACCTCGACCTCGGCGAGGCGGGCCGCCCCGCGCAGCGCGTCAGCCGAGCTGTGCATCCGATCGATGGTCACGAGTGCGTGCATTCGGGCCAGGTCCTCGGGTGCGAGAACGGAGGCGAGCGCGCCGGGGTCGAGGAGGCCGGCGGCGACAGGCCTCGTGGAGGGGGCGGTCATGGGCGGTCCTCACTCCGGTCGCGAGGTTTCGACGGGGTTCCGGCGGGCGTGACGCTCGCGTGCCGGACGCCGGCGAGCCGGGCCAGCGCGAGCTCGTCGAGCTCGGAGTGCGGTGCCCGGACCCCACCGGCCTCGAGACCCTGCCAGCGCAGCAGTTGCTTGATCGTCGCGACGTTGTACCGACCACCGTGCTCGGCCCGGAGGGCTTCCACGGGGCCCACGAAGTCGCGGACGAGGCCTCGCAGGAGCGCAAGGTCGCCGTCGGTGACGGCCCGGTGCACCGCCAGGGCGATGTCTGGACGGGCGTTGGCGATGCCGGAGGTGAACGACGTCACGCCGAGCGCGCCGAAGGAGGCGACCGCGGACTCCGCGAGCCCGTTGACCCACGTGCACTGCTTGCCGGCCGGTCCGCCGAGGAGGGTGGCCAGGGTGTGCAGGTCGTTGCGGGCGTACTTGACGCCCACCACGGCGGGCAGCGCGGTGAGGTCGGCAAGGTGGGCCGCCGACAGACGCATCGAGCGGACGTAGAGCACGATCGGGAGTGCAGCCGCCTGCGCCACCTGCCGGTAGAAGGCCGCCAGCCCGTCCGCGTCGCCGAACGGGTCCGAGGGTTCGTGCACCATGGCGGCGTGGTAGCCCACCGCCTGCGCGACCTCGATCTCGCGCAGGAGGGTCCCGGATGCGCCGCAGACCCCGGCGATCAGGGTGACCGGCGGCTCGACCCTCGCCACCGCCTGCAGCACGGCGCGGCGTTCGGCCGGCTCGAGCTGCTGTACCTCGGCGGTGTTGCCCAGCGCGGTCAGCACCGGGATCCCGGCCTCGGCGGTGCGGGTCGCGATGTCGGCGACGGCCCGTTCGTCGATGCGGCCGGTGCCATCGCGATAGGCGGTGACCAGCACCGCGGTGACGCCATCGAGCGCGATCCTCATGCGGCACCGTCCGTGGTTGAGTCGATCTCGATCTCCGAGGAGGCCTGACGGGCCTGAGCGCTGAGACCACCGTCGACCGTGATGACCTGGCCGGTGATGTAGGCGGCGTCGGTCGAGGCGAGGAACGCCGCGACACCTGCAACGTCGTCGCCACTGCCGGCGTACCCGAGCGGGATCGGCGCGACCTCCCGTTCCTGGACGGACGCCTCCAGCGCCTGGAACCGAGCATTCGAGATGGCGCCAGGGGCGATCGCGTTGACTCGGATGCCGTGCGTCGCCAGTTCGAGCGCGGCGGCCCGGGTGAAGGCCTCGATGGCACCCTTGCTCGCGTCGTAGGCGACAGCCGACCGGTGCGCCTTCGTCGCACCGACCGACGAGATGTTGATGACGTTGCCGCCTGGGCCCATCCGCTGCGCTGCCGCGTGGGTGCACAGGTAGGTGCCGCGGGCGCCGACGTCGAACTGTCGGTCCCACTGCGCCAGCGTGAGATCGAAGAACGGGACCCGTCCCAGCAGTGGCACGGCGGCATTGTTGATGAGCACGTCGATTCCCCCGAGCTCGGCGCAGACCAGGGTGAGCATCTGATCCACCTGG
This sequence comes from Occultella aeris, assembly GCF_902703175.1. Classification (GTDB taxonomy): domain Bacteria; phylum Actinomycetota; class Actinomycetes; order Actinomycetales; family Beutenbergiaceae; genus Occultella; species Occultella aeris. The sequence continues at coordinate 6,016 of NZ_CACRYJ010000017.1, read as the reverse complement.
TTCGCATCGGACACGTCCGCCGGTACCGGGACCGCTGTGTGCCCGGCCGCACGGAGCTCGTCCGCGAGGTCCTCGGCCTCGCCAGGGACCACGCCGTTGATGGCGACGTGGGCGCCTTCGGCGGCGAACCGCTCGACGATCGCGCGCCCGATGTTGCGGGAACCCCCCGTGACGAGCACGCGGGTGGCTCGGAAGCGCTCCGGGTGGTTCACGAGGTGCTCCCGACTCGGTCGACGATGGCGGTGGTGGCCCCGCGCTCCCAGCGCAGCGGCCCGGCCACCTCGCGCAGCCGCTCGGGGTCGAGCTCGAGGCCGAGTCCGGGCCCGGACGGTGGCTGGAGCGCGCCACCCGAATAGGTCACCGGCCTCTCGACGACGTCCGAGCGGTACAGCAGCGGCCCCACCGGGTCGCTCGCAACCGTCACGCACCCGGTGGCCACGCCGAGGTGGGCCGCCGCAGCGGTGCCGATCGACAGCTCCTGGGTGGTCCCGATGAGGCAGTCCAGACCGGCAGCCTCCGCGATCGCGATCACCTGCAGCGCGGGCGTGATGCCACCGAGCGCGAACAGTCCGACGTTGAGCACGTCGACCGCCCGCTCGGACACCAGCCGGAGCGCGCTCGCCGCGTCGTACACGTGCTCGCTGACCGGAACGAGTCCGCGACGGCGCACCTCGGCGAGCCCGGCGACATCCCCGGCCCGCGCGGGCGCCTCGACAAGGGCGTAGCCGATGTCGCGGGTGCGCTCGATGAACCGGAGCGCGGCCGTGCCGTGGAGCAGGTTGGAGAAGTCCAGCGACTTGATCTCGATCCGGTCGCCGAACCGGGTGCGCAGCGAGCGCAGGAACAGCTCGTCCAACTCGAGGTCGCCGCCGACGTAGACGCGGAACATGGTGAAGCCTTCATCCAGCCTCCCCGCCACCCGCTCGAGGTTCTCCTCGACGTCCCCCCGGGCGCGCTGGCGGAATACCGGGTAGGCGACCGGAAGTTCGGTGCGGACGGCGCCACCGAGGAGTGAGCTGACGCTGCGGCCGCTCATCTTCCCGCGGAGGTCCCACAGGGCGGTGTCGATACCGCAGCGGATCACCGCGCCCTTGTCGTACAGCGATCCGGCCGAGGGGAACGCCTCGTCGAGCAGCTGGGAGATCCGGTTCGTTGCCCAGGGGTCGGTCCCGGCGAGCATGGACTGCAACGTGCCGGTCAGGTCGCCGACGTCGGGGTGGAATCTGGGTAGATGCTGGAAGTCCGACATCTCACCGATGCCGGTGCACCCATCGTCCGCCTCCAGCTCCACGATGACGTGGCCGCAGACCAGCCCGGTGGTGCGGGCGACGTTCACCGGGGTGAGCCGCACCGCGGTGATCGCGGTCACCGGCCGAGTCCCGCGATGCTCGTGGCGGGCTCGGGCCGGTGCACTCCACGCGGGCGGTAACCGAGGGCTCCGGACAACCCCAGGAGGTCAGCGAGGAGCCAGATGATGCTGAGCCACATCTCGGTCCCCTGCAGGCCGGGCTCCGCGTCCGCTCGTGCGCTGCCGATGCCGGTTCCCGCGCTGAAGCCGAAGCCTTCGCCGTCACGCCACCGCGTCAGGCAGTCGTTGAGCAGTCGTTCGGCGAGCTGCGTCTGCTCGTGGGTCCGGTAGCCGTGGGCACGGACGAGCCACAGCGGGTGCGCGACGTCCAGGACGTTGCAGGCGTTCTGCCGCTCGGGGGTGAAGTAGCGGGCATCACGGGCGTGCCGCAGCACGGTGTCCACCACCCGCTCCGCGTGCGGCACCGCGATCCCGAACTGCGCGAGGGTGCCGCGTGAGGCCCGGTAGAACCCGTTCACCGGCTGCAGCAGGCCACCCTTGCCGCCTTGTCCCCACATCCCGGTCTGTGGGTCCGCACGGCAGACCAGCCATCCGATCAGTGCCTCGAGCTGACCGGGCGGCCCGGCGGCGTCCTGACGGCCGTTCCAGAGCAGGGCCGTCCCGAGCGCGTCGACCCAGTGGCCGGCCCGCCATGCCTGCTCCGGCCACGGCAGGTCGTCGAGGAAGGTCACGATGTCGTCGGCGGACAGCCCCGCCACAGCGTGGACCGGCGTCGGGAACGAGCTGCCGAGGATGTCGAGCGCGTAGCCGACGCTCAGCACGTGGTAAGCGGCGTCGGGGTCGGTGAGGTCCGGAGGCGTCCCGGTGTCGGGGCGCCCGAGCTCTCCGACCAGCCCGGTGCGGGGGTCCTGCCAGCCGCGGAGCATCGCGACCGTCTCCTCGCGCGAGCGCTGCGGTGGCGATGCTCCGGTGAGCAGGTCGGCGATCTCGACCGCGTCGCACTGGGCCCGCACGGTGGCCGGGCCGCCCGGCTTGTCGGCGAACAGCCCGGTCTCGGCGTCCCAGGCCCGGGCCAGCACCTGCGTGGCCTGGTCGCGGGCGAGGTCACCGAAGGCGTGCAGTGACTGCTCCAGGTCGGTCGCGGGCCTGGTGGATCCCGACGCTGCGGTGGCGTCGCTCGGCGCCAGGGCGGGGACGCGCCAGCGCAGCACCCGGGCGGGATTACCGCCGACCACGGCGCCGGCGGGCACGTCCTTGGTGACGACCGCGCCGGCGGCGATCACGGACCGGTCCCCGATCCGCACCCCCTCGAGGATCACGCAGTGCGAACCGATCCACACGTCGTCGCCGATCTCGATCCCACGTTCGCTGATCGGCTGGCGGAACACCTCGATGTCCGGGTCGGTCATCGTGTGGTTGAAGCCGATGACGGAGGTGTGCGCACCCACCCGGACCGCACGGCCGAGTCGCACCGGACCCCGGACGATCGAGTAGGCATTGATCGTGCTGTGACTGCCCATCTCGATGGTGCCCGTGACCAGTGCACCGGCGGCGATGTAGCTGCTGCGGCCCATCACGAGCTGGTCGCACTGGATGGAGGCGAGCGCGGAGATGAAGCACTTCTCCGCGAATCGGTGCTCGGGACGCCTTTCGGACATCGCGCGCTGCACGCCGAGCTGGTCGGCCTGCTCCTGGTCGTCGGCCTCGGCCCAGAAGCGCCACGGGGCGAACTCGAGGTCGCGGTTCATGCCGTGACCTCCTCGGCCGACCGGGCAGCCAGCAGGTGCTGGAGCAGATCGGGTGGACCGACGGACGCGTCCGCGGCGTCGCGGCGGGTGAACTCCTGATCGGCGACGACCGCACCGAGCACCAGGTACGCACCCGGCCCGGGGGTGAACATGTGTCGACCCGCGGTGAAGGCGAACGCATGCACGTCGATCAGCAGCCGCTGGGCCTCGTCGGACCGCGCGGCCGGGATGGACACCTCGATCGCGGACCGCAGCACGGGGTCGAGCCCGCCCTGGTCGTCCGCGTGGGTGTTGACCTCGAGATCGGGGACCTGCAGCCACTGCGGGTCCGGGCTCTTGACGTAGCCCACGAGCAGATGGGCGTCGGCGGGCAGGTCAAGCTCCAGGTCGGCCGGCCCGTTCGCCGACCGCTCGACGGGCATCCGGAACGCCCGGGTGCCGGCGAGTTCCGGGGCGACCCGTTCGATCAGCATGCTCCGGTCGCTGAAAACGGACTGTCCCACGTCGAGGTCGAACGCGGTGCCCGGCCGGACCTGGACCGGTGCGGCGCGGAACGGGACCACATCCGCACCGGGACCCGAGCCCGGCAGCGGCCAGCCCCGCTCGGCGACCGAGCGGACGGCCGCGGTGAGGGCCGCGCTCTCCTCCTCGAACTCGGGCAGGCACTCGCGCCAGTGGCCGTAGGCCCTGCCGTCGCGGAACGGCACCCGTCGCTGCGGGGTGCGCATGCTGTTGGCGTAGAGATACGTGGCGTCGGTGAGGTCGGCCAGGTCGCGGTAGTGGGCCACGCTGGCCTCGATCAGTTCGGCGGCATGCTCGAGCTCGGCGATGTCGGTCCGCTCGCCACGGAACGCCTGCGAGCGCGCTCGCAGGATCAGGGCCCCGGCTTCGATCCGCAGCGCGTAGAACTCGGCGAGCAGGGCGAGGGCGTGCGCGTCCTGGCGCAGCCGGGCGAACTCCCCGGCAGCGAGCCGCACGTGCGGGCGGCCCGAGTCCGCGGCCCGGGTGGCGAGCGCGGCGAAGTGGCGGACGTCGGCGGCCACGTCGATCGGCGTCTCACCGAGATGCGCCTCACCCCGCAGTTCGCGCTCGACGTACTCCTGCAGCCGCTCACCGCCCGGTGCGTGGGACTGCCACAGATCGGGCCAGGTCCGGTGGGCCTCCGGCTCGAGGAGCTGACTGAGGGTCATCCCCAGGCTCAGGGTCTGCCGGTTGCCCTCGGTGATGCCGACCCGGCGGACCAGTAGCGGTGCGATCTGGCCCATCGCCTCGTAGGTGGCGAGCGCGGCGGCGCCGGCCTCCTCGCTGCCGTACTGCTCGGCCAGAACGGCCGTCCAGTAGGTCTGTTCGGCGCTGGGGTCACGGTCCGCCCGCCAGGCGTAGCGGAGCCAGGCATGGAACCAGATGGCGTCCCGCTCGATCTGCCGCAGCCGCGGTTCGGCGCGGTCGGGCGACCACGGCCAGTCCCAGTAGAACAGCGGATACAGGTGCAGGCCCTGCGCGTTCAGGCGGTGCTTCATCGCCTGCGCGCTGCGTTGGATGAAGCCGACGGCACCGAATCGGAACGGTTCGAGGTTCGCCAGGATGTGAACGTTCGCGATGTGCGTGCTGCCGAGCGAGGCGAGGAACCTGTGCTGTTCCTGCCACTCGCCGCGAGGGTTCCAGGTGGTGAGCGACTCGCCGTTGTACTTGGCCTCGGTGTACAGCCGGGGATAGACCTCGCGGGCGGCTGTCACGACCGGATGCGGGTCGATGGCGTGCCCACGCAGGATCAACGGCGGCAGTTCGGCCAGGCCGGCGGCGTCCACCCCGTCGAGCACGCCGGGGATGATGGTCTCGAGCAGCCACTCCTGGCCGTAGAGATCGCCCTGCAGCACCTCACCCAGGCACGTGTACAGACCGATGTTGGGATACCGGGCGACGAAGGCGCCGATCGCCGCCCGGGTGTACCGGCTCGTGAGTGGCGTCGGCCGGGGCTGCCGCAACGGGATGCCGTGGTGCTCGGCGAACGGCAGCGGGATATGGATGTTGTAGAACTTGACGACGATCCAGATGCCCCGGCGGTCGGCCTCCTCGGTCAGCCAGCTCAGGGTCGCGGCGTTCAGGGCGAGTTCGTCGTCGGTCACCTCCTGCGCCTCGGGGTAGTCGGGCAGGGCCACGAACGAGGAGAACGGGTGACCGCTCCACAGGTAGATCACGTTCGCGCGGTGCTCGAACAGTTCGTCGAGCACGGTCAGCCAGTGCTCGCGATCGTAGAACCACTCGAACCGGTCCGGCGTGATCGGGTACTCGTAGACCTGGCGCGGCGGTTCCACCTCGGTCTTCTGCAGCCCGATCGCCGGGCCGCGCAGGGTCATGTCCGGAGTCTCACCCCGGTCCAGGTCGCGAGGCACTCCGCCGGTGCGGGTGATGACGCGAGCCAGTTCCTGGCAGCCGTACAGGACGCCCGCGTCGTCGCCTCCGGTGACCACCACGAGCCCGCCGGGCAGGTGCGCGAGGTAGAACCCGCCCTCGCCAGGGGCTCCGGTGTTGTAGAGCAGGACGTCCTGCTCCTCGAGGGTGCCGATCGGTGAGTCCGCGCTGCGCACGCCCACCAGCATCCGCAGGGTGTCGCTCGAACGGGGCGCCAGCTCGGGGTCACGACGCACCGTGGTCCCGGTGGCCGTGAGCGCGCGCGTCACCAGGTCGAGCCCGTGGGCGATCCGGGCGCTCTCGTTCGACGCGAGCGTGATTGCTGCGAGGTCCATCCTCAACTCCTGATCGATCATTTGATTCCGGTGGTGGCGATTCCGTCCACCAAGTACTTCTGGCCCGCGATGAAGAAGCCGACGACCGGGGCCAGGGACAGCGTCGACATCGCGAAGATCTGCCCCCACGAGCTCAAGCCCTCCGCGTTCATGAACTGCCGCAGCGCGAGCGGCACCGTGTAGAGCTCGGGGTCGGTGAGGTAGAGCAGCGG